>NZ_JBCHAA010000008.1:0-306172 GCF_053525655.1 Trinickia camelliae
CGTGTGAAAGTAGGTAATCGTCAGGCTCCTTACCCAAGTCCACAACCCCACCCCATAAAGGTGGGGTTGTGGCGTTTACGCGCCGGAAAAACCAGTCCCGCAAAAACCCTCAGAAAACAGGCCGCTGCCGCTCTATCGGCTCGCCGCAGCCAGGGCAGTGGAACGCGGCGCATCCTCAGGACACGCCGACGTTAAATTATTTCCCTAGCCTCATCCTCGTTTGATGAGGCGGATAATGAATAGCAAGATAACCGCGCCGATCACCGCAGTAATGATCGATGCGATCATGCCACCGCCGAGCGAGATCCCTAGTACGCGCGACAACCAACCACCAATAAACGCGCCGACGATCCCGACGATGATGTCGACGATCAATCCGAAACCGCCGCCTTTGACCAATACGCCCGCTAGCCAGCCGGCGATTGCGCCGATAATGAGCCATGCAATGAGCCCGTGTTGCATAGTGGAGACTCCGTGGTTAAGAGTAAAAAGAAAGGCGCAAAATCGTTACGCTGACCGAGCTTAAATGGCGCTCATAGGCGAGTCCATAGTTAGGATACGGAATTAACACTATTTAGAGATGTTGCGTGGAGGCTGAGCGAAACCGACAAATCATGTCGAATTGGATTTGACCGGTGCTCACGGAGAAGCAAGTCGCCGCGAACGCCGTACATATCAGCAACAAGGCAACAAGCAAATGCACTGCGCGCAGTCACTGAGTTCATGTCGTTCTCGGCATCGGGCTGCACAGGAGGACGGAACCATGACCAATCCCGCGTCGGGGGCTAGGGCCATCGCATACGCTTGTTATAGGTGACAGTACATTCATTCGCAAGCGAGAACGCGCTCCAGCGCATTCAAATCGAATCAACCTGTTAGGTTTTTGAAGGATTTGAGCGGCCGTGCGCAGAGGTGATATTCATTCGGGCGTGGGCTCGGCTTCCTTCGCGATCCAACTCACACTCGACACGCCTTTTTCCATGCTGATGCGGCTTGCCATCAGCTCGAGCTTCGATTGATCTTTGGGATGCAGCTTGAGCGTTGCTGTCACCAGGATGCGCCCGGGCGCATCGGGTACATCCTCGCTCGTGAGGCTCTGGAAAGACAGCGGCGTCGAGTACATCGAGTTCGAAAGTGCGGTGCGAATGTGAATCTCGTCCTCCTCTCGGCAGACGACGGACAAGACGTACTCGCGTATCAGGTCCGCGTTCGAAACGGGCGTTGCATTGATGGCTTTGCTGACTTCACGCAGAACCGTATTCGTTAGCAGCACGATGCCGGTGCCGGCGAGCGCGGGACCATAGTGGCCGGCGCCGCAGAGCACGCCGACGGCGGCGGAACACCACAATGTTGCGGCTGTGTTGATCCCTTGAATGGAGCCCTTGTCTCGCATGATCACACCGCCACCGAGAAATCCGACACCCGACACGACGTACGCCGCAATCTGCGTTACGCCGGCTGTTCCGTTGCCAGTCAGGACGCCGAGCGTGACGAACAAGCAAGCGCCGCTTGCGACGAGCGTTATGGTGCGCAGACCGGCCGTGCGTTGGCGCATCTGGCGTTCGATGCCGATTGCGACCCCACACGAAAACGCGGCCAGCAGTCGGAGGGCGAATTCAAGCGTCATTGGATAAGCGTTCTAATGGTTTTGTTGAATGATGGATTCGATCGCGAACTTTGGTGTCGTACGTGGCCCGACGAGCAGTCAAGAGCGTGAGCATGCCACGCTTCGGTGAACGTATTGATGTCATACGGCGAACGCGAACTCGTTAGTGAATGAGCAAGCGGATGCACCTCGGGTATCTCGACGATCGTTGTCGATGGACTGTGCAGCGCACGACAACCCATCGCGCGAGCATTAGCGCGCTACGGTTATTTCGAACAAGAATACACAGGGGTGCAGCGAATTGCGACGCGCACCGCTCGCCTGTTGGCAAGACGGCGGCAGAGAGAAAAACTGGCGCGGGACTTGCCGATCAGGCGGTGAGACCAAGGTAGGATCGACTACAGCTGCTGTCCAAGGCGGCGGACCTCAAAAATTGAGAATAGCGAAATTCTAGGCAGTTGCCGACGCGAACGTCAACTCAAAATTGCTGCACTGCGCAGAACGCGTGAGGTATGTGATGAAGCGTGTCCAAACGAAACGCGCGTAAGCACGAAATCGCGTACTCCTTCTTTCAGTCAGGCCGCGGCGCCTGCCACCAGCCTTAGCCGCGTGATCTCCGACGGAGCGCCAAGACGTTTTGGCGGTCCCCAGTAACCTGTGCCTCTGCTCGTGTACACCCATAAGTTATTGAGGCGTGCGAGTCCCGCCGTAAACGGCTGTTGTAGTCGAACGAAGAAATTCCACGGAAAGAACTGCCCGCCATGCGTGTGTCCTGACAGCTGGAGTGTGAATCCCGCGTCCGCGGCAGCAGGCGCGGTGCGTGGCTGATGCGCGAGCAGCACGCGCACCCGGACGTCGCCGGGCGCACCGGCGAGCGCCGCGACAGGGTCGCTGCGGTGCGAGGGGTCGAAGTTCCCGGCCGTGTAGTCGGTCACGCCCGCGATAAGAACCCGTGCGCCATCGTGATCGAGGACGACATGCTCGTTCAACAGCACATGCAACCCGAGGCGCTCGAATTCGGCAATCCACTGGTCGGCGCCCGAATAGTATTCGTGGTTGCCGGTCACAAGGTACGCGCCGTATCGCGCGCTCAGGCGTCCGAGCGGGCGGGTGTGGGCCGAGAGCTGCGCGACGCTGCCGTCGACGATGTCGCCTGTCACCGCGATCAAGTCCGGCTTGAGCCGATTGACTGCATCGACGATCGCGTCGACGTAGCGCTGTTTGATCGTCGGGCCGACGTGGATATCGCTGATCTGTACGATCGTGAAGCCGTCGAGTGCGGCGGGCAAGCTTTCGATCGGTACGTCGACGGTGACGACGCGCGCGCGCCGGCGAGCGTTGACAAAGCCGACTGCCGTCGACAGCAGCGCGAGAAGCGGCACCGCCGCGGCGGAGTCGATCCGCCAGCGAGCGAGCGGCACGGAGCGCGGCCAAAGCGCGTCGATGGTCAGAAGGGACGCCAATGCGACGTCGCGCAACACCGTCAGCACGAGCAGCGACGAGAAGAAGCCCATCGTAAGCAGACCGATCCAAGCGAGCCGGTCGGCAAGCGGCTGGCGCTCGAACGTGCGAGCAAGCATGCCGACGGGAATCAATCCGCACGACAACACGAGCCACAGTGCTGCGAGCCCACGGAACGCGGGGCCAACCGGCAACTCGGGAATGAGCCGCAAGCCGATATAAATGTGCAACAGAACCACGATGCCGATGGCACGGACAAAAAAGCCTGAGCGACGCATAGGGCAAGAGGGAAAGAAAAGGAAGATCGGCAAGGCGGCGCTGCGCTGTGCTGTGCTGTGCAGCTTTCCTTGAGGGCGGCCGAGTCATTTTACAGACAGAACGCTTTCGCCGTTGGCGGCCGATTTGGGGCGCCGACGGCGCGTGGTCGCTGTTTTTCCCGGTTTTCCGATTTTTACGCAATGGCGGATTCTTCCGCGCGAATGCTGATCTAAACTATTAATTTCATGGTTCGGTTCCACCGCTGCAGTTGACGGGCACGATGGAAGGAGGCGAATGATGAAGCTAATCAGGTTTGGGGACCATCCGCATCGCGAACACCACGTCGGCTACGAGGGCAGTCATGTGATGCTGCCGCTGGTGGGGCTCTCGTTGATGGCGCTTGCCGTTTATTTCGGCGTGCGCCGTCTCGACATGCTTGAGATCTCGCGCGACGTGTTGTTTTACGTCGTCATGGTCTTCGCGGCGCTAGGCATCGCAGGGCTGTTCGGCGCGGCCGGCGCCTGGCTGCGATCCGGTGGCGACGAACGGGGCGAAGGCTTTTGCTTCGTCGGCGCCTTGCTCGGGGCGCTGGTCTTTTATATTGCGTTGTTGATGTGAGCCGAGCAGCAGCGCGCTCACGTTCGCTGACGAATAGATGAAGCGGCACCCTTGCGCGTGCGTCTTGGCACGCATGCGCACGGGTGCCGCTTTTGCATCGGTCAGACGATTTTTGCGGTTTCGCCGAATGCGAAGCGAGGGCTGCGTTCGAACAGCTTCGACGGGTCGCCGTACCCCAGGTTGACGAGGAAATTCGATTTCACGGTCGTACCCGCGAAAAAAGCCTCGTCGACTTTTGCAGAATCGAAGCCGGACATCGGGCCGGCGTCGAGTCCCAGCGCACGGGCCGCCAGGATCAGGTAGCCACCTTGCAGCGTCGAATTACGAAACGCGGTGGCCGAGATCGCGGCGTCATTGCCCGCGAACCAGCTGCGCGCATCCGCGTGGGGAAAGAGCTTCGGCAAATGCTCGTAAAACGCCATGTCCATGCCGACAACGACTGTCACCGGCGCGGCCATCGTTTTCTCGACATTGCCCGCCGACAGGGCAGGGCGCAGTTTTTCCTTCTCCCCTGGCGTTTTGACGAACACGAAGCGGCCGGGGCTGCAGTTTGCGGACGTGGGGCCGAGCACGACGAGGTCGATCAATTGTTTGAGAAGCGCATCGTCGACCGGCTTGGGAAGCCAGTCGTTATGGGTGCGCGCGTTGCGAAAGAGTTGATCGAGGGCGGTATCGGGAAGCGTCATGGTGCGAGGGGGAAGCGGAAGTTGAGGCTGATGGCGTCGGCTGCAGCGGCTGCCGATGTCAATGCGATTGAAGCCATGGATCGCCGGTGAGCGGTGTCGCTTGGTGCCCAGATGATAACCGGCGAGCGGCGTTGTTTGCCGACGGGGCTCCGGACTACGGCTGAAGCAGCTTTTTCAGCAGCTCGGCGACGTGGCGACGGGCCGTGCGCTCGGCCGCGTTTTCGTCCTGAGCCTGAAGCGCGCGGAGAATGGCCTCGTGTTCGTCGCGGTTCGCCTGGAGCTCGGCAAAGCTAGTCGCGCGTTTTCCGCACATCGCGCGAGTCTGCGCATAGAGCGCCGACAGGGTTTTCTTGATTGCGGGGCTTTGTGCGGCGTCGAGCAATCCGTGATGGAACTGCAGGTTCGCCTGATCATAGGCTGCCCGATCCTGGTTCCGAATGGCAGTCGATTGGTGATCGATCGAATCCGCCAGCGCCGCCAGTTCCGCCGTGCTGATCCTGCGTGCGGCCAGCCGGGCCGCCATGCCTTCCAGCGCCTCACGGGCCTCGAACACCGCGGCCAGCCGTGCGGGCTCGAACGCGATCAAAAAAACGCCTTGGCGCGGCGTGACTTCGACGATCCCCTCGGCTTCCAGGCGTGCTACGGCGGACCAAACCGGCGATCGGCTGACGCCCAAGTCGCCGGCCAGTTCCTCCACGCTGATCTTGTCTCCTGGCGCGTAACGATTACCGTCCAGCAGCAGGTCGCGCACCGCGACGTAGGCATCGACGGCGAGCGTCGAGCGCTTGAGCTTTGGGGGCGCGGCAGTCATTGGGAAACGGCTCCTTTGGTATTCGGTCGACGGTATGCCACATGCAATCCTTTGCCTACCGGAATCAAGGTCGCGTCGAATTGCGGCAATGCATTGACGACGGCCAGATAGCCGGCGATTTCTTCCGGGTGCGACAGAGCGTTGTCGGCGATCAGCAACACGTCGTCGGTGAGTTTCGGAAGCAGGAGTTCGAGCTGAGAGGGGGCGCTGATTCGATCCGCATCGAAAAAGACGCAGTCGAACGGGCCATCGAGAGCGGCGCAACATTGCGTCGCATCGCCCTCGATGACTTGCGCGTAGTTCTGGACGCCGGATCGACGCAAGTTTTCGCGCGCTTGTGCGGCCTTGGCCGCGTCTCGTTCGATTGTGGTAATCGGATTGCCGGTGGTTTTCTCCATCGCGCAGGCAAGCCAGATCGCGCTGTAGCCGTTCGACGTACCGATCTCCAGCACGCGTCTGCGCCCGCTTGCCGTCACCAAAAGAAACAGCAACTCGGCAGTAGGGCGTTCGAGGTTCAATAGCTTCTGGCTGCGGTCAGTCGCGGTGGCATCGACGTTCGCTCCGTGCGCTTCCAAGGCACGAAGCACGGCTTCGGTTTCTGCGATCAGCACGATATCCTCCTTTTAATTCACGATTCGTGTTTCATGATACGTGATGTCGAGCAGTAGGTGAACATCATCTGGCTATCGTGACACAATGACTTTTAAAACCGGAATACGCCCATGAAAGCGATGATTGATGACATTTTCGGTGATATTCCACAGCCCGATGTCGATTGGTATCCGAATTGGCTATCAGCAGACGAGGCGATGCTCATTCTCGAGCGCGTCATCGCCGAGGTCGAGTGGAAGCAGGACACCATGTACACCCCTGCGGGGCTCACGCCGTTGCCGCGCTTGACTGCATGGCAAGGGGACGCCGGCGCGGTCTATGTGTACTCGGGCATACGCAACGCGCCGCTCGCGTGGACGCCGGCCGTTCTGGAGCTGAAGGGCGCAGCGGAAGCCGTTAGCAATGCGCGCTTCAATAGCGTGCTTTTGAATCGCTATCGAAACGGCAACGACAGCATGGGATGGCACGCCGACCACGAACCGGAACTGGGCGTGGAACCTGTGATTGCGTCGGTGAGCCTAGGTGCCGCTCGCCGGTTTGACCTGCGCCATAACAAGACCGGGGCGGTTCAATCATTTCAATTGACGGGCGGCAGCCTGCTCGTCATGCGCGGACGCACTCAAGCGGAATGGCGCCACCGCGTGCCGAAGGAGCCCAGCGTTCGTGGCGAGCGCATCAACTTGACGTTCCGCTTCGTAGCGCCGCGTGCTTAGCTGTCGCCACGTCTTCAGGCAACAAGGTCGCCAATTTTTGCGCGCTAACGCACGGCGGTAACCGGTACCCGCGAAATTCGGAGCAGGCGTGCCAGAACGCTGTGGCTAAAGAAATTGAAGAACGTATGCAACGGATCGTTGCGCGGCGCGGCCAGCAGGATTTCATCGCAGCCGGTTTGTTCGGCGCATTCCGCAATTGTCGGGACCAGCGGTCCGACCTGGATCGAGACGGAATATTTGACGCCGGCGTCCTTGAGGATGTGCTCCGCACGACTCAGGGCAGCGTGCGCGTATGAGTTTTCGAGGGAGCGGAGCTTGGAGAGGGGGTAGAACGCTTCGAGGCGAGTCGATTCGAGTGGCGGTTGGACGTTCATGAGCACGATTTCGGACGCACATCGCTCACTGTATAGAAACGCCGCGTGCCGAACGGCTTGAAGCGAACGCGACGAGCGACTAACCGGCACTAGTATTTTCAACATGATTTTTTCTCGCTCATGCCGAGGGTTGTTTTCAAAAGCGAACGGTGATGGGCATGTCGATAGGCTAGCGGATCGTTTGTAGGGCTGGCCTAAAGAAAGCAAGCGACTGTGTAAACGTGATGTAAATGTTGGGCGTTTTGCCGACTGCTTCGGCGATAAAAATTTTTAAAAAGTTTATGCGCATAACCTTAGGCAGGCCGGCAGTCAGGCGGCTAGGTCCGGACGCTAGCGCAAGACGCGGAGCCTGCCGTCGTCGAGTCGGTGTCTGGCGGGCCGGCACTCGCTCTTCTGCTTACGCACGCAGGCTATATCCATGTATATGCATGTAAAATGCCCTCGTCCGTGGCGGTCTTCTAAAGAACCAAAAGATACTCAGCCATGGGGTTTCGGTGGCACCGCATCTCGCGAGATGCGATTTCCGTCTAACGAGAGGGGCATCATGTCTGAACCGCCGTTGCGGTTGCTATGTCATTGCGGCACGCTGCGTCAAGCCGCGCGCGCCATTACGTCGCTATACGATGCTCAGTTGGTGAAGCACGGCATCCGTATCACACAATTCACGATCCTGATGGCGCTGGATCGAGACGAGCCCGTCAGCACAACGCAGCTTTCCGACGAACTGCTGCTGGATCAGACGACCTTGAGCCGTACGCTTGCGACGCTGCGGACCAAGCGACTTGTCGCGGCTGAGGCGGGCGATGATCTACGCATGCGCTTCTGGACGCTCACACAGAAGGGCGTCGCGCTGCTGCACGCTTGTGAAAACGATTGGAAGGCGGCGCAGGAGGAACTCTATCGCCGGGCCGGAAAGCGTCATGTCAAGGCGCTTGATGAGCAGATCTATGCGCTTGCGAGCAAGCTGATCGAGGACTAGCCACACACGCTTTAAATGGCTTCGACTCGCAGACTTCACTGCGCGATCGATGAGGCAAAAAAATGGCCCGCCGACATGAAAGCCGGACGGGCCTAGGAGGGTTGGCCTCGAGATAGCCAGGGCCGAATATACGCGTTGATTGGCGTGCGAGGTGGCTCCGGTAATGCCCGGTAAGCAGAATCTCTGATGGCACCGGTCATGAGCGCGAGAAGCCAGGCATCACGCACGCGCGTGCTCCGTGGGCAACATGATGCGGACCTGCAGTCCGCCGTCGTCGGCGTTCGATACGTCGCAGCGTCCGCCGTGGTCTTGCGCGAGTCGCGCGACGATCGCGAGCCCCAGGCCGCAATGCCCTTCGCCGCCGCGTGCCGAATCGAGCCGCACGAACGGCTTCATGGCCAGCTCGACTTTCTCCTCCGCGATGCCGTCGCCATGGTCGCGTACGGAAATGATCCACTCTGTATCCGTTTGCGACGTCGATATCTCGACTGGCGGCGTGCCGTGTTCGAGCGCGTTATCGACAAGGTTCGTAACGAGCCGGTCGACCAGCGTGCGCGGCAAAAGGAAGGAGGGGCCCGCTGTAAGCGAAAGATTGAATAACGACGTTTCGCCCGTGTCTTCGTCGGACACGGAGAATTGCTCGCGCAGGAATTCGTCGACGGGGATGGGCGGTCCGGAATCGGCGGTTTGTCCGGCGAACTCGAGAAACTGCTGGACGATATGGGTCAGCGAGTCGATGTCGCGGACAAAGTCCGAGCGTTCTTCCTCGGCGACCGATACGCTTGCGCGAAGTTTGAGTCTTGTGAGAGGCGCTTTCAGGTCGTGAGCGACACCGGCCAGCATGACGGCCTTGTCGGCGTCCGCTTCGTTCAAGCGCCGCATCATGTCGTTGAATGAGTGGATCAGGTCGCGCAATTCGCGCGGGCCGCGTTCATTGACCTCCTGCGGGCGGGCGCCGTCGCCGAAGGCACGGGCTGCATCGGCCACACGCGTGAGCGGGCGCTGCATTTGCCACGCGGCAAGCAGCGACAAGAGCAGCGCGGCAAAGAGCATCGAGAGCGCTTCGACTACGAAGTTCGGGCGCGGCGGGATATCGATCGGCGCGACGATCCAGGCCGACCTGCCGGGAAAGCGCACCCACAGCCGCGGCGGATGCGCATCGTCGACGGCGATTTGCGTGCCGGTAGGCAAGCGCGCACGCAGATGCTGGATCAACTCTACGAACGGTGCACTGGACGGCTCGTGCAGCTGCACGGTCGCCGGCATGTTCCAGGTGGGCACGAGATGCACGCGCAACGCAGGCGCCAGCTCGACGTTAGTCGACTCTTCACCGTTGGCGGCTTGCAGAACGAGCAGCAACCCGCGCGAGAAGCCGTCCACTTCATGGCGCGTCGGCTGCGTCGTTAGTAATGCGAACCACCCGGCCTGAACTGCAAGAAGCACTGCCGTTGAGAGCAACGCCATTCTGCCGAATAGCGTGTTCAACGGGTTCTTCATGCGTTAGACACGGCCTCAGTGAAAGCTTGCGACGGATTGGCGTCCGGCACGAACACGTAGCCTTTGCCTCGCACCGTTTGCACGTAGCACGGGTTCGACGGATCGTCTTCGATGATGCGTCGCAGGCGCCAGATCGGCACGTCCAGGCTGCGGTCGCGAAACGCGAGTTCGTCGTGGTGCACGAGATCGTGTATCAGCACGCGCGACAGCACTTTGTACGGGTGATTGACGAAGATCTTCAAGAGCGCGAATTCACTGTCGCGAAGCGGGAGCCGCGCGCCGTCACGCAGCAGTGCGCGCGTCGCGAAGTCGAGCTCGAAAGGGCCGAAGCGAAACCGGTCGCGTGCTTCCGGTGCGCTGGTCGATGCCGGGCCGCGGCGCCGCAGCACGGTATGGATGCGCGCCAGCAATTCGCGTGGATCGAAGGGCTTCGTGATGTAGTCGTCCGCGCCGAGTTCGAGACCGACGATGCGATCGGCGACCGAACCCCGCGCGGTGACGAAGATCACCGGGATATCGTCGCCGGCAGCGCGCAGATTCGCCAGCGCGCGCAAGCCATCGGTGTTCGGCATCATGATGTCGAGCACGACAACGGATGGCCGCTCGCGCTCGAGGCGCCGGCGCAAATTGCTGCCGTCATGCAGTACGGAAACATCGAGGCCGTTTTCTTTGAGGAACCGGCACAGTAGATCGCGCACGACCGGATCGTCGTCGACGATGAGGACCTGTGTATTCATGGGCCGGATTTTAGATCGGCGCGCGTGACGGATAACGAATTGTTTTCTTACTGATACTTACATAACGAACGAAGCGGTAAGAAGTGGCCGATCGCCGACAGATAATCGGCGAAAAAAAGCCCGCTATCAAGCGGGCTTAAGAGCGCACACGTGGGCGGTCCTCTGCCTCACGACTCAAGTCTAGCCACAGTCGGAAAGGTCGACTGTTAAGCATTGTCAAGGGAGCGGGCGGCCCCGGGCGCGCGCGTTGCGAGTGGCCTGACGTTCGGGGTGGGTGAACTAGCGGACGGCCGAGTCGACGAGTATCGTCGTCAGACTGGCCGTGTTCCTGAAGCTCGAGCGCTTGTGGCTTTGAGCGGTGCGAATAGCGATGTTCGTGAGCAGCGCTTTAGCGCCGGAACACGCTGTTTTCTGCAGATACGGATTGGCGATCGACAGCTTGCAGGCGCCAGAATCCGTCCATCGCAATGTGTTTTTCGACGCTGGACCATGCAGCGGTGCCATGCGCGGTCGAGACGCGCTGATGGCGATCGACATGCAGTCCGCGCAACGTGCACAAAGGCGCCTCCTCGCTCGGGGCGCACAGTGTAGTGACACCGTTTTCGTCGCGCATTTCGCCCCAGGGCGGAAGGTCGATCCCATCGTGCGATTCCCTCGACCAAACTCGCTCGTCCGTGTCGAGCCACAGCACGGCGTAATCATGATTGACGGTGGGATCGGAACCGTTAATCAGAATGGTCAGACGCATTTCGTGTCCTCCATAAAAATCCGCAGAGCGTGATTTAACAGTCTAGATCGCAGACGAATGAATTCAAGTTCACAAAACTACGGGTTCCTGGTGCGGTGCGAGGCATGGTAGGGCCGTAGGGGCGATGATAGGAGGCGCTTAACGAAGGCAGTCCCGATCATTACCGAATTTGCGGTTGCGGGATAACGCGGTGCCGAAAGATTTACCGGGGTAGGCGTGAATTTCGCGGTTGCACCCTCCCGCGTCGCCGCGGGTTTCATCGGTTCAGTAAAGCATGCTGGGCAGCCGCTCGGCTAAATCCTTGTCGTAGGCTTGTGCGTCGAAGTCGCGACTAGCGAGCCGCTTGTGCATTTGGCCTGCGCTCGGTAGTTGGGAGCGCTCGATGTGCCGCTCGGGGTTCCATAGATGGGAGCGCGCCAGCGCTTTCGAACAGTGGAAGTACGCCGTTTCGATATTGATGACGATCGCCGTGCGCGGCAACTTGCCGTCCACTGCGAACGATTCGAGCAGGTCGGCATCGTTCGATACGGTCGCGCGGCCGTTGACGCGCAGCGTCTCGCCGACGCCCGGCACGATGAAGAGTACCGACACACGTCCGTCGATGACGATATTGCGAAGAGTGTCGATGCGGTTGTTGCCGGGCCGATCCGGAATCGCGAGCGTGCGCTCGTCGATGATTCTCACGAATCCGGGAGCGTCTCCCTTCGGCGAGCAATCCGTGCCGTCGGGCCCGGCTGAGGCCAGCACGATGAAGGGCGATGCCTCGACGAACGCGCGATAGTCCTCATTCAGGTAGGAGATTTCCTTCCAGATTGCGCGCTCACTTGGCGCGCCGTAAATCGCTTCCAATTGCTCGACGCTTGTCAGCATGTTGTTCGTCCGTGAATGGGATGGATCGGCCCAATATTGTGCTTGGTATTTTGTATGCACAACACGGAATATTGTGTTTTGTATATGTCCGATTGCGCATTGCAGTTGGGCCGTCGAACCCTATTTCAGTGAACGACATACCCCCGGTCTTGCATGCAATCGCCATATGCGCGCCAGTAGGTGGTCATCGGCGGCTCCGGCGGCGGCAACGGAGGCATCTGGACGCCGCTCGCGCCCGAAGTGCCTAGTGCGCCTGAAGCACCCGCGGATCCCAGCGCGAGCGTCGTCGATGACGCCGCGCCTGACGCGGCGGCTGCGCCGGATGCGGTCGCCATCGCGGTGCCGGAGGCGGATCCACTGGCGGCGCTTGCGGTTGCCGCACCGCTCGCCGGATGCGTGCCGCTTGCGGCGATGCCTGGCGGCAGGGGCGGCGCCGATGCGCCGTGCCCAGCGTCCGCGGCGAAGTTGATCGGCGTTGTGCGCGTCGGCTTTTGCGGCTGACGGGCCATGTCGATATGAGTCTGAGAATTTGCCTGGCCGTAACAGAGCGCGTTGTCGATTGCTTGCTGCGCCGGGGTCTGGCTGCGCGCAGGATAGATCACAGGCCGCTGCGCGGACGCCATCCCGCTGATCATCAGTAGTGCGATGCAGGTGAAGGCGGAAATACGGATGCTCATCGTTTTTTTACTCCCCTAGCCGAAGCGGCAGGATTCGAGGCGAAGCGGCGACGGACGTCTCGACGCGAACGCCGGGGCGTCGGGTCATGCAGGCCCCCATACGGGCCGTTCCGATCCGCCAAGCGGTATGCAAACAGGATACCGCCGCTCCTAGGCCCGAGATCAAGAGAGTATCGGCTTCATCCGCCATCTTTGGCGTGAATCGCCAGTGGGGCCAAGCACATTGGCGTCTATTGACTAGTCGTCGCGCGTCACACGGCTTTCGTACGCGTTAGCCGTTCGCGGCCCTTGAGCATGTCGTTCCAATAAAGCCGGGGCATTAGCAAGATCTTCATCTGCCAGGCAAGGCGGTGCAGCATCGTTGAATCGAGGGGGAAGGTCGGTAGCGGTTTGCCGTGAAAGCCGCACTCGGCCGGCGCGACTTTGCTGTTCTCGATCATGAATGGACAAGCGTCGTATTTGGGATGTCTCAGGCGCCACCGCCAACGATAAGCATATCGAATTAATCGGATCGAGCCGCCGAGTTCACTGAATCAAGACGGTTGCCCCTGCGTGTTGTTCTCGAGTGTCGATGACAATGAATCGCGCGCTATAGCACGTTCAATGGCGTCTTCAGATAGCGGATGCCATTGCTTTCAGGTTCGGGTAGAACGCCTGCTCGGATATTGAGCTGAATCGAAGGGATGATCAGCGTGGGTTTGCCGAGCATCGCGTCGCGCGCCGTTCGCATGGCGACGAAGTCGGCTTCGGCGACGGAGTCGCGCACGTGGATATTCATCGCGCGCTGCTCGGCGACCGTGGTTCGCCATCGGACATCGCGCCCCGCGGGCGGGTAGTCGTGACACATATAGAGGTCGGTATCGTCCGGCATTGCCAAGAGCGAGCGTATCGACGCGAATAGCGCGCGGGCGTCGCCACCGGGAAAGTCGCAGCGGGCGGTGCCGACGTCCGGCATGAAGAGCGTATCGCCGACGAACACTGCGCCGTCGAACATGAACGCCACGTCTGCGGGCGTGTGTCCGGGCACGTGAAGCACGATGGCCTCGAGCTCGCCGATGTGCAGCGTTTCGCCGGCCGCGAACAGACGATCGAACTGCGAGCCATCAGGACGGAATGCCGGCTCGAAATTGAAGACCGGCCCGAAGATCTTTTGTACCGAGCGGATGTGTTCGCCGATCCCGATCGAACCGCCAAGCTTCTCGCGCAGATACGGTGCTGCAGACAGATGGTCCGCGTGCGCATGTGTTTCGAGCAGCCACTCTGTGTGCAACTGCTGTTCGCGCACGTACTCGACAATGCGATCGGCCGAAACGGTCGATGTGTGGCCGGAATGCGGCTCGTAGTCGAGCACGGAATCGATGATTGCGCAACGCGTGCCGGGGCCCGAGTGGACGACATAGCTGATGGTCGCCGTCGCGGAGTCGTGGAATGCCTGAATCTGAGGTTTCATGGCGAGCCTTTTTGATTTTGCGTTGCGCGGCGTGTGGTGGGCGCTGCGAAAGTCTATGGTATGCGGACCGCCTCAGCGGCGGAAGTCAATATGACGACGCGGCGCACCATGATGCGAAACCGCTGCCGGCGGCCGCGCATTGGCCTCGCGCGGCGGGCGACTGTAGCCGATGTTGTCGGCTGAATAGAAAGGAAGGGCGGTTCGGCGCGCCGCCGGCCATATTGCCGGCCCACGACCCACGGTGCCCCAAGACGCATCAGCGCGCCCAATGGCCTTCGATGTACACCCATCCCGGTCCGGACTTGACCCTGCGGCCGGGCACCCAGCGCCATCCTTGCCGGCCGCTGATCCAACGGCCGGACACCCAGACGTAGGTGCCGTCGTGCCAGCGCCAATGCTCATTGGTCCAGATGTAGCCGCGAGCGTGAGGGGGCGGAGGGGGCGTTCGTGTCGAGGTGGCGGCGGGGGGCCGGCCCGGACCACCCGGACCCGGCCGAGGTGGCGGCCCTCCCAAAACAGGCCGTGCCGGAGACATGCCCGGAGGCTGTCCACCAGGTCAGGCGGAGGGCGGATAGAGGCCGCCGTTCGATCATGGATGCGGTGGCGGCGCAGGCTGCGCGAGCGCGGCCGGAGGCATTCGCGATCGATGAAAAATACAGTGCGACCTCTCATGTCTGTCGAATTCGGCATCCAAAGTCACCCATTGCGTCGATAAATTCAAACGCAATTCGAGGCGGACAGCCAGCTAGTCTTGTTAAAAATACACGCAATTTCTCGAGATTTGGCGATGCTTTAGATGGCATAAATGCTGTTTTTGAGATGATCTTATTAATATATCGTTGTTAATTTACAACCAGAAGGCTGATTGTAATAATTTGATATAAGCGCGGCATGTCCCGAAAAGGGTTCGTGTGACTAATAAAAACTTATGTAAAAACAATGAGTTGGGCTTTCAGTTCGTTTTTATTATTTCTGTAGATGAAAAAATGTATTGCATGATGTGCGTATGCTTCCTGTAAGGGTGGAACGTAGACTCGGTCCTCGTAAGGCGGTTGAGAAAAGGCTGAACGATCACTGTAAGCGGTCGTTTCGAGTGATGCCTCCGTCTTTCTCTTTCTATACCAAGGTCGAAAGGCCAGTCCTTATTAAGGGAGCTTGTCTCACATGAAAAAAACCCTAATCGTGGCGGCAGTTTCTGCTTCGTTTGCAGTCGCAGCTCACGCACAAAGCAGCGTCACACTGTATGGCGTGCTGGATGCAGGTATTACGTATCAGAGCAATGTCGCTCCGGCGGCGGGCGCGACTGATGGCAAGGCGCTGTGGCGCATGGGTAGCGGCATCGACCAAAGCCGCTGGGGCCTGCGCGGTTCGGAAGATCTGGGCGGCGGTTTGAAGGCGGTCTTCAACCTCGAAAGCGGGTTCAACCTTGGCAACGGTACTCAGGCTAACAACGGCGGCATGTTCAACCGTCAAGCGTTCGTTGGTTTGTCGAGCGGCTACGGCACGGTGACGTTGGGTCGTCAGTATGACGCCGTGCAAGACTATCTGGCGCCGTTCACGGCAACGGGTACTTGGGGCGGCACTTATTTTGCCCACCACGGCAATTTCGACAATCTGAGCACGAATGGTGGTTTCGCTTCGAACAACACCATCAAGTTCGCGAGTGCCAACTACGCGGGCCTCCAGTTTGGCGGCACCTACAGCTTCTCGAACGACACGAACTTTACCAACAACCGCTCCTATAGCGGCGGCGTGTCGTATCAATACCAAGGCTTCCGCATCGGCGGCGCATACGCTCAGCAGAATAACCCGAACGTTACAAAGTCCGGCGCCACGTATCTGGGCGGGGACCTTTCCGGTGGCTCGCGCCAACGTGAGTATGGTGCAGGCGCTGGCTACGAGTTCGGCCCGGCGTCAGTCGGCGTGGCATGGTCGCAAGTTCGTGTCGACAACATTTCGGCTCTTAGTGGCTTGACCCTTCGCCAGAACAATTACGAAGTCAATGGCAAGTACAACTTGACTCCGGCGTTGGGTCTGGGCCTCGCATACACGTTTACGCAGGAAAAGGGTGGCGTGGGCGGTGTTGATTTGAGCTCGCGTTTCCACCAGATCGGCGCACAGGCTGACTACTCGCTGTCGAAGCGCACGGACGTGTACGCTCAGGTCGTGTACCAGCACGCAATGGGTGACGCGCCGTTCGCATCGATCTACAACGGCGATTCGTCGACGCTGTCGTCGACCTCGCCGAACCAAACCGCAGCAACGATCGGCCTGCGTCACCGCTTCTAAAGCGAAGTCGCTGGTTGTGTTAGCAGCATGAAAAAAGGGTGCCGGACGCGGCACCCTTTTTTCGTTCTGAGCGCGATTTCTTCGGCGCGCAATCTCTCTTCTTCCCGATCTCGGCGCCGCGGCTAGAGATTCGCCGCGGCATGTGTGCCTCAAAGTGTGAAGTCATCCGCCGCTTCCGGCTGGAACACGATCTGATCGACTTTCAGCGTCTTTACCTGCCCGTTCGGCGGAGTGAAGCGGATCGTGTCGCCGCGCTTGGATCCGAGCAACGCCAGGCCCACCGGAGAAAACACGTTCAACTGCCCATTTTCGAAGTTGGCCTCAGGCGGATAAACGACCGTCCATGTCATCGGCTCACCGGTGTCGCTGTCGACGAGGGTCACTTTCGAGTTCATGGTGACGACATTAGCCGAGATTTCGCGCGAATCGACGATGCTGGCGCGTTCCATCAGTTCATCCAGCATGTCGAGATAGCCAGCCTGCGCGCTTGCTTGTGCAGCGTGCTTTTCAAGGCGCGTGACATCGAGTTCAGTAAGGTAGCAAGTCTTTTTTCTCATGATCGGATAGGGCGCAACGACGACGAACAGGCGCGGGCAGTAGCCGACCGCGCAAGCGCTGCCGAATGCGAAAGCAAAAGTAAAGGGGAATGTAAAGAATGGTATCACGCAAGGGGCGGTATCCGCGACCGTCTACACCTTGAGCATGGTGTGACCCTACTGAGAACCATGCCAAATTCCGCGCCTCGGGCTCGCTTCGCATAACCGGGTATCGTTGTGAGTGTGTTCAACCGGTTATCGAGGAAACGACGTGAGCGAAACGACTTTGCCCAGTGACGCACCTATCGCCGACGCCGACCCGGTCGCCGCTCAATCCACCCCGTTGCGCACCGACGTGCTCATTATCGGTGCCGGCCCGGTGGGGCTTTTTGCCGCATTCGAAGCGGGTGTGATCGGATTGTCGTGTCACATCGTCGATGCGTTAAAGGAAGTCGGCGGGCAATGCATCGAGCTGTATCCGGAGAAGCCGATCTTCGATATTCCGGCAGTGCCCGTCTGCACGGCGCGCGAGCTGGTCGAGCGTTTGATGGAGCAGTGTCGTCCTTTCGGGTTTCCGATTCATCTTGGGCAACAGGTGCGAAGCGTCACGCAACGCGCCGACGACAAACGCTGGACCGTCGCGACCGACCAAGGGCTCGAATTCGATGCCGCAGCGATCTTGTTGTCCGCCGGCAATGGCGCCTTCGTGCCGCAACGCATTGCGCTCGACGAGGCGCCGGCGCTCGAAGGGCGTCACGTGCACTACGCGGTGCGCAAGGTCGCCGCGTTTGCCGGTCAGAACGTGATTGTTGCGGGCGGCGGCGACTCCGCGCTCGACTGGGCGCTCGCGCTGCGCAAAGTCGCGCGGCATGTGACGCTCGTGCACCGGCGCGACGCGTTTCGAGCGGCTGAGGCGACGGTGCAGGAGGTCAAGCGCGCGGCGGTCGAGGGCGAACTCGACATCGTGATCGGCACCCTCGCCGCGCTCAATGCGCCGGGCGGCGCGCTCGAATCGGTCGACATCAAGCAGATCGGAGGAGCGGTCACACTGCCGGCCGATCATTTGATTGCGTTGTATGGCTTGGTCGCGGATCTGGGTCCGATAGCGGACTGGGGGCTCGACATTCGCGCGGGACGCGTGACTGTCGACACCAGCAACTACGAATCGTCCCGCCCAGGTATTTTTGCAGTCGGCGATATCGCGGGCTATCCGAACAAACAAAAGCTGATTTTGTCGGGGTTCCACGAGGCGTCGCTCGCGCTGCGCAAAGCCTATGGCTATGCCTATCCGGACAAGAAGCGCGTTCACGTCCATTCGAGCTATGACGCGAAACTGTCGGCGCGCATTCTCGGCACCGAGACGCCGTCGGCGGATTTGCCCGAGCGCTGATCTGCCGCTAGCGCGATATCGTCGTAGTCTTCCTTTCCAGCCGTCTTCGAGAGGTTTCGCAACGTGACCGCAGCATCATTCAATCAGCGCGTCGGTGCGGCGCTCGTGCCGCTCGCTAACGCAGAAAAAGCGATCGCGATGCGGGCTTATATGCGCGACCAGTTCGACTACCTGGGCGTACCGACGCCGCAACGGCGTGCGGCCGTGCTGCCGATTCTCCGCGAACTCAAGGGCGTCGACGCGGCCCGGCTCATCGAGCTGGCCGAGGGCTTATGGACGTTGCCGCAGCGCGAATATCAATACGTGGCCGTCGACCTGCTCGCGCGTCATTGGAAAGCGTTGACGCTCGAGCAGCTTCCGGCGCTGCTTTCGCTCGCGCAGCGAAAGTCGTGGTGGGATTCGGTGGATGGTCTTGCGGGCGTTGTCGGCGATGTGATCAGGGCCAGCAGAAAGCATGCCCCGACCTGCCAGATCCATATGGATCGTGCGTTGGGGCACGAGAACCTGTGGGTCCGCCGCATCGCGATGTTGCATCAACTGGGCTGGCGCAACGAGACCGACGTCCCGCGCCTCTTTCGTCACGCGCTCGCACTCGCGCCGGAGACGGACTTCTTCATTCGCAAAGCGATCGGCTGGGCATTGCGAGACTACGCATGGCACGACCCGCAAGCGATCCGGCAGTTTCTCGACGACAGGCGCGATGTGCTGTCGCCGCTTAGTGTGAGAGAGGCCGGAAAAAATCTACCGCGCTTGGGATGACTCGTATCGGGCCTATACCCGTTTTTCGCGACGGATTGAGCGGACGAATCGACGCGTGCGCCGATGCCGAACCCGCTGCGGAAGCTATCCTTAAAGACGAGTCCCACAGATTCGCGTCGTCGAGTAACGCGTGGGTTCGCCTGCGATTGTCGAGCGCGGTTCCGTGGTGCCTCACGGACAGTTGATTCGAGTCAAGGTGCAAAGGCGGTGCAGCTTTCAAACTGAACGTTCTGCGCGGCCGCGACGGTTGCGCGGTCCCTTCTTCAACGAAAGCAGGCACAAGCCCGGGAGAGTGTCATGTACGAACGAATCATGGTGGCGGTCGACGGCAGCCAAGCGGCGCGGCTAGCGCTCGACGAGGCGATGAAACTCGCGCAAGCGATGCGCGCGGAGGTGCTCGCTGTGTGCGTCGTGGCGCATTCGCCTCAACTTGTCGATATCGGAGGCGGTTTTGTCGAAGATAACCGGGCGAGCTCGGCGGTGACCGAGGCCGCAACGAAGGCGCTCGACGAAGCGCGCGAATTGTTGGCGAATCAGCGTGTGGCCGGCAACGTGCGGGCAATCGATTCGTACGGCGAAAGCATCGCGCAGGTGCTGACGCGTGCCGCCGAGGAGTTCGAAGCGAACCTCATCGTGATGGGAACCCATGGGCGCACCGGAATGAGGCGTCTATTGCTCGGCAGCGTTGCGGAATCGCTGTTGCGCGAGACGGCCGTGCCGCTTCTGCTGATCAAGGAGGCGCCGCGGGCAGAGCCGGAAGCCGACCACTGAGGCGAGCGGGGCATTGCGCCCGCGTAAGTGCGGGCGCAATGAACCAGGCCAAGCAGCCATGCGCAACGCGGGGTGCTTTGGAGCAAAAGGAGTGCGTATCCAAAGGTTGGACAATAGCGAGAGAAGTATAATTTTCGCTTTGCCCGGGCCACTCTCCGACTGTCCCGAGCTGTCTATCTTCAAACCGTAGGGCGCATTTTGACTATTCCAACAACGCAGCAAAACGGAGACGGCCTCAAACGCGGCCTGAAAAACCGCCATATCCAATTGATCGCGCTCGGCGGCGCGATCGGCACGGGGCTGTTCCTCGGCTCGGCGAGCGTTCTGCAGGCGGCAGGCCCGTCGATGATTCTGGGTTACGCGATCGGCGGCCTGATCGCGTTCATGATCATGCGCCAGTTGGGCGAGATGGTTGCGCAGGAGCCCGTCGCCGGTTCGTTCAGCCACTTTGCGTACAAATACTGGGGCGACTTCGCCGGCTTCCTGTCCGGCTGGAATTATTGGGTGCTGTACGTGCTCGTGAGCATGGCCGAATTGACGGCGGTCGGCACTTACGTGCACTTCTGGTGGCCGGCTGTGCCGGCGTGGTTGTCCGCGCTCGTCTGCTTCGTCGCCATCAACGCGATCAATTTGGCGAACGTCAAGGCGTACGGAGAAACGGAATTCTGGTTTTCGATCATCAAGGTGATCGCGATCATCGGCATGATCCTGTTCGGCGGCTATCTGCTGATCTCGGGGCATGGCGGTCCGCAGGCGTCGATCACCAACTTGTGGAGCATCGGCGGTTTCTTTCCGCATGGCTTTCATGGCCTCTTCATGATGCTCGCTGTGATCATGTTCTCGTTCGGTGGGTTGGAGTTGATCGGCATCACCGCGGCCGAAGCGGACAACCCGCGCAAGAGCATCCCGAAAGCTGTGAATCAGGTGATCTATCGGATTCTCATCTTCTACATCTGCTCGCTCGTTGTCTTGTTGTCGCTGTATCCGTGGAATCAAGTGGCGCAGGGCGGCAGCCCGTTCGTGATGATCTTTTCGGAGATCGGCGCGGGGTTGACGGCCAACGTGCTCAATGTGGTCGTGCTGACCGCCGCGCTCTCCGTCTATAACAGCGGCGTGTATGCGAACAGCCGCATGCTCTACGGTCTGGCGGAGCAGGGCAACGCGCCGCGCGCGTTGATGAAGGTCGACCGCCGAGGCGTGCCCTATTTGGCGATCGGTCTTTCGGCGCTCGCCACCTTTGCGTGCGTGATCATCAATTACCTGATTCCCGCGGAAGCCCTCGGTGTGTTGATGGCGCTGGTCGTCGCCGCGCTGGTGCTGAACTGGTCGTTGATCAGCCTCACGCATATGAAGTCGCGCAAAGCGATGCTCGCCGCCGGTGAGACGCTGGCGTTCAAGTCGCCTTGGTTTCCCGTCACGAACTGGATCTGCCTCGCGTATATGGCGATGGTGCTCGTCATTCTCGCGATGACGCCCGGGCTCTCCGTGTCGGTCTGGCTGGTGCCGGTCTGGCTCGTCGTGATGTGGGTCGGCTATTTGATGAAGCGCCGTTCGTCAGAGAGCATGGCGCGCGTGGCAGGTCAGTAAGTACGCTTGTCGGCGGCGCGACGCTCTGCGTGAGCGTGTCCGCCGTGCACGCGGGCGCGGCATGGCGGAGACGGGCGAGGGCTTGGTTTTGGGCAAGGGGCGGGAAATATAAGCGCGGTTTAGCTGTCAGGCGAATAAAATTATTTTATCTGTTTTGCGGATATTTGACGTTTATTTGTTTGGGGCATAAACTGCGTTTATTCGTGCTAGGGATAAACGCCGTGCAACAACTCCTCGCCACCGCCGATCAACTCGGCACCATCCTCACCGCCGCTCGGCGGGCCTCGGGATTGACGCAGGCGCAAGCTGCCGCGCGAGTCGGTGTGAGCCAGAGCCGGCTCTCAACGATGGAATTGAATCCCGGCACGATCACCATCACGCAACTGTTCGCGCTCCTGGCCGTCTACCGCCTCGAACTGCAGCTGAGCGACGAGCACCCGACGTTCGAGCTGCGCGATTCAGCAAGCGAGTGGTAGCCGATGGGCCGCAAATCGCTGACCCGGGCGCTTTCCGTCTGGGCGAACGGCACCCGGATTGGCGTCTGGCGGATTCCCACTCGCGGCCCCATGGAGCTGCAATACGACGACGCGTGGATCGAGTCGCCAGCAGGGCGTCCGCTGTCGCTGTCGCTGCCGTACAGCCCGAACAACCTGCCGTTGCGCGGCGACGCGGTCCTCAACTATTTCGACAACTTGCTGCCGGATAGCGACGCTATCCGCGCACGCATCGCAAGCCGTTTCAGAACGGCGTCGACCGACACCTTCGACCTGCTGCAAGCGATCGGGCGCGATTGCGTCGGGGCGGTGCAGCTGCTCGACGAGGACGAAGCGCCGCACGACGTCGCGAGCATCCGCGGCACGCCGCTCACGGAAACGGACGTTGAAGCGCTGCTCGGTCAAACCGTCAGCGGGCGGGCGCTCGGCGCGAGCGGCGCCGATGGCGACGAATTCCGTCTGTCGCTAGCCGGCGCGCAGGAAAAGACCGCACTCCTGTGGCACGGCGGCCAATGGATGCTGCCCCACGGCGCGACGCCGACGACGCACATTCTCAAGCTGCCGCTCGGCCTCGTCGGCAACAAACGGGCCGATCTCAGCACGTCGGTCGAAAACGAATGGCTGTGCTTGGAGATTCTCGCGGCGTACGGTTTGCCGGTGGCGCGCGCGGAGATCAAGACGTTCGGCACGCAGAAAGTGCTGAGCGTCGAGCGCTTCGACCGGCGCCTGCACGAGTCGAAAGCGTGGCTATTGCGCTTGCCGCAAGAGGATTTTTGCCAGGCGCTGGGCGTGCCGCCGTATCGGAAATACGAAGTCGACGGCGGGCCGGGCATGCGCGATATCGCGCAGATTCTGCGCCGATCGGAGCGTGCCGAGGCGGACATCGAAACGCTGGTGGCGGCGCAGATCGTCTTCTGGATGCTCGCCGCGCCCGATGGCCATGCCAAGAATTTCAGCCTGCATTTGCTGCCCGGCGGGCGCTGCCGCCTGACACCGCTTTATGACGTGATGTCGATTTGGCCGGTCGAAGGCGACGGGCCGAGCCAATGGTCGTGGCACAAGGCGAAGCTTGCGATGGCGATCGAGGGCAGGAGCAAGCACTATGCGATGAAGGAGATTCAGCGCCGGCATTTCAACGCGATGGCGCCGAAGTGCTTCTACGGACACGATGCCGAGCCGATCATGACACGCTTGATCGAAGCGACGCCGGGCGTGATTCAGACGGTCGCGGCGCGCTTGCCGGCCGGGTTTCCGCTCAAGGTCGCCGAGCGGATTTTCAAGGGTTTGCAAGCTTGCGCCGAGCAACTCGACGCCGCGCCGGCGTAAGACAAGCGATGCCTTGCAGCGCGCAAACGCCGCCGAAACACCGCCAAAGCAGCGCCGCCAAGGCGCTGGCTCGCGCCGAGCGCCCTGAGTGCATCACTTCCGCTGTTCGTCGCTAGCGGCGGCAGCCGGCACTTCCTCGTTCATCGCCGCACAAACCGCGTCGGCAAAACGCTGCAGTGCGGGCAGCGAGCCACACACGCTGTGATACGTTTCGCGGCCGATGCGAGCGTCCACCAGGACTTGCATGCCTGCTTTCGTCGCAATTTCTAGAATGTCCATTTTCGCCTCCCCATCAGGCTGTTGGTTATCAGCTTTGCGACGCCGACTGAGCGTTTGGCATTTATGGCTTTTGGATCGGCGCGATTCCAATGAATCGCGGCAAAAGCTCAGTCGGCACCCCCCTCGCTGATTATTATTTGGCGCTTGCCGCCAATTGCGTGTGCGATAAAGGACGCATTGATCTCGCAAATCGAAACGCAAGTAAATTTTCACGCCTGCGTATTTTCTCGCGCTTCGTATTGCCGGGAATGTGCGGCCCCGCACAGGCCGATGTTCCCAATGTCTGCTATCCCGCTTATCGCCTGCAATGGCTTACGCCATCTGCCCCTCGCGCCACATCACCGCTACAGCGCAACCCCCGTATCCCCGTTTTGTTTGCTGCTTATATACGACGAATTCTAGATGTCGGTATTAGCGCAAACAACACGATTTTGAGTAACGGATTCCCGTAAATGTTAACCCACCGCACGTTTTCACCGATAGGGCTTACGACATCGGGAATTCGCGCAGCGCTTATTCTGTTTAACGGCGCGATTCGAAGATAACTTTAGCTTAGGGGAATTGCGTAGTCCGATCAGCCCGTCTTGCGCACCGGCGGGAAATGCCGCTTGCCCGATCCCGGCGTGAGACGCCGGAAGCGTTCCTTCTTGTGCTCCTCGTCGAAGTGCGCAAGCGACGTCTTGACGAGGTCGCTGCGCGAGACGATGCCCGCGAGCCCCATCGTCTCCCGGTCTTCGACCACCGGCAGCCGTTCCACGCCGTGCACCGCAAGGCGGGTGGCGACGGCGCGGCATGATTCGCTCACGAGCGCGACCGGTGTCGATTGGCCGGCGAACGCGTCGGCGACGCGCGTGTCGGGGCCGAAGCCGTCCGCGCCGTCGTGCAGCGCAAGTAGTTTTTCGCGATCAGCGATGCCCGCAAGCACGCCGTCGCGCACGACGGGGTACGCGCGATGCGTCTGCATCGGACCGAAGAACGCGATCAGCGCTTCGCGCACCGTCATGTTGCCGTCGATCGTCTGCACCGAGCGCGTCATGACCTCATCGACATAGTGGCGCTCGAGCGGATCGACGCCGTATTCGCGGTAGATGTGATAACCGCGGCGCGCGATCTTCTCGGTCATGATCGAGCGTCGCATCACGACGGTGGCGAAGCCGTGCGCGACGAGCGTCGCGGTGAGCAGCGGCAGCAGCGCGTTGACGTCGTGCGTGAGACCGAACGCGAACACGATTGCGGTGAGCGGCGCGCCGAGCGTCGCGCCGAGCGTAGCGGCCATGCAGACGAGCGGCCACAGCGCAGGCTCGCCGCCTGGCAGCACATGGCCCAACACGACGCCGAGCCCCGCGCCAAGCATCAGAAGCGGGGCGAGCACCCCGCCCGACGTGCCCGAGCCGAGCGCGATCACCCAGATGATCGCCTTCACGACGAGAATCGCCACGGCGATCTGCAGCGGCAGATACTGATGCAGCAGGTCGCCGATCACGTCGTAGCCGACGCCGAGCGCGCGCGGTTCGAGGAAGCCGCCGATGCCGACCACGATTCCGCCGAGCGCCGGCCACCACATCCAGTGGATGGGGAGCTTGTGGAACCAGTCTTCGACTTGATAGAGCGCCGCCGACAAGCCCGACGCCAGCGCGCCGGCCAAGAGCCCGGCGATCACGCAGGAAACGAGCGATGCGGCGCCGGGCACGGCCGTCTGAAGCGGAAACAGCGGGCCGGCGCCGAAGAATAGGGCGCGCGCGAAGCCGGCGACTGCGCAGGCGAGCGCGACCGGCAGGAAACTGCGCGGGCGCCATTCGAAGAGCAGCAATTCGACGGCCAGCAGCACGGCGGCGACTGGCGTGCCGAAGACCGCCGTCATGCCCGCCGCCGCGCCCGCCACGAGCAGCGTCTTGCGTTCGGCAGACGTGAGCTTGATGAATTGCGCGAGCAGCGAGCCGAGCGCGCCGCCGGTCATGATGATCGGGCCTTCGGCGCCGAACGGGCCGCCGCTGCCGATCACGATGCCCGATGACAGCGGCTTGAGCACGGCGACCGTCGGCGACATGCGGCTCTTGCCGAACAGGATCGCTTCGATGGCTTCGGGAATGCCGTGGCCGCGGATCTTTTCGGACCCGAAGCGCGCCATCATCCCAACGATCAAGCCGCCTGCCACCGGGATGAGGATGACCCATGGGCCGAGCTTGTTGAGCGCGGGCGAATGGTCGGCGATCGAGAACGTGCCGAAGAAGAACAGATTGGTAAACAGATGAATCAGATCGAGCAGCACGACCGCTGCGATCGTGCTCATCACGCCGATGACCGCCGCCAGCGCGGAGATGCCCGGAAGGCGGGCGTTGACGGAAAAATCCCGTTTGTGGGAGTCGAAGTGCGTGTCCATTTCAATAATCGATTTGAGGAACGTTGAATGCGCCGTCGAGCGACTTCAATTCGGCGCGGTGCAGCTCGGCGAGTCGAGAAAGCAATTTCTCGCCGGTTTTTTGCAGGTGAACTTCGACTTGGCGGCGGTCGGCCTCGCTGACCTTGCGCTTGACGAGATCGAGCGCCTCGCAGCGCGACACCAGGGCCACGACGCCGTGATGCTGCGCTTGCAGGCGTTCCGCGAGCTCGCCGATGGTGGCCCACTCGCGGCCGGGGTAGCCCTTCACGTGCAAGAGCAGCAGATACTGCAAAGGCGTGATGCCTTCGCTCTGCGCGGCTTGCTCGGAGAAGCGCTCGAAGCGGCGCATTTGATAGCGGAATTCGGATAGCTGTTCGAAATCTGCTTTGTCGAGACCGTTGCGGGTGGGCGCTTTCATTGTGTGGCTGGCAGGAAAAATGGAAAGCGGAATAGTATCACAATGTGATATAAAAGGCCGAGAACGCCCTCTACATCAAGGCGTTACGGCTCGTCACTGAGCCTGCCGCGATCTGTGCGGAGCAACCGTCAGGCGGCGCGCCGTTCCTTGGCTTGCTCCTGGCGATAAAGACCCGAGATCAAATCCGCTTGCGTGATCATCCCGACCAGGCGCTGATGCGTGTCGAGCACCGGAATGTGGTGGTGCCCGGAGTTCGCGAAGATCGGAATCAGTTCGGAGATGGGCGTGCCGATTTTGACGGTGCAGACCGCCGTGCTCATCAGCTCGCCGACCACGGGCGCCGGGACCGTGCTGCGCTTGAACCAGCGCACGAGCGGCAGCTTTGGTCGTGACGGGAGGCCGAACGCGCGTCTCTCGACGAGGTTCGTGCGCGTCACGATGCCGACGACGTGCTGCGTATCGTCGGTGACGGGCAGCGCCTTCACTTGATGACGCCTGAGCAGGCTCCACGCCGCCGCGGCCCGCGTGCCGCGCGAGACGGACACCACGTTGCGCGACATCACGTCGGCGCAGGTCAGCTCGCTCGCGCTGCGCCCGTAGGCGAGCATCTGCGCCTCGTGCAGCAGCGATTCGAGGTCGTCGGGATCGATGTCGAGCAACTCGCCGCGCCGCTTCACAAGGGCTTCCAGTTCGGCGCGCGTGATGCCCGTATTGGCGGCCCCCACATTGCCGACGTTTTTATCGTCGGCATTCTGGCGCCCCGCATGCGGATAGCGGTGCCCCGTGACAGCGTGATAGACGAGGGCGGATGCCAGCAGCGCCGCCGATTGGATGGCGATCGGCTCGAGCACGAAGCGAAAGCCGAGCGCATGCACGGCCGGGCCGCCGAGCACGGCGGTCAGCGCGACCGCGCCCGAGGGCGGATGCACGCAGCGCAGCGCAAACATCGCACAAATGGCCAGCGCGACGGCGAGGGCGGCGGCGGACACGGGGTCGGCCAGCCAACCGGCGCAAGCGACGCCCACCGTGGCGGAGACGAGATTGCCGCCGATGATCGACCACGGCTGCGCGAGCGGACTCGCCGGCACGGCGAACAGCAGCACGGCCGAAGCGCCCATTGGCGCCACCAGGAACGGAATGCGCGCGTCGGGCCCGAGCAGAAAGTGCATGGAGACGCCGGTCACGGCGATGCCGATCAGCGCGCCGATGCACGAGCGCAGCCGTTCCTGCCATCGGACGGAAACGGGACTTGGGGCAAAGCTGACGAACCAGCGAGCGAGGGCGGAACGGGACAAGATTTGACCGGTTATTGAAAGCTAGAAGCAGAAGCCAGGTGGACGATGCGCCAACGGGGTCACACCTTAAGGTCAAACCCTCGAGAAGCGAAAGAACGATATCTCATTATTATATTTCATTGTGATATAAAACGGCGCATCGCCTTGTGTGTGCTGCGTGATGACCGGTATTTGGAAATGCGCATCGGCAGAACGCCGACATCATTTGGGGACTGTAGGGAGGGCGCTGCCGGCGGCCGCCGGCAGTGCATCAACTAAGCGTCGACTGAGCGCCGACCGCTCATCAACCACTCATCAACCATAGTGGCAGACGTAATCGAGCGTCTCCACGACTTCGATATCGAAGCTGCTGTTGCCCGGCACGTCGAAAGATTGGCCGGCGCCATATTCACGCCATTCACTCTCACCCGTCAGACGAATGCGGCAGCGTCCGCGCGTCACGTCCATCTTCTCCGGCGCTTGCGTCGAAAATTTCAGCGTCGAGGGAAAAATCACCCCTAGCGTTTTGCGGCTGCCGTCGTTGAACAGCACCGTGTGAGACACACACTTGCCGTCGAAGTACGTGTTCGAGAGCTTGAGGACCGACACGTTGTCGAATTGCGTTGCGCTGGTCATGCGTGAGAGTTCCTTTGGTCGTTGGTGCCGAAGCGGGTCTTCGCCGGCAGACATGGATGATAACCAGCCTGATTGCAATTCCCCAATTGGCGCATTACGATTTCTGACAATTGAGTCGGTATGATAATTACATTTTAATTACTGACAAATTTGCCATTTTCGCGCCAGCAAGGTGTTAGGGCTTCCGCTCTACGATAGTCACCGAATCACCGGAAAACACGCACAAGACTGCCGCTCTTCGGCCCAGCTCGAACGCGGCGATTGCCGTATGATGCGGCCGCATGGGGCTTGGAGCGGCCCTCGCGCGCTGCCGACGTCCGCTGCCGTACACCACCTGCCGTGGTGCGCCCGACGGCCATTCACGCGTTTTCAATTGCGGCGTTTCACGCGTGTTATCTAAGCGTAATTTGTGTTCAGCCGGCGTGAAACGTAGCGCACACGTTTTATCCCTGGCGATTCGACTTCCTTTCTGAATATTGCGGGCGCGTATCAATGTGGATTGTTAACGTTGCGCTTAAACGGCCATACACGTTCATCGTGATGGCCATACTGATATTGCTGGCGACGCCGTTCGCGCTGATGACGACCCCCGTCGACATCCTGCCGGACATCAACATCCCGGTCGTCAGCATTATCTGGAACTACACGGGTCTGTCCGCCGAGGACATGGCGAACCGGATCACCTCGGTCAACGAGCGCAGCCTCACCACGACCGTCAACGACATCGAGCACATCGAGTCGCAGTCGCTGCCGGGCATCGCGATCATCAAGATCTTCCTGCAGCCGACCGCCAACATCCAGACCGCGATCGCGCAGACCGTCGCGATCGAGCAAGCGCAGCTGAAGCAGATGCCGCCGGGCGCCACGCCGCCGCTCGTCATCAGCTATTCGGCGTCGAGCATCCCGGTGATTCAGCTTGGGCTTTCTAGCCCGAAGGAGTCGGAGCAGCAGCTCAACGACACGGCGCTCAACTTCCTGCGTCCGCAGCTCATCACGATTCCCGGCGCCGCGGTGCCGTATCCGTACGGCGGCAAATCGCGCCTGATCTCGGTCGACCTCGACACGCGCGCGCTGCTCGCCAAGGGCCTGACGCCGATCGACGTCGTCAACGCCGTCAACGCGCAGAACCTGATCCTGCCGTCCGGCACCGCGAAGATCGGCGCGAAGGAATACACGATCGACATGAACGGCTCGCCCCCGACCGTGGCGGGCCTGAACGACATTCCGGTGCGCACGGTCAACGGCGCGACGACCTACCTGCGCGAAGTCGCCCACGTGCGCGACGGCTTCTCGCCGCAGACCAACGTGGTGCGCCAGGACGGCCATCGCGGGGTGCTGATCTCGATCCTGAAGAACGGCAGCGGCGCGTCGACGCTGTCGATCGTGAGCGCGCTGCGCGATTTGCTGCCGGGCGCGCAGGCGTCGCTGCCGCCGGATTTGAAGATCACGCCGCTGTTCGATCAATCGTTGTTCGTGAAGGCGTCGATCGCGGGCGTGATTCGTGAAGCGCTGATTGCCGCCGCGCTGACCGCCGCGATGATCCTGCTGTTCCTCGGCAACTGGCGCAGCACCTGCATCATCGCGATTTCGATCCCGCTGTCGATTCTGTCGTCGCTGCTCGCGCTGCATGCGCTCGGGCAGACGATCAACATCATGACGCTCGGCGGCCTTGCGCTCGCGGTCGGGATTCTCGTCGACGATGCCACGGTGACGATCGAAAACATCGAGCGGCACCTGCACATGGGCACCAATCTGCACGACGCGATTCTCGAGGGCGCGGGTGAAATCGCGATTCCGGCGCTGGTCTCGACGCTGTGCATCTGTATCGTGTTCGTGCCGATGTTCTTCCTGACGGGCGTCGCGCGTTATCTGTTCGTGCCGCTCGCCGAAGCGGTGGTGTTCGCGATGCTCGCGTCGTACATCCTCTCGCGCACGCTCGTGCCGACGCTCGCGCTCTTGCTGATGGGCCACGCGCACAAGCCGAAGGACGGCACGAAGCCGAACCTCTTCATGCGGCTCTATCACCGCTTCGATCAGCGCTTCGAGACCATGCGCGCGGCCTACATCGTGATTCTTTCCACGCTGCTCGTGCGCCGCCGCATGTTCTCGACGGTGTTTCTCTCGTTCTGCCTCGTTTCGCTGGGCCTTGTCTTCGCGCTCGGCCGCGACTTCTTCCCGACCGTCGATGCGGGCGACATCCGCATGCACATGCGCGCGCCGACCGGCACGCGGATCGAGGAAACGGCGCGGCTCGCCGATGACGTCGAGCGAGTCATCCGGCAGGTGGTGCCGCCTAAAGAGCTGCACACGGTCCTCGACAACCTGGGGCTGCCGTATAGCGGCATCAACTTGTCGTACAGCAACGCGGGCACGATGGGCACGCTCGACGGCGAGATCCAGGTCGCGCTGAACGCGGACCACAAGCCGACGCAAGGCTACATCGACAAGCTGCGCGCCGTGCTGCCCGAGCGATTCCCGGGCGTCGAGTTCTTCTTCCAGCCCGCGGACATCGTCACGCAGATCCTGAACTTCGGCCTGCCTGCCGCGATCGACGTGCAGATCACCGGCGCGGACCAGCACGGCAATTTCCAGGTCGCGAGCGATCTGTTGAAGAAGGTGCGGATGATCCCGGGTACCGTCGATACGCACATCCAGCAGAAGCTCAATGAGCCGACCATCCACCTCGAGATGGATCGCACGCGGCTGCAGCAATTGAATCTGAGCGCGGCGAACGTCGCGCAGAACGTGCTGATCTCGCTGTCGGGCAGCTCGCAGACGCAGCCGGCCTTCTGGTTCAACAACCGCAACGGCGTCGAGTACACGGTCGCGGTGCAGACGCCGCAATACCAGGTGTCGTCGATCGACGAGCTGCTGCGCACGCCGGTTGCCGCGCCTGCCGGCGCCGGGCCGGCCCAAGCGGCGCAATCGACCCAATTGCTCGGCAACCTCGTGCAAGTGTCGCCGCGCAATGAATTCGCCGAAGTGACGCACTACAACATCCGGCCCACCATCGACCTCTACGTGAGCGTGGAAGGGCACGATCTCGGCAGCGTCGCGGTGCAAGTCAACAAGCTCGTCGACGAGGCGCGCGCGCAACTGCCGCGCGGCAGCTCGATCGTGATGCGCGGCCAAGTGCAGACGATGCGCACGTCGTATATCGGGCTCGGCGTCGGCGTGGCGATGGCGATCGTGCTCGTCTATCTGCTGATCGTCGTGAACTTCCAGTCGTGGATCGATCCGCTCATCATCGTGAGCGCGCTGCCGGCGGCCTTGGCGGGCATCGTGTGGATGCTGTTCCTGACGGGCACGCACCTGAGCGTGCCGGCGCTGACCGGCGCGATCATGACGATGGGCGTGGCGACCGCCAACAGTATTCTGATGGTCTCGTTCGCGCGCCAGCGGCTCACGGCCGGCGCGCCGCCCTTGACGGCGGCGCTCGAAGCGGGCGCGAGCCGGATTCGTCCGGTGCTGATGACGGCGTTCGCGATGATCATCGGCATGATCCCGATGGCGCTCGGCCTCGGCGAAGGCGCGGAGCAGAACGCGCCGCTCGGCCGCGCGGTGATCGGCGGCCTGCTGTTCGCGACCGTTTCCACGCTCTTTTTCGTGCCGCTCGTGTTCGCCGGTATTCATGGCCGCCTCGCGCGCCGCCATGCGAAGGCGCACGATGCCGACCACGGCGATACACACGCTTGAAGCAACGACTTAATCTGGCTGACTGACATGACAGAAAAAACGCATGCATCCCTTGCGATTCCCGCACGAGAGACGGTGGACGGCCATCAGCTGCCGCCGCGCACCCGGGAGTGGAAGCGCGCGAAGATCGCGATCGTCATCGTGCTGATCCTGCTCGCGATCGGCGCGCTGCGCACGGTGGTCTCGAACATCATGAACAACCGCTCGGTCGCGGCCGTCACGGTGCAGAACGCGAAGGAATACGTGAACGTCGTGGTGCCGAAGCAGACCGATGGCGGCGGCGATACCTTGCTGCCGGGCACGCTGCGCGGCTTTGTCGAGTCGCCGATCTATGCGCGCGCAACGGGTTATCTGCTGCACTGGTATGTCGATATCGGCGCGCACGTGAAGCAAGGGCAGTTGCTCGCGGACCTCGACACCCCCGAAATCGACCAGGAACTCGCGCAAGCCGTCGCCCAGCGCGAACAGACGAGCGCCAGCCTCGGGCTCGCGAAATCGTCGTATGAACGCTGGCAGCAGTTGCGCCAGCGCGATGCGGTGTCGCAACAGGAACTCGACGAGCGGCAGAGCACGTACAACCAGGACGTCGCGAATCTCGCCGCGGCCAACGCGAACGTGCAGCGTCTGCAGCAGCTCGAATCGTTCAAGCGGATCGTCGCGCCGTTCACGGGTGTGATCACGCAGCGCAACGTCGATGTCGGCGACCTGATCGACGCGGGCAGCGGCACGAGCCGCGCGCTGTTCGCGCTCGCGCAGGCGGACCCGCTGCGCGTCTATGTGCAGATGCCGCAGGCGTACTCGCAGAACGTGAAGGTCGGCATGCAGGTGGTCGTGACGCAAGCCGAGCTGCCGGGCCAGCCATTCCACGGGACGATCACGCACATCGCCGGCGCGATCGACGTGCCGACCCGTTCGCTGCAGCTCGAAGTGACGCTGCCGAATCCCGACGGCAAGCTGCGTCCGGGCGCCTATGTGCAAGTGGCGGTGCCGTCGACCGAGCACGCGCGGCTGCTCGTGCCGGACAACGCGCTCTTGTTCCGTGCCGAAGGGCCGCGTCTGGCCGTCGTCGATGCGAACGGCGAGGTCCATCTGCGCAAGATCGTGATCGCGCAGGACCTGGGACAGAACCTCGAAATCGAAAGCGGCATCGAGCCGACCGACAAGGTGATCGTGAACCCGAGCGATTCGATCTCGGACGGCGACCACGTGACGATCGCGCCGGCATCGACCGACAAGGAGCTGTCGTGATGCGCGCACGCCGCTTTTTGCCGTCGCGATTGACGCATTTGCCTGTTGCGCCGCCGCTCGGCGCGGTGGCGGCGTTGTGCGCGGTGACGCTCGCGGCCTGCACGGTCGGGCCCGATTACAAGGCGCCGCAGGCCGAGGCGCCCGAAGCGTGGCGCACCGATTCGTTCTGGCGTGTCGCCACGCCTTCGCATGCGCCGCTCGCGCTCGACTGGTGGCAGATATACGGCGATGCGACGCTCGACGACCTCGAAACGCAGGCGCTCGCGCAGAACCAGACGCTCGCCGCGGCGGTCGCGCATTACGAGCAGGCGAAGGCGACGCTCAAGTTCACCTCGGCGCAGCAGATTCCCGAAGTCGATCTGTCGGGGCAGGCCGATCGCTTCAAGATCTCGAAGAACCGGCCGGTGAGCTCCTACACGGTGCCGAATCAGTCGACGGTGCAGAACCAGCTCCAGCTCGGCCCGTCGATCAACTACGACACCGATTTGTTCGGCCGCATCCGGCGCGAAGTCGAGGGCGCGACAGCGTCGGCCGAGCAGTCGCGCGACGATCTCGCGAACGCGCGTCTCGTGCTCACGACCGACCTCGCCACCGATTACTACTCGCTGCGCGAGCTCGATGCCGAAATCGATGTGCTGAACCAATCGGTGGTGCTGCAGCAGAAGGCGCTCGATTACGTGAATTCGGAGCATGAGTTGGGCTCGGTGTCCGGGCTCGACGTCGCGCAGCAGCAGTCGGAACTCGATTCGACGAAGGTTCAGGCGACGCTGCTGCTCAACCAGCGCGCGCAGTTCGAGCACGCGATCGCGGCGCTCGTCGGCGCGCCGGCGCCGCAGTTCTCGATCGAGCCGAAGGTGCTCGCGATGACCGTGCCCGCGATTCCGCTCGGCGTGCCGAGCGATCTGATGCAGCGGCGTCCTGACATTGCATCGGCGGAACGCTCGATGGCGGCGGCGAACGCGCAGATCGGCGTGCAGAAAGCGGCGTTTTTTCCGAGCCTGACGCTGACGCCGGGCATCGGCTGGGAAAGCACGAATTTCGCGAGCCTGTTGAGCGCACCGAGCCTGTTTTGGACCGTCGGCGGCGCGGTCGGCCAGGTGCTGTTCGACGGCGGGCGGCGTGCGGCGAACGTGAAGTTCGCGAGCGAGGGCTATCAGGCCGCGCAGGCGACGTATCGCCAGACCGTGTTGAATGCGTTCCAGCAGGTGCAGGACGGCGTGACCGGCTTGTCGGTGCTCGACAGTGCGTCGAAGCAGTCGCATGCGGCGGTGGACGATGCGCAGAAGCTGCTGCAGTTGGCGAACGATCGCTATTCCGGCGGCCTCGTCGCGTATCTGAACGTGATCGACGCGCAGCAGTCGTTGCTGACGAGCGAGCGCCAGGACGTGCAGATTCACGGGCAGCAGATGACGCTTTCGGTGGCGCTCGTCAAGGCGCTCGGCGGCGGGTGGGACGTGAAGGCGCCCGATGCGGGAAATCCTTCGCAGATGGGACAGGCGGCGAAGCCGGATGACGCGCAACGGACGGCGGCGATTTCGCAGCATTAATCGGTGGAACGTACTGAGAAGCGCCAGGCAAGCAGAAGGAGAGAGACACTGCGTTTCATATAATCAAATAGCGCAGACGAGGGATACGAAATGAAATTGCTGATCGTGGAAGACGAGCACAAGGTCGTCGATTACTTGCGCTCCGGCTTGACCGAGCAGGGCTGGGTGGTGGATGTCGCGATGGATGGCGAAGAGGGCACGCACCTCGCGATCGAATTCGACTATGACGTGATCGTGCTCGACGTGATGCTGCCCAAGCGCGACGGTTTCTCCGTGCTGAAATCGTTGCGCGCGCACAAATCGACGCCGGTCATCATGCTGACCGCGCGCGATCAGATCAACGACCGCGTGCGCGGCCTTCGCGAAGGCGCGGACGACTATCTGACCAAGCCGTTCTCGTTCCTGGAGCTGGTCGAGCGTCTGCATGCGCTCGCGCGGCGCACGCGCGCGCAGGAATCGACGCTGATCTCGGTGGGCGATCTGTATGTGGATCTGATCGGCCGCCGCGCGAGCCGCGATGGCGTGCGGCTCGATCTGACCGCCAAGGAATTTCAGTTGCTCTCGGTGCTCGCACGCCGGCAGGGCGATATTCTGTCGAAGACGGCGATCACCGAGCTCGTCTGGGACGTGAACTTCGACAGTCACACCAACGTCGTTGAAACGGCCATCAAGCGTCTGCGCGCGAAGCTCGACGGCCCGTTCCCGACCAAGCTGCTGCACACGGTGCGCGGCATGGGTTACGTCCTGGAAGTGCGGGAAGAGGCGGAAATGTGAACGACCCCCACGCTCACTATCGTTCGCTGCCCCCCGAGGGGGCGGATGCCTCCCTTGGGGCGGCCCGGCGGGAGGCATCATCATGAGCATCGTCATGAACCCATCCATCGCACGACGCCTGTCGATGATGTTCGCGCTCGTCGCGCTCTTCGTGTTCGCGCTCGTCGGCACCTGCCTCTTCCTCGTGCTGCGCACGCAACTCCATAACCACCTGCGCGAATCGCTCGACGATCGCCGCGAGATCGCGCAGCTCATCGTCACGCATTCGGTGACGCCCGACAAATGGAAGATGGCGCGCGAAAAGCTCGCCGACATGACGCCGCGCGATGGCAGCACGCAGTATTCGGTGACGAGCGCCGATCCGCATTTCCAGTACGGGCATCCGGTCACCGGCACTGAACTGTCGGAATGGATTCCCGGCTATAAGAAGATTCGCCCGGCGGGCAAGGGCGCAGCGGACATGCTCGTCAACACGACGACGATCCCGGCGAGCGGCGTGCGTCCGACGGTGCAGCTGCAAGTCGCCGCATCCTGCCTGCCGAACTCGCGGACGCTGAGCGTGTTCGGCTTCGCATTGACCGCGCTGGTCGGGCTCGGCACGCTCGGGGTGCTGATGCTGAGCCACTGGGTGGCGAAGCTCGGGCTCGCGCCGCTCACGCGCCTGACGCGCGATGCGCAGGCCGTCAGCCCGAACAACCGCTCGCAGCGGCTCGATGCGCGCTCGCTGCCGCATGAATTGAACGATCTCGCGAATTCGTTCAACGGTGCGCTGGAACGGCTCGACGTCGCGTATGGGCGACTCGAATCGTTCAACGCCGACGTCGCGCACGAATTGCGCACGCCGGTCACGATCCTGATCGGCCAGACCGAAGTCGCACTGACCGCGCGCAATCGCTCGATCGAAGATTTGCGTCATACGCTGCAATCGAATCTCGAGGAATTCGAGCGCATGCGCGGCATCATCAACGACATGCTGTTCCTCGCACGCGCCGATCAGGGCGAGCGGGCGACGGGGCTCGTCGAGGTGTCGCTGGCGGCGGAGGTGGGGCGCACGCTCGACTATCTCGAGATTCCGTTCGACGAGGCGCAGGTGCGGGCCGTATCGCATGGCGATGCGCGGGCGCCCGTCAATACGTCGCTGTTCGGGCGCGCCTGTACGAATCTGCTCATGAACGCGCTTCAGCATTGCAAGGACGGCATGACCGTGACGGTGACGGTCGCGCGGCACAACGAGCAGGTGCACATCTCGGTGGCGAACCCCGGCGAGCCGATCGATTCGTGTGCGTTGGGGCATTTGTTCGACCGTTTCTACCGCGTGGAAGCTTCGCGGACCAACAGCCGCGAAAACCACGGGCTTGGGCTCGCGATCGTGAAGGCGGTCGCCGAGATGCACGGCGGCACGGTGTTCGCGGCGAGTGCAGGCGGGATCAATACGTTTGGCTTTTCGGTGGCGGCGGGCAGTGCGGAACCGCTCGAGCCGGAACGCGAGAAGCGGGAGAGCGCGGTGCCGAGGGCAGCGCAGAGCGCGGTGGTCGAACTGGCTGCGACCGCTTCGAATGTGCGCAGCCTTGGAGCGCGCTCGGGGCGTTGATTTAACGGCAAGCTCAACCGCTCATCTCAGTTCGAGCGATACGAAGCTGCGGGCATTGTCGCGCTGGATCAGCAGCGCGACTTCCCCTCCTGCCTTGGCCGCAAGCGCAAGCACTTCACGTTGCGACCTGACCGGCGTGCCGTTGAGCGACAGGATGATATCGCCCGGCTGAATGCCTGCGTTCGCGGCAGCGCCGGACACACCGTCCACGATCAAGCCGCGCGCCACGCCCGTTGCGCGCAATTCGGCCGCCGTCATCGGATGCGTGACCAAGCCGAGGCGGTCTCCGGCGCTGACGTCGCTTTGCCGAGGACCCAGGTCGTCGTCAGGCGCGCCCGCGGCGGCCGCGGTGCGAACTACGATTGTCATCGGCCTCCGGTTGCGGATCACTTTGAGCGCAACCTTGCCGCCCGTCTGCGGGTCGGCGAGACGATCGACGAGATCGGCGGCGCGATCGATCGGCTGGTCGCCGACTTGCACGATGACGTCCCCCGGCTTGAGGCCGCTCGTGGCGGCCGGCGTGCCGGGCTCGAGGGCGGTGACGAGCGCGCCCGCCGCCTGTTGCAAGCCGAATGCGCCAGCCAGACCGGGGTCGACGTCCTGCGCCTCGACGCCGAAATTGCCTCGCGAAACCATCTTGCGCTGTGTCTGCAACTGCGCGCGCACCTTGTTCGCCAGGTTGATCGGAATCGCGAACGTCAGGCTTTGATAGCGTTCCGTGTCGGCGTAAATCTGCTCGTGAATGCCGACCACTTCGCCCGCGCGATTGAAGATCGGGCCGCCCGAGTTGTCGGGGTTGACGGAGACATCGGTCTGGTAAAACGGAAAGTTGGCGCCGCCCGGCGTCACGTGCGCGGTGGAGCTGACGATGCCGTTCGTGACGGTGTTGTCGAACCCGTAGGGCGCGCCGATCGTCAGCACCGGTTCGCCGACACGCACGCGCGACGAGTCGCCGAGCTTGACCACGGGCAGCCGCGCGGCCTCGATCTTGACGACCGCGACGTCGTTCTGGATGTCAGCCACCAGCACCTTGCCTTTGAACTGGCGCTTGTCGGTCAGCGTGACCGTCACTTCTTCGGCGGAATCCACCACATGGGCCGTCGTCAGAATGAAGCCGTCCGGGCTGACGATGAAGCCGGACCCGCTGCCCGAAATCGCGCGCGGCGGGCTGTTTTGCGCATCCGTCCAGGTCGCAGGCGCGCCGCGCCGGAAGAACGCCGTGAACGGATCGTCGGGATCGATCGGCGCGGGCGCTTGCGCCGACGCCTGCTGATCCGGAGCCGCCGTGCTGATGTTCACGACGGCGGGGCCGTAGCGTTCGACGAGGGTCGGAAAATCGACTTGGGCGGCGGCGTTGGCGTTCGCCATGCGCATCTCTTTCGCGCTCGCGCCGGGCTGAGGGGCAGCGCCCGCCGCGAGCGGTGCGGCATGCACGCAGGGACATCCGGAGACAGCGAAGACCATCACGGTGGCGCTAAGCCATGTGCGCAAGCAAGGCGAGTGGAACACAACGCACCTCCAAGGTGGTCGTATGCCGGGAGCCGGGCGCCACGCGTATTGGGCACCGGTGGGCTGACAAGCACGGTGGCTGAATTATTTCGCGCACCGTCACCGTCGACTGTGATGCAGCACACCGAGGCGGTAGAAAATTTATTCGATGTGTGCAACGAAGCCCGCTTGATCCGGTGCGATCTCGGGCCGCAGCGTCAGCGCCGGAATCTCATAGGCCCCGGCGTTCTGGCGGCGAAACGGAATCGGCTCGGTCGTCGCGAGCGCATCGAGCCGCTTGCCGAGTGCGTCGCTGATGTCCGCGTAGCGCGCTTCGTCCATGCGGCCCGACCGATACACGACGAACGGCGGCAGCACGTCGAAGCCCGGGTAATAGAGGATGCCGTGCTGAATCGGAAACAGCACGTCGTCGATCGGGCCGTTGATGCCGCGCGCGCTGTAGTGCGACTCCCATCCGCCCGTCGTGACGACGAGCATCGCGCGCTTGCCGGCCAGCGTGCCTTCGCCATAGCGGTTGCCCCAGCGCACGTCGGAATGCTCGCCTACGCCATATCCGAAGCCGTATGCGTAGACGCGCTCGACCCACCCTTTCAAGATCGCCGGCATCGAGAACCACCACAGCGGAAACTGCAGGATGACGGCATCGGCCCAGCGCAGCTTGTCCTGTTCGCGTGCGATGTCTTCGCTCTGCAGCCCATGTTCGAACGCGTGCTTGGAGTCGAGCGACGGATGGAAGCGCTCCTCGGAGACGCGGTGCGTGCTGTCGTTCGCATCGAGCGTGGTTTTCCAATTCATCGCGTACAAATCGGAGACTTGCACGGTGTGGCCGGCGTTTTCGAGGCGCTTGACCGCGAAGTCCTTGAGCGAGCCGTTCAATGACTTGGGTTCGGGATGGGCGTAGACGAGCAGAACATTCACGGTGGGTTCTTCCTGGTTTCCGTTGCTGAACGGAAGCAAGAGTAGGGCGTCACGAGGTATATTAGAAATGAATATCCAGAATTACAGGTATAGCCATGAATAATTTAAGGCGGTTGGACCTCAACCTGCTCGTCACGCTCGACGTGCTGCTTTCGGAGCACAACGTGACGCGCGCGGCGGAGCGTCTGAACTTTTCGCAACCGTCGGTGAGCGTCCATCTCGCGAAGTTGAGGGATATCTTCGGCGACCCGCTGCTGCTGCCGGGCCCGCGCGGCATGCGGCCGACCGCGCGCGCCGAGGCGTTGCGCGAGCCTCTGCGCGAAGCGTTGGCGGCGGTGGAGCGGGCGGTGTCGCCGGTCAGCGCCTTCGACCCCTCGGAGGCCAATCACACGTGGCGCGTCGCGGCGACGGATTACGCCGAGTCGACGATCGTGCTGCCCGCTTTGAGCCGCTTGCGCTCGGCGGCGCCTGGTGCGCGGCTTGCCGTCCTGGAACTGGCGCCGCCGCGCATCGCCAAGCAAGCGGAGCAGGGCGAGATCGATCTGGCGTTTCATACCACCGAGGGCGCGCCGCCCGGCTTGCGCAGACTGCCGCTCTTCACCGAGCGCTACGTGCTGGTCTGCCGCGCCGGTCATCCGCGCTTGAAACGAAAGCCGACGCTCGCGCAGTTCTGCGCGCTCGATCACGTGATCGTGTCGCCGGATGGCGGCGGGTTTTACGGCGTGACGGATGAAGCGCTTGCTGAATCCGGCTTATCGCGCAACGTGGTGCTCTCGGTTCCGCACTTCCTGTTCGTGATGTCGGTGGTGGCGAGCACCGATCTCGTCGCGATGCTGCCGGAGCGTCTTGTGCGCGACGTGAGCGCGCTGAGGGCTTTCGAGCCGCCTGCCGAAGTGCCGGGCTACGAGATGTCGATGCTCTGGCACGAACGTTCGCATCGCGATCCCGCGCATCAATGGCTGCGCGAGCAGATCGCCGATTCGGTGTGACTCGCGCATTTCGCAGTTTTCCCTAGGCAAATATCAGCAAATCCTTACGCGACTTTCGCTGTAGGGACGCGTGGCTCAAGCCGTTTACCCAGCAAAGAGAAAAGATATGAGAGACGAGGTTGCTTTGCATTAAGCAATCGCTTCAACGGGGGCTCTAGCCATTAACGTTAGGACACGGAACCATGAGCCACTTCACGCAAACCATCAGATTCAAGATCATTCTCGCGCTCGGTGTTTGCGGCATCCTTCTGCTTGCAACCGGGCTCTTCGGTATGGCGGGGCTCTCAAGACTGAATACGAACCTGAGCGGAACCTATTCTGGAATCGTTCTTCCCCTCGCAAATCTTGCGGAAATCCAAGCTGCGCAACTCGAAATTCGAGTGAAGCTCAGGACGATGCTGGAAGCCAAGACCGCCGACGGCGTGGCCAAGTCGCTTCCGAAGGTGGACGGCTACATGGCGACCATCGACAAAAAGTGGTCCGACTACTACCCGTCCGGCGTGTCCAACGATACCGAGCGTGCGGTCGCCGATAAGATCGCGCACGATCTCGCGGCGTTCAAATCGCAGGTTGCCGACGAGATCGCCACGCTCAAGTCCGGCGATTACGACAAGGCAGGCAACCTGATCAACGCCGGGACTGAAGTCTCGGAGTCTTTGCACCAATTGATCGGCGAAGACATCAAGGTCAACGTCGACGAGGCGAAGCAGTTCGTGAACGACAGCGATTCCACATTCGAGAGGCTGCTGTGGACCGCAATTGGTCTGGTGATTGCCGGCGTCGTCGTCATCGCCGGCGCCTCGGTGTATCTCGTGCGCGCGATCTCGAAGCCGCTCGACAAGGCCGTGAATCTCGCCAATCACATTGCGTCCGGCAAGCTCGACAACCACATCGCCGTCGACGAGAAGGGCGAGTTCGGCGTGCTTCTCGAGTCGCTGCAGAAAATGGAGCAGCAGCTCGGCGATACGGTCCGTGGCATCCGGGCGGCGACGGAATCGGTGACGGTCGCGTCGCGCGAAATCGCGAGCGGCAACACCGATCTGTCGGCGCGCACGGAGCAGCAGGCGGCGTCGCTCGAAGAGACCGCGTCGAGCATGACGCAATTGACGGAGACCGTGAAGCAGAATGCCGACAACGCCCGGCAGGCGAACGCGCTCGCAGTGAGCGCGACCGATATGGCCGACACCGGCAACGACGCCGTGCAAGGCATGGTGCACACGATCGGGCAGATCAGCGGCAGCTCCAGCAAGATCTCCGAAATCACCGGCGTGATCGAGGGCATCGCGTTCCAGACCAACATCCTCGCGCTCAACGCGGCGGTCGAAGCGGCTCGCGCCGGCGAACAGGGGCGCGGTTTCGCGGTGGTCGCGAGCGAGGTCCGCAGTCTCGCGCAACGCTCGGCCGCTGCCGCGAAGGAAATCAAGGAGCTGATCGGCTCGTCGGTCGCCATGATCCACGACGGTGCGCAACAGGCTACGGAAGTCGGCGAGACCATGGGGCGCGTCAAGCAGGCGATCAAGCAGGTGTCCGATATCGTCGGCGAGATTGCGGCCGCGTCCGAGGAGCAGAGCACCGGCATCGAACAGGTCAATCAGGCCGTCACGCAAATGGACGACGTGACGCAGCAAAACGCGGCGCTGGTGGAACAGGCGGCAGCGGCGGCGCAATCGCTCGAAGAGCAGGCGCTGAAACTGAGCGCCATGCTGGCGGTGTTCAAGCTCGGCGACACGGGTGTGGCTCCTGTGCAGGCGGTCCCTGCGCCCAGCAAGCCGCGCGTAGCGAGCACGAAGGTGCCGCCCGCGCGGCGTTTGGCGCCAGCCGCAAAGGTAGCGGTCGCTGCGCCGAAGCGGGCTGCCACCCGCGCCATCGCGGCACCCGCATCTGCGAACGAACTCGCTCTTGCGAACGACGATTGGCAAACATTTTGAGCAGACTTGAGTACGCCGCGTCCGAGCCACATTAAGCGACCTAACTAAGCGACCATCGACAGGCTCGAACGCAATTCGGACCGATGCCGCCGCGCGAGGTGAATGCCCGCGAGCATGCAGCGCACGGAGCCGCCCGCCATTTCGATGGTCGGCACATCGAGCGGCAAGAACTGCGCCGAGCGCTCGATCAGCTTGCGTTGATGCGGCGAAAGGCACTCGAACGCGCGTTGCGAAAGCGCGAGCACGCGCGAGTCGCGGCCCGACAGCTCCAGCGCGTTGCCCGCGAAGCTCGCGATTTGCGCGTTGTCGAGCGCGATCACGGTGCGGCCCGTTTCGGCAAGACGCCGGTGAATCTCATCGCGCCGCGCCGCATCGACGATCAGATCGAAGCCGACCAACGCGAACTCCGTCGCGACGCTCATCATCACGTTGGTGTGATAGATCGGCTGGCCGTGGGCGTCGGCGGTGTCGAAACACATCGGCTCGAAATTGAAGTGCGTGCAGAAACGCTCCAGCGCAACCGGATCGGCGCGTCGCGAGCGTGCTGTGTACGCGACGCGCGCGATGTGATCGAGCACCATCGCGCCCGTGCCCTCCAAAAAGACGTCGTCGTATTCGAGGCCCGAGTAGTCGATGACGTCTTGCACGCGGTACTCGGCCTTGAGCATCTCGATGATGTCGGCGCGCCGCTCGCGCCGACGGTTCGCGCTGTGCATCGGATAGAGCGCGACGTGACCGCCTGGATGCGTCGAGAACCAATTGTTCGGAAAGACCGAATCGGGCGTGCCGTGCTCGCCATGGTCGTCGAACACGTGGACGCGAACGCCCGCCTCCGAAAGCGCTTGCGCGGCCTCGTTGACTTCGTCGCGGGCCGCTGCGGCAACGCTCGCGCCTGCCGCCACCGCGGTGCGCTGAAACGCGTTGTCGGCGGCGGTTTCGGGGTTGGGAAGGAAACCATGCGGCCGGATCATCACGACGGCGGCAGGCGCTTGAATCGAGAGCAGACTCATGTGCGGCAACGGGTAAGTGGCAAGGGGAACGGCGCAGCGTGATGCGCGTTTCGTCAGCTCAGCGGTCGAACGCGTAGGAGTCGGCGAGAGCGGGGGCCGCGCTCGATGCAGCCGACGCGCTTGGCGCGCCGATCAGCGCGAACAAGTTCTTCGGATCGGCGGCAGGCGGAATCAGCGCGATCTCGACGCCGGCGTCGTGCTCCTGCGCGAGCGCGTAGAGGTAGCGAAGCGCCGAATAGTCCTCGAGCGCGAACCCGACCGAATCGAAAATCGTGACTTGCGCCGCGTTCTCGCGGCCTGCCGCCACGCCGCGCAGCACGCGCCACAACTCGATGACGGGGAACTCCGGGGAAAGCTGCTGGATGTCGCCTTCGACGCGCGTCTGCGGCTCGTACTCGACGATCACGCGGCCCATGCGCAACACGTCCGCATGCAGCTCGGTCTTGCCCGGGCAATCGCCGCCGACCGCGTTCAGGTGCATGCCGGGCTCGATCATGTCCGGTGTGACGATGGTCGCGTAAGCCTTGTCCGCAGTGACGGTCGTGACGATGTCGGCGCCGCGTACGGCGTCGGCGGTCGAGGCCGCGCGCACGATCTTGAGCGCCGGAAACGCCGAGAGGTTACGCACGAGCTTGTCGGTCGCGCGCGGGTCGACGTCGAACACGCGGATTTCGTGGATGCCGAGCAGCGTGTGAAACGCGATCGCTTGAAACTCGCTTTGCGCGCCGTTGCCGATCAGCGCCATCTTGCGCGCTTCGGGACGCGCGAGCGCCTTCGCGGCAAGCACCGACGTCGCGGCCGTGCGCAACGCCGTGGTCAGCGTGAGCTCGGCGAGCAGCAGCGGATACCCCGTGCCGACTTCGGCGAGCGCGCCGAACGCCATCACGGTATGAATGCCGCGCTCCGCGTTGATCGGGTGGCCGTTGACGTATTTGAACGCGAACAGTTGCGAATCGGCGACCGGCATCAGTTCGATGACGCCATCGCGCGAATGGCACGCGACACGCGGCGATTTGTCGAAATCGCTCCATCGAAGATAGTCGGCGCGCAGGGTGTCGACGAGTTCGCCGAGGAAGCGCGGCACGCCGATGCGGGCGACCAGGCGGCTGGTGGCGGGGACGTCGAGAAAGCGGGTCATGGGATTGTCTCCTGTTGGTGCACGGCTTCGAATGCCGCGGGTTGGAAGCATTATTCCCATGGGCTCGGCCAACAAAAAGCCAGCAAACCTGGCAAATTCATCGATAGGATTGGCAGATTGCTGGCCTTCAGTGGCGATTTGTACAATTGAAGCTGGCTTGGCGGATCAAACGGCCTCAAGCTGCGGCTTTTCGCTTGGAGCATTCAGCAGGAATGGTGGCCCTCATGATCAATCTCGACGACGTCGACCGTCAGCTCATCGCCTTGCTGCGCGACAACGCACGCATGCCGGTGGTGACGCTCGCCAAGCAGTTGAAGGTCGCGCGCGCGACGGTGCAGAACCGGCTGACGCGCTTAGAGCAAAGCGGGGTCATCGTCGGCTACACGGTGCGCTTGAAGCCGGCGGCGGAAGCGCATCGGATTCGCGCGCTGATGTCGATCGCGGTGCAGGGCAATCGCGCGCAGGAGGTCGTCAAGGTGCTGCGCGGGTATCCGAATGTCGCGACGATTCACAGCACGAACGGGCGCTGGGATCTGATTGCGGAACTGCAGGCGGATTCATTGGAGAACTTCGATCGCGTGCTCGGCGCGATTCGTTTGGTCGACGGGATTGCGAATACGGAGACCAGTATTTTGTTGTCGACGCATAAGGTGTGAGGGGGCTATCTCTTTGGCGCGGCCGCTGCCGCCGCTGATGCGCCGCCGACGCCAAGCCATTTATCCAATCCTGTCGCCACTTGTGTATTAGCCGCGCCCAGGATGGCATTCTTGGTGTCGGTGTTAGCCAAGGATGTGCCGAGCGCCGCCGCAAAATCCCCACCGTCTTCCGACTCGACGACGTTCGCGCTGATCGTAATCGGGGCGTTGTCGTAAACCGGAGTCGTCGCAGCCTTGGGTGCGGATGCCGCCGCAGGTGCGCTTGCGCCGGCCACATGCGCGAGTTTCTTGGCAGGCGCAGTCTTGACCGTGCCGATTTCAGTCGGCGCCGGCAACGCGACGTATGGGCCGTCGAGATAATCCAGGTTGTATGTCTGTCCGATCTTTAGCGTGCCCAAATCATAGGTGTATTTGTAGAGCGTCGCGCCACTGGCGGAAGTCATCGTCAGCGTAAGCAGAATTTGCTTGGACCCGCTTTTGGTGTTCCTTGCACCGGATTTCAGATAAAGAATTTCGAGGGGCTGCACTTTGAAATAAAGCGGCAGTAGCTTATTGTCCGAGCCAGGCACCGAGGCGTTCAAGGTGGTGACGCCGAGAGCCACATAGAGTTCGGGCGCTGACGAAAGGTGCCAGGTTGGCCATTTGGCTTGAACTGACGTTTGGTCCCAACCTTGAGGCGGCGTTTTTCCGCCCAGGCTGCTGGTGTACGCGTCGGCGTTGAATTGCGCTTCGGAGAGGTCGCCTCGCACGAGTTCGATGCATCCAAACGCCAGCGCTTGGCCGCCCGACTGATAGAACGCGAGGCTGCTAACCGCCGTCGACGACGCCAGGTAATCGTTCGGCCTGTCTTTCAGATAGGTTGTCAGCGCGTCATATCCATAGTTGAATGCAGCGCTGGCGACTTTTTCTCCCAACTGAGCCAACACCGGTGCGAGGAATATCAGTAGTGCGGGATTTTCATTGTGGCCAGGCACCACCGCATTCGAGCATTTGAGCTCGGTCACGATCTTCATGGGCGAGGGCGCTTTGGGCAATACCGTGGGTGCAGCCGCGCTCCCGGGAGCCGACGCAGCGGCAGGACTCGATGCGGTGTTGTCTGCAGCAAGCGAATTACATCCGGTCACGGTCAGCGAGGCCGCTGCCAGGTAGCACGCGGCATGGAATGCGGTCTTCATAAAGGCTCCTACGGAGTCACAGCCACATTGATCTGTACGCCGCCTGGAATCTGAATCGAGCACGGCATCTGAGGGGTTCCGACATGGACGGCGTAAATCTCGGCTTGAGGGGAGCTTAGCGACGCCGAATCAAAGACCGCGGTTCCGCTCATTCCGGCGAAAGTCGAGCATCCATGAATGACACAGGTGTTTTGGGAGACGACCAGCGTTTTGCAAATCGGGCGCGTATCGATTGCCAGATACGACGCCCACTTCGGATTGACGTTGCGGTCATTGACCAAATCGACGTTGTCCACCTCCATTTCCTGTTCGTTCAGCCCTACGACCGTGATCTGAGTCGGGCTAAGCGGCGGAGCCTGTATCTTGGGCGGATTGGATGCGTTGAACTTCGCTGCCGCGAGCAGATGAACCACGATGTGATCGTTGGTCTGACTCTCCTTACCGAAATCGATAAAGGGCGGCAGATTGGAGAATGACTGCGGGTCTAAGGCAATCGGGCTTGACGGCTGCGACGCCGGAACAAAATAAATCGAGTCTGGCGAACGCAACGGTACGGGTTGACCGGTGTACGGGGGATAGAGCACGTGCTTGGCAGTCAGAACGTGGGTTGCGTCTTCCAGGGTTCCCATGCCGAGTAAATCCCCGGCATCGTTAATGAAGATGCCGATAAGACTTTCGGCAGACTTCGGGACGTTTGACGAAAGGCATTTTTCTGTATTTTCATGTATGAATGCCGCAGCCTGAGCGTGTGTTAGTGCGCCTGGAGTTTGATACAGCGAACCGAGGGACAACCCAAGGCGAACGTCGGCAGGCAAATTTTCAATAAAGAGTTCGCAAGGTGTGGCGTTCAAAGGGAGATGTAATTCGAACGACTGGAAGGACTGAAGGGAGGATTGGCATCGGTCGTCGCCTGGAACACATGGCGAACTCGGCCCGCTGGGCGTCACCGCGTCTTTGAGGTTGCGCAAGTCATTATTGCTGACCATGATCCCTTGCGCACCCGACACGCCTTTAAGACCGGCAATGTCGAGCATATTTTCGGGCACGCGTTTCACCCCGGCCGCCTGGGCGTACCCGAGCGCCGGCAACAATAGCAAAAGCAGAATGGAGCAGAAGCGACGCATGATTTTCCCTTTTTGCTTGTTAGTGCTATGGGAACTGCGCTTGGCTTACTGACGATAACCCTCAAAATAGGCGGTGCGTTACGCGAATTCAAGCATTTCTAAAGAATGGCGGAGCGGCACTGGCATTTCCGGGGCCGCTCCGCCTACCTGCAAAAACCTAAACCCTACCCACCGACTCAAAACCGCCGATCAAAATCCGTCCCCGGCGTAAACGACACCCCACGCAGCACCTCCGCGAACCCCGCGCTACGCAGCGTCACGAACTTCTCCTGCGCCGCCCCGGATGCGCTCGTGTTCTTGAGCACATCGCGAATCGCCACCAGCTTGTTCGGGTCCGCGCCGGTATCTCCGTTGCCGCTGACCGTCGACGTGATCGCCCAGATCGTCACCGTGCCGTCGTCGTCGACGCGGCCCGTCAGGTTGCGCAGACCGTCGGTTGCCGGCGCCCAGGGCAGGCCCGTCACCGAGTTCGTGCCGCCCGGATAGCCTGAGATGCTGTACGACTGGCCGAGATTCAGCCCGGCCTGCAGCGTGTAGGCGAGGTTCCACGTTTTCGTGCTCGTGTTGTACACCCACTTCTGCAGGCCCGCGGTCGTTTGCGCTGCCGCGTGCGTGTAGAGATCGGCGCCGCCCACGTAGCCGTCGCCCTCGTCGGCCACGTAAAGCGTGTTCGCGTCGGCGAACCAGAGGCCGAACGGGTAGGAAAGCGTGGTGGCCGTCTTGTTCGGCGTCGACGGGAAGCCCGCGAGCACGCACATATTGCTCGGCAAGCCGGTGGTTTGCAGCGTCGCCGCGTTATAGGCGAGCGGCGCGCTCGGCAGCGTCGCGTTCGGCGACGGCACGCCCACGCCGTTCTGGCACGCTTTGCCCGTCGTGTCGACGAAGTACACGGTATTCACGCCGTTGCCGCCGCTGCCTTTCGTGTAGTACAGCACGTTGTTGTATTCCGCCAGGCCGCGGAAGTTGTCGTCCTTGCCGATCTTGTCCGCCTTGGCGCCGAGCTCGGTCACCGAGAAGCTCGCGAGCGGCGTCGGCGTGCCCGGGATTTGCTGCGCTTCGGGCTGATTCGACGGCGTGATGAATTGCGCGCCCGCGCCGAGAATCACGCCGTCCGGCTGCGGATTGGCCCCGTTGCCCGCGTTGCCTGCGGTAAAGAAGACGTTCTGGCCGTGGCGGTTGTTGAAGAACGCCGTGCGTCCGTTGTTGCCGCTGTAGGCGTTGGTTTCGGTGACGCGGATGTGGCCGTTGCTATCCATGACGGCAACGGCGCGATAGTAGGCTTTGCCGACCGGATTGGTCTTATCGTTCGCGCCCGGCGTGTTCGAGTTGGACACGTCAAGTGTGTTGACCGGCGCCACGTAGCCCATGAACGTCAAATACTGCCGGTCGGCCGACAGGTGCAGGCCGAGTTCCGATTTCGAGCTGAAGCTCGTGACGAGCTGGTCGTGCGAGTTACCGTGCGTCAGGCTGTTCGGCACTTCGAGCGTGCTGACGACTGCGCCCCAGGGCGCGATCTGGTCGAGAAAAATCCGCGACGTAATGCCGAAGCTGCCGTCATACGTGTCGTTGTTCCACACGTAGGGGTAGGTGCCGTCGACGGGTGCGCCGGTGTTGGCGGCGCAGCCGCCGGTCGTGCTCGCGCAGTTCGGCGGCAGGATTTCGCCGACCTGCACGTTGCTCGACAGGTTGTCGTAAACGCTGCGGCTGACCACGAGCAGGCCAGGCACGAAGCGGATTCCGCCATTGGAATCCGGCTCTTGCGCGTGGACGTTCACGGCGGCGGCGATCAGGGTTAGAGCGAACAGCGATGCACGTCGGGCAGTGCGGGGAAGGCGGGGAAAGCGGGTTTTCGAGGCCAGGGGGGCGGCTATCATGTGCAGTCTCCGTACGGATTTCGAGGGTTGTTTTCAGACGGAACAGCAGGTGAAGCAACGTCACACCCTAACGGCACTTGATGAACAATTGATTGCGGGTGGAATAGTTTGCGTTTTCGAGCGTGCCTTTGGCGGCGCTCGGAGAATCAGGAGAGTAGAAGTAGTCGCAATGCAATGGATGGGCGGCGGCTGCACCGAGTGTTGATGTTCGTCAAATCATCAGCACAAAAGTCGGAAAGTCTCGAAATCCTTGGGCGCGTCCAATTGACTGGACTTTCTCGTGCGCGCTAGCGTGGCGTCGGCTGATTCATCCTCACTCGACAAGCTGCGGAGACGACAAGAATGACTTCGGATAACGAAGAAATTCCGTACTACAAAATCAACAAATTGCTATGGCGATGGAAGCATCAGGATGGCGCTCGGGTTGTTCGCGCGGTGTCGCTGACGATGGACAAGGCGCCGCCGCCGTTGCCAGTGCCGCCGGAGCCTCCTGTGGCAAAAGCCCCGGCGTCCAAGCTGCCGAAGCCCGATGCGCTGACCAACGTGCTCGATAACATCGAAAGCGTGGCGAATACGTTCTCGCGCTTCAAGGCGTGGCTCGACGCGCCCGAGCCGCCGAAACCGCCGCCACCCCCGCTGAAACCCGTCAAGAAAGTGGAGACGGTGCCGCCGTTCGATATTCAGGAGATTCCAGGGGCGATGCGCAAGGAAATGATGCCGATATCGGCCAAGCTTATGGAGCGGTGGTTTGCTGGGCGTTTGAACTATTCGCCAACGGAAGATGAAGAAAGCTTAGAAGTGAATCAAGACGGTAAGCCGTACCCGCCTGATATGTACGACACGACCACGGTAACGCTGGAATGGGTACTTCGCTATGCTCGTGCGAAAGAGCAATACGAATACTTGATCAATGAGGCAATTCGACTACCTGAAGCGCGAAAATTACTCAAGAGAAAACTGATTCCGTACAAGGGAAAATTGACCTTGCTCGATGCCGAAAATATTTGCAAGGGCGATCAGATCTGCCTGCATCGTCAATTCCGGTTCCAGATAGCCAGCGTCGACGGGACATTATGGGAAAAATTCAATGTATTCCTAAGAATGTTCGAAAACAATGGGGCACCGGATGATCTTTTCGGCGCGCTTGGTTCGTTCAACTTTTACGCGACCATTGGTCATGCTCGGTTCGAGCAAGATGTCGTGTCGCATAAAATAACAGCCGAGGTGAGAGGTATATGGGTCTATGTAAAGGACAATTTTACGTTTACCACCAATCCGGGTGAGCGATCGCAATATCTTGGGCATTGGAACCATAAAGGCGTAATCGTCGTGCCTTACGTTGCCGTTTCGGATAAATCTCGCTATATCCCATACGTTGATGCTCCCGTCACTATTGGTGATCCCCACATCAAGGGAAACGTCTACTATCCCATTCACAATAGCGATTTCCGGCAGTGGGCGATCAAGCACCAGCGAGGCGGCGATTTCATCGTGTTTACCGACCGCCGTTACGTGCCAGTCGTCCCACCTATCAAGGTGGACCTATGAGGTTTGATTTCGGCGATGCCGCGATGCTTTTCTTGGTGCCAATTTTTGCCTTGCTTCTCATATTTTCGATGCCACGTATTTGGACTGACTCGATTGGCCGGATGCTGTTCAAGTTTCCAAGACAGATTGTCGCATTGGTGCTTATCGGGGCGCTTTATTTGGTTTTGTTCAATCACACACCGCAAGGCAAGGAATGCAAACGCACCACGTCGCCAGATGGCAGCTACATCGCGGAACTATGCTTGCTTGAATGGGTTCCAGGGAGTGATTCGGAGTATGTTGGTCGAATATATGACACCAAAAACGGAAATTTATTGATTCAACGCCCGTTTAGCGCCCATTCTTCAGACACCCAAATAGCCTGGTACGACGATGAAAGTATGTCTTTTTCGATCGGAGGCGGCGAAGATAATTCGGGCTATATCACTTTGCCGCCGTCCAAATGGGACAGACTGCTCGCAGCGCGTCCACGTCTGTAGCTCAGAACTCACCCCCTCACACGCACCTCACCACGATTCGACCCGCGCGCAAGTTCAACAAACGCGCGCAGATAGTCGATCGAAGCATCCGCCTCCCGCGTCCCCAGAAAGATCTGCTTCGAAATCCCCTCGCGTCCAAGCTTCACACTCGTCACCGGCATACGGTCCGCGTATTCATCGGCGAGCCAGCGCGGCAGCGCGGCCACGCCGCGATCGCTTGCCACCATCTGCAACATGATGTCGGTGGTCTCGATCGTCTTGTGGCGGCGCGGCACCACGTTCGCCGGCCGCAAGAACTGGTTGTAGATATCGAGCCGGTCGGTCTCGACGGGGTAGGTGATCAGCGTTTCGTCGACGAGCTGCTCCGGCTTCACGTAACGCACGTTCGCGAAACGATGCCGTTCGGAGACCACGAGCACCTGCTCGTAGTCGAACACGGGATCGAAGCGCAAGCCCGGACGCATGAGCGGATCGGGCGTGACGAGCACGTCGATGTCGTAGCCGAAGAGCGCGCCGATGCCGCCGAACTGAAAGCGCTGCTTCACATCCACGTCGACGTCGGGCCAGCGCGCCAGATACGGCGACACGACCTTGAGCAGCCACTGATAGCACGGATGGCACTCCATGCCGATGCGCAGCGTGCCGCGCTCGCCGGCGGCGTACTGCTTCATCCGCGTTTCAGCCAGCTCGAACTGAGGCAGCAGCCGGTTGGCGAGCGAGAGCAGGTATTGCCCCGCCTGGGTGAGCCTCAGGGTTCGCCCTTCACGATCCCAGATCGGCGTGCCGAGCTGCTGCTCGACTTTCTTGACGGTATGGCTGAGCGCCGACTGCGTGAGATGCAGAACCTCGGCTGCCGCCGTCAATGAGCCTTGACGCTCCACTTCACGGATGATGAGTAGATGAAACCGTTCCAACATGGCAATGACTCGCTGAGAGGTTCATGAGCAAACATGCATGAACAAATCTAATGGATCAATGAAATAACACCATTTTATTTCATGAACTGAAAATCCTATCATCGCTGCCAGAACTTTCCATCCTCCTCTACGGCAGCTTCCATGGTCACGACACATAATCTCGGCTTCCCGCGCATCGGCGCCAAACGCGAACTGAAATTCGCGCTCGAAAGCTACTGGAAAGGCGAGTCTTCTCGCGACGAACTCAAGGCACTGGGCGCGCAACTGCGTCGGCGTCATTGGGAGAATCAGCAAGGTCTCGATCTGGCGCCCGTGGGCGACTTCGCGTTCTACGACCAGGTGCTCGACATGAGCTTCACGCTGGGCAATCTGCCGGAGCGTGTGCAGGGCTTCCACGGCGACGCGCTCGACAACTACTTCCGGGTGGCGCGCGGCCGCTCGGCGCAGAGCGCGGAAGAGCATGGCGCGTGCTGCGGCGGCGTCGCGGCGGGCGAGATGACCAAATGGTTCGATACGAACTATCACTACATCGTGCCGGAGTTCACGGCGTCGACCGGCTTCACGCTGGACGCATCGCGCCTCGTGACGCAACTGACCGAGGCCCGCAACCTCGGCGTGAACGCGAAGCCGGTGATCATCGGGCCGGTGACGTACCTGTGGCTTGGCAAGGCCAAAGACGATTCGGACCGTCTCGCGCTGCTGCCGAAGCTGCTGCCGGTCTATGGCGCGCTGCTCGACACGTTCGCGGCGCAAGGCGTCGAGTGGGTGCAGATCGACGAGCCGGCGCTCGTCACCGAGCTCGATCCCGCCTGGCAGCAGGCATTCGTCACCGCGTACGAGACGCTCGAGACGCGCCGCGTCAAGCTGCTGCTCGCGACGTACTTCGGCCAGCTGCAGGAGAATCGCGCGCTCGCGTGCTCGCTGCCGGTCGACGGTCTGCATATCGACGCCATCAATGCGCGCGACGAGGTTGCGACGCTCGCCAGCGAGTTGCCGGCGGAGCGCGTGCTGTCGGTTGGCGCGATCAACGGCCGCAATATCTGGAAGACCGACCTCACCGCGACGCTCGAATGGCTCGAACCGCTGGCCAAGACGCTCGGCTCGCGGCTGTGGATTGCGCCGTCGTGCTCGCTGCTGCACGTGCCGGTAGACCTATCGAGCGAACAGAAGCTCGATGCCGAGATCCGTTCGTGGCTCGCGTTCGCGCTGCAGAAACTCGACGAGCTGAAGGTGCTCGCGTCCGCGCTCAATCATGGCCGCGCATCGGTCGCCGCGGAGCTGGCCGCGAATGCGGCGGCGATCGCGAGCCGCCGTGCGTCGCCGCGTGTCCACAACCCGGCCGTCAAGGCGGCGCTCGCGCGCATCGACGCTGCGCTCGGCCAGCGCCAGAACCCGTATGCCGCGCGCGCGCCGAAGCAGTCCGCGCTGTTGAAGCTGCCTGCATTCCCGACCACCACGATCGGCTCGTTTCCGCAGACCGCCGAGATCCGTCACGCCCGCAGCCAGTTCAAGGCCGGCGCGCTCGACGAGGCCGGCTACCAGGTCGCGATGCAGGCCGAGATCGCCCGCAGCGTTCGCGAGCAGGAGGCGCTGAGTCTCGACGTGCTGGTTCACGGCGAAGCGGAGCGCAACGACATGGTCGAGTACTTCGGCGAGCAACTCGACGGCTACACGTTCAGCCAATTCGGCTGGGTTCAGTCGTACGGCTCGCGCTGCGTGAAGCCGCCCATCCTGTTCGGCGACATCAGCCGCCCGAAGGCGATGACGGTCGAGTGGATCCAGTACGCGCAGTCGCTCACCAGCAAGCCGATGAAGGGCATGCTGACCGGGCCCGTGACGATCCTGAACTGGTCGTTCGTGCGCGACGACCAGCCGCGTTCGGTGTCCTGCTACCAGCTGGCGCTCGCGATCCGCGAGGAAGTGCTGGACCTGGAACGCGCCGGCATCCGCGTGATCCAGATCGACGAGGCCGCGCTGCGCGAGGGCCTGCCGCTGCGCCGCTCGCAATGGCAGACGTATTTGGATTGGGCGGTCGAGTCCTTCCGCATCACGGCCAATGGCGTGGGCGACGAGACGCAGATTCACACCCACATGTGCTACTCGGAGTTCAACGACATCATCGCGTCGATCGCCGACATGGACGCCGACGTCATCACGATCGAGACGTCGCGCTCGGATATGGAGCTGCTCGATGCCTTCGATGACTTCAAGTATCCGAACGAGATCGGGCCGGGCGTGTATGACATCCATTCGCCGAACATTCCGAGCCAGGAGCACATCGTCGCGCTCATGAAGAAGGCGGCTGAGCGCATTCCGGCGGAGCGTCTGTGGGTGAACCCGGACTGCGGCTTGAAGACGCGCCAGTGGGCGGAAGTGGTGCCGGCGTTGACGAATATGGTGTCGGCCGCGAAAACGCTGCGCAGTTAGGTGCGGTAACGATGCTGTACGCGCGCCCGGCGCCGAATCGCGCGAGGCGGACGCGCGCTATCTTTCCGTCCCGACTCCCTGCCCGCAGGCGACTCACGCCTGCGAGACGGCCAATCGATTAATGTCGGCGGGCGTCAAGACGGCTCGCGACGGCGCACCGCGACGCACGGCGTTGAGCATGGCGTTGCCGATGATCCCGGTGGTCAGCACGCTGTCCGGCGAAATGCGGCGGACCAAAGGCAGAAGCGGCTTGAGCACCGCGTACATCCAGCGATAAGCGGTGGTGCGCGACTGGATGCCGTCTTCGGGGATGATCGCGGAGGGCCGGAAAATCGCCACCTGTCGAAACGGCAGCCGCTGCAAGGCGTTCTCGGTTTGTCCGCGGACGCGGGCCCACATGGTCTTGCTTTGCTCGCTGCTGTCGGCGCCGGCCCCAGAGACGTACACCATCGTCATCGCAGGGCTCTGGCGTTGCAGTTGTTGCGCGACGTGGAGCGTGAGGTCGTAGGTGACCGCGCGGTATTCGGCCTCGGACATGCCGAAGGACGTAACCCCCGCGCAGAAAAAACACGCGTCGACATGGGCGAACGTATCGTCCGCGGCCTGAAAGCGTTCCAGATTTGGCGTGATGACGACGTTGAGCCGCGGATCCTCGTAGCCCGTCAGCGGACGCCGTCCGACCACGATGATTTCGGTGACGTCCCGCGCCCTCAGACACGCACGCAATACGCCTTGGCCAACCATGCCGGTGGCTCCGATCAGGACGATACGCATGGCCTTACTCCGACGGCCACTCGGGCGATACGGCGCCGAAATCGGCGGCGAGGGTGACGGGCTTCCAGCGCTGCATCGCCTCGCGGCGCGCCTGCTCCTCGGCTTCGACGACCTGCCATGCGTCCGACCCGAGCACGAGGTGCGCGGGGAGCGTTGCACGCGAAGCGAGCGCTACGATCAGCTTCGCAATTCGCTCAGGATCCCCCACTTCATGGCCGACGTAGGCATCAATGAGCGCCTTGAAGTCTCCCAGCGACGCCTGGTAGTCATGCGGCAGGTTCTGCAGCGTCGCGCGGGCCTCATGACCCCACCCGGTTCGCATGCCGCCAGGCTCGAGCGTGCAGATACGAATCCCGAAGGGCGCGACTTCCTTGCCCACCACGTCGCTGAACCCGCCGACGGCCCATTTGGCTGCCTGATAAGCCGAGAGCCCGGGCGTGCTGATGCGGCCGCCAGCCGACGAGACCTGAAAGATGTGGCCGCCGCCCTGGGCGCGCATGACCGGAATGGCCGCACGCGTGAGGTTCACCACCCCAAAGAGATTGGTCTCGATCTGCGCCCGGAAATCCTCGACGGGCGTGTACTCGAACGGCTGAATGTGACCGTAGCCGGCATTGTTGACCAGAACGTCCAGCCGGCCGAAGAGGCGCATCGCTTCGGCCACGGCTTGCTTAGCCTGCTGTTCGTTCGTGACGTCCAATTCAAAAGTGGCCAGGCGCTCGCCGTGGCGCGCCTGCAAATCGGCGAAGCGCGCCGTGTCGCGCGCGGTCGCCAGCACCTTGCCGCCGTCCTGCAACGCGGCTTCGAGAATGGAGCGGCCCAAGCCTCGGGACGCTCCGGTAATCAACCAGACTTTGGACATGATCGTTCAACCTTTGATATGCGCCGCTATCGGCGCCTTGCTTTCGTGGTGGCTGCGCAATGCAGCGGTCGCAATGCTCACTGCGGATTGAATCCGGCCTTGCCCTCGAACATCACGGACTCGGCGAGGGCCTTTTGCGCCTGCAGGGCGGCGAGACTCCGGGCATAGCCGGCCTCCAGCACCGCATACGCATCTCCGCCGAGGACGGTACGCAACAGCGGCTCCTCAGTCTGGCTGACCGCATAGATGGCCTCGGCCATTTTCACGGGGTCGCCTGAAGCCTGCTCGTCGCCGACTTCTTTAATCTGGCGTCGCAGCTTGCCGACAACGCCGTCTTTGTAGTCGGCGAGTTCCTGGGTCCAGCTGATATTGGCCACGAAGCCCGTCTTGATCGAGCCGGGTTCGATGATGATGGTCTTGATACCGAACTCGGCCACTTCCTGGCTCACCGATTCGGCAAATCCTTCCAGACCGAACTTCGCGGCGTGGTACATCGAACCACTCGGAAAGGAAGCACGCCCGCCGACGCTGCTGACATAGATGAGCGTGCCTTGCTTCTTGGCGCGCAATGCAGGGAGGAACGCGCGCGTGACATGGATCGGCGCGAGCAGATTCAGCGCGATCTGCTGTTGGATATCGGCTTCGCTCATTTCCTCCATCGCCCCGATAACAGCGCCCCCGGCGTTGTTGACGACAACGTCGACATCGGGATGGCGTGCCGCGACCGCCTGAACTTGCTCGCGGTCAGTCACATCGACCGGCTCCACTTCGAGCAGATCCGGATAGGCCTGAGTTAGCGTCTGCATCCCCTCGATACGGCGCACAGCTGCAATCACACGATGCCCCTGGGCCAGCACTTTTTGCGTGAGGGCGAGCCCCAGACCCCCGGACGCACCGGTAATGAACCACTTCTGACTAGACATGATGCTGTTCTCCTTGTAAATAATGAGCGCGTACGCGCTCAATAATGGCGAAAAATTTTTTACACGGTAATCGCTCGCCAGGCGACTTGAAATCCCAGTTGCAGGTGACGGTCGGCGTCCTGGGGCTGTTTGTTTACGTACTCGATCGTGGTGTCGGCGATGTGCTCGATGATCGACGAAAGAAATGCGATCGGCGCATCCACCAGCACGCCATCGCGCACCGCGTCTTCCATCAACTGTGACACCGCCAGAAACGACTCCATGGCCTGCGCCCGCGTGTCGTCGAGCAACTGCCCCGAAGCGGTCAGCCGGGCGAGGGCGGACCGCCCAGCCGCATTCGCCAGTCCCCAGCTCACGTAGCGCTGGAAAACGTGCTGCATGCGCTGCCGGTAGCCGGCCTCATGCGGATAGTCCGGCATCATGGCTTCCGCCAGGCTCCGCTTGAGGTGCAGGTACAGCTCCTGGAACAGCGCTTCCTTGCTCTCGAAGTAGGTGAACAGCGTGCCCTCAGCGACGCCGGCGCCCCGTGCAATGCTCGCAGTGGTGGCGAGCACGCCCTGTTCAGCAACGGCCTGCGTTGCGGATAGCAACAGGGCAGTGCGTTTTTCCGGACTCAAGGGACGTGCCATGGCGTGCGTTCACAAATATAGATTGATTACTCACTCAATTATATCCGCTTTTTGAGAGAAGGCAATGGTTCGATTCGTTTGGGCGCGTTCAGAACAAGTGGCGAATGCCGAGGTCGGCGGCGAACTGGGAGCCAGGTAGGCCGAAGAGCGCGCCGTTGATCGCGAGGCCGGTGTTCATGCGCCCATGATTGTCGACGTAGGCGAGCTGGCTATAGAGCGTGGTGCGCTTGGAGAGCGCGTAGTCGACGCCGAGCGAGCCGAGGATCGAATGGTTGTTCGAGTCGTTGCCGTCGCGGGTGTACCAGGCGCCTCCGTTGAGGGAGAGGGCGGGTGTGAGCGAGAAGGCGAGGCCGCCGGAGATCACGCGGCTGTCGAAGGCGCCAGCGACCTTGTAGAGGGTGTAGGCGGCTTTGACGGTCAGGCGGTTGAAGTTGTAGCTGGCGCCGATGTTGCGCCCGGAGAAGGCGATGGCGCTGGGGTTCGGGATGGCCGCCGCGGACCCGCCGGAGTTGCCGCTATACATCGCGGAGGTGAGCAGCAAGCCGCTGAAGTGATATGAGAGCCCGGCTGAATACTGTTGTCCGGCCTTGAAGTTACCCGGAGATCCACCGAATGCATACATCGCGCGCCCCTGGATGCCGGCGATCTCGGGCGACGTGTACATGACGGAGTTGGGGTTGAAAAGGCCGGTGACGATGACGTTGTCGACGTAATTGATGAGCCCGCTACCGAACTGTTTGAGGTCGCGGGGATCGTTCGCGTCGATCGACAACAGGAAAGGCGAATACTGAAGGCCCGCGGTGAGGGTACCGAAGCTGCCGGTGACGCCGACCCACGCCTGGCGGCCAAAGAACTCGCCGTTGGAATTTGCGAATCCCCCATTGGAGATGTCGATGCCGCTTTCGAGGTCGAAGATGGCTGCGAGTCCGCCGCCGAGATCCTCTCTTCCGTGCAGGCCGAAGCGAGACGCGTTTTCGCCGGCGGATTCGACCGAAAACTGGTGTCCTTCGCTGGCGCCGGTCGCGAGGTTGGATGTCCTGCTGGTATAGAGGATCGAGGCGTCGGTGATGCCGTAGAGGGTGACGCTACTCTGCGCGTGAGCAGGCGGTGTGCCGGCGAATGTGGCGGCGAGTGTGCAGGCACCGCCGACGGTGGCAAATCGAATGGCGCGAAAGGCGCGATTGGCGGGAATTCTCTTCGTCATGAAAGGTGTCTCCTGGAATATTTGCCGTCGTACATTTTGGACACCTGATCGTCATGCATGTAGTTGCCGATTCACCGGTGTCGCCGTTGCACGATCTCCGGTCCTTATTTACGCGCAATTCACCCGTGGAAACTTGACCCGTGCCGCCGCAATTTGTACTTTGCGCGCCACATCTTCGAACGCTATTACCGTGCCTATTTATCCTTCAAGCCCGCCGTCGCTACAAGGCAAAATCGTCGCGAACGAAACACTCGCCGAACGTGCGTAGGCTTTCGTTCGCCAACGCGATACCATCGGGAAGATGCCCTCGCGCATCGAACCATCTCAAGCGAATCCCCGTATAAAGAATGCAAGGCTACCTACCCAGTGTTGTGTTGACCGGAGCGGCTGCTCTGCTCGAGGCACTCGGCGTACAGCCCGAGCTGGTGGCGGCCGGAGCCGATCTGCCGGCGCTTGCACTCCGCTCCGCCGACGTGCCGGTCCGGGGTGCGCAAGTGCTTCGATTTCTTTCGCTGGCGGCTGACGTTACGCAATGCCGGAACTTTGGACTGAGGCTCGCCGAATATCAGGGCCTGGCGGTCCTGGGGCCGATCCTTGTCATGATGCATGGCGCGCGGACCATCGGAGAGGCAATGGATACGCTCGCCGAGTTCTACGTGCTGCATACATCGATGTCTTCTATACGGGCTGTGCGGGACGAGCAGGGGATGGTTTTGACTTACGACCTTGAGAAGGCGTCCGGTCCCGGAGAAGTTCAGGCCGTTGAATTGGGCCTCGCCAACGGTATGCAGTATTTGCGGACCATTTGTGGCGCAGCCTGGCAACCGGCCGTTGTGCAATTCCGTCATTCGGCGCCTGCGGACTGCACGATGCACTGGCGCACGTTCGGACCATCCCTGAACTTCGATCAGGACAGGAATGCGATTGTCCTGGACCGCGACACGGTGATGCGTCCGGTGACGCAACTTCGACGTAACGCGCATCGTGTGCTCAAAGCCCATTTGCAGCGAGAAAGAGCCCAGGTGGAGGCACTTTGGGCCGTACGCACGCAAACCATGATTCGCGCACTTTTGCCGTTCACGGACAGTTCGCTCAACGCCATCGCTCGAGCGCTCGCAACGTCCCCTCGATCCTTGCAACGTCGTCTCTCGGAGGCGCGCACGACGTTCGATGAATTGCGGGAACAAGTTCGTGAAGAACTCGCCCTGAAGTATGTGCAGCAGTCAAACCTGCGTCTTGCCGAGATCTCCGAACTGCTCGGTTACTCGCAGCAAAGCGCATTCAGCCGCGCGTTCAAGCGACTGAGGGGCGTCACGCCCCGACAGCTGCGAGCAATACGTCACGAGGCTGACACCGGACGTCTTGCCGAGTAGTCATAGCCTGCCCTGGGTTTCACGCGGCGATGAACGTTGGATTCAGGAATTCCGGATCGGGATACTGATAGAAGCCACGTCCCGCCGACTCGCCGATATGCCCGGTATCGATGAAATGGGTTTTCACGTAGTCAGCCATGCGCTGATGCGTCGAATCACCAGTCCGTTCCGCTAGTGCGCGGGTCACGTTATAGACGGTCGTCATGCCGATTCTGTCGAGAACGCCGAAAGGGCCCATTCGATCCTCCTTGGCAATCATCCACGCCTTGTCGATCGTCTGAACATCGGCGACGTCGTTGACCAACAGACCCAGCGCGGCGATCAACATCGGGATGAGCATGGTGTTCAGCAGGCAGCCGGACTGCTCCTTGCGCAGCGGCAAAGGCACCATGCCGATACGACGCGCAAACTCAACCACGCGCGCGAATACGGCGGGGTCGGTGCCCGGATGCCCCATGATCTCCGCGATATTGTGCTTCCATATCTCGTTCGCGAAATGCAGGCTCAGCACGCGCTCGGGCCGGTCGGTGAACGTTGCGAACTGGCTCGGCACCAGCGTCGACGAGTTGCTCGCAAAGATGGCGCCGGCCGGCGCTACCGCCGACAGTGAGCGGTAGAACGACTGCTTGATTGCGAGATCCTCGGGGATGGCCTCAATGACGAGGTCCACGCCGGCAACAGCCGAAGCGAGGTCGGTGGTGGCCTCGATGCGCTCCAGCGTGGCTTCGATTTGCTCGCGAGGGGCGCCGAGGTCCGCAGCGTAAGCACGGCCTAGCGCATCAAAACGGGCGTTCGCGCGATCCAGGCAGGCGGCGTCGACGTCGTAGGTTACGACGTCGACGCCGGAAAACGCGCACTGAAAGGCGATCTGCGCGCCCAGCACGCCGGTGCCGGCCACCAGGATGCGTGCGATCGGCTGATTGTCGTTAAGCGAATGAGAAGGCATGAGTGACGGGTACGGTGCGTATCGTATATCGGGTGGATCGGTGGGAGCCAATGACTGGCTCCCTCGAATATTTCGAAACGGTAGGGCCCTTCGACGTCGCTTAGCGGCCGCCCTGGCAGCCGATCAGGTCGATCTCGGGCAGCCGATTGGCTTTGCAGTACTCCTGATAGCGGCTCAAAGCCGTCCGCCATGTTTCGACGAACGTGACCTTGCCGTCTTCGTCAAGGAAGTGGAGTTCACCGGTCGACACCACGAGCGCCATACCATTGTCGTCGTCGGAGAGATTCGTGAACGAGTGTGACGACTCCGAGGGCTCAAACACGAAATCGCCGGCTTGCGCGATCCAATCGTGCTGGTCGTATTTCCATCGACCGCTGAGTGTGTAGACCATCACCGTCCCGGTATGGCGATGAATATGCGCGCCTTCGCCTTTGGCCGCCTTCATGAGCAAGACCACTTCGCCTGTGACGGGATTGATCTTGAAGTACTTGAGTAGAATTTTGTCGTTGATGGGAGCGAAGGGAATCCATGGCGTGGCGTTTCCGCCGATATGGACCGTGTCGATCGCGGAAACGTCGTTAAGGGCTAGCGTAGCTTCTGCATTCATGGAAGGTGTCTCCGGTTGTGCCGAGGAAAGGAACGGAAAGGAAAGGCGCCGATGTGCGCTGGTGCACAATTTCCAGTCCCTATTCAATCGAAAGTCACCCATGGGAACTTGACCCGTGCCGCCGGAGTTTGTACTTTGCGCGCCAGTTGTTTCTCCCCAGGACGGGAAGCAAAGTTCAGTCGTAAATTGCGCTCCTACCCCGAAAGATCCGGTAAGCAGAGGTCAGATTCCCGGGATTCTCGATGTTTTGCCCAACGTCGTTTCAGCGATCATTGTCTGGGCCCTAAGCTGGCAGCGCACATGGCCGAAGGGCAACTTGGTCAAGAAACAGCGAAGAATCATCGTGAATACTTGGTTTGCACGAACCGTGCTTCTGCCGGTCGCCATGCTGCTTGCCGTGCACGGCGGAGTTCAATTTCTGACGCCCGCAATGTCGCGCGACGACGGCTTCGCGCTCGCGGCGGCGAGCCCGCGCATGGACGCCAGCGAGCAAGACAGCGGCCAATTCGATATCGCCATCACCGGCGCGCCGCCGATCAAACCCGCTATCGCCATCAAACCGCGCATCGTCGATCTGAGCGCGCCGATTGTTCGCAATGTGTTGACCGAAGCGTATTGGCCGTGCGCATTTCGACGAACCGCCGATGCACGATTGCCGGACGACGGTGGACCGAATGCGTCGTTCGATGCTCGCGGCGCGGCTTTGATCCTCGTTGCGCCGCTCGCGCTGCTGGCGGTGTGCTTGTGGTCGCGCCGCACGCAGCGCGCGTGGCGCTCGCTCGCGCGCACGATCCGCGAATCGCATGCTTGCGGCGCTTGGGCGGCCTTCGAGGACGCGCCGCGCGACGTGCGCCGGGTCGCGTGCACGCTGCGCCAGCTCATGTGCAGTCGAAAGCGTGCATTGGAGGAACAGTCGGAGGTGATGTCGGCGTTCGCGCGTCACGTCGACGAGCGGGTCTCGCGGCTTCGCACGCGTGCTCTGACCGTCGGCAAGTGGCACCAGCGCGCGGCGTTCATCGAGGAAATCGAGGCGTTCACGGCGGTCGCGAATCAATTCGCCGGAGTGGCGGCGCCGCATGCCGAGCCTGATTCAACCGATACACCGCTCGTACCCGTCGATTGGTTTTTGCGCGATTGGTCATTACAGAGCGGCTCGGGCGAGGATCAATCGGTCGTGCTCCATCTCAAGGCCGGGCCGCAATTCATGCTGCCGCGCGCGGCGCTCGAGCGCATGATCGGCAACCTCGTCGGCAATGCGCTCGCGCACGGCGCGCCGCCGGTCGAGATCCGCACGACGGGCAGCCCGCGCGCCTGGACGCTCAGCGTGCGCGATCACGGCGAAGGCATCGAGGAGCGCGACTTTGCGGAGGTGCTTCAGCGGTCCGCGCCTCGCAATGCGGCAGGCGATCTCGGCGAGCACTGGGGGTTGGGGCTCTCGATCGTAGGACGGCTCGCCGAAAGCTGCGGCGCCAAGCTCAAGCTCGGCAATCATCCCGACGGCGGGCTTTGGGTGCGCATTATCGTGCCGCTCGCGTGATGGACGGGCGACTTCAATAGTCCGGCAAAGCGGACACTATTTGCCCGCGTTATTTGCCCGCGCCGCCGCCCCACGTTTGTCCGTCGAACAGCACATCGACGCGCGTCTCCTCCGGAATCTCCACGTCGCAGAGCGCCGCCGCTTCGCGATACAGCGCCGTCTGATTGATGCCGGCGGCAATCGCCGCATCGCCCGCGCTGTCCCCATCACGCAGCAAATTCCATCGACGGTATTGCGCGAGAAACCACTCGCCGTCCGACGGCCGCGGGTAGTTGACCTTGCCGCCGTCGAAAAAGCTCATCGCGAGCGGCGGCTTCGCGAACTGCGCGCCTTCATAGACGCCGACGAGCCTCGGCTCGATCACTTCGCGCGGCACGTTGAGCACCTCGGGCTTCGCGAGCCAAGCGGAAATCTCCGAACGATGCTCGCGCGTATCGACCCAGCGGCACGCTTCGAGCATCGTCTGCACGAGCGCACGCGCCGTATTCGGATACAGCGACACGAAATCGCGCCGGCATGCCAGCACTTTCTCCGGATGACCGGGCCAGATGTCGCTCGTCGCAATCGCGGTCTTTCCAGCGCGCCGCGCTTCGGCCACCGCATTCCAAGGTTCGCCGGCGCAGAAGCCGTCGAGCTTGTCTTCGGCCAGCGCATCGACCATCTGCGGCGGCGGAATCACCACGCTTTGAATATCGCGCAACGGATGCACGCCCTGAGCGGCGAGCCAGTAGTAGAGCCACATCGCGTGCGTGCCGGTCGGAAACGTCTGCGCAAAGACCGGCACGCGGTTCAACGACGCGAGCCCCGCTTTCAGCCCGCCATGCTCCTTCACGGCTTGCGTGAGCCGGTTCGAAAGCGTGATGCCTTGTCCGTTGCGATTGAGCACGAGCAGCACGGCCATATCGGCCTGCGGCCCGCCGATGCCGAGCTGCACGCCGTAGACGAGCCCATACAGCGCATGCGCGGCGTCGAGCTCGCCCGAGAGCAGCTTGTCGCGCACGGCAGCCCATGAAGGCTGACGGCAGAGTTCGAGCGTGAGCCCGTGACTGTGGCCGAATTCGAGCACCTTGGCGGCGACGAGCGGCGCGACGTCGGAAAGCGCGACGAAGCCGAGGCTCAGATGCGTCTTCTCGGGCTTGCCGTGCGCGTCTTCGGCTGAATGCGCGGGGGAGGGTGTTGGCGTAGTCATATCGTGCGGTCAACCGAGAAGATCGGCCATCGAGACGAGCTGCCGCGCGACTTCGGCAACCTTGATGCCCTGGTCCATCGCGCGCTTGCGCAGCGTCGCGTACGCTTCCTGCTCGGACATCTTGCGGCGGTCCATCAAGAGGCGTTTGGCGCGGTCGATCATCTTGCGGTCGGCCAATTCGCCTTCGACTTGGTGAAGACGCTGGCGCAGCTTCGCTTCATGCGCGAAGCGCGCGAGCGCGACCTCGAGAATCGGCGCGAGCCGCTCGGCCGCGAGTCCCTCGACGAGATAAGCCGTCACGCCCGCGCCGACGGCCGCGCGGATCAACTGCTGGTTCGCGTCGCTGCTGAACATCAGCACGGGACGCGGCGCCGTTTCGTTCATCACGGCGAGCTGTTCGAGCGTGTCGCGCGACGGCGATTCGGTATCGATGATGACGACGTCCGGCCGCTCGCTTTCGACGACTTTCGGCAGCGCCTGGGGCGTCGCCGCTTCGGGCAGCATGTCGTAGCCGAGGCGCGCGAGCGCCTCGCGCAAATCGCCGATGGGTTTGTCGGTGTCGGTGACGAGCAGCACGCGCAGCATGGGGGAGGGAAGGCTCGGCAGATCAGGTTCCAGTGGCTCGACGCCGCCGCGCGCAGGGCGGCTCGGCGGTCATGTGTTCAATATACGCAGGTTCGAGCGGTTCGCGTGAGCGCTGCGTGCGCGCGGCTGACGAGGCCCGGCGTCGGCGCGCTCCGGCAAGGCGCTCGGCGGTGCGGCTGTCCGTGCGGAATTGGGCGCAGTCGCGTCGGTCAGGCCGCATACGCGTACCTGTCGAGCTTTTGGCGCTGGGCCTCGTTGGCATCGTCTTGCCCCGAAGTCGAAGAATCGAGCGCAAACCCCTCGGCCTCGCCGATCGCGTCGCCGATCAGAATCACCGCTGGACTGCCGAACCCGGCCGCAGCGGCATCGTCGGCCAAGCGTCCGAGGCGGCTCAAGAGGCGCCGCTCGTTGGCCGATCCCGCCCATTGGACGACGGCTGTGGGCGTCGACGGTGCGAGCGTTTCCGCAAGCCGCGCACAGACATGCTCGATCCGGCTCATGCCCATGTAGATCGCGAGCGTCGTGCGCGTCGCGGCGAGCGCGGCCCAATCGGGCTCGCTGTCGTCCTGCAGATGCGCGGTGACGAACGTCACGCCCTGGCAATGCTCGCGATGCGTGAGCGACACGCCCAGTCCCGCCGCCGCCGCGAATCCCGACGAAATGCCGTTGACGATCTCGACTTCGATGCCCGCGCGGCGCAGGTCCGCGATTTCTTCGCCGGCGCGGCCGAACAGCAGCGCTTCGCCGCCTTTCGCGCGCACGACGTGAAGCCCTTTGGCCGCATAGCGGCGCATGAGCCGCTGAATGAACGCCTGCGGCGTCGATCTGCAGCCGCCGCGCTTGCCGACGCGGATCACGCGCGCGTTCGGCGCGAGCGTCGCGAGCTGCGCGTTCGCGAGGTCGTCGAGCAAGAGGACGTCGGCGCGTTCGAGCGCGCGGGCGGCGCGGATCGTCAGCAGATCCAGGTCGCCGGGGCCGGCGCTCAACAGGGTGACTTTGCCAGTAACCATCGTCGTGTCCTTCATGTTTCAGCAGCGATGCAGAGAATCAATGCGCGGCGGCAGGCGCGGCGTCATAGAGGCGCCGGATTTCCGGCACGCACGAGCCGCACACGCTGCCGCAGCCGAGTGTCGATTTCAATTCGGCGAGGTCCGCGCCCGCCGCGATTGCTTCCGCGATCTGCGATTGCGTGACCTGCTTGCAGTTGCAGATCACGCGGTCGCGCGGCGCGCGCTTGCCTTCGACGAAGACCGCATGGCGCGGGCCTCTCCACGGCGCCGCTTCGCGGATGCGGTCGATCAGCGCGGCCGCGCCGGTCGTGCCGCTGGCGCCGCCCGCGAGCATAAAGCCGTCGATCATGTTGTCGTGCCACGCGACGCGTTTCTCGTGGCCGCGCCGCGCGTCGCGGTATTCGAGCAGGTCCTCGCCGCGCGGCAGGCCGAGCGCGTCGTGAAGGCGATCGAGCCATTCGGCAGGTGCGCGAACGTCGGCGGCCGAGACGATCAGCATCTCGCCACCGTTCTCGTCGGCGTCGATCCGCACCGACGCGTAGCGCCGCTCGCGCAACAGCGGCTGCACGGCGGCGTGCAGCGCGAGCACGTCGGCGGCGCCATCGCCGCCGCGTTTGGCGGCAACGAGACGCCACGGCAGGTCCGCCGCCTGCACCCGCACTGCCGCATGCTTCAGTTCGGGCTGCGCGGAATGCGGGTCGACGGCGGGCACCGTCGTTTCGTTGATGCCGCCGCTGTTGAGGAATTGCCCGTTCCAGTGCATCGGCGCGAACACGGTGCCCGAGGCGACATCGTCCGAGATTTGCACCGGCAGCACGAGCGAGCCGCGGCGGCTCGCGATGGTGACGAGGTCGCCGTCCTTGAAGCCGCGCCGCGCGGCGTCCGCGCGATGCATCGTGAGCGCGGGCTCCGGCGCGTGCGCGAACAACGCGCCGACGCGGCCGGTGCGGCTCATGCCGTGCCATTGGTCGCGCAGGCGTCCGGTCACGAGGCGGAACGGATAGCGCGCATCGACGGGTTCGGCGACCGGCAGATAGCGCGTCGCATGAAAGCGCGCGCGGCCGTCGGCGGTGGCGAAGATGCCGTCGGTATAGCGGCGGGCCTGGCCCTGCGCCGCATCGGCCGCGAACGGCCACTGCTGCGGGCCATCGGTTTCGAGCTTCGCGTACGACAACCCGCCGATATCCAGATCGCGTCCCGCAGTGAGGGTGCGATGTTCGTCGAAGACGGCTTGCGGCGTGTCGAAGCCGAACAAGCTTGGCGTCTGCGACGACAAGCGCGCTTCGATGCGTCGCGCGACTTCGTTGACGATCCACCAATCGGGCTTCGCTTCTCCGGGCGCATCGACGGCCGCTTGCAAGCGCGAGATGCGCCGCTCCGAATTCGTGACGGTGCCCGATTTTTCGCCCCAGCTCGCAGCGGGTAGCAGCACGTCCGCGTAGGGGACGGTATCGGTCTGCGCGAACGCTTCCTGCACGACGACGAATTCGGCGGTCTTCAACGCTTCGCGCACGCGCACGATGTCGGGCATCGAATGCATGGGGTTCGTGCACGCGATCCAGATCGCCTTGATCTTGCCGCTGCGCACCGCTTCGAACATCTCGACGGCGGGCAGCCCGGGCCGATCCGACAGTCCTTCCACGCCCCACAGCGCTTCCACTTCGGCACGGTGCCCGGCATTGCCGATGTCGCGATGCGCGGCGAGCATCGTCGCCATGCCGCCGACTTCGCGTCCGCCCATCGCGTTGGGCTGCCCCGTCAGCGAGAACGGCCCCGCGCCGGGACGGCCGACTTGGCGCGTCGCGAGATGCAGGTTGATGAGCGCGAGGTTCTTGTCGGTGCCGTGGCTCGATTGATTGAGGCCCATGCAATAAAGCGAGAGCGCCGCTGGGCTCGCGCCGAACCACTCGGCAGCCTGCAGCAGCGCGCGCTCTTCGATCCCGCAGATTTCGGCCGCCATGCGCGGCGTGTACTCGCGCACGAGCGTCTTCAGCGCATCGAAGCCTTCGGTGTGCGCGTCGATGTACGCGCGGTCGAGCAGGCCTTCCCAGATGAGGTGATGCAGCATGCCGTTGAACAGCGCGACGTCGGTGCCGGGCTGGATCGCGAGATGCAAGTCGGCCATCGCGGCCATGTCGGTGCGGCGCGGATCGACGACGATCCAGCGGATGTCCGGATTCTTCGCCTTCGCTTCTTCGAGCCGCCTGAACAGCACCGGATGCGCGTACGCCATGTTGCTACCCGCGAACAGCACGGTCTGCGCGAGTTCGAGGTCTTCGTAGCAAGTGGGCGGGCCGTCCGCGCCGAACGCTTTCTTGTACGCGGTGACCGCGCTCGACATGCACAGGCGCGAATTGGTATCGATGTTGTTGGTCTTGACGAGCCCCTTCGCGAGCTTGTTGAAGACGTAGTAGTCCTCGGTCAGCAACTGGCCGGAGATGTAGAACGCGACCGCATCGGGGCCATGCTGTTCGACGATGTCAGCGAAACGCTCGGCGACGAGATCGAGCGCGCTCGACCAGTCGGCGCTCTCGCGCTCGGCGTCGCGCGTCGCGCGCACTTCGGGGCGCAGCAGGCGGCCCGTCGCGCTTTGCACCGTCAGCGGCAGCGAGCGGCCCTTGGTGCACAGCCGGCCGTAGTTCGCCGGGTGCTCCGGATCGCCTTGAATGCCGGTGATGCGGCCGTCCTCGGCTTCGACGAGCACGCCACAGCCCACGCCGCAATAGCAACAGGTGGAACGGGTGACGGTTTTCATGATGCCTCCCGCCGGGCCGCCCCAAGGGAGGCATCGGCCCCCCCGGGGGGCAGCGAGCGAATGCGAGCGTGGGGGCCGTTCATATCATTGGCGTTCGTGGCGGTTGAGGGCGATTCAATCGATTCAAGCGGCTTATATGGCTTAAGCGAGGCTGACGAATACCGCTTCGCCTTCCACCTTCACCGGAAAGCGCCGCGCGCAGCCTTCATCTGGCGCGCGCGCCTCGCCGCTTGCGAGTTCGATATTCCACGCGTGCAGCGGACACGTGACAGCCTCGCCATGCACGATGCCTTGCGAGAGCGCACCGCCTTTGTGCGGGCAGTGGTCGAGCAGCGCGAACACCTTGTCCGTCGCGGTGCGGAAGATCGCGACGTTGCCTTGCTCGCGCTCGAGCACGCGGCTGCCGAGACGCGGAATGTCGGACACGTTGCACACGTGAGTCCACGTCGAAGGGAATTGCATATCCATGACCCGTTCCTTGATTCCTTAAGCGACGACTTTGATCGGGATGTACTCGTTCTTCTGCACACCGCCCACGCGGGCTTCCCACGGATCGGGCAGTCCTTCGAGCGAGTACAGCAGGCGTTCGTACAGCGCCTTGCGGTTCGCGGCATCGTCGACGATCTTCTTCTTGACGTAGTCGAGCCCGACGCGCGCGATGTAGTGCACGGTGCGATCGAGGTAGTGCGCTTCCTCGCGATAGAGCTGCAGGAAGGCGCCGCTGTATTCCTTCACTTCGTCGGAGGTCTTCACCTTGGCGAGGAATTGCGCGACTTCGGTCTTGATGCCGCCGTTGCCGCCGGCGTAAAGCTCCCAGCCGGAATCGACCGCGATCACGCCGACGTCCTTGATGCCGGCCTCCGCGCAATTGCGCGGGCAGCCGGACACGGCGAGCTTCACTTTGTGCGGCGACCACATGTTCGCGAGCATCGTCTCGAGATCGATGCCCATCTGCGTGCTGTTCTGCGTGCCGAAGCGGCAGAACTCGCTGCCCACGCAGGTTTTCACGGTGCGGATCGATTTGCCGTACGCGTGGCCCGACTTCATGCCGAGGTCCTTCCACACGTTGACGAGGTCTTCTTTCTTCACGCCGAGCAAGTCGATGCGCTGGCCGCCCGTGACCTTGACCATCGGGATCTGGTACTTGTCGGCGACATCGGCGATGCGGCGCAATTCGTCGGGCGTCGTCACGCCGCCCTTCATCTGCGGCACCACCGAGAAAGTGTTGTCTTTCTGGATGTTCGCGTGCACGCGCTCGTTGACGAAGCGGCTTTGCGGATCGTCGACGGCGTCGCGCGGCCAGGTCGAGATCAGGTAGTAGTTGATCGCGGGGCGGCAGGTCGCGCAGCCGTTCGGCGTGCGCCATTCGAGGAAGTCGTAGACGGCCTGGTGCGAGAACAGCTTGTGCTCGCGGATGGCCTTGCGCACTTCGTCGTGGCTGCGGTCGGTGCAGCCGCAGATGGCCTTCGTCTTCGGCGTTTCCTGGAAGCTCGTGCCGACCGTGCTCATCAGGATCTGCTCGACGAGACCCGAGCACGAGCCGCAGGAGCTCGCGGCCTTGGTGTGCTTCTTGACGTCGTCGAGCGTGAAGAGGCCCTTCTCGGTGATGGCCTTGACGATCGTGCCTTTGCACACGCCGTTGCAGCCGCAGACTTCGTCGCTGTCGGCCATCGAAGCGGCCTTGTCGTGGCCCGACACGCCCGCGTCGCCGATGCTCGATTCGCCGAACATGATGTGGTCGCGCAACTCGCCAAGCTTGCGGCCTTCGCGCAGCAGCTTGAAGTACCACGCGCCGTCCGCCGTGTCGCCATAGAGGCATGCGCCGACGAGCTGATCGTCCTTGATCACGAGCTTCTTGTAGACGCCGCCCGAAGGATCGGACAGCACGATCTCCTCCGTGCCGTCGCTGCCCAGAAAGTCGCCCGCGGAAAAGAGGTCGATGCCCGTCACCTTGAGCTTCGTCGACAGCACCGAACCCTTGTAGCTGCCGATGCCCATCAGCGCGAGGTGGTTCGCGCACACCTTGGCCTGCTCGAAGAGCGGCGCGACGAGGCCGTAGGCGACGCCGCGATGGCTCACGCATTCGCCGACCGCGTAGACGCGCGGGTCGTACGTTTGCAGCGTGTCGTTGACGACGATGCCGCGATTGCAATGCAGCCCCGCCGATTCGGCGAGGGTCGTGTTCGGGCGGATGCCGGCGGCCATTACGACGAGGTCGGCGGGGATCTCGCCGCCGTCCTTGAAGCGCACGCCCGTCACGTCGCCCGCATCGTTGCCGATGATTTCGGTCGTCGCCTTCGACAGCAGGAACGCGAGCCCGCGTTCTTCGAGCGAGCGCTGCAGCAGCTTGCCTGCGGTCGCGTCGAGCTGGCGTTCGAGCAGCGTATCGGCGAGGTGCACGACGGTCACTTCCATGCCGCGCAGCTTCAGGCCGTTCGCGGCTTCGAGGCCCAACAAGCCGCCGCCGATCACCACCGCGTGCTTCTTGACCTTCGCGGCTTCGATCATCGCTTCCGTATCGTAGATGTCGCGATAGGTGATCACGCCTTTGAGGTCCTTGCCCGGCACCGGCAGGATGAACGGCGACGAACCGGTCGCGATCAGCAGGCGGTCGTAGGGAGCCTCGACGCCGTCATCGGTGGCGACGACGCGCTGCTTGCGGTCGATCTTCGTGATCGTCTTGCCGAGGTGCAGATGCACGCCGTTTTCCTCATACCACGCGAGCGGATTGAGGACGATGTCGTCGAACTTCTGCTCGCCGGCGAGCACGGGCGACAGCAGGATGCGGTTGTAGTTCGGATGCGGCTCCGCGCCGAACACGGTGATGTCGTAGTGATCGGGAGCGAGCGCGAGCAGCTCTTCGATCGTGCGGATGCCGGCCATGCCATTGCCGATGACGACGAGACGGGGCTTGTTCATGATGTCTGTTCCTACAAGGTCGATGCTGGTGCGATTCGATTCGGTGCTATTCAGTGCTTTGCGTTTGAAGCGCGCTCAAACGCGGGCCGTCGCGCCGGTCCACGACGTGCGCCAGCGGCGCTTGACGTTGGCAAGGCCGAGCCAGCCGAGCGCCACGAGGCATGCGAAGAGCCACAGCCCGGCGGAGTAGAAGCCGGTGGCCTGCTTGATCGCGCCGAGGCTCGCGGCCAGCGCGAAGCCGCCGACGCCACCCGCCATGCCGACCAGTCCGGTCATCACGCCGATGTCCTTTGCGAAGCGCTGCGGCACGAGCTGAAACACCGCGCCGTTGCCCATGCCGAGGCACAGCATCGCGACGATGAAGAGCGCGAGCGACACGGCGGGCGCGCCCGCACTGAAACCCGCGGTGCCGATCAGCGCAGCAACCGCGCCGTACACCGTCAAAAGCGAACGCGTGCCGCCGATGCGGTCGGCGAGCAGCCCGCCGAACGGACGCATCACCGAGCCCGCGAACACGCAGGCGGCGGTCGCATAGCCGGCGGTCTTCGGATCGAACGCGAATTGATCGTGGAAGTAGCCGGGCAGCGAGCTCGCGAAGCCCGAGAAGCCGCCGAACGTGAGCGCGTAGAAGAACATGAACCACCACGCGTCGCGGTTCGCGAGCATGCGGCCGTAGTCGCGCAGATGCTTGTGCTCCGAGGGACGCGGCGCGTCTTTCGCGCAGAAGAAATAGATGACGAGCGCGAAGGCGAGGGGAATGCAGGCGATGCCGAACACGTTCTGCCAGCCGAGCGCGACGGCGAGCGCGGGCGCGAACAGCGCGGCCAGCACGGTACCCGAGTTGCCCGCGCCGGCGATGCCCATCGCGGTGCCTTGATGCTGCGGCGGATACCAGCGCGACGCGAGCGGCAGGGCGACGGCGAACGACGCGCCCGCGACGCCGAGGAGTGCGCCGAACACCAGCGCCTGCGCCATGCTGTGAATGCCGATGCGCCACGTGCCGAACAGCGCGGCGATCACGACGATCTGACCGAGCAGGCCCGCACGCTTCGCGCCGATGCGATCGGCGAGCATGCCCATCGGCAGGCGCAACAGCGCGCCGGCGAGGATCGGAGTGGCGACCATCAGCGCGCGCTGCTGAGTCGAGAGTTCGAGCGTCTTTGCGATCTGGATCTGCAGCGGCCCGAGCAGATACCAGACCATGAAGCTCAGGTCGAAATAGAGGAAGGCAGAGAAGAGCGTTGGGGTGTGCCCACTGCGCCAGAAGCTGCGGTCCATGTTGAGTTCCGTCGTCGTGCTACGAGGGGGAGATGAACCCTCGCGGCTAGGCGTCGAAGCGTCCTTGCTCGACCAAATAAAAACGGCGTCCGCCCGTGTCGATGCACGAGGGGACGCCGTTGTCCTGGTGGGCTGCGGATTGATCCAATGATCTTGCGCGTGCCCGGTGATGCTTGCTGCCCGGCGCCGTTGCCGGGTACGGGCACACATTACGCAACGTCCGTGCCAAGTTGCACCATTGCTGGAAAGCCAATGCTGGCGCGGGTTTGGGCTGTTTGCACCAAATCGTGCTGTTGCACCGCAGCAGTGCGGCACGCCGTGCTGCCGCACAGGATCGGCGCGGTGTGCATCGGTTTGGGGGAGGGGCTGTTTCTGGGCTTTGCGGGTTTTGCGTTGGTTTGTTTGGGTTTGTCGTGCAACTTTGAATTCGCGCCGTTCCGTATGGTCCGTCCCTCCCCGGGACCGGGGTTACTTTGGTCCTTGCCCAAAGTAACCAAAAGCGCGTCCTGGGCGGACGGCCTTGCCCGGAAGCACTCAACCCTGTTAGTACCGGTGTCCCGAGCACAACCGTGGGAAACCGTTACTACTCGCCGCGCGGCCCGGTAGCACGCGGCACGGAATTGAGCAGAGTCGCAACAAATCGAAGCCGTCGATTTGGCCGCGCCCCACGCTGCCTACGATTGAAGGCAAGCCCAGCGCATGAGCCGCGTTGCAAGACAGCCTCTTTAGACCTCTCCTGACCTCCAGCGCCGCTTTGACGCGAGCGGACGCAATTCCGTGCCGCGTACTAACGGGACGCACGTCGAGTAGTAACGGTTTCCCACGGTTGCGCTTGGAACACCGGTACTAACAGGGTTGAGTGCCTCCGGGCTAAGGCCGTCCGCCCAGGACGCGCTTTTGGTTACTTTGGGCAAGGACCAAAGTGACCCCGGTCCCGGGGAGGGACGGATTAAACGGACCGGCGCGAATTCAAAGTTGCACAACAAACGCTAACGAACCAAAACCAAAGGTCAGCGGCCCTTATTGCGGATGCCGCGGCTTATGCGACCAATAGAGCAAACAAACAACAGCACCAACGATGCCCCCCAAATGCGAAAACCGCGCAATACCCGGCACGCCGCCGCTCGCGCTCAGCAACAACGCCAGCGCAGCATAGCCAATAGCAAAGTATCGCGCCGGCATCGGCAAAAACGACAGCAGCGGCACAACGCGACGTTGCGAGAACAGCACGGCATAAGTCACAAGCAAGCCAAACAACCCGGCCGCCGCGCCAACACTCGGATGCCCGGCGCTAGCCGACGTAACGGCGACCAACTGCACGATCCCCCCCGCGATGACGCTCGCGATATACAGCTCGGCAAGCCGGATACGCCCAAGCGCCAGCTCAAGATCACGCCCGAACACATAGAGCCCGATCACATCGACGGCAAGATGCGTGACGTTCGCATGCAGCACGCTATAAGTGACAAGCTGCCAGAGATGAAACGGCGGCACGCCCGCCGGCTCAGGCGGCCACAGCGCGAACAGTTCGATGAGCTGTTGCGGATAGGCTTGCTCGAAGAGAAACGCCGCGATGTTGAGCGCGACGAGCGCGAGGGTCATGGATGTCCTGCTGGATGCGCCAATCGGGGAGACGCATACAGTGGATAGGACACGAGCGGCACGGAATGCTCCGTCTGTCAGCACACTCAAACGCCTTATTCAAACGCCGACGACAAGACTGTCAAAGTTCGATGCTAGAGTTTCGAGTTCCGTCCGCATCAGGCGTAGCGCGCCTCCAACCAAGGCAGCCACGCTGCGGACACGAATCGAACGAGCAGGAGCACACCGGTGAAGAAAGCAACGGACGCTATCCATCACGCAGCAGCCGAGGGCTACACGACGAGCGCGGAGAACTACGTGCGCGGCAGGCCCGGCTATCCGCCGGAGATCGCCGGCTGGCTGCGCGACGGTCTTGGGCTTCATGCGGGCAGCACGGTGGTCGATCTCGGCGCGGGCACCGGTAAGTTCACGCGCTACCTCGTCGACACGGGCGCCACGGTCGTCGCCATCGAGCCCGTTGCGGAAATGCTGGAGAAGCTCTCGGCCGAGAATCCGCAAGCCAAGGCGCAGACGGGTACGGCCACGTCGATACCGCTGCCCGATGCGTCGGTCGATGCCGTGGTCTGCGCGCAGTCGTTCCACTGGTTCGCGAAGGCCGAGGCGCTCGCGGAGATCCAGCGCGTGCTGAAGCCGGGCGGCAAGCTCGGGCTCGTCTGGAACATGCGCGATGCGCGCGTCGATTGGGTGGCGAAGCTCGATGCGATCGTCAATCGTGTCGAGGGCGATACGCCGCGCTACTACACGGGCGCGTGGCGCAACGCGTTTCCGTATCCCGGTTTCGGGCCGCTCGACGAGCAGCACTTCAGCCACGGCCATACGGGTGCGCCCGAAGACGTGATCGTCACGCGCGTGCGCTCGACCAGCTTCATCGCCGCGCTGCCCGCCGACGAGCGCGCCAAGATCGATGGCGAGGTCTACGCGTTGATCGCGGCGGAGCCGTCGCTCAACGGCAAGGATGTCGTGACCGTTCCCTACGAAACGGCCGCGTTTTTTACAGTGAAGAAGTAGGTGTCATTCGATGAATAGTGGTCGATTCAATCCGGCGCTGACCGCGCTGCTTGCCGCCGCGCTCTTTGGCGCGACCACGCCGCTTGCGCGTGTGCTGCTCGGTTCGCTCTCGCCCTTTATGGTCGCGGGGCTGTTCTACGTGGGAAGCGGCGTCGGTCTTGCCGTGTGTCTGTTAGTCAAGCGGACGCTGCGCGCGATGGCGCCCGCTGCCTCTGATCAGCACGAAGGCCGCATCGCCAAGTCCGAAGTGCCGTGGCTGCTCGGCGCGATCGCGGCGGGCGGTGTCGCCGGTCCCGCGCTTTTGATGCTCGGCCTCGCCACCACGCCGGCCGCGACCGGGTCGCTGCTGTTGAATCTAGAAGGCGTGCTCACCGCCGTGATCGCGTGGGTCGTGTTTCGCGAGAACGTCGATCTGCAAGTGTTCCTCGGGATGGTCGCGATCGTTGCGGGCGGTGTGCTGCTGTCGTGGCATCCGGGCGCGGCGGGCGTGCCGCTCGGCGCGTTGCTGATTGCCGGCGCGTGCCTGTGCTGGGCGATCGACAACAACCTCACGCGCAAAGTCTCGACCAACGATGCGATGGTGATCGCGTGCTTGAAGGGGCTGATCGCGGGGCCGGTGAATCTGGCGATCGGGCTGGCGCTCGGCGCGCATTTTCCGTCGCTCGCGAAGACCGCTGCCGCGATGACGACGGGCTTCGCCGGCTACGGCGCGAGCCTCGTGCTGTTCGTCGTCGCGCTGCGCAATCTCGGGACGGCGCGCACGGGGGCTTACTTTTCGGTCGCGCCGTTGTTCGGCGTGGCGCTGTCGCTCGTGATCTGGCCGGAGATGCCATCCGCGCTGTTCTGGGCCGCCGCCGCGCTAATGGCCGTGGGCGTCTGGCTCCACATCCGCGAGCGTCATGAACATGCGCATACGCACGAGCCGCTCGAACACACGCATCGGCATCGGCACGACGAACACCATCAGCACACGCACGACTTTCCTTATACCGGCGACGAGCCGCACTCGCATCCGCACGTGCATGCGCGCATTACGCACACGCATGCCCACTTTCCGGATATCCATCACCGGCATTCGCATTGAGGCGCATCACGCGCGGCGGGGTTTGAGCAGGTCGCTCCATTTCGCCGTGGCGTGGTCCTGCATGACGAGATGCCATAGCTGTGTGACTTCGTTCACGACGTCAGCTTCGGCCGCAGCCAGGTTCGCAGTCGGATAAGGCGCGGGCGCGGACGCAGGCGCGTTCCCCGACAGGCCTTGCCCGATCTCCTCGCTCGAAGACGCAACCCAATCGCAAAGCGCTGGGTTCGTATCGGACGTTTGCCGCGACATGCGCAGTCGCGTTGACGTTCCGGCGATGCGACGCAGCACCTCGAGCGTGGCCTTCGCATCCCGCATGCCATCCGTGCGGCGCAGCGGCTCGAGCCGTGCGAGCTTCAAAAGGTCTTCGGCATTGTTGCTCGCGAGACCAGCGTGGCGGCGCGCCGTCTCGCACGCGGCAAACGTGGCCGGGGTTTCATGCAAGGCGGCGCTCAGATAGGCGAGGTTGTTGCGAACGGCATCGGCCACCGCGCTCTTGAGATCGTCCGTATTGCGCTTGGGCCACAGCAAATAGGTGACCAGCAGCGCAAACACGCATCCCAGCAAATTGTTCTCAAGCCGGGCGACGGCGTAGCCGAGTTCGTTTGCGGGCGCGGCGAAATCGGCGACCAGCACGAACGACGGCGTAAGAAAGAGCGCATAGAGACCGTAGCTGACGCGCCGCAGCGACACGGTCAGGCAGACCAGCGGAAACACGACCAGGGAGATCGCGAGCGGCGTCTGTACCAGCGAGCCGATCGCGGCGGCAAGCGCCGCGCCTGCCGCGCTGCCCGCGGCGCGTTCGAATCCCCGCATCCAGGTGTTGCCGTTCGAGGGCTGGAGCACGAGCAGCGTCGCCATCGTCGCCCAATAGCCGCTCGGCATGTGCAGCAGCTTGACCGTCGCATAGGCCGCTGTGGTGGCGACCGCGAGCCGCACCGCGTGTCGTACGCCGAGCGACTCGAGCGACGCGTTTTGCCTGAGGCTTTCCCAGTTCGTGCTCAGCGTGTGGCGAAGCGCTTCCGGCCACGGTTCTTCGAATCGAGCGGCACTGCCGCCGCTGCTGCCGTGATGGACCGGCACGGGCGGCAGCGACAGGTTCTGTTCGGCAGGCGCGCTCAATCTTCTCGACAAGGCAAGCAAATGTTGCCGAAGCGACTCGGGATAGTCCGCCGACGGCGCTTCGAATCGCTCGCCCATGCGATACAGCACGCCGCCCATCGCCCTCAGGCAGCGTGCTGCGCGCGTGCGGCGCAGCGGCCCGTAGTGCGCGTATTCGGCCGCGTTCGAGACGGCGATCAGGTAGCCAAACACTCTTTCCGCGTCGGCTGCGGCAAACGAGAGATTGCGATACGCCTTGGCCCCGTCGATTCGCGCCTGAGGCATGCTGAGCAGCGAGCGGTAAGCCGCTTCGATCGCGGCGCGCGCCTGCGCGCGCACTTCAGTCGCGTGCCGGGCCCAATCGGCGGCATCGGCATGGCTCGCTTCGATCAACCGGGCACAGTCTCGCGCGAGCTCCGAGAGCCGCGCATAGGCGAGACGCAGCGCGTAGCGGCTCGGCGCGAACGGGTGAATGCGCCACACCGTGAAGCTCAGGAGGGTCGCGAACACACAGCCGCTGAAATAGATCGCCAGCAACGGCGTGGCGGTAGCGAGATCGTGTTGCGGCTTGTCCACCAGCACGATGCACGCGACGGCGACGAGGATCGCCACCTGATACGCCGCCGAGGAAAAGATCGTCGTCAAGCCGGCCAGCGCCGAGATCGCGAACACGGCGGCGACCGCGTACGGTATCCCTGCACCCGAGGCGAACGCGGTGATGCCGCCGCACAGCGTCGAGGCGAGCGCGAAGCCGCCCATCGACGCGAGGCGCCGGCGCGGCGATTCCGCGGCGTCGGCGAGGCAGGTCCAGAACGCGCCGATCGCGGCCCACGCGAACAGTGGATTGTTCAGCCACTTGCCAAGCAGCAGCATCGCGGTCGCGGCGCACGCGGCGCGCAATCCTTCCGACAGGCTGGCTTCTTCGATCGAGAAATAGACGAGCCATGACGGCCGCAGGCGGGACAAGGCTTGCACCACTGCGTTGAGCGCCGGGTTGCGTCTGGGCAAGCTGGACATGGACGGTCTGTATGAAGGAGTGGACGCGAGCGGCGAGAGGCAATGATGGTAAAGAGAGGGAATTGAGCCGTAAAGCGCGAATTAAATAGGGGCGTGCTTACGTCAGCAGGTAACCGGGGCCCGGCGCGGCCTCGGCGGGCACATCCTTGCCGCACAGTTCGAGCAGCGAGCGCTCGATATTGCGCGTCATCGCATCGAGCGCGAGGTGGTGCGGGGCGGTGCCGAACGGCTCGGCGATCTCGCTCGCGATCGCTTCGAGGGCGATCAGCGTGTACGACATGAAAACGGAGATGATCGGTGTGGCTACGCCGATCGAATCGACGAGCCCGAACGGCAGCAGCACGCAATAGATGTAGACGGTCCGGTGCAGCATGACGCCATAGGCGTAGGGGATCGGCGTCGAGGCGATCCGCTCGCAGCCGCCAACCGTCGTGGCGAGTTCGCTCAATTGCGCGTCGAACATCCAGAGCTGGGTGCCGGAAATCGCGCCGCGCCGCTCCAGCTCGGCGAGTTGCTGCCTGAGATCGTTGAGGATCGCAATCGGACGAAAATGCAGCGCCGCCAGTCGATGCGCGGTCTCGTCGCCCAGGTAGCGCGACAAGTCGGCGGTGGGGTCGGTCCTGCGCAACTGATGCTTGAGTGCGTAGACGAACGCGATCACGCCATTCACGAATTCGATCCGGCCGCGTGAAGCGCCGTCTTCCGTGTCATCGGCCGGGAGATAGCACAGCGCCTGGGACGCCAGCGTACGCGCCGCATTGAGCACATGGCCCCAGATGCGCCGCGCTTCCCAATAGCGGTCGAAGCTCACGTTGTTCCGAAACGCGAGGAAGATCGACAGCGCCACGCCGCACAACGTGAAGGGTGCGACTTCGAGTGGAATTTTTTCTCCGAACACGCGGCCGTGGTTGGCAACGGCCAGCACGCTCACGAGCGTCATGAACGCGAGTTGCGGCAGGATCGAACGAAGCACCGAGCCGTTCCAGACGAACAGCATGCGGAACCAATGATGGGCGGGGCGGACGATCATCGCGATTGCGCGCCGCGTGCGGCGCGCATCCTCCGGGCGGTTGAGTTATGCCGCCACGTTGGCGGCCGGCGCCGACTTGTGCAGCAGCACGGGAATCGACTTCGAGGTCGGCGTATTGCACACGTCGCCGACGCTCGAAAGCGGCACGAGCGGATTCGTCTCCGGATAGTACGACCCGATGCAGCCGCGCGGAATGTCATATTCGACGAGCAGGAACGAATCGGCGCGGCGCTCGATGCCGTCGTCCCACACCGTCGTCATATCGACCCAGTCGCCGTGCTGGAAACCGAGCATCTCGAGATCCGCCGCGTTGATGAACACGACGCGGCGCTGGCCGAACACGCCGCGATAGCGGTCGTCGAGCGCGTAGATCGTCGTGTTGTATTGGTCGTGCGAGCGGGTCGTCATCAGCGTCATCACGCGTTCGCCGTGAAGCTTTTTTGCACGGCGTATCGGCGTGTCTTCCTCGATTCGGTGCACGACGAAGTTCGCGCGGCCGGTCGTGGTCTTCCAATCGCGCTCGCGCGATGCGACGCGCAGATGAAACCCGCCGGGGTGTCCGATGCGTTCGTTGTAGTTGTCGAAGCCCTCGATCGTTTGCTCGATCGCATCGCGTACGCGCGAGTAATCGAGCGCGTAGCCGAGCCAATCGACCTTGCCGCTGCCGAGCGTCGCATGTGCGATGTTCGCGACGATCGCCGTCTCCGACATCAAATTCTTCGACGCTGGCGTGTTCATGCCGTACGAGACGTGCACCATGCTCATCGAGTCCTCGACGGTCACGCCCTGCGCGACGCCGCCTTGGAGGTCGATTTCGGTGCGGCCGAGCGTCGGCAGGATCAGCGCGTCCTTGCCATGCACCAGATGGCTGCGGTTGAGTTTGGTCGTGATGTGCACCGTCAGGTCGCACGCGCGCAGCGCATCCCAGGTGCGCGGCGTATCGGGCGTCGCGATCGAGAAATTGCCGCCCAAGCCGATGAACACCTTGATATGGCCTTCGAGCATCGCTTCGATCGTTTCGACCACGTCGTACCCGTGTTCGCGCGGCGGCTCGAAATCGAAGACTTTGCCGAGACGGTCCAGAAACGCCTGCGTCGGTTTTTCTTCGATGCCGACGGTGCGGTTGCCCTGCACGTTCGAGTGGCCGCGAACCGGGCACAGGCCCGCGCCTTCGCGGCCGATATTGCCGCGCATCATCATCAGGTTCGACAGCATGTGCACGGTCTGCACCGAGTTCTTGTGCTGCGTGATGCCCATGCCCCACGTTGCAATCACGCGCTTGCCGGTGGCATAGATGCGCGCGAGGTTTTCGATGTCCTCGCGCGCGACGCCCGATTCCGCTTCGAGCGCCGGCCAGCTTTCCGCGCGCAGGTCGGCGGCGAACGCGTCGAAGCCCCAGGTGTGCGCGCCGATGAAGTCGACGTCGAGCACGCGTTCCGTGCCGGCTCGTAGCGCTTCATCGTCGAGTTCGAGCACGCGCTTGGCGACGCCCTTGAGCAGCGCGAAGTCGCCGCCGAGCTTCGGCTGAATGAACGTGGTCGCGATCTTCGTGCTCGACATCGTCAGCATCTCGACCGGGCTTTGCGGATCGGCGAAGCGCTGGAGGCCGCGCTCGCGCAGCGGGTTGATCGAGACGATCCGCGCGCCGCGCTTCGCGCATTCGCGCAGCTCGCCGAGCATGCGCGGATGGTTCGTCGCCGGGTTCTGGCCGAAGATCATGATCGTGTCGCAGTGCTCGAAGTCGTCGAGCGTCACGGTGCCCTTGCCGATGCCGACCGTGGTCGGCAAGCCGCGGCTCGTCGCCTCGTGGCACATGTTCGAGCAGTCGGGGAAGTTGTTGGTCCCGTACATCCGCACGAACAGTTGATAGAGGAAAGCGGCTTCGTTGCTCGCGCGGCCCGAGGTGTAGAACGCGGCCTCGTTGGGATCGTCGAGAGCCTTCAAATGCTTCGCGATCAGCGCGAACGCGGCGTCCCAGGCGATCGGCTCGTACTTGTCGGTGAGGGCGTTGTAGACCAGCGGGTCCGTCAGGCGGCCGTGCTGCTCGAGCTCGTAGTCGGTTTCCTTCATCAGCGCGTCGACGGTGTGCCCGGCGAAAAACGCAGGCGTGACGCGCTTGGATGTCGCCTCGGCCGCGACCGCCTTCACGCCGTTCTCGCAGAACTCGAAGGTCGAGGCATGCTGCTTGTCCGGCCACGCGCAGCCCGGGCAATCGAAGCCGTCGGGCTGGTTCTGCTTGAAGAGGGTCTTGTAGTTGCCGCCCGCGACTCTCTCCTTGATCAGATTGATCGCGACTTGCTTGACCGCACCCCAGCCTGCGGCGGGGTGATGGTAGGGCTCGATGCGTCCTTGGGGCTTGTTGGGTTTGTCCACGGTGTGTGCTCCTAACAGCAAAGCGGCGTTGCAAGATTGATTTAGCGCAACTTTAAGAGCCTTTGATGACGCGCAGAGCGCACACATGCGCAACGAGTGGAGGAGTACAGTTCTGATACGATCGCTGCCGTTTGCGAACTGTGCTCCCAATGCTTTCGATTGGCTAACGGCGGTGGAGTCGTCAAGGCGCATGGCGCTGGGACGCAATGGCGCTCGATGGGGAACGAAGTGAAGCTTTACGAAAGGCTGGCAAACGAGATCGAGGATCAGATTGCGCAAGGCGTGTTTCGCCACGGCGATCGCATCCCTTCGATCCGGCAGACGAGCCAGCATCGGAGAATCAGCATCACGACGGTGCTCAACGCGTATCTGCTGCTCGAAAGCAAGGGGCTGATCGAGAGCCGTCCGCAATCGGGGTACTTCGTGCGGCTGCCGGCGAGCGTCGCGGGCGGTCACGTCGAGACCGGGCTGCGGACGTCAAAGCCGATTGCCGTGTCGGCGCAGGTCGACGTGAGCCGCCTCGTGCTGTCGACGCTGCGCTCCATCGGCAGCGGCTCGGCGATCCCGCTCGGGTCGCCTTACCCCGATCCGAAGCTGTTTCCATCCGACAAAATCAGCCGCTACGGCGCGGCGATCGTGCGCCGCAAGTCGCAATGGGGCGTCGCCGACGAGCTGCCGCCCGGCAACCCCGAACTGATCCGCCAAATCGCGCGGCGCTATCTGGAACACGGCGAGCCGGTCGATCCGAACGAGATCGTCGTGACGGTCGGCGCGACCGAGGCGATCAATCTCTGCTTGCAGGCGGTCGCGAAACCGGGCGACACAGTGGCGGTCGAGTCGCCGACCTACTACGCGATGCTGCACGCGATCGAACGGATGGGCATGCGGGCGATCGAGGTCGCGACGCACCCGAGCGAAGGCATCGATCTCGGCGCGCTCGCGACGATTCTCGACAACGAACGCATCGCGGCGTGCATGGTGATGCCGAATTTCCAGAATCCGCTCGGTTTTCAGATGCCCGACGAGAAGAAGCGGGAACTGGTCGAACTGCTCGCGCGACACAACGTGCCGGTGATCGAGAGCGATGTTTACAACGAACTCTATTTCGGCGAATCGCATCCGCGTTCGTTGAAATCATTCGATACGAACGGGCTCGTGCTGCACTGCGCCTCGTTTTCGAAGAGCCTGACTTCGGCTTACCGTATCGGCTGGGCGATGGCCGGGCGCTTTCACGAGCAGGTCGAAAAGCTCAAATTCCTCAATACGCTGACCACCCCGTCCATTCCCCAGCTCGCCATCGCCGAGTACCTGAAGAACGACGGCTACGAGCATCACTTGCGGCGCGTGCGCAAGGTGTACGAGCAACAGGCGAACCTGATGATGGCCGCCGTCAAACGCTTTTTTCCGGAGGGCACGCGGACCTCGCACCCGATGGGCGGTTACGTCCTCTGGGTGGAGCTGCCGCCGGCAGTCGATTCGATGCGCCTCTACCAGCTCGCGCTCGAAAACGGCATCACGATCGGCCCTGGCTATATGTTCTCGGCGACGAACAGCTACCGCAATTTCATCCGCCTGAACTACAGCTACACGTGGTCGCCCGAAATCGAAGGGGCCTTGATCACGCTCGGCAAGCTCGTGGCGGCTTGCATGCAGGTGAGCCGCGCCTAGAATCAAAGCGACGTTGGTTCCAACGCTCGCCCAGGTCCGACTATGACCCACTCGCTAAGAAACCGGCTCGTCCTCGCGCTTTGCATTTTGGTCACGGTGGTGGGCGTGGTCCAGGGCATCAGCTCGTTCAGGTTGTCGGAAGAGGGCATGCGCGCGCTGCTCGATCTGCGCCTCGAACAAGTCGCGAACCGGATGCGCAACGGCTATATCGAGGCGCTCCCGGCTTTCCCGTCGCGCGGCTCGCAGCCGCCGCGCGATATCGTCGTGACCATCTGGAAGGGCGATGCGGACGCGCCGTACCGCTCGACCGATCCGGCGCTCAGACTGCCGCGCGACGCGCCCTCCGGCTTCGTCACCAACGTGGTCGGCGGGGAGGACTGGCGTATCTATACGCTGCGCGAAGCGTCGCTCGTCATCCAAGTCGCTCAGCGCTCGAGGGTGCGCCACGAGCTGGCCGAAGAGCAGGCGCTCAATACGCTGTGGCCGATCGCGATTCTCGTGCCGCTCGTCTGCTTCGCCGTGGTCGTGGTCGTCGATCGCTCGTTTGATCGCTTGACCCGGCTCGGCGCCGAAGTGCAATCGATCGACGCCGGCAATCTGCAATCGCTGCCGACGTCCGGCGTGCCGCTCGAACTGCTGCCGTTCATCGATTCGATCAACCGCATGATCCGGCGGCTCGCCCGCTCGATAGAGGTCGAGCGCAAGTTCATCTCGGATGCCGCGCATGAACTCAGAACGCCGCTGACGGCGCTTCAATTGCAAGCCGACAACTTGCAGCGCGACATTGCACCGGGCAACCAGGAGCGCTTCCAGGAACTGCGCAAGGGTATTGCGCGCAGCGGCAGCGTGATATCGCAGCTGTTGCGGCTGGCGCGGGCGGACGCGTCGCTGGAAGCGGGCGCGCTCGAACGGGTGGACGTCTCGACGGTCGTCGTCGACGCGGTCGCGGAAGTGCTGCCGATTGCGGCGGCGCGCAACATCGACATCGGCGCCGAGGAAATGACGAGCGCTTTCGTGCAGGCGACCAAGGCGGATGTCGGCGTGGCGCTCAGAAACCTCGTGAGCAACGCGATCCGCTACACGCCCGATGGCGGCAAGATCGATTTGAGCCTGCAGGTGCGCGACGATCTGGTGTGGGTCGAAGTGACGGATACGGGGCCGGGCATCGCCGAAGATTTGCTGCCGCGCGTGTTCGACCGGTTTTTCCGCGCCAACTTCGATATCGAAGGCAGCGGGCTCGGGCTATCGATCGTCAAGGCGATCGCGAACAAGTACGGCGGGACGACGACGCTGCGCAATCGCAACGATGGTCAAACGGGGATCGTCGCCTCGATCAGTTTTCGTCAGGCAGCGCAGGAAGCGGCGCAGGCTCGAACCTTGGAGTCGACGCGTGCTTGAGCGGTGCTTGAGGGCGCCTGTCAGCACTTCGGCGAGTTGCTGAGCATCACCGTCCAGCCGAGGCCGCGCACATTCGTGATGACCGCTCCGCCGAACTTCTTGCGCACCGAGTGGATGATGACGTCGATCGCATTGCTTTCGACTTCCTTTCCCCAGCCATACAGACGGTCTTCGAGCTGATCGCGCGACAGGATCGTGCCGGGGCGCTCGAGAAAGGCGTGCATCAACGCGAATTCCTTCGCGGACAGCACCGACGTGACGCCGTTGCAAGTCAGCGTGCGTTTGTCGAGATCGAGCGCGAGCGCGTCGTCGCCCAGACGGGATACCGCGTAGCCCGCTTTGCGCCGCAGCACCGCGCGGATGCGCGCGAGTAGTTCGGGCACTTGGAACGGCTTGAGCACGTAGTCGTCAGCGCCGAGATCGAGGCCCTCGACGCGCGTATCCAAGGCGTCCTGCGCGGTCAGGATCAGCACCGGCACGCGATTGCCGGCGGCGCGCGCCGCCCTGAGCACGTCGATGCCGCTCATGCCGGGCAAGCCGAGATCGAGCAGCACGACCGTGTATTCCGCGGCTTCCAGCGCGTGCCGGCCCGCCGTGCCGTCGCGCACCCAATCGACGCTGTAGTTCGCGTCTTTCAGCGCGCGCAGCAGGCTCTGTCCGATTTGCAGATCGTCTTCAACCAGCAGGACTCTCATGATTCGTGCGCGGAATAGCCGGTAGTGAAATGTCGTGTGCGCTCCGGGGGACGCGACATTAATCATAGTTGACCGACCTCCTGCGTGGAGACACGAAAGGGGCCTTCGCGAGGCCCCTTTTAGTCAGACGTGAGCGCTGCCTAGCCGGTGGCTGAGCCGCTCCAGCATTTCCGCGACACCTACACCTGCCGGCAACTCGGAGATGTAGCCATTGCGCCGCGCCACACACGCTCTGACCGCCGGCTTGGCGTTCGATACGGTGTGCGGCGTGACGCGTACGTGCCGCATGATGCCGAGATCGTTGTCGCTGTCGCCGAAGTAGTGAATGACGGCGGCGGGCGGCAAGTAGCGCACGAGGTTGGCCTTATCGATCGTCATCGGTATGACGTCGATCGCACCGTCGCGCTCCGGATGCACGTAGACGTTCAGCGCGAGATCGTGGCGCCAGATGAAGCGCGCGATGATGTCCTTGGCGTCGTGCACTTCCTTGCCAAACGTTCTCGACCAGATCGTGCGTTTGACTTCCGGCTTGCCCGGCGGCAGATCCATCAGGTCGAGCGAGCGGGCGAAGTATTCGAGGTCGCGGCTCTTGGGGGCGACGTATTCGAACCCGCTTTCCGGAACCACGATGTGCCCGCCGTTTTCGCAGCAATACATCCACGGCGTCAGCTTCAGTTCAGCGCACAGGTGGCGCAGGACGTCATAGCTCTTGCCGGACGCGACGAAGAGCCGGGCGCCGTCGTCCTGCAGTTCGTGCAGACGCTCGCCGAGCTCGGCGGGCGGCGGCAGCCCGGGAAGCTCGATGGTGCCGGTGCGGTCCAGTCCGATGTAGACGTTATGCATGTTGAACTCCTTCAAAAGCGTGTTGGATGCGGGGGGCAAAGTAATGCGGGGCGATCTGCGCGGGCGTGGATTCCACTTCGCGTTTGCGTCCGAGGTTCAGGCGCGCGAGGAGCTGGTCCGACGCATTCATCGCGAACGACGGCTTGCCGGGCAACACGCACAGCACGTCTTCGGCGACTTCGTCGACGAAGCTGCGGCTGCCGCGCGCGCCCCTGCCGAATGCGGCGCTTTCGGTTTCGAGCGTCGTGTAGATGCCTCGCACCCGTCCGGTTTCAGCCAAGCCCGGCAGCGTCGCGCGCAGCGTATCGAGCTGCAGTTCGAGCCGCTCGATATCGATGCGATGGTTCTTTTCGGTCCTGAGCGGGTTCGCGCCGTGCGTGTACAGCAGCACCGTCGAGCCGTCCGCCGCGTATTGCGGCGCGATCGACATCTGCGCGTCGGGCACTACGATGCTGCCGTTGGCGACGGCGCCGCGCATCGTGAGCACTTGGCACACGCGCGTTTGCGTCGTCACGCTGGCGTCCACGTCGGGAATGCCGCTCAACACTATGGACGTATTGCTCCCGGCGCAGACGATGAGCTTCTGTGCGGTGATCAACTGGTCGCCCGCAAAGAGGCGATATCCCTGCCAGCAACGGCTGATGTGCCGGATCGTGCCGCAGCGGAGCAAGTCGCGATTCGCCTGGCGCAGCTTGGCGACGAGTTCGCGGCCGTCGAACAGCATGTGCGGGAACGAAAACACTTCCTTCAGGCGATGTCCGCTCAACAGGCCGGTCTTGGCCGAGGTCTGGGTATAGGGGATGTCGAGCGCGTCCCAGGTTTTTGTCCAGCGGCTGCTGTCGTCGACGAAGCCGACATAGGACTCGGTCGAGCGAACCCGCACGCCGAGCCGCCGAATCATGTTTTGCCAGCTCGGGTAAGTGTCGCGAAGCTGGCCCGTCAATTCGCGATCGGCGTAGAAGTGCCCGCGGTGGATATAGAACGGCAAGCGGTGCGCCTGGCCTTCGCCGCTGTGCGTTTCGGGTTCGACGCAGCAGACGTTCAAGCCGAGCGCGCGCATTCTGTCCAAAAGAACCAGCGCTTGGATGCCGGTGCCGATAATGACGTAGTCGTAATTCATGACGGTTTCCATCTCCTCTCGATAGTGCAAAGCCAAGCCGTGTTCAGGTTCAGGGCGGCTTGCGATTTCGGTCTCATCCGATCGATCACGAAAATCATTCACTATCGATTCGGATAACGAATGATTTCGTGCTCAAGGTTTTCCTTCAGAGTTCGGCCACATCGCTTAATGCGTCGTGGCGATGGGTGGACTATAAAAGGACCCGCCGAATTAGTCTGTTGGAAAAGTATGTCGCGCCGTTTCAACGCGTTTGTTGGGGACAGGGCCCGTTATTCGTTAAAACGGATAGCCTTTCGAATCGACCTCGCGCATGCGGCGTTCGAGGTCGGCGTGATCGGACGACGACGCCAGGTAGTCGTCGCGGCGGCGGCGTTCCGCGCGTTCAAAGAATTGGCCGAGATGATGAAGAAGGAATGCAAACATGGTGTGCTCCATTAATTCGATTGAAGGCGTGGCGTGCGTGAGGTGTGCGTTCTTGCAGCCGCGACGGATCTAACAACGGGCACTAGCGCATGAGTGCTGAGAGCTTGCTGGTGTTTCGGTGGCGCTCGGCTCGTCGATGAAGATGAATCGTACGGACCGGGAATTAGCCAAGAATGAGGAGAGTGAGGTCGAGTGATCTGAGGAATGCGGCGGGGAAGGAAAGCGTTCCGAAAGTATTTACGCTTTCTGCCAAAAGCGTGTGACAGCCGGATGGATCTCGTTGCGCCAACGTGGGCCCATGAACAGGCCGTAGTGATCGCAGTCGGCAATCGTGAGCCCTAGGCGCTGGTTGTCGGTAACACCGCTGCACAGCGCTTGTGCCGCATGCGTCTGCTGCGCACCGGTGACGGTGTCGTGCGTGCCCTCCACGGTGCATAGCGCAATCGACGACAGCGCCTGAGGACGCACCTCGCGCCCGTCGACCTGCCACGTGCCGCGCGCCAACTGCTGTTCGTGGAAGATCACCTGCAGCGTGTCGAGAAAGTAATGCTCGTCCATGTCGAGCACGGCCGCGTATTCGCCCATGTGCCGGAGACTGCGCGCGATGCCCTCGGCATCGGCCGCGGCCTGGCTCGACCAGTAGTCCGCTTCGAGCTCCCACTTGTGGCGCGGGAACGCCGCGGCGATGGCGGCCTGCTGGCAGTAGCCCGGATACACGCGGCGGCCGGCGCCCGCGTAGGGCGGCGGGACCGTATCGATGAGCGTGCGGCGGAACCAGTCGACGCTGTGCGATTGCGCGAAGCGGGCGAGGCCGGTCGGGTTGAGGCGCGTATCGATGGGGCCGCCCATCAGCGTCAGGCTCGCGGCGGGGGCGTCGCCCTCACTTGCGAGGAGCGCAAGGGCGGCGAGCGTGGGCACGGCCGCTTGGCACACGGCGACGACATGAATGCGCTCGCGGCCGATCTTGCGCAGGAAGCGCTCGATGAGGAGCACGTAGTCGTCGAGGCCGAAAGCGCCGGCCGAAAGCGGCACGTCGCGGGCGTCGACCCAGTCGGTCAGATAGACGTCGCCGTCTTGAAGCAGCGCTTCGACGGTCTCGCGCAGCATCACCGCATGGTGTCCCGCAAGCGGCGCGCAGATCAGGATGTCGGGCGCCTTGCGGCGGCGCGTGCGGGGCACGCTGTCCGCCTCGCGCGCAAAGTGCCGGAGCACGCAGAACGGCGTGCTGTCGGCGATGCGCTCGGCCACCGGTATCGTGCGCGAGCCGATCGTCACCGACGCGATGCCGAACGGGGGCACTTCGGCCGATTGGGGTTGCAGCAGGGTGGAGAGCCAGTCCGAGCCGAGGAGCGCGGGCCAAGAGCCCCAAGCGCTCGCGCCGAACGCGGCCCATGCGCCGGCTGTGCGGATCAAGTTGCGTTGCGCTTCGACCCATGCGTACCACATGGCGGTTCCGGTCCTATGCACGTCATGACAGTGACGTCGAGCTCTTATTTTCCTCAGCAAAAAACCCGTTCGCAAGATTCGCTTTGCACCGCGCGAGTGCGGCCGCGTCAGAACTGGTAATCGACCGACACGGAAAGCACGACCCCCGTCGCGCGTTGCGTAATCGGGCTATGGGCAGCGGACCCGACCAATTGCTGAAGCGCCGTCTCGCCGTTCACGATCCAGTGCTTGGCCGGCAGCCACGTCGCGCTGACGCCGAGCCCGTAGGATTTCACGCCGGCCGAGGCCCGATATTGCGGATAGCCCGAGTGCGCCGCCTGCGTCGCGTTCACGCCGAACCAGCTGTTCATGTACGTGGAATCCGCAAACGTCACCGACGGCCCCGCGAACCAGAAGAACGTCTCCGAGCTGCCGGGCAGGGGCAGGTAGGCGCCGATGTCGCCGATCCAGCCGTCGGCGCCGCCAAGGTTGCGGCGGATATCGGCGCGGATGTCGAGCGGGAACGACTTCGAGATCACGTAGTCGCCCATCAGCTTCAGCGCGGGCGCCGGGTTGATGTTGCCGAGCCCGTATAGATGCTCGTAGTCGGTCTGCTCGCGGCGGCCAAGGTCATAGGTGACGGCGAAGGCGAGACGCCAGTTTTGGCCGCGCAGGAAATTGACGCCCGCGCCGTCGCCCGTCGAAAGAAAGAACAGGTTGCGGTAGCGGATATCGATGCTCGGGCCGACCAGCACACGGTAGCGCGAGGAGCCGTCATAGAGCGGCTGAAACGCCATGCCGGGGCCGACGCGGATGCGCCACGCGGGCATCTGCGGCTCGTACACCTGCTCGAGCGTGATGCCTGCGGAGTACTGCCACTCCGCGAGCGGCGACGGCGTCTGCGCGAACGCGGCAATGGGTGACGTCGCGCCGAAGACGGCAAGGGCGGCCACGGGTCGCATGTTCATCGATGGGCTCCTCATGGATCGCGATCGATTGCGTGATGCGGGGGGCAAGGCGGTGCTGCACAGCATAACGTAACGTTGCCGCAGTGCGGCAAGCCAATTCGATAGACCGTTCGTCTACGCGGACATCGGCATCGGCTGATGCAATGCCTGTGCCTGCCTTGCCGCCGACGCCATGCGGCCACACAAACTGGCACCCGCTCCCCCCGTTTTCTAAACTGGTTGTTGCACTGTCATGTGCCGACTCGGGGATCGGCATGCGCAGAGCGCGAAACCCGACCCCTTTGCGGTCGATCGGCCCGGCCACGCACCGGCATGAATTCACCACCATGACGAGGGCTAGATGAGCAATCTTTCGCAGGGCGACAACTGGCAAGACATCGCCGCCACGCTGGGACACTATTTCGAATCGCGTTCCATCCCCTTTCATATCGAAGAGCGCGCCAACGGCACGTTGCATATCGGCTTTGAATCGTCGGGTCATCCGGCGACGGTGACGGTCTCGTTCGACGAGAACGCGTATCGCGATCTCGAGCGTTTCGACGCTGACGCCAAACGCCGCGCGCTGTCGCGCATCGAATCGGAATTCGCGCGGCTGATGAACCGAGGCGGGCCGTCCGCGCTAGCGGGCGAGTTTCGTATCCATCGCGTGTGAGCCGGGGCAGTCCACGAAATCGCGGTGGCGCAGGGGGGCGCGCCGCCGCTTCGAGATCGCTCGAGCCGAACAGAACCTTACAATACTGTTGCAAACGAGAATAACTCTCATTAAGATTGCGGCTTGATATTCAACCCGTGATCGCTCAAGCGAAGCCGATTCGAGGATCGGCAACAACAGGCGTTTAGCAGCCCGCTTGGCGTCAAGAACAAGAAGATGCCGCCATGAGACCGCTGCTCGTCAAACTGCACCGATGGTTCGGAATCGGCATTGCACTGTTCCTGTTCCTGTCCGGCTTGACGGGGGCCGTTATCGCGTGGGACCACGAACTCGATGCCGCATTGAATCCCGGTTTCTATCACGCGCGCAGCCATGGACCTGCGTTGCCGCCGCTCGAATTGGCCGATCGCATCGAAACGGCCGATCCGCGCGTGCACGTGACGTACTTGCCGCTTGGCGTTGAACCGGGGCGCGCGCTACAAGTGCGCGTCGAGGGAAGGATCGATCCCGCGACGAACGCGCCGTACGAACTAGGCTTCAACCAGCTCGCGATCGACCCGGCCACGGGCGCGATCCAGGGGCGCCGGGAGTGGGGCGCGCTGTCGTTGTCGCGGCTCAATTTGATGCCCTTTCTCTACCAGTTTCACTACACGCTGTATCTGCCGTGGACGGCGGGCGGCTTGGCGAGCGGGGTGTGGCTGCTTGGCATCGTCGCGATCGTGTGGCTGTTCGACAGCCTGATCGCGTTGGTGCTCGCGTTTCCGAACCCGAAGTCGTGGCGCAAGTCGCTGGCGTTTCGCGTCAAGCGCGGCGGCTACCCGCTCACGTTCGACTTGCACCGCTCGGGCGGCGTTTGGGTGTGGGGTCTGCTGCTCGTCATCGCGACCACGTCGATTTCGATGAACCTGTCGGCACAGGTGATGCGGCCGGTCGTGTCGCTGTTTTCGACGCTCACGCCGTCGCCGTTCTACGACCCCGGCAAGCTGCCGATGCCCGAGCCCGGCAGCGCCACGCTGCCGCGCGAACGCATCGTCGAGCGGGCACGAGAGGCGGGGCGCGCGGCGCAGATCGGCGCCGCGCCCGGGGCGATCTACTTTGCGTCGGCGCTCAATGTGTATGCCGTCGGCTACTTCGCGCCGGGCGGCGACGAAGGCGAAAGTCCGCTCGGCAATCCTTGGCTCTATTGGAACGGGGCGACGGGTGAGCGCATCGCGTCGAATATTCCGGGGCGCGGCAGCGCGGGCGATCTGTTCATGGAGGCGCAGTTCCCGCTGCATTCGGGCCGCATCGGTGGTGTGGCGGGGCGGATTGCGGTCAGTTTCATGGGCGCGATGGTCGCGCTCCTGAGCGTGACGGGGCTCGTGATCTGGCTGAAAAAACTGCGCGCGCGGCGCAGCGCGTCACGCAAGACCGACCGCGCGCTTCAGCCGCCGTCGCGACTCGTGTAGTGCGAGACGAGAGCGAGCGCGGCGGCAAACTTGAGCGTGCAATCGACCAGCGACAAATAGAACCCGGTTCGCAGCACGTTGTATTCGAGCGGCAAGTCGAGCCCGATCGCGATCACGCTGACGGCGCACACGAACGTGAACACCAGGCGCGCACCGCGCACGCCACGCAACGTGCCGACGACGAGCACAACCAGCAGCGCCTTCGAAAACAGTAGCGCGAGCGTTTGGGCGATGCCGAAGCTGCCGTGCACTTCCCATGGAATGACGACGAACGACCAGACGCACACGCCGACGACGAGCGCGCGCGTCATCGGGCCCAGCGGCCGCGCGCGTCTACGCCTGCGCGCCGGGCGGCTGGGCGCGTTGAGATGGCTGGCGTCTTGGGCGGCTGAGTGCTCGCGCTCGGCATGTTCGGCCGTGTGCTCGCCGAATTCGCGCTCGTTCATAAAAGGGCTTCTTCCGTTGAGGAAGGCGCGTGCCATGCCGCGATTGCGTTGCTTGGTCCCCGTGCGTTCTATCCAAACTATACGGCCAACAAAACACCGCTTAATGACATTTTTGTTGAGCTAACGACTTACGGGGATTACCGCAAATGACACATTCGTCTGCGGAGTGCGAAAGCCCGAACATGCCCGCACAACGGGCACGCAACGACGCAAATTCAAGCGATGGCAGAAGGCGTCGTGCGGTTGGCAGGGTTTGGCGGGCAGCGGCGATTGCCCGAAGCGGGGCGTGAACCGACACTCGATCTCAACGGCGCGCGTCGCGAACTCCGGGCAAAAGCCTGGTTCGCGAGCATGCCGCCCCGATCGACTCATACGACCCGACCTGGAGAACCTCATGACCACGACCATCGCCGGCATCAAGATCCCCGACAGCCAGCTCGCGCGCGCCGCGACCGAACTGGTGCGCGACACCGAACCGGACCTTTTGTACAACCACTCGCGCCGCGTGTTCCTGTTCGGCGCGCTCGCGGGCGAGCGCAAGCAGCTCGACTACGATCCCGAGCTGCTGTACATCGGCGCGATGTTCCATGACATGGGGCTCGTCGATGCCTACAGCAGCAAGACGAATCGCTTCGAAGTCGACGGCGCGAACGCGGCGCGCGACTTTCTCATGCAATACAACGTGAACGAATACGACATCGAGCAGGTATGGGCGTCGATCGCGCTGCATACGACGCCCGGCGTGCCGGAGCATATGAAGCCGGTGGTGGCGCTCGTGACGGCCGGCGTCGAGATGGACGTGCTCGGGCTCGCGTATCACGAGTTCACCGACGAGCAGCGCATTCAAGTCGTCGCCGCGCATCCGCGCGAACGGGACTTCAAGAACGGCATCATCGACGCGTTCGCACACGGCACGATCAAAAAGCCCGAGACGACGTTCGGCAACGTGAAGGCCGACGTGCTCGCGCTGCGCGATCCGGAATACAAGCGGCTGAACTTCTGCCAGATCATCCTGGGCTCCGCGTGGGACGACAGCCAGAGCCATGTTCATCACGCTGGTTGCGCGTGCAACGAATCGGGCGCGGCTTAGGGTAGGGGCGAAGCTGCCGGGGGCAGCTCGGCGCAGCCATCGCGGCACCCGATGGCTGTGCATCAATCAATCCGCGAGTCATAAAACCGAATAGACCTTGCTGTCTTGTTTTTATAAACAGTTTCGATTCCGAAATGAATGTTTTGTCGAAAGGAGCGTGAATCCAGCAACAAGATAAAAATGCATGGGCCGCATGCAAAAAAATTGTGCTAAAAAATAATTTCGATATGCATAGAACATAATGCGCCCTCATACAATGGGCTCCCTCTCAACGGATGGAATTGCCCAAACACTATGTTCGACCTCACCGGCAAGATCGCGATCGTCACCGGCGGCACCAGCGGTATCGGCTTTGGCATTGCGAAAGGGTTCATCGCAGCGGGCGCGAAGGTCGCGCTGATCGGGCGCGACGAAGCGCGCGGAGAAGCGGCGCTGGCCTCGCTGGGCGCATCCAAAGACGCTGCCCTCTACGTCAAGGCCGACGTGACCGATCGTGAGCAATGCGTAAAGATGGTCGAGCACGTCGAGGCCCATTTCGGCCGCCTCGATATCCTGGTGAACAACGCGGGCATGAACATCCGGCGCGACGCCGAGGACTACACGCAGGCCGAGTGGCATCAGATCATCGATACGAATCTGAGCAGTGCGTTCTATTGCTCGCAAGCGGCGCATGACGCCTTCGTGCGAGCGAAGGGCGGAAAGATTTTAAATATCGGCTCGATGCTGTCGCTATTCGGTACTACTTATGCGGCCGGTTACGCGGCGAGCAAGGGCGGCATCGTGCAACTGGGCCGCGCGCTCGCCGTCGAGTGGGCGCATCTGAACATACAAGTCAACACGCTCTTGCCGGGCTGGATCGAAACCGAACTCACGGCGGAAGCGAAGAAGCTCTTTCCCGATCTCGAAGCCGGCATCCTGTCGCGCACGCCGCAGGCTCGCTGGGGACGTCCGGCCGATCTCGCGGGCATCGCGGTCGCGCTCTGCTCGAACGCGTGCGATTTCATCACCGGCGTGGCAATCCCAGTCGACGGCGGGTACTCGGTTCAAGGTTGACGATTCACAGCCGCTCGCATCATCGAACGTCTACAACGCGGGGCAGAGCGTTTCGCCTGTCCCGCAGACGGCGTTCCACTCGAACAACAAAAAAAGGATAGGCACATGAGCATGGCTTCCCAGCCTCACGACGCTTTGGCCAACCCACGCCGCCGCGGTTTCGTCCTGACGGCCTTCGCGCTTGGCGCACTCGCGCTCGTCGATCCGCGCACGGTCGTTCACGCGGTCGACGCGGGTTTTCAGAACAGCCCTTTCATGACCGTTTCGCGGCTCGTCTCGGCGGACACCTTGAGTCTGACAACCGGACAAGCGCTCTATGAGGCGCTCAAAGGCAAAGCCGCATTCGACGCCAACCTGAACGCGCTCGCGAAGCTCGCGGCGGCGCCGGGCATGACCATCGAGACGCTGGCATCGCAGCTCGACGACACCCAGCAACACGCGTTGCGCGACACGCTGAACGAGATCGTGTCGGCGTGGTACCTGGGCATCGTGGGCGGCCGGACCTACGCGTACGAAAGCGCGTTGATGTATCGCCCGACCGCGGACGTGCTGAGCCCGCCGAGCTACGTGCGCGCCGGTTCGCTGAACTGGGCCGTCGCCACGCCGCCGACCGACGGCTTCTGAAGCCGCCTCCGTATCCTGATCCAAGCCTGATCAAAGCGTCATCAAAGGACATCGCTTTCATGAGTGACACGTCATATTCCGCCGACGTGGTGATCGTCGGCGCCGGCGTCGCCGGCAGTCTTGCGGCCTACGAACTGGCGAAGAGCGGTTTGTCGGTGCTCGTGCTCGACGCGGGACCGCGCACGACGCGCGGCGAGATCGTCGAGAACTTCCGCATTTCGCCCGCCACCACGCGCGCGCTGACCACGCCGTATCCGCCGAAGCCTTGGGCGCTCGCGCCGTTCTACGACGAGAGCGGCAAGGCGCTCGACTATCTGCAAGTCGACGGGCCGGACGGTTCGGCCTATCAAACCGACTATTTGCGCGTGGTGGGCGGCACGACGTGGCATTGGGCCGGCTGTGCGTGGCGCCATCTCCCGAACGATTTCCAGCTGAAGACGAAATACGGGGTTGGGCGCGATTGGCCGATCAGCTACGAGGATCTCGAACCGTACTACTACCGCGCCGAAGTCGAGATGGGCGTATGCGGTCCGGACCCGTCGCGCGGCGCCGAGGACCTCGGTTCGCCGCGTGCCCAGCCGTATCCGATGGAGAAGATGCCCTGGACCTACGCCAGCCGCGTGTTTGCCGATGTCGTCGAGAAGCACACCGGCTACCGCGTCGTGCACGAGCCGGAAGCGCGCAATACGCGCCCTTACGATGGGCGGCCCACTTGCGCGGGCAACAACAACTGCATGCCGATTTGCCCGATCGGAGCGATGTACAACGGCATGGAGAGCGTCATCAAGGCCGAGAAGGCCGGCGCGATCGTGAAGGAAAACGCGGTGGTCTACCGGATCGAAACCGATGCGGCCAACAAGAAGGTCGTCGCCGTGCATTTCTACGATCCCGACAAGCGCAGCTATCGCGTGACCGGCAAGGCGTTCATCATCGCCGCGCACAACATCGAAAGCGCGAAGCTGTTCTTGATGTCGAAGGACGACAAGAACCCGAACGGCATGTCGAACCGGACCGATCAGGTGGGCCGCTACATGATGGAGCACGCGGGCACCGAAGTGCAGTTCACTTGCAAAGATCCGGTATGGATGGGGCAGGGGCCGCAGCACAATGCCGCGATCGACAGCCTGCGCGATGGCCCGTGGCGAAACGAAATGGCCGCGGCGATCACGCGCATCGACGACATGAACCAGACGCCGTACATGACCCAGGAAGCCTTGAAGAAGGGGCTGGTGGGCAAGGAACTGGACCGCGCGATCCGATATGGCGCCTCGCACCGGCTGGAAATTTCGACTCACCACGGCATGCTGCCGAACCCGGAGAACCGGCTGACGCTGGCCGATAAGCGCGACATGCTCGGCATTCCCTATCCGAAGGTCTACTACTCGATCGACGAATACACGCGCAAGAGCGCGCGCCGCACGATCCAGATGTACGAGGACATTTTCCGCGGCATGGGCGCAACCGACATCGTCTACATTCCCGATCCGAACAATCCGCTGAACTTCTCGGCCGAGGACCATCCGATGGGCGGCCTGCTGATGGGCGACGATGCGAATACGTCGGTCGTCGACAAGCACTGCCGTTCGCACGAGCAAGAGAACCTGTACGTCGCGTCGAGTGCGGTGTTCGTGACCACCGGCACGGCGAATCCGACCTTGACGATCGCGGCGATTGCGCTGCGGGTTGCGGATACGATCCGCGCCGAGCTGGCCCACGGTTGAGCGGAGCGAACCATGCACAACATTTCACGCGTTGGTTTTCGCATTCGCTCGGGCTTGGTGTCGGCGATGTTGGCGTTAGGCTTTCATGCCGTGGCGGCGCATGCGCAAGGCGCATCGCCGGCCGAGACAGATTTGATCGCACGCGGGCGCTATCTGGCGACCGCCGCCGACTGCGCCGCCTGTCACACCGCGCCAAGCGGCAAGCCGATGGCGGGCGGTCTGCCGATCGACTCGCCGTTCGGCAAGATTTTCGCGAGCAACATCACGCCGTCGAAGGCCCACGGCATCGGCAACTACACGGAAGCGCAATTCGCGCGCGCCGTGCGCGAAGGCGTCGACGCCAACGGTACGCGTCTCTATCCGGCGATGCCTTATCCGTCATATGCAGGTATCAGCGACGGCGACATCAAGGCGCTCTACGCGTACTTCATGAAAGACGTGGAGCCCGTCGACGTCGATGCTCCGCAGACCAAGCTCGCGTTCCCGTTCGATCAGCGCTGGCTGATGATGGGCTGGAACCTGCTCTTCGTCGAAGGCAAGCGCCTCGAGCCGGTGGCCGGCCAAAGCGAGGCATGGAATCGCGGCCGCTATCTGGTGAACACGCTCGGCCATTGCAGCGCGTGTCATACGCCGCGCAACTTCGCGATGGCGGAGAAACCGGGGCTCGCGCTCTCGGGCGGGCAGGTGGGCGGGTGGCGTCCGCCCAACATCACGTCGGACCCGATCAGCGGCATCGGCGGGTGGACGAAGGAAGAGATCGTGCAATACCTGCGCACCGGGGAGGTCCTCGGCAAGGCGCAGGCTGCGGGCGGGATGGCCGATGCGGTGCAACACAGCCTGCAGTATTTGACCGATGAGGATCTGGGGGCGATCGCCACCTATCTGAAGACCACCAAGCCGATTCGCAATCCAGGCGACACGCAGCCTGCCTTTACGTATCGAGGCAGCGGCACGGGCTATGAAGCCGCACTGCGGGCGGACAACCAGGGCATCGGGTTCAACAAGTCAGGCCTGGGCTATCCGTCGCTCACGACCGGCGCGCAGCTCTATAGCGGCAACTGTGCAAGCTGCCACCAGACGAGCGGCGGCGGCACGGGCGACGACGCGTTCCCTGGATTGACGCACAACTCGGCGCTGGGCCGCGACAATGCGGACAACCTCGTGATGGTCATCCTGAATGGCGTGCAACTCAACGCGGCCAACAACGATCGTTTGATGCCGGGCTTTGCCGACGAGTTGACGGACGAGCAGGTCGCCAAAATCGCCACATTCGTCATGAGCGAGTACGGCAATCCGCGCGTTCAAGTGACGGCTGAGCGCGTGGCGACGCTGCGGGCCGGCGGCGACAACCCGGCCGGTGCATTGCGCTTGGCGATGGCGGCGGGCGCGCTGATCGTTGTCCTGATCGTCATCGGCGCGATTTGGCGGCTGCGGTGCCGCCGTGCTCAGGCCGCCGGCGAGGTGGAGCAGCACGAGGGCGCTTCGGTCGAGTAAGCGACCGAATCAGCGACGCCGGGCTCGATCGATACGATCAGCCCGGCGTCGCCGCAGTCACTTGCGCATAGACGTCGTGCGACAGCTGCAGCAGCGTTGCGCGGTCCATGCCGCCCGAGATCGCATAGCCGAAGTTGCCGTCGACCCAATAGAACACGTTGACCGAGCCGTCCTGATACAGCTTGAACGCCGTGGTGTTCGAGCTGACTTTCCGGTGCGAAATGCACAGCGTGATGCGCTCGTTCTTGGCGTCGCGATACCAGAACTGCGCGACCGAGCCATCGTTGCCGTTGAACACGCGCCCCCCCATCAGTTCGAGCCCGCTCTTCGTGAGGCTGGGCGGACGCACGTCGGTGCCGAGCTTGCTCGCGAGCAATTGCACGAACTCCTGTTCCTGGTCCTCGTTCATCATGTTGGGGGGACGGTACACGGACGGCATGTAGACCACGTGCGCGAACGCGGCCTGGCGCGCGAGCGGATCGGCGGTTTGATAGCTGACCGTGTGCGTGTTGCCGCCATCGGCCGACAGTTGCGCGACCGTATCGCGGCCGACGTTCGTGCCGACGCCGATGCCCACGCCGATCACGAGCGCCGCCGCGAGGCCCGCGAATTGCGGCCAGTTCGCGGCCTTCAGCCAGCGGCGCGGCATGGGCGTCTGCAGTCGCTTGGGCACGGGCTCGCTGAGCACGCGGTCGTAGCGGTCATGGAACATGCTGTTGAGCGAGAAATAGTCGCTCACGCGCGCCGCGAGATCGGGATTGCGTTCGAGCGCTTGCTCGACCACCTGACGCCGCTCGTCGGACAGCGTCCCATCCACGTAGGCGTGGATCTCTTCTTCTTCGATCGGAGTGTGTTGGTCGCTCATCGCACCACCTGTAGTTTTGCACCGGGCTGCGCGCCCGCCATCAATGCTCTCAGCCGTTCTCGTCCGCGCGACAGCCGCGACATCACCGTGCCGATCGGAATGTCGAGCGCGAGCGCGACCTCCGCATAGCTCATCTCTTCGAGCCCCACCAGCAGCACCACCTCGCGCTGATCGGCGGGCAGCCGTTGCAGCGCGTAGTCGAGATCGCGTACTTCGAGCGTGCGCGTCGGGCTCGACTGGACCGCGAATTCGCTCTCGGGCACTTCGTCGTCGTCGACCGAGAGGTGCGTGGCGCGCATCGAAGCCTTGCGCGTCTGATTCACGAACACGTTGTGCATGATCGTAAAGAGCCACGCGCGCAGATCGGTGCCTTCCTGAAACCGCTCGGTCCGCCCCAAGGCGCGCTCGAGCGTGTCCTGGACGAGATCGTCGGCCAGGTCGCGATTGTTGATCAGCGCCCTCGCGTAGCGCCGCAATCGCGGCACGTGATCCATCAACTCGTTACGAATGTCCATTTGTCATATCGATCAGGGAGTGGCAACGTGCGCCAGTGGCTGCGAACGACGGTCATACGGGAGCAAACACGCTTGAGGGCAGTTTATTCCCGATGATCCCGGCCCGATAGCAGCGCGGTTTTCGAGCCCGGTTGTTAAGCTGGTCGGCCTTTCCAAAGTCAGCGCGCGGTCAGCGCATCCGCGGCGCGCATCAGGCCGTGCGTGTCCGCGTTGCCGGCCAGCACGTAGCGCTGATGGTTCTCGGTCCAGGTGAGCAGACGCAGTGCGCCGGCGCGGTGCGCCGTCCATTGCGAGTGGCTCGACATCGTCAGCATGGAGGCCGTCAGCAGCACCACCGGCCTGCCGTCGGCGTTGATGTAGACGAATTCCGCCGCCCGCGAGAACGGGCCGAGCTGCACGAGCCTTTCCGCCACGAAGCGCAGGCCCACGGAGCCGAGATCCGGCGCCGGTTCACCCCCGGCCATGGCGCGCGCGGGATCTGCCGCGCTCGCCATGGGCTCGGATGCGCGTGCGAGCGCCATGACGGCGGCGTTGTCGAGCGCCTGCGGGGACACTTGTATCGCGGCGATCCATCCGCTCGTGGCGAGAACGGCGGCAGCGAACGCCATCAACATGCGCACCGCGGCGATATTGCCGAGCTGCGCCCAGCGCCGCCGCAGGGCGGCGTGCCATGGGTCGCGCGGCGGGCGCGGCAGCGAGGCGTCGCCTGCGTGGTGGAACGCATGTTTGATCTGGTTGTTGAGCCGGGCGTAGAAAGCGACACGGCGCGCTTCGCCGGGCCGGCTTTCCAGGTAGTCGTGCAGATGCGCGGCGCGATCCGGTTCCAGGACACCGTCGGCATAGGCGAGGATGTCGTGCTCGGAAAGCGGTGTGGATTGGGGTCGATCGATCGGTGCCATGGTGTCAGCGTCAGGCGAGTAGCGCCTCTTGACGGGCAAACACGGCAAATTCGTGTTTATTCCATGGCGCTTGAAGCTTTCAACGCTTCGATGAATTCGCAGGAGGAATAAACCGGTTCGGGCGCTGTTAGCCCGGATGAAAATTCGATTTCGAGCCAAGGAGCCGTTTTGACCAAGCCTTCGTTGTCCCCAATCTGCGTGCCGTGCCGGCTCGCCGCCATCGGCGCGGTCGTCGCGGCGCTCGCCGGCGGCTTCGCCTACGTTGCGGGCTGGCTCACGCCTGCCCGCCTGACGGCCCCGCGCATCGTCAACCAACTGCAAGCCAACGCCGGGTTGCATCCCGGCTACCGCCGCAATCATGCGAAGGGTGTCTGCGTGTCCGGATACTTCGTGAGCAACGGCAATGGCGCGGCCGTGTCGCGCGCGGCCGTGTTCGAGCCGGGCGAGACCACGCCCGTCATCGGACGCTTCGCGATTCCCGGCGGCAATCCGTACGCGCCGGATAACAGCGTCCCTGTGCGCAGCATGGCGTTGATGTACAAGCTGCACGACGGCGAGCAATGGCGCACGGGCATGAACTCGACGGCGATGTTCGCGGTGCACACGCCGCTGCAGTTCTTCGAGCAGTTGCTCGCGTCGCGGCCCGATCCGGCCACGGGCAAGCCGGACCCGCAACGCCTGAAGGCGTTCTTCGCGGCCCACCCCGAGACCCAGCCGTTTCTGGCTTGGGTGAAGGCGAATCCACCGTCATCGAGCTTCGCGAATGCCGCGTACTACAGCATCAACGCATTCCGGTTCACCAACGCCGCCGGGCAAACGCGATTCGTGCGCTGGTCGATGCGGCCGGAAACGGCCTACGCGCCGCTCACCGCAACGGAAAAGGGCGAGAAGAACTTTCTCGGCGATGAGCTCAGTCAGCGCCTGCAAGACAGTGGCAGCCTGCGCTGGCATTTGATCCTGACCGTCGCCGCGCCCGGCGACCCGACCGACGACGCGACCAAGCCATGGCCCGCCGACCGTCAGCAGATCGACGCGGGCACGCTCGTCATCGATCACGAGTCATCGCAAGAAGAAGGGCTGTGCCGCGACATCAATTTCGACCCGACCATCCTGCCCGCCGGGATTCGTCCATCGGACGATCCGCTCCTGGCGGCACGCTCGGCCGCGTACGCGCTGTCTTTCAACCGACGCACGCATGAAGAGGCCGCGCAGCCTGCCCACCCCATCCCGACCTCGAACGGAGCCCATTGATGAAGCCCGCGCAAACGCATTTCAGTCCGCTCGCGCGGCTCATCCACTGGGCGATGGCCGTTGCGATTCTCGCGATGCTGTTCGTCGGCGTCGGGATGGTCGCGACCGTCTCGCATGCGCACAACGTGTTGCTCGCGATTCACCGGCCGCTCGGCATCGCGCTGCTGGTGCTGGTGATCCTTCGCGTCTTCGTGAGGATCCGGCGCGGCACGCCGCCGCTGCCGGCCGATCTGCCGGCGCCGCAGCGGTTGGCCGCGAAGCTCTCGCATCTCGTGCTGTATGCGCTGATGGCGGCGATGCCGCTGATCGGCTGGTCGATGTTGTCGGCGGGGGGATTCCCGGTGACGCTCTTCGGCGCGCTGCATCTGTGGCCGATCGTGCCTCACGACGTGCGGCTCTATGCGCTGCTGCGCTCGCTGCACACCTACCTCGCGTTCGCGCTCTTCGCGACGGTGCTGATGCATCTCGCCGCCGCGCTGTTCCATGGGCTGATCCGGCGCGACGGCGTGCTCGCGAGCATGACGGGGCATGCGGCGCGGCGCTGAGCGGCGAATCAGGACTCGGCGAGGGGGATCAGCACGGTGACGTGCAACCCCGCCTGCGACGGTTCGTCGGCATAGCCGAGCCGAACGTCGGCGCCGAGCCTGTCCGCGATGGTCTTGACGATCGACAGCCCGAGACCTGAGCCCACTTCGCCGCTGCCCAGCATGCGATAGAACGGATCGAACACGCGCTCGCGCTCGGTCGCCGGAATGCCCGGCCCGGAATCCTTGATGCCGAGAATGGCGCGTCCCTCGCGCGCGGTCACCGACAGGTCTATGCGTCCGTGCTCGGGCGTATAGCGGATCGCGTTGTCGACGAGATTCCTCACGACCGCGATCAAGTCCGCTTCGTTGGCGAGCACGAGTGCATCGTGTTCGCCTTCCACGCCGATATCGATGCGCTTGGCCTCGGCGAGCGGCATGAGGTCTTCGAGCACGCGCCGGTAGACGTGTTGCACGGAGACCGGTGCGTCCGGCGATTCCGGTGTGGACTGCGCGCGCGCGAGCGTGAGCAATTGGTCGAGCAGACCGCGTCCGCGCTCGATGCCCTTGCGCAACACGGTCAAGCGCTCGCGTGCCTCTCCGGACATCTCGGCTTCGGCGAGCCGCTCGGCTTGCAGCGACAGCGCCGTCAGCGGCGAGCGAAGCTCATGCGCGGCATCGGCGACGAAGCGGTGCTGCGCCTCCATCGATTGCTCGATGCGCCCCAGCAAGCGATTGATCGCCACGACGAACGGCCGCACTTCGGACGGCAGGTGTCCGACGTTGACGGGGTGGAGCTCGCGCTCGCCGCGCCGGTCGATATCGGCGGCGAGCGAAGCGATCGGCCGGAACATCTTGCGCACGAGATTGGCCGTGACCAGCAACAGGACGGGCACCAGAATCAAAAACGGCATGACGGTGCGCACGGCGCCGTCTCGCGCGATCTCGTCGCGAAAGCCGGTTTCCTGCGCAAACGCGATGCGTTCGCCCGTCGCCATGGTCTTGACGAGCACGCGGAACGGCTCGCCGCCGAGCGTGAGCGTGTGCATCCCGTCGGGCGCATCGAGCGGGATCGGCAATACGTCAGAGGGATCGTTGCCGCTTGAAGCGGCGCTACTGGCGCTCAGGTATTGAACGATGACGCGCGATTCCTCATCGCTGTGCTGCGCGCGGCCGTTGTCCCCGAGATGAGGAAGCGGCAAGTGCTGCCGGTCGAACAGGGCCGCGACTTGCCGCAACACGTCGTCTTGCAGTTCGTGGGCTTCGTCGAAAGCGGTGGCGAAGGAAATGATGCCGGCCACGATCGCGACGAGCAGAATCGCAAGCGATAGCCCGAACGACAGCCTGAGCTGAACCGACTCGCTCAGCCGCCTTTTGAAACCATCCATCCCACCCCCCGGACGTTCTTGATGATGTCGCTGCCGAGCTTGCGGCGCAGCGTATGGATCAGAAACTCGACCGCGTTGCTTTCGACTTCCTCGCCCCAGCCGTAGATGCGGTCTTCGAGGTCGCGCCGCGACAGAATCGCGCCGGGGCGCACGAGCAGCGCTTGCAGCAAGGCGAATTCGCGGTTCGAGAGCTGCAAAGCCTCGCCGTCTGCGACGACGGCTTGCCGCGTCGCCGGATCGAGCGACACCGTGCCGTTCGAGAGCACCGGCGCCGCGCTGCCGCCTTTGCGGCGCAGGACGGCGCGCATGCGCGCGAGCAGCTCGGCCATTTCGAAGGGCTTGAGCACGTAGTCGTCGGCGCCGCCGTCGAGACCGCGCAGGCGGTCGTCGAGGCCGTCGCGCGCGGTGATGATGAGGAGCGGCACCGGGTTGTCGTTCGCGCGGATCGTCGCCAGCACTTGCTGGCCGTCCTTGCCCGGCAGGCCCAGGTCGAGCAGGATCAGGTCGTAGTGCTGGGCGCCGAGCGTGGTGAGCGCCGTTTGCCCGTTCTTCACCCAGTCCGCCGCGTAGGAGGCGTCTTTCAGCGCCGAGTGGATTGCTTCGCCGATCATCGGGTCGTCTTCGACCAGTAATACGCGCATCGCGCCTGCCCCCGCTTGTGACGATTGATGACGACGTTCAATGTGCCTTGCTGGCGGCGCGCTGCCTGAACACCAGAAGGCTCGTCAGGATGAACGCCAGCAGCGCGGCCGACGCCGAGTAGCGGCTGAGCGCCAGACCGCCGGAGTGGATCGGTTTGTCCAGAAAGTCGCCCAACGTGGCCCCGAGCGGGCGCGTCAGGATGAAGGCCGCCCAGAACAACAAGGTGCGCGAGACGTTCGTCCAGAAGTACGCGGCGGCGATCAGCGCGATCAGGGCGCCGAACACGAGCGCGGCGCCGGTATAGCCGAACCCGGCCGTATCCGCCATCCAGTCGCCGAGCGCAGTGCCGAGCGTTTGCGAGAACATGATCGTCACCCAATAGAACATCTCCGCCTTGGGCGAGCTGACGGTAGCGACCGAAACGGAACCGAGAGCGCGATACCAGACGAACAGCGAAATCAGCAGCAGCGCCAGCAGCAATGATGAACCGCCTGCATAGCCGATGCCAAGCGAGCGGTCCGCGAAGTCGGCGAGCGTCGTGCCGACGGTGGTCGTGGCGATGATCGTGACCCAATACAACGCTGGGTTGAAGGCTTTCGCGCGGATCTGCGCGGTCACGGCGACGATGAAGATCACCGCGAAGATCAGTGTCCCGACCAGGTAGCCGAGGTTCATCGACATCGTGACGGCGTCGCCGCCGGTTTCTCCCAGCGTGGTGGCGGCGATCTTGATGATCCAGAACATCAAGGTGACTTCCGGCACCTTGCTCAATGCGTGTTCAGTGCGGTAATTCATAGGCGGCTCGATGAGTTGAAAGGTTGGGCCGACGAAACGGGCGATCAACGGCTGCCGCGAGTCTGCCCGGCCAAACTTAGGCTGGCCATAGGCGCATTAGCGGCGCACCCAGCCCAGCGTGATGAACTTGCTGAAGAGCGTCCGGTGGACGCGGATCGCAACCGCATAAGTGTGCGGCATCCACCAGCGTGTTGCGCAAGACACGAGCCAGGCGCTGGCCACGGACACCAACACGGCGCCCGCCATATCGAGCGGATAGTGCACGCCGACGTAAATGCGCGCCCACGCAACCGGCAAACCCAGGAGCGCCAACGCAACGCCGGTCGCGCGCCGGCCGCGATGCATCGCGAGACTGAACGCAACGGACCACATCAGCGTCAGGTGGTCGCTCGGAAAGGAGGAGTCCGGCGCGTGCGCGACGAAATTATTGCCCAAGCCGATCGCGAACGGACGGGGATGTTGCCACAACAAGCCGATGATCTGATTGAGGAGCAGTGCGACGACAGCGCATGCGGTGGCTTCGAGCATCATTTGCCGGGTTGCTTTGCCGCCACGGAGCCATCCGATGGCCACGACGGCGGGCACGGCCCAGATCAGGTATTCGGCGCAGAAAACGCCAAGTGCAAGCATGAAGGCGCTGGGATGCGCGGGGGCATTGAGCAACAGAAACAGCGATTGATTCAATTCTTCCATGAGCGATTAGCAGTGCGATTGCGAAAGCTCGCCGCAGGGACGCATCGTGCTTCTCCAATAGCGCGCGGGAACTGGCGAATGGGGGGAGATTACCGACGCAGACTTAGCGGTGACTGAGCATGCGGACCGATCGCCGTGCTGGAACGTCAAGACGATCGGGTAAGCTATGACCCGCAACTGGCCCGAATAGTGCCGTTGATCGCAGCGGATTGCCGCTGATTTCCGTTGCCCCGGTCCCGGACCGGTACGAAAAAAGACGTCCAACACACGAGGATTGCAATGCGCCTGTTACTCGCCCTGGTCCTGCCTTGGTTTCAGTTCTTCACGATCGGCCGCCCGTTTGCCGGCATCATTTGCCTCTTGCTGCAGCTCACGATCATCGGGTGGGTGCCGGCCGCGATTTGGTCGGTTTATGCGTTGAGCCAGTACAAGACCGATAGGAAGATCGAAGAGGCGTTGTCGAGAAGGGCTTGATTGATATGGTTTATGACTCAGCACGCCTGAAGGCTATACACGCAAGTATTGCCCGGCGCAGGGAACGCGATGCATTCATAGCGCGAGGACTTGTGTCGGGTGATGAAGCGAGGGAAAGCGACGACTATCTTTCCGCTGATGAGGTAGTCTCCCGCCTGGAAGCGCGGCTCCATGCTCGGAGGGCGCAAGGCAAGGCCCGGAGACGGTACTTCGCGTCGACGTGATCAGCGGCGTGTGTTCGTTCGCTCACCCCATTCGCCGCATCACCTCAGCCAGCCTCCCCAGCGCGGTATCGATGTCCTCCGCATTGATCCCCCCATACCCGAACAGCAGCCCATGCCGTGCCGGTTGGCTCGCATAGAACGCCGCGATGCCATAAAGACCGATCGACGCCTCGGCTGCGGCCGCGATCACCGGGCCTTCTTCGATTCCGTTTTTCAACAGCGCTGTCATATGTATCCCCGCTGCGGGAACAAGCGGCTCGAACCAAGGCGCGAGGTCGCCGCGCAGATGCGCGACCAGTACGCTGCGCCGCGCCTCGTAGTGCTTGCGGATGCGCCGCAAGTGCCGCGCGAAATCACCGTCGAGCATGAAGCGCGCGAGCGCGGTTTGCGTGAGCGTCGTCGTATGCCAGTCGCCGATCTGCTTGGCCTTTTGCAGCGGCAGATTGAGCGAGCGCGGCGGGATCACGTAGCCCAAGCGCAGCTCGGGGAAGATCGTCTTCGAAAACGTGCCGACGTATGCCACGACCCCCGCGCGATCGAGACTCTTCAACGATTCCATCGGCCGGCCTTCGAAGCGGAATTCGCCGTCATAGTCGTCCTCGACGATCACCGCGCGGCGTCGCTGCGCCCATTCGAGCAATTCGACGCGCCGTTCGAGACTCATCGGCATGCCGAGCGGAAATTGATGCGACGGCGTGACGTAGACGAGCCGCGCATCTTTAGGCAAATCCTCCACGACGAGACCCTGCGCGTCGACGCGCACGCCGATCACTTTCGCGCCGAGCGCCGCAAACGCAGCCCGTGCGGGCGGATAGCCCGGGTCTTCGACGGCGACGACATCGCCCGGTTTGATGCACACGCGCGCGAGCAGATCGAGCGCCTGTTGCGCGCCTTGCGTTACGATCACGTCCTGCCAACTGCAGGTGACCGAGCGGCTGAACGCGGCATAGCGCGCCACGGCGAGGCGCAATTCCTGTTCGCCGGCCGGGTCGCGATAGTGGGCGTGGCTTTTCGCTTGAAGCCGCAACGCGTGGCCAAACGCGCGGCGCCAGGCGTCGAAGGGGAATTGGGTTTTGTCGGTGACGCCGCCCATGAAATCGAACGGCAACGGCTGACGCGGCACGGGCATCGACAGCGATTCCGGCACCTCCGACCACACCGCGTGAGCGTGCAGGAGCGCATCGCCGACCTCGATGCCGGGCGAGCGCGTTTCCGCTTTCGGCACGTGTTGCGGTGTTCGTGCGAGGCCGTCGGCGACGAACGTGCCGTCGCCGGGATGGGCGCGCAGATAGCCCTCGGTGATCAAACGCTCGAAGACTTCCAGCGTCGTCTTGCGCGATACGCCGAGTTGGGTGGCGAGTTCGCGCGTCGATGGCAGGCGCTGCCCGCCGGCGAGCCGTCCGTCGACGATGCCGGCTCGAAGTTGCCGGTAGATCTGGCCGGTCAAGTCCTGGCGGTCGTGGAGGCGGATGATCGGTAGGTCCATGTTTGATTAAGCGGCGTTAGGCGTGTGCTTGCTCGGTACGACGAAGTCCGCGACGAATGCCAACGCAAGCGCGACAGCACCGCACAGGAACACGAGCAGGTAGTCGTTGTGAAAGTGCGAGAACAGATACGAGTAACCGTAGCCGCCTAGCGCCTGAAACAGCGCGAAGGCGGTGGTCGCCCGGCTCCACGCCGCGCGCTGTTCGTGGTGGTCGTGCGGCACGAGTTCGTGAATGCGTCCGAGCACGAGCGGCACGATGCCGGGCGTGAAGATGCCGAGGATCACGGTGGCGACGCCGATCAGCACCGGATTGCCCGAGAAAGCGAGCAGCGTGACCGCCACGGCCTGCAGCGCGAGCCCCCAGCGATACGCATTGCCGAACCCGATCCGGTCGCCGGCGTTCCCGCAAATCAAAGGGCCGACGATCGCGGCGAGGCCATACAGCACCCAGTAGCTCGCGCCGACACCGGGACCGCGCCCGAGACCGCGCGCGACGTAATCGACGAGCAGAATCATCGCCGGAACGAGGCCGAGCGCATTCGCGGCGTACTGACCGTACAGCACGCGCATCATGAGGCCGCCATGCCGATGCGCGACGTGCGGCGCGCTGGTGTGCGGCGCCAGTGAGGGCGGATTCGACGCGGGCCAGCCGAACCAGCTCACGGCGGTGAGCACGAGCGCCACCACGCCGAGGCCCAGCCACGTATCGCGCAAGCCGTAGTGCAGGAGCTTCGGCACGAGCGTGCCCGACGCGGCAATGCCGAGACCGAGCCCCAGAAAGATCATGCCGCCCACGAAGCCGCGGCGCGGCGCCGGAATATGCGGCAGGATCGACGTGGCCACTAGCACCATGATCGCGCCGCCGGAAATCCCCGAGAGCAGTCGCCAAACGAAGAACCACGTCACCGAGAGCGGATACGCGCAAGCGAAGAACGCCGCGGTGACGATCACCATCAGCCAGCGCAAGGCGGCGCGGTTCGAGAGTTTGGCCGCAAGCGGACGCCCCGCTAGCGCGCCGATCAGATAGCCCGCGAAGTTCGCCGCGCCGAGCGTGACCGCCTCCGACGAGCTGAACCAGTGCGCCTGAATCAGCGACGGAATCAGCGGCGTATACGCGAAGCGCGCGAGGCCGATGGCGACGAGGCTGCCGCACAGCCCGGCGAGTGTGGCGAACCACGCGCGAGCGTCGAGCGACGAAGATGCTCCCCCGCGGGCATCGGATTGAAGTGCAGACACGACTCACTCCTGAGGCAGCCCTCGCGGACCACGCGAGGGCTGACGTGTTGATTCGTTGGCGGCCGCGTGACCGGGGCCGTCTAAGCGCTACGCAGGCATCTTGCGGAACGCGATGGCGAAGCGGTTCCAGCTATTGATCGCCGCGACGAGCAGCGTCAGATCGACGATCTCCGCGTCGCTGAAATGCGGCCTGACGGCTTCCCAAACCGCATCGGGCACATGCTCGATCGAGACCAGCGTGAGCGCTTCGGTCCACTCCAGCGCAGCGCGCTCGCGGTCCGTGAAAAACGGCGTTTCGCGCCAGACCACGACGGTCGCGAGGCGCCGATCGGTTTCGCCGCCCTTGCGCGCATCGGTCGTGTGCATGTCGACGCAGTACGCGCAGCCGTTGATTTGCGAAGCGCGTAGCCGTACCAGCTCGGTCAGCGACTTTTCGAGCGACGATTTGGCGATCTGCTCTTCGAGCACGAGCAGGGCTTTGATGGCGTGCGGGTTGGCTTTATAGAAGTCGAGACGCTGTTGCATGATGAATGGGCTCCTGAAAGGGTGGTCGGGTTGAGACCGGGTTGAAACCAGGTTGAAACATTCGATACCCTTAAGACTAAGCGCCAAACTGGCATTCGCAAATGACCGTTTTTCCGTATTTTGAGGTAACCAGTTGCCTAGGCCAATACAAACAAGCATCGAGGGAGCGTGAAACCTCGCGCTCCCTCGTCATGGATGCGTAACGACCCCAAAGCAACGGCTATCGACTACCGTCGCGCCGCTTATTCGATCGCCGCCGCCGGACCGAAGAACTCATAGCGGCTTTGCGATTCGGGCACGCCGATCGCCTTCAGATGACGCTTGACCGCTTTCATGAACGCAATCGGCCCAAGGAAGTACACGTCGACGTCGCGCGTTTGCGGCAGCCAGCGCTTGAGGAGCGTCTCGTCGAGATAGCCGATCGCGTGCGCTTCCTGATCGCCGTCGCGGTGTTCCTCGTAGCAGTAGAAGCGCTTCAGTTGCGGGTGACGCGCGGCGAGCTTGTCGATCGCGTCGCGGAACGCGTGGACGCCGGCATGCCGTGCCGCGTGAATGAAATGCACCGGGCGGTTCGTGTGGAGCGCCGCCTGCAGCATCGCGAGAGTCGGCGTGATGCCGACGCCGCCGCTGATCAGCACGAGCGGCTTGTCGCTGTTTTCGAGCGTGAAGTCGCCGGACGGCGCAAAGAGTTCGAGCGTTGCGCCTTCGCTCACTTGCTCGTGCAGGAAGTTCGACACCTTGCCGTTGGGCTCGCGCTTCACGCTGATCCGGTATTCCTGGCCGTTGGCCGCCGCGGAAAGCGAATAGTTGCGGCGCACTTCCTCGCCGTCGATCACGAGCTTCAGGCCGATATATTGGCCGGGATGAAACTCGAGCAGTTCGCCGCCGTCGGCGGGCTGCAGGTAGAACGACGTGATCTCGTCGCTTTCCTTGATCTTGCGCGCGACGCGGAACTCGCGCGTGCCGCGCCAGCCGCCCGGCGCGTTTTCCTTTTCCGCGTAGGTCTTTTCTTCGAGGCCGATCAGGAGGTCGGCGAGCTGGCCATAAGCGGCGGCCCAGGCGTCGATCACGGCATCGGTGGCGATCTCCGCGCCGAGCACTTCGCGAATCGCGCGCAACAGGCACTTGCCGACGATCGGATAATGCTCGGGCAGGATGTTCAGCGCGACGTGCTTGTTGACGATCTGCGAAACGAGGCCGCCTAGCTGTTCGAGCTGATCGATGTGGCGCGCGTACATGAGCACGCCGTTGGCGAGCGCGCGCGGCTGCGCGCCGCTGGCCTGGTGCGTCTGATTGAACAGCGGTCGCACTTCGGGATATTCGCTGAGCATCATCCCGTAGAAGTGCGTGATGAGCGCTTCGCCGCCGCTCTCGAGCAGCGGTACGGTGGCTTTGACGATGGCACGGTGTTCGGCGGATAGCATCTTGTATGGTCCTCGTTAGAGATTGGCAGGTGGCTGGAAACTAGCCAGCGCTGTCTATATCCACGAACTGTGCCAGAATGAAAGCCTCGATTAATCAATGCTTTACTAATTAGAATGGTCGACCCGACTATAGTCAAAACGACTGGTAACGAAGTCAAATTGACTGCGCGCGCACTGCTCGATGCGCTGGCGCCGCTGATGCAGGACCTTTCGCACGACCTGCCGGATACGGAGCGCTACCGGCGTCTGTTGCAGAGCTTGCGCGCGCTGTTTCCGGGCGATGCCGCCGCGCTGCTGCGTCTCGACGGCGACACGCTCGTGCCGCTCGCGATCGACGGCTTGTCGAGCGACACGCTCGGCAGGCGCTTTCGCGTCAGCGACCATCCGCGCTTCGCGCTTCTGCTTTCGACCACCGTACCGACGCGTTTTGCGGCCGACTCCGATTTGCCCGATCCCTACGACGGCCTCGTGCAAGGCGTCGCCGGCAAACTGGAGGTGCACGATTGCCTCGGTTGTCCGTTGCTGATCGGCGGGCGGCCGTGGGGCCTCCTGACGCTCGACGCGCTCGATCCGGCCCAATTCGACGCGCTCGACATGCCGGCATTGCAGGCCTTCATGAGTCTCGCAGCGGCGACGGTCAGCGTCGTCGAGCGGATCGAAACGCTCGAGCGCACCGGCGAGGAAGAGCGCAGCCGCGCCGAGGAAGCGTTCCGGCAAGCGAGCGGGCAGCTTCGGCGTGAATTCATCGGCAGCAGCGATGCGTACAAGCGTCTGCTCGAAGAGATCGAAATCGTGGCCGCGAGCGACCTGACCGTGCTCGTGACCGGCGAGACCGGCGTCGGCAAGGAACTGGTGGCGAACTCGATTCATGCGCTGTCGGCACGCGCCGGCAAGCCGTTGATCAGCCTGAACTGCGCGGCGCTGCCTGACACGCTCGTCGAAAGCGAGTTGTTCGGGCATGTGCGCGGCGCGTTTTCGGGCGCGTCGTCGGATCGCCGCGGCAAGTTCGAGCTTGCGCATGGAGGCACGATCTTTCTCGATGAAGTCGGCGAACTGTCGCTGACGGTCCAGGCAAAGCTTCTGCGCGTCATGCAGAACGGCCAGTTGCAACGGCTTGGCTCGGATAGCGAGCACAAGGTCGACGTGCGCGTGATCGCCGCCACGAATCGCGATCTCGCGGAAGAGGTCAGGGCGGGGCGTTTTCGCGCGGACTTCTACCACCGCCTGAGCGTGTATCCGCTGCGGGTGCCGCCGTTGCGCGAGCGCGGCCGCGACATCCTCTTGCTCGCGGGCTTTTTCCTCGAAGAAAACCGCAGCCGGCTCGGCCTGCTCAGCGTGCGTCTGTCGGTCGATGCGCAGGCGGCGCTGCTGCGTTATTCGTGGCCCGGCAATGTGCGCGAGCTGGAGCATTTGATCGGACGCAGCGCGCTCAAGGCGTTGGCAGCCCAGCGCGAGCGTCCGCGCATCCTGACGTTGACGGCGGCGGATCTAAGTCTTTCCGACACACCCGATTCACACGGACACAGCAAGCCGCCGCTTGCCGACGAACCCGAAGCCGTCGAAAAGGACTTCCGCACTTCAGTCGCGGACTTCGAGCGCAAGACGGTTCTCGATGCACTCGTGCGTCACAAGCAGAACTGGGCCGCTACTGCGCGCGAGCTCGGTCTTGATCCGGCGAATCTGAATCGATTGGCAAAGCGGCTTGGATTGAAATGACGCGCGCCCGTCAATGCGACGCTTTCCTGCTTTAGCCGGCAACTGGTCACCTGGAGCGGCCTTAAATAACTTTTGAATTGGCTCTTTGGCGATTGCGGCCATATGGTTAGACTTTTTTGCTTTCGCGAGGCGGCTCTCTTGGACAGCACGGTACGTCGCGCGGCATTAACTGTTTAAGGAATTCGTCTAAGACGAAAAAAATTCTTGCGCAGTTCTTTTAGCCTCACATAATGACTCTGCGTGTAGAAGACCGGTCACATGATTCGTGTAGCCTTTGCTGGCCATGCGAATGAGCAGGTTTGCGGGTGCAGTAGGCTGCGCAATTCGCGCGGCGGATAAAGCGAATAGAACAATAGGAATCGCTCCTGACATGCAATCCGTACGAGGACTCCGGTGACGAATCGAATCGCCTTAGGGATCGTCGCGCTATTGGCGTCATGCACGTTATTCACGGTGCGGGCATTGGCCGCCGGCCCCGTCGCCGAGAAAGCGCCGGACACGATGGAGGCACGCGTGATGGGCTGCGCGGCCTGTCACGGCGCGCATGGCGAAGGCACTGATAACGATTACTTCCCGCGCCTGGCCGGCAAGCCCGCCGGCTATCTCTACAACCAGTTGGTCGCGTTTCGCGACGGCAAGCGCAAATACCCGCCGATGAATTATCTGCTCGCGTATTTGCCCGATGCCTACTTGAAGCAGATTGCCGATTACTTCGCGAGCCAGCGCCCGCCGTTCCCACAGTTGGGGGCGCCCACGGTCGACGCCGCCACGCTCGAGCACGGCAAGTCGCTCGCGACCGGCGGCGAGCAAACGCGCGGCGTGCCTGCGTGCGCGAGCTGCCACGGTGCGGCGCTCACCGGCATGGCGCCGGCGATTCCCGGCTTGCTCGGCCTGCATGCCGACTATCTGAGCGCACAGCTCGGCGCGTTCCGCTACGGCACGCGACACGCGGCGAGCCCCGATTGCATGCACGAGATCGCTACACGCCTCTCCGATCGAGACATCACCGCGATCGCCGCGTGGCTTGCCTCGTTGCCCGCGCCCGCGAACCCGACGCCTGCCGCGGCCGGCTCCTTGAAGCTGCCGCTCGCGTGCGGCAGCGTTCCCAACTAACCGAGGCCATCCGTGCACCGCGTGTTGAGTCATCGCTACTTCAAGGCCAAGGCGTTTGCTGCGCTGACCGCGCTTGCCACGCTGACGTGTGGCCTCATGCTCTCGCTTGGTGTGCCGCGAGCTCAAGCGCAAACGTCAGCGCCTGCAAGCACCGGCACCGACGCCCAAGTCATCGCGCGCGGCGAAACCCTCGCGCGCGCAGGCGACTGCATCGCGTGCCATACGATACCGGGCGACAAGCTCTTCGGCGGCGGACGCCCGATGGCCACGCCATTCGGCACGCTCTTTTCGCCCAACATCTCCTCGGACAAGGAAACCGGCATCGGCAATTGGACGGCCGACGAGTTCTACCGGATGCTGCACGAAGGCAAGTCCAAAGACGGCGAGCTGCTGTATCCGGCTATGCCCTACGCGTCGTACACGAAGGTCACGCGCGCGGACTCCGACGCGATCTACGCGTACCTCCAATCGACGCCGCCGATCCACCAGCCGAACCGTCCGCATGAGCTGCGCTTCCCGTTCAACAAGCGGCAATTGCTGCTCGGCTGGCGCACGCTGTTTTTCCGGGCCGGCGAATACCAGCCCGATCCGTCGCAATCGGTCGAATGGAACCGCGGCGCGTATCTCGTGCAAGGGCTCGGCCACTGCACGATGTGCCACACGGAGATCAACGCGCTTGGCGGCAATACGAAGTCGAAGGAGTTCCAGGGCGGGCTGATCCCGATCCAGGACTGGTATGCGCCGTCGCTGACTTCCAACAAGGAAGCGGGCCTCGGCGACTGGAGCATCGACGATATCGTCGACCTGCTGCACGCCGGCGTCTCGAACCGTGGCGCGGTGTACGGACCGATGGCCGAAGTCGTCTACGACAGCTTCCAGTACCTGAGTGAAGACGACGTGCGCGCCGTGGCTGTCTATCTCAAGGCGTTGCCGGGTCATACGAGCGAAGTCAGCAGCGCGCCGCCCACGACAGCGATGACCGAAGAGAAGAGCCGGCTCGCTCCACTCGGCAAGAAGATTTACGACGCGCAGTGCGCGGTGTGCCACGCGGACCAAGGGCAGGGCAAGCTGCCGAACTTCCCGCCGCTCGCGAACAATCAGTCGATCCAGATGACCTCGTCGGTCAATCCGATCCGGATGGTGCTCAACGGCGGCTACGCGCCGGGCACGATGAAGAACCCGATGCCGTACGGCATGCCGCCGTTCGCGCAGTCGCTCTCGGATGCCGAGATTGCGGCGGTCGTCACCTATATCCGCACGGCCTGGGGCAATCACGGCACGCCGGTCACGGAGAAGGAAGTCAACACGCTGCGCTCGGCGACCATCTTCTGAATCTGAGGACGCGATGATCAATTCCCCTGTCCCCCAGAACAGCAGCGAACCACCCGAAGCGGAGCGCGTCGACGAGATCGTGCGCCGCGGCCCGCGCGGCGCGATCGCGGTGGCCGGCATCGCGACAGCCATCGTGATCGGCATGTGGTACGCGTTCTACTTCCTGGTGTTCCTGCCGCGCGGCGTCATTCAATGAACGGCTCATTCCTCTAACCAGACGGCGCTATGTCGAACCCTACCGTTCCCGATCCGCATGCCTCCGCCCAAGTCGCCGAAAGCATCGAGCGGCGCTGGGCGTTCCTCGCGGTGCTGCTCGTCGCGAGCACCATCGCGGTGGTGATCTTCACTGGCTTGCGCTGGTCGGCGATGCCGCCTTCGCGCGTCGAGACCATCGACCCCGCGACGCTCAACGTCTCGGGCGAATTCGTCGAAAGCAACCTGGGCAGTGCGGTTGCGCCCGACGGTTCGGTGACGGTGCGCATCGTCGCGCAGCAGTACTCGTTCACGCCGCAGTGCCTGCTGGTGCCGGCCGGCGTGCCGATCACGTTTCGCGCGACGAGCGCCGACGTCGTGCATGGCTTTCTCGTCACGAACACCAACATCAACTCGATGGTCGAGCCCGGCTATATCGCCACGTTCAGGACCACCTTCGCGCAGCCCGGCGATCACCTGATGCCGTGCCATGAGTTTTGCGGCACGGGGCACCAGGGGATGTGGGCGCACGTGAAGGTCATCGATAAAGACGCGTTCATGCAAATGGCGGCCGCATCAAGGAGACTCAGTTGTGTTAAATAACAAGCGGCTCGTGCTCTCGCATTTCTGGCTCGCATTCGGCGTGTTCGGCGTCGCGCTCCTGCTTGGGGCCTGGCAGATGTATGTGCGTAGTCCGCTGCATCCTTGGCTGAAAGATCCCGAGATTTACTATCGCTCGGTGACCGAGCACGGCACCGTGATGGGCTATGTGTTCCCGACGCTCATCGCAATGGGCTTCGGCTACGCGGTGACGGAGCTTGCGCTCAAGCGCACGCTCGTCGGCGTGCGCTGGGCGTGGGTGGGGTTCTGGCTGGTGGCGCTCGGCGCGGTCATGGCGTCGATCACGGTGGCGCTCGGGCTCGCCTCGGTGCTCTACACGTTCTATCCGCCGATGATCGGCAACGTGTTCTATTACCTTGGCGTCGTGCTGGTGGTGGTGGGCTCGTGGATCTGGGTGGCGCTGATGTCGGTGAATCTCGCGGCATGGAAGCGCGACAACCCGGGCAAGCCTGTGCCGCTCCCGATGTTCGCGACCGTGGCGGGTTCGTACCTGTGGGGCTGGACCGCGGTAGGCGCGGCGATCGAAATCATCTTCCAGATTCTACCGGCCGCGTTCGGCTGGAAGACGACCATCGACGCGGGCCTCGCACGCGTGTTCTTCTCGTGGACGCTGCACGCCATCGTCTACTTCTGGCTGATGCCCGCGTATATCGCCTATTACACGATCGTGCCGCGCGCCATCGGCGGGCGGCTGTACAGCGATACGATGGCGCGCATCTCGTTCATCCTGTTCCTCGTGGTGGCGATGCCGATCGGCATTCACCACCTGTTCGCCGATCCGCAAGTAGGCTCGGGCTTCAAGTTCCTGCAGTCGGTATTCACGGCGCTGGTGGCGGTGCCGACGCTCTTGACCGTGTTCACGATCTGCGCGTCGGTGGAGATCGCCGCGCGCCTGCGCGGCGGCAAGGGCGCGTTCGGCTGGCTCACGGCGCTGCCCTGGGACAACCCGCAGATGCTCGCGATCGCGCTTTCGTTCGTGATGCTCGGCTTCGGCGGCGCGGGCGGCCTCATCAACATGAGCTACCAGCTCGACTCGACGATCCACAACACGCAGTGGATCACGGGTCACTTCCATCTGATCTACGCGGGCGCGATCGTCATCATGTACTTCGCGATCGCCTACGATTTGTGGCCGCAAATCACGGGCCGCGCGATGACGAACTGGAAGCTCATGCGCCTGCAACTATGGCTATGGTTCATCGGCATGATCGTGCTGACGTTCCCATGGCACTGGGTCGGCATTCTGGGCATGCCGAGGCGCATGGCCTATTACGACTACACCGATCCCGAGATCGCCGCGCAGGCGATCTGGGTGGCGATGTCGGCGATCGGCGGGTTCATTCTCGTGCTCTCGGCGATTGTGTTCTTCATCGTGCTGATTCAGGGGCATCGGGCTCAGGCCGCGGCGCCTGAGGAGTATCGCTTCGCCACCGCGGTGCACGAGCCGCACACCGTGCCGGTCGCGCTCAACAGCTTCGCGCTGTGGCTCACGCTGATGGTCGCGCTGACGGTGCTCAACTACGGTTATCCGATTGCGCAATTGATGGCGAGGGGCGACACCGTGCCCGTGATTCCGATTGGAGCCCAGCGATGAGCGAAGAACGCCTGTTCTCGTTGCGCAACCCGTGGTTCAGGGCGAGCGTCGGCGCCACGGCGGTGGTGTTCGTGTTCAGCGTGGTGGTGGGCTTCGTGTGGTTGCCGTCGGTGCAGCGCGACGCGCAGTTCCAGGGGCTCTGGAATGCGATCTGCAGCGCGGCGGGCGTGCCGCAGCAGTGGCTCGCCAACGACGCGCCGGTCGCGCCGCAAGTGCAGTTGAGCAAGGTCGAGGTGACGCCGCAATTGCTCGCGGGGGCGACGGCGTCATCAATCGGACGCGGTGCGACGCTCGCGCTGCGCTGCACGATGTGCCATGGCGAGCGCGGCATGAGCGGAGCGAACTCGCCGAATCTGGCGGGGCAGTATGCGATCGTGGTCTACAAGCAGTTGCAGGACTTCCAGAGCGGGGCGCGCACGAATGCGGTGATGTCGCCGATGGCCTTGAACTTGAGCGATCAGGACATGCGCGACTTATCGGCGTATTACGCGTCGCTGCCGCGTCCGGCTGCGGGTCAAGCGCTCGATCTGGCCGATGCGCCCGGGATCGTCGTGCACGGTGCGCCGCTGCGCAATATCCCGGCGTGCGCGGCGTGCCATGGCGGCATCGACCACAAAGCGGGCAGCCCCTGGCTCGACGGCTTGCCGGCTGCCTATACGCAGGCGCAGTTGCAGGCGTTTGCATCGGGCGCGCGGCATAACGATATCTCCGGGCAGATGCGCAACATCGCACGCAATATGACACCCGATGAAATGGTTGCGGCTGCAACCTTTTACGCGCAAAGCACGAAGCGGTAACTTCTCCCAAGCTGTGTTGTCGTCGCGGAAATTCTTTCCGCAGACGCACGCCTGCGCTTTTCCGTCCCGCTACTTCAGACCATCTGGCGTCTCGCACGCCTATCCTGGGCGAGGCTGCCCGTTCGCGACTGACTTCGCATTCCAGAACATGTTTTCGCTCACGACGCGCGACTGAATGCCGGGATAAGTCCGACATGTAATTGTTTGTAAATAGCAGATCGACTTCACGGACGAGACTCAATCGACATTCACATTGCCTGCGCTGTTGCTCATTTCTGAAAACAAACCAACGAGGTCGTGAATGAAAAAGGTCTTCAGGAGGTGGTCTGCAAAAAGCGCTGCAATCGGCGCGGGCGTGCTGGCGCTGGCCGGCATGCAAGCACCGGTTCAAGCGCACGAGATGAAAGAAGCGAAGCACGTGCTTCTTATCAGTTTCGACGGTCTGCACGAACAGGACGTGGCGCGCTGCATCGGCGCAAATACCTGCCCGAATCTGGCGCTCTTGGCGAAATCGGGTGTGACGTATACGAACGCGCACACACCGGGTCTGTCCGATTCCTTCCCCGGTCTTGCCGCGCTCTTGACCGGCGGCTCGCCGAAGACGGCGGGTCTCTTCTATGACGTGTCGTACGACCGCACGCTCTATGCTCCGTCCGATACGACTTGCACCGGCAAGCAGGGATGGAACGTCGTGTTCGACGAAACGACGGGCATCGACGGGGAAAACGGCGGCGCGCTCATCCACCTCGACGGCGGCGGTGCTTTCAATCCGCAAGCGATTCCGCACGCGATGGTCGGCGGTGTCTGCACGCCCGTGTATCCGCACAACTATGTGAAGACGAACACGATCTTCGAAGTCGTCAAGGAGCACATTCGCGGCGCGCGCACGGCATGGGCCGACAAGCATGCATGGGGCTACGACTGGGTGAACGGACCGTCGGGGCAGGGCGTCGACGATCTCGCGCGCACCGAGATCAACTCGATCGACCCGGCGACCGGCAAGTACTACCTCGACAGCTACACGCACACCGAGAAGTTCGATAACTATCACGTGCAGGCGCTGATCAACGAGATCGACGGCAAGGATTCCACGGGCACGACGAGCGCGCCGGTGCCGACGGTGTTCGGCACGAACTTCCAGACGCTGAGCGTGGCCCAGAAGGCAACCGTGGCGACGGGCGGCGGCTACCTCGACGCGGACTTCACGCCGGGTCCGCAGGTCACGGGCGCGATTGCCTACCTCGACGACTCGCTTGGCCGCGTCGTGGCCGAGTTGAAGCAACGTGATCTGTATAAGTCGACGGTCATCATCGTGACGGCCAAGCACGGCCAGTCGCCGACGGACCATACGAAGCTCGTCAAGAACGGCGACACGCTCACGAAGCAGCTCGAAACCAACAACTATCTGAACGTGAACGGCAACTTCGGCCAGAACAATACGACGTCGGGCAACTTGAACGACGGCACCGGTCTCGTCGACACGGGCTTCGTGCAGACCGACGACGTCGGCCTGATCTGGCTGCGCGACCGCAGCCAGTTGCGCTCGGTGGTCGCCACGCTGAACGCCAACCGGAGCTGCAACGCGCCGGGCATCTGCGCGGACGGTCCGCAGGCCTACATCCTGTACGGCGACTCGCTGTCGTCGCGCTTCGGCGATCCGGCGCAGGGCCGCACGCCCGACATCATCGTGCAGCCGAATCCGGGCGTGATCTATACGTCGAGCACGAGCAAGGATGAAGAGCACGGCGGCAACGCACCCAACGACAGCCATCTCGGTCTCGTCGTGTCGTTCGCGGGCCTGCCTCATGCTGGCCGCACGGTGTCCGACTATGTGCTGACGACGCAGGTCGCGCCGACCATCCTGAGCTCGCTCGGCCTCGAACCGGAACTGCTGCACTCGGTCGCGGTGGAAGGGACACAGGTGCTGCCGGGCCTGGGTGTCTCGCACCATTGAGCATGGCTTAGCGGCTTGTATTAGGGCCGCAGTCGAGGGGGCCGCGCTGGCGGATAACGCCAGCGCGGCCCTCGTTCCATTGCGACCCGTTTATCGGGTTCTCCCTTGTAGGAAAGCGCTGACAGCGCTAAGCCGTGTACTACGCGACTTTCAGCGCGGACTGATTTAAAGAACGAGGAGACTGCCCAATACTGTGCTCAAGAGAACAGTCTTTCGGCGCTATCCGTTAGCCAAGGCACTGCAAACGGACGTTCGATGAGGCTTACTTCTCCCATGCGCCGGACAATGAACCGGCAGCGCGATGTCTTCCTTACTCGACCAAAACGGGGGAACAACATGAGCCTCATTGCGCGGGATCTGCTCGAACTTCGACGCCTCGCCCTCGGCGGCGCGGGCGCCTTGACCCTCCACCTGCTGCGCGAACTGGCGGCGAACCTGATTGCCCCCGGCGTCGCGGATGTACGGGACGGCTGCTAAAAAAATCGCTCGCCAACGCAAACGTTTGGCGAGCCAAGGAAGGCGGCGCGCAATGCGCCGCTAGATGCCGATGGCGTCGTGCTTGACCACCGAAGGTTGACCGGCGCCCTTGACCAAGCTCTGCCATGCCGAGCCCTGCTCGGGGCCTTCATCTTGCGCATCGTAGAGACAGTCGTCGAGTTGACCCGCCACGCTGTCGATCGCGTGCACGAAGCTCACCGACGACTTCCCATATTCGCGAGCGAGTTCGGCGAGATCGAGCAACGCCGCGTAGTTCGCCGCGCAGCGCGGCGGCAATTGCGACTCTGCGGACGGAGCCGGTTGTTCGGCATCCGCCGAGGGAGCCGCATTCGCCACGCTGACGGTCGCCGCCGCAAGCGCCGCGAAGGCGACGATCAGCGGCACGAGAAAGGCGAACTTGCGCAATAAGAAGACCCATAGTGCGGTGCCGCCGGGACGGGGAGATGTCGTTTGGCTCTGTTCCCGAATCGGGGACTCAATCACGCGTTTCATCGGTTCGCGCTCCATTTGATCGATTTGGCTCATGGTGGCTCGTCTTCGCTCGTGGTTGCTCAGGCCCAGTGAGCCGGAACCCAGACTGCGCCGACCCAGTGTCCCGGCACCCAGACCGCGGGCCGCGGCGCCACGTAGACGGGGGCCGGCGCGACATAGACGACCTTCGGCGGCGGAGGCGGCGGCACGACGACGACCGGGGGCGGCACGTAGACAACCGGCGGCGGAGGAGGCGGCGGCACATAGACGGGCACCGGCGCGATGACCACCGGCGGCTTGGCGACGACGACCGTGGTGCCCGTCGTGACGGTGCCGCCCGCTACCACCGTGGTGCCGGTCGTGACGGTTCCGCCTCGGACCACGGTTCCGCCCGTCGTCACGGTGTTGCCGTTCACGCCGGTCACGGTGCCGCTCGTCGTCACGTAGCCGGTGCCGACGCCGTTGGCGGTGCCCGAGTGGGTGACGGTGCCGCCGTTCGAACCGGTGGCGGTGCCGGAGCGGGAGCAGGTCGAGCCCGAGCAGTTCGTCGACGCGTTGTGGTTGACCGTGTTGCCGTTCGAGCCAGTGACCGTACCCGACGACGAGTATTGGCCAGGCGCGGTGCGCGTCACGCTGCCGTCGGTCGTGGCGGTCTTGCCGTCGGGGCCGGTGGCCGATCCGGTGTGCGAGCAGGTGCCGCCCGCGCAGTTCGTGTTGCCCGAGTGCTGGACCGTGTTGCCGTAGCGTCCGGTCGCGGTGCCCGAGTTCGAGAACTGGCCCGGTGCGGTGCGGGTGACGTTGCCGGTGTTGGAGGCCCAGCCGCCATTCGGGCCGGCGACGCTGCCCGCGTGCGAGCAGCTTCCGCCGCCGCAGGAGCCCCAGTGAGCCCCGTTGTAGGTGCCGCGCGACGTGTAGGCGGTGCCGTGCCCCGAAAATCCCCAGGCGAACGCCGATGCGCTGCCGAACGCGAGCACGGTGGTGGTGGCCGCGAGCACGAGGTTTCGCAGGAGGCCGCGCGCGGGTGCGGCAATCGCGGCGGGAGCCGGCTTGGCGTCGGCGGACTGGAGGGCAAATGAGCGGAGTTTCACGGTGCGTCCTTCTCGGTTCGGGCCACTTCGCGCGCTGCGGCGTGGCGACGGATGGACTATAGAAGGACGCGCCGATTCAAGCTGTTGCAAAAGTATTTCGCCGGGTGTCACTGCGGGCGCTTAAAAACCCGTGCTTTGTTCATAAAATTACAAATCGAAAGCCATGGCGCTGGTTCATCTCGAAATTGTTGACCAAGGACAAAGGCAGCCCGGCGGCAATTTCCTACCATGGTATCGAGCATGGTCGTTCCGGATTGCCTGGTCACAGAACTACACGACAGAACCGCACGATCGATGTCTTGATCGTCAAGCAGCATGACTAAGGAACTGTCGAATACGGAGGTCGACCATGGGTATCTTCAACTGGCTCCTGCGCCGCGATGGCGCAATTTCGGAGTCCGCCGGATGCGATACGCAGCAAACGCGTGAAGCCGTCGAGCGCATCGTCGCGATGAGTCCGCAACTGCGTCTCGCGAACCGGTATCAAGCGCGACTTGGGGCCGCCGTGCGGGTTTCGCTCGAACACATCGGCAAGCTCGCCGAACTGTTGCCGGCGCCGCTTCAAGCGAGCGCGTCAGCCTGGTCTTCCGATTCGCACGTTCACGCCTTCTTTGCCACCGCGGCCGATGTTACGGAAGCAATCAGCCGTTCCGCCGACGTGCAAGCGTATTTCGACCAATATCCCTGTGCCGACGAGGTCATCGGTGTGCTCAGCATGGCGATGACCGAGCGCAATGGACTCGGTGTGAAGCAAGAGGGCGGCATGGTGCGTACGGACGTCGCGCGGACCACCGTCAGCTTCGGCGATCATGTCGTGCGCCTTTGCGCTGCTACTGTCGAGGACGTCCGCCAGGAGCTGATCCGGCTTGCCGTCGATCAGCTTGCCGTGGAAGGGCTCGCGAGCATCGAGGCCGACGCGTCCCGGCGCGCTGAACTCGAAGAGGAGCACGCACTGCTTAAAGCGCGTTTGCAGTTGCTCGAGCGTCGCAACGTCGGCATGAATTCACTGGCGAGCGGCGGGGCGCTGGCCAAGCTCACGGAGGCTGCGCACGTACAGGAGAAAATCGATGAAAACGAGCAGAACCTCGCGAAACTCGGGCAAAAGTCCGAAGCGCTCGAAAGGCAATTGACGCTCGTTTGCGAGGTTCTCTCTGATACGGCAGCGCATGTCGATGTCACGAAGAAGCTCGTTAGGCTCAACCGGATGAATGTGATCGTCGACGCAGGCGGTGCGGACGCGGGCTCGGAGATCGAATTCCGCATCGCGCGCATCCCGGGGAATCCGCCTCGCACGCGTGCGTTGGCGCTAGTGCGTATCGCGCGCGCTGACTTGATGCCGGCTACGAGTCTCACTCACGAAGCGAAGCATTTCGTGATCTGACTCACCCCAGCCTTTGCCCGCTCCCCGTATCGAACAGATGCACGTGCTCGCCGGGCAGGCGCAGCGTCACGCGCTGACCGGGCTCGATCGTCGCGCGTTGGCGCGTGGTGGCGCACCACGTGTTGCCGCCGATCTTGCCGTACAAGTGGGTTTCGGCTCCGGTCGGCTCGGTCACTTCGACTTCCATCACCACGCCCTCCGACGCCCGCGTTTCGATATGCTCGGGCCGGATGCCGAGCGTGATCTTCGCGCCCGGAGCGGTGGACAGGTTCGTCTGCGGCAGCGCAATCGAGCCGCCGTCGGCGAGCATTAGCCGCGCCCCCTGAGCGTCGCGCTGCCATTCGCCTTCCACGAAATTCATCGACGGCGAGCCGAGAAAACTCGCGACAAACAGGTTCGCAGGGTGGTCGTACAGCTCGAGCGGCCGGCCGATCTGTTCGATGCGCCCCGCGTTCATCACGACGATGCGGTCGGCCATCGTCATCGCCTCGATCTGATCGTGCGTCACGTAGATCACGGTGTTCTTCAAGCGCTGATGCAGCGCCTTGATTTCGGTGCGCATCTGTACGCGCAGTTTGGCGTCGAGGTTCGATAGCGGCTCGTCGAACAGGAACAGCTCCGGCTCGCGCACCACCGCGCGCCCCATCGCGACGCGCTGCCGCTGGCCGCCCGACAGCGCGCGCGGCAAGCGGTCCAGATAGCTGCTCAAGTTCAGCATCTTCGCGGCGGCCTCGATGCGCGGCTTGAAGCTCGTCGCCGGCTCTTTGCGGATGCGAGGACCGAAGGCGATGTTGTCGAAGACGGACAGATGCGGGTAGAGCGCATAGCTCTGAAACACCATCGATACATTGCGCTGCTGCGGCGAAAGCCCGTTCGCGCGCTTGCCGCCGATGGTCAGCTCGCCGCCCGTGATCTCCTCGAGCCCGGCGACCATACGCATCAGCGTGCTCTTGCCGCAACCCGACGGGCCGACCAGCACGACGAATTCGCCCTCGTCGATCGAAAGATCGATGCCGTGCACGACCTGGGTGTCGCCATAGCGTTTGAAAATGCCGCTCATCTGCACTGCTGCCATGCTGTCCTCGTTGCGGTCGGATGCGGTGTTTTAGCGAAAAACGCGTTGTTTAGCGATTCAAAACGATTCGAGCGTCAGCTCCTCGGCCATCAGCCGGTTGCCCGCCATGAGCCCGCCGTCGACCGGCAGCGCGACCCCGGTGATCACGCGCGCCATCGGCGAGGCGAGGAACATCACGGCGTCGGCGATATCGTCGGGCGTCGCGAAGTCGCCGAGCGGGTACCACTTCTTCAATGCTTCGAACACCTGCGGATTCTTGTCGACGCGAGCCTGCCAGGCCGGCGTCTTCACGGTGCCGGGGCAGACGATGTTCGCGCGGATGCCGTGGCGGCCCAACTCGATCGCAAGCGCCTTCGTATAGCTGATCAAGCCCGCTTTGGCGGCGCTATATGCCGGATGACCTAACGCGGTCATGCCGTTCACGGAGCCAATCAGCACGATCGCGCCGCGCTTGCGCTCGATCATCGAAGCGCGCACGGCTTCGACCGTGTGATAGGTGCCGTCGAGGTTGAGATGCACGTCGCGCTGCCAGCTTGCCGCATCGGTGGAAGCGAGCGAGCCGCTTTGCGCGCCGCCCGCATTGGCGACGAGCACGTCGATGGGGCGGCCTTTAGCGGAAACGGCTTGTGCGACCGAGGTTTTAACGGCCGCTGCATCGCCCAAGTCCACCGCGATCGGCGTCACGCGATCCGCGCCGAGTTCGGCGGCGAGCGTGCTCAGGGCCGCTGATTCGATATCGAGCGCGAGCACGTCATCCCCCGCCTCTATGAAACGCCTGCACAGCGCGCCGCCGATTCCGCCGCATGCGCCCGTCACCAGCACGACACGATTCATCGCTGTCCTCGTTTGTTGGGTCGCTTTCAAAAGGGCCACTATGAAAGCCCAGTTTCGACTGGTTTGCCGCATTAAGACAACCCAGCCCGCATTGCACCATTTCGGCTTTCTTAACAACATATTAGGCAAACGATAGGCGCGCCAAAAATGTGCAGATCCTACGTGACAAGTCTATTTTCGTAACGTAGGATTTTTCGCAATTCAAATAATCAACAACCCGGCGGCCTGTCAGGCGGCGGATTCATTCAGGAGAGTCAACATGTCGTTGCAATCCCGTGCTTCCCTCGCGCTTGGCAAATTCGCCGTGGCGCTGGCGTTTGCTGGAATCGCCGTGGCGGCCCAGGCCGACACGGTGCGCGTCACCGTCGCCCACTACAGCGACGCGACCGCGCCGTACTTCGAGAAGATGGCCCGCGAGTTCGAGAAAGCCAACCCCGGCACGACGATCAAGATCGAAGACGTGAACTGGGACACGCTGCAACAAAAGCTGCAGACCGACATTTCCGGCGGCGCCAACGCCGACCTCGCGATCATCGGCACGCGCTGGCTCCTCGACTTCGTGAAGGACGGCGTGGCCGAGCCGCTCGACAGCTACATGGACCCGAACTTCAAGAACCGCTTCATCGGCCCGTTCCTGGCCCCGGGCCAGATCGACGGCAAGACCTACGGCCTGCCGATCGCGGCTTCCGCACGCGCGCTTTACTACAACAAGGACATGCTCGCTTCGGTTGGTTATCCGAATGGTCCCAAGACCTGGAGCGACGTCATCGATGCTTCGAAGAAGCTGAAGGCGAAGAACATCGCGGGCTTTGGCCTGCAGGGCAAGGAAATCGAAACGGACGTCTATTTCTACTACGCGCTGTGGACCAACGGCGGCGAGGTCGTCAACAAGGCGAACCAGGCGGTGTTCGGTTCGCCGGCCGGCGTCAAGGCCGCGACGATGTACAAGTCGATGATCGACGACGGGCTCACGCAGCCGGGCGTCACGGGCTACAGCCGCGAGGACGTGCAGAACCTCTTCAAGCAGGGCCGCGTGGCGATGATGATTTCGGCGCCGTTCCTCGCGAAGCAGATCAAGAAGGAAGCGCCGAACCTGAAGTATGGGATTGCGCCGATTCCGAAGGGCACCACGGCCGCAACCTATGCCGTCACCGATTCGATCATGATGTTCCAGAACTCGAAGGTGAAGAAGTCGGCCTGGAAGTTCCTCGACTTTCTGTTCACGAAGGAGCCGCGCGTCGAGTTCACGAGCACCGAGGGTTTCCTGCCGACCACGAAGGCTGAGGCGGCCGATCCGGCGTTCAACGATCCGGACACCAAGGCGTTTGTCGCGCTCCTGCCGACGGCTCGCTTCGCGCCGACCGTCACCGGCTGGGAAGACACGGCGAAGGCCGTGACGGATGCGATGCAGTCGGTCTATCTCGGCAAGGCGCAGCCGGCCGATGCGCTGAAGGCGGCGGCTACCCAGGCCGACAAGTCGCTCGGTCATTGATGTAACGATGTCACGGCGGGCGGCCTGGCGCGAGCCTGTGCCGCCTGTCCACGCGCGCAACTTATGGCCCACGTCCCCTACGATCAAACCGGTGTCGGCCGCTCGGCGGCGTCGCGCTTCAATCAGCCTTGGCTGCTAATCGTGCCGAGCCTGATCCTCGCGCTGTTCATCATCAGCTACCCGATCTTCAACATCGTGTACCAGTCGGTGCACGATGTGTCGCGCTTCGGGGCGATACGCGGCTTCAACGGCCTGCAGAACTTCTACAGCGTATTCGGCGATCCCGTGTTCATCGACTCGGTCAGGCGCACGATCGTGTGGACCGCGTGCGTGGTCGGCGGCACGGTGCTGTTTTCCGTGCCGGTCGCGCTTGTGCTCAATCAGGACTTTTACGGGCGCGGCATCGCGCGCACGATCGTGATGCTGCCGTGGTCGGTGTCGCTGACGATGACGGCCGTGGTCTGGCGCTGGGCGTTCAACGACGACTACGGGATGGTCAACGTCACGCTGCAGCGGCTCGGGCTGATCGGCGGGCCGATCCACTGGCTGGCGACGCCCGAATTCGCGTTTCCGGTGGAGATCGGCATCGGCATTCTCGTGTCGATTCCGTTCACGGTGACGATTCTCTTGGGCGGTCTCTCTTCCGTGCCGGCCGATATCTATGAAGCCGCGCGCATCGACGGCGCGAGCGCCTGGCAGCAGTTCCGCAAGCTGACGCTGCCTTTGCTGCGGCCTTTCGTGAACATGGCGATCCTCTTGAACGTGATCTACGTGTTCAATTCGTTTCCCATCATTTGGGTCATGACGCAAGGCGGGCCCGATGAAAGCACCCACATCCTCGTCACGTACCTCTACGAGCTGGGGTTCAGGCTCGGGCGTCCCGGTCAGGCGGCGGCGGTGTCGCTGATCATGCTCGTGATGCTCTTTGTGTTCACGGTGATCTACTTGCGCCTGCAGCCCAAGCAAGAGGGGGAAAGCGCGTGAACGCCAAGATGAAACGCACCGTATGGTGCTGGCTCGCGTTGTCGCCGCTGATCGTGATCGTGCTGTTCCCGTTCGCGGTCATGCTGTGCACGGCCTTCAAGCCGGCCGACGAGATCTTCGTCTATCCGGCCCGCTGGCTGCCCGTGCATTGGCGGTGGGAGAACTTCGTCGAGATGTGGGACGCGGCCAACTTCGGCGTCGCGTTGAAGAACAGTTGCGTGGTCAGTTTTCTGTCGACGTCGCTCGCGCTCGCCGTCAGCGTGCCCGCCGCTTACGCGCTCGCGCGCTTTCCGTTCAGAGGACGCGGCGTGTACCGGCAGTTCCTGCTCGTCACGCAGATGCTGTCGCCGATTCTGCTCGTGGTCGGCCTCTTCAGGCTCGCCGCGATGATCCCGTATGGCGACGGCAACCTCGTCGATTCGAAGCTCGGCGTGATCGTCTCGTACGCCGCGTTCAATATCGCGTTCGCGGTGTGGATGCTGTCGTCCTACTTTCAGACCGTGCCGCGCGATCTCGAAGAGTCGGCGTGGCTCGAAGGATGCGGACGCACGAAGGCGGTCTTCAAGGTGTTCTTGCCGCTTGCCGTGCCCGCGATCGTCGTAACGGCGATCTTCACCTTCATCAGCGCGTGGAATGAGTTCGCGGTGGTCTATACGCTGATCCGCTCGCCCGAGAACAAGACGCTGACCGTGCAGGTGACCGACATGGTCGCCGGCAAGTACACGGTCGAGTGGCATCTGGTGATGGCGGCGACGCTGTGCGCCACGCTGCCGGTTTCAGTCGTGTTCGCGTGGCTGCAGCAGTATCTCGTGAAGGGGCTGGCGCTTGGGGCGGTGAAGTAGGGCGCCTGGGGATGCTTGGGCGCGTCAAGGCGTCTCGCCTGCTTCCTTTGGCGGCTCGTCGAGATTGCTCGTAAACCCCGCCTTCTTGTGCGTGCCGTCGCAGAACGGCTTGTTGCCCGAGTGGCCGCATCGGCAGAGCCAGACTTCGTCCTTTTCGACATCGATCGATTTGCCGCCTTGCGTGACGATCTTGAATTCGCCCTTGATGTAATACGGGCCGTCGTTGCGTGGGGTGATGATTGCCGTTGCCATGTGCGCCTCCAGGGAGGGTGAACCGCGCAATCCTGCATGGCGCGGCACGCGTTATGCGGCCGACTGCACGCAGGGCTGCTTCCAGTCTATAGCCTATGAACTCGCCTATAACTACGATAAAGGATCGGTAGGCTGAAGAGCTTTGCATGGGATCAGAGTAGGCGCTAAAGCGCCAACTCTGATCGACAGGGGGTGGTCATGACCACGGCTGCCAGTTTTCATATCGGCTACACGCAGTATCTGGGTCCGGACGGCGAACCGGTCCAGCCGTTGCCCGCGTTTGCACACGATGCGGCGGCGCTGATCCCGCTCTATCGCGCGATGGTGCTCACCCGCGCGTTCGATACCAAGGCCGTTGCACTGCAGCGTACCGGCAAGCTCGGCACGTTTGCGTCCTCGGTGGGGCAGGAGGCGATCGGCGTGGGCGTCGCGAGCGCGATGCAGCCTGACGACGTGCTGTTTCCGTCCTATCGCGACCACGCCGCGCAATTGCTGCGCGGCGTCACGATGGCCGAAAGCCTGCTGTATTGGGGCGGCGACGAGCGCGGCAGCGATTTTGCCGTGCCGCGCCAAGACTTTCCGAATTGCGTGCCGATCGGCACCCAGGTGTGCCATGCCGCAGGCGCGGCCTACGCGTTCATGCTGCGGCGCGAAGCGCGCGTCGCGGTGACGATTTTCGGCGACGGCAGCACGTCCAAGGGCGATTTCTACGAGGCGATGAATCTGGCGGGCGTGTGGCGCGCGCCGCTCGTGCTCGTCGTCAACAACAACCAGTGGGCGATCTCGGTGCCGCGCAGCCGGCAGAGCGCGGCGCAGACGCTCGCGCAAAAAGCGATCGCGGCGGGCATCGATGGGGTGCAGGTCGACGGCAACGATGTGATCGCGGTTCATCACGTGGTTCATTCGGCGCTCACGAAGGCGCGCCGCGGCGACGGCCCGACGCTGATCGAAGCGCTCAGCTATCGCCTCGGCGACCACACGACCGCCGACGACGCGACGCGCTACCGCGACGCCGAACTCATCAACAAGCAATGGGAGAACGAGCCGCTGCTGCGTTTGCGCACTTACCTGATGCGCGCAAACGTGTGGGACAAGGCGCGAGAAGAAGCGCTCGCGAAGACGTGCCGTGCCGAAGTCGAGCAGGCCGTCGAGGCGTATTTGGCGGTCCCGCAGCCGGACGTATCCGCGATGTTTGATCATCTGTTTGAGACGTTGCCGCCCGCGATGCGCGAGCAACTGGAGCTGGCGCGGTATTTCGCACCAGCGAACGGTGGAAACGGCAGCAACGGGGGCCGCCATGGCTGATCTCAATATGATCGAAGCGCTCAATCAGGCGCTCGCCTACGAACTCGCGCACGATCCCGCAGTGGTGCTGCTCGGCGAGGACATCGGCGTGAACGGCGGCGTGTTTCGCGCGACGGCCGGCTTGCAGACGCGTTTCGGCGTGGAGCGGGTGCTCGATACGCCGCTGGCCGAAACCGCGATCGCCGGCACGGCGGTCGGCATGGCGGCGATGGGATTGAAGCCCGTTGCCGAAATCCAGTTCAGCGGCTTCATCTATCCGGCTATCGACCACATCCTCAATCACGCCTCGCGTCTGCGTCATCGGACGCGCGGGCGGCTCGCTTGCCCGCTCGTGCTTCGCTCGCCGTGCGGCGCGGGCATTCACGCGCCCGAGCATCATTCGGAAAGCCCCGAGGCGCTGTTCACCCATATCCCGGGGTTGCGCGTGGTCACGCCTTCGTCGCCGGCACGGGCCTACGGCTTGCTGCTCGCGGCGATTCGCGACCCCGACCCAGTCGTCTTCTTCGAGCCGACGCGCCTCTATCGCCTCTACCGGCAGTCGGTCGAGGACAACGGCGAGGCGCTGCCGCTCGATAGCTGCTTCACGCTGCGCGACGGTTCGGACGTGACGCTCGTGAGCTGGGGCGGCGCGCTGCAGGACGTGCAGGCCGCGGCCGACTTGCTCGCGCAGGAAGGCGTGATGGCCGAGGTGATCGACGTCGCGACGCTCAAGCCGCTCGACATGGCGACGATCCTCGCATCGGTCGCCAAGACGGGACGCTGCGTGATCGTGCACGAGGGTTCGCGCACCGGCGGCGTCGGCGCGGAAATTGCGGCCAACATCGCCGAGCGCGGGCTGTACACGCTGCTCGCGCCCGTACAGCGCGTCACCGGCTACGACGTGGTGGTGCCGCTCTTCAGACTCGAAAGCCAATACATGCCCGGCGTGGAACGCATCGTCGCTGCGGTCAGGCAAGCGCTGGAGGCCTAGTCCAAGATGAACAACCCCCACGCTCACTTACGTTCGCTGTCGACCGGAGTTAGCGCTTTAGCGGTTACTCCGGTCCCATGCAAAGCTCCCCCCGAGGGGGCCGACGCCTCCCTCGGGGCGGCCCAGCGGGAGGCGTCATGAAAATCTTCAAACTCCCCGACCTGGGCGAAGGACTGCAGGAAGCGGAAATCGTCGAGTGGCACGCCAAGCTCGGCGACGACGTAGGCGCGGACCAACCGCTCTTGTCGGTCGAAACGGCGAAGGCGATCGTCGAGATTCCCTCGCCGCAAGCGGGGCGCATCGCGAAGCTGTTCGGGCAGCCGGGCGATATCGTGCATCTGGGCGCTCCGCTCGTCGCGTTCGAAGGCGAGGCCGACGACGCCGATGCGGGCACTGTCGTCGGCCATATGGCGGTCGGACAGCAAGTCGTGCAGGAAACGCCTGCCGCGATCGGTGGTATGGGCGGCATCAGTTCAGGTGGTGGCGCCGGCGTTGGCGCGTTCAAGGCGATGCCTGCGGTGAGGGCGCTGGCGCGCAAGCTCGACGTCGATCTCGCGATGGTGACGCCATCGGGGCCCGAGGGCGTGATCACGGCGGCGGACGTGCAGCGCGTTGCGAAGGTCCTCGCCGAACTCGGGCCGCCCGAAGTGCTGCGCGGCGTGCGGCGTGCGATGGCGCAGAACATGGCGCGCGCGCAAAGCGAGGTCGCGGCGGCCACGGTCATCGACGACGCCGACATTCACGCCTGGCCGCCGCATACCGACGTGACGATCCGCCTGATTCGCGCGCTCGTCGCCGGCTGTCGCGCCGAGCCGGGGCTCAATTCATGGTTCGACGGACACACGGGGCGGCGCCACGTGGTCGAGAAAATCGATCTGGGCATTGCGGTCGACTTGCCGGATGGGCTGTTCGTGCCGGTGCTGCGCAACGTCGCGCATCGCGACGCGGCGGATTTGCGCGGCGGGCTCGACCGGATGCGCGTCGATATCCGCGCCCGCAAGATTCCGCCTGAAGAGATGCGGGGCAATACGATCACGCTGTCGAACTTCGGCATGATCGCCGGTAAATATGCGGCGCCCGTGGTGGTGCCGCCGACTGTCGCCATTCTCGGCGCGGGGCGGATTCATGAGCAGGTCGTCGCCGCAGGCGGCGTGCCCGCCGTCCACAAAATCTTGCCGCTGAGCCTCACGTTCGATCACCGCGTCGTGACGGGCGGCGAGGCCGCGCGGTTTCTCGCGGCCACGATGGCGGATCTGGAGATGCCGCTGTAGGGTCGGTCTCGCAACGTTTCCATGCTTGGGTCAGGATATTGTTACCGGCAAGTTCATGAAATATATGCTCAGTCATCCTGAGCATATAGACATAACCCGAAGAAAAATTTACTTGCTTCGTGTCGATAAGACGATTCGAATGAGTCGTTGTGCGGATGATGGATAGGCGTTGTCGTCATCTAATGAACCTATCGGAGTGCGTATTGTCGATATATTTATGTCTCTTTTTTGTGGGAGGGACATCAAATGGCTACGACGTCCCCAGGGGCGATGCCCCTCTCCGAAGAGGAATCCCGGCGCCAACTACGCCGCGCCGTGATTGCAAGTACGATCGGTACTACGATCGAATGGTACGACTTCTTTCTCTACAGCATCGTGACCGGCCTGATCTTCGCGAAGCTGTATTTCCCTGAATCGAATCCGCTCGTCGGCACCTTGCAGGCGTTCCTGATCTATGCCGTCGGCTTTGTTGCCAGACCGGTTGGCGCGGCCATTTTTGGCCACTACGGCGATCGGATCGGGCGCAAGGCCACGCTGATCGTGACGCTGTTGTTGATGGGGCTTGCCACCTTTGCCGTGGCCTTCGTCCCAACGTACGCGACGATCGGCATCTGGGGCGCGGTGATCCTCACGGTGCTGCGCTTCATTCAAGGCGTAGGTGTGGGCGGTGAATGGGGCGGCTCGGTCTTGATGTCGATGGAATGGGCGCGCACGAACGGGCATCGTGGCTTCGTCGCCTCCTGGCCGCAGTTCGGGGTGCCGGCGGGACTGTTCCTGGCTAACTTGGCAGTGCTGGCGATGAGCCAGATTTCCGCCGGCAGTTTCGCGACGTGGGGCTGGAGAGTCCCGTTCTTCCTGAGCATCGTGCTGGTCGCGATCGGTCTTTATATCCGCTTGAATATTCTCGAAACGCCGATCTTTGCGAAGCTTCTCGCCGAGCACAAGATCGAGAAGACACCGATTCTCGAGGTGATACGCCGCCAGCCGAAGGACATCATTCTCTCGGCCTTTGCTCGCATGGCGGAGCAGGCGCCTTTCTATATCTACACGGCCTTCGTCTTCACCTATGGCGTGCGGAACCTGGGCGCGACACGCGACTTGTTGTTGACGGCCGTGCTGGCCGCTGCCGTGCTGGAGTTCTTCACCATCCCGCTCTTTGGCCACGTGTCCGATCTGATAGGGCGGCGCAAGATGTATTTGATCGGCGCTGTCTGCGCCGGCATATTCGGCTTCGTCTATTTCAGCATGGTCGATACCAAGAGTCCACTCTGGATCTTTGTGGCCATCGTGCTTTCGCTGGTGCCGCACGCCATGTTGTACGGCCCGCAGGCGGCTTTCATTGCTGAGTCCTTCACGGGGCGGATGCGTTACAGCGGCGCGTCGCTTGGCTACCAGTTGGCGTCGGTCATCGCGGGCGGTCCTGCACCGCTCATTGCGACTGCGCTTTTTGCCTACTACCACTCGGGCTACGCAGTCGCGTGCTACGTCCTCGCATGCGCGGTGCTCAGTCTGATCTCGGCTTCGATGATGGGCGATCACACCAACCAGGACATTTCGCGCGAATACGATGAAGCGCGGGCGATGGGGGATGACGGGCACGCACGGCCCGCTACTTGATCAACCCGGTTGGGAACAAAAAAGAAGCGGCTGGTTTCGACACCAGCCGCTTCTTCGTCGACCCAAATTAACACTTCAAACCGTCTTTCCCTGCATCCGCCGTCCGAAGCGGCCACGCTCCGCGCTATCCATCAGCGCCAGAAACTGATCGGCATCCATGTGAACCAGCTCTTCGTGATCGCCGGCCTCGAAGTAGACGTCCGGCTGGTTCGCCAGGCTTTCGTCGAGATAGGTGGTCATGCCGTAGGCCGTGCACACGGGCGGCAGCGCGCCGTATTCACAGTCCTTGAACAGCTCGCGCAAATCGACTTCCTTCGCGAGCGTGAGACGCCGTCCCGTTTTCGACCACAACTCGGACAGCTTCACGGCATAGGTCGACGGCAGCACGGCGGCGATGTAGCCGTGCTCGTCTTCGAAGAGCACGGTCTTCGCGAGGCGGTCACCCGGAATGTGGGCCGCTGCGGCCGTTTCCATGCTGGAGTGGCTATAAGGGTGGTGGACGAGTTCGTACCGGGAGCCCTTGTTGCGCAGGGCATCCTCGAGGATTGCAGACATTGACATGGCACACCTCCTGTCAGATATCGCATTGAAAAAACTCTGTGTGATCTTTCAGGATAGGTCGCTTGCGCGCGAATGGCAGGTGAACTTTGATCTGACTTTTCAGGCCGTTTCCCGCTCGACCAACGTAAAACCGACATCGACCTTGCGTTGCTTTCCAGTCCCCATTTCGATCTTGTCGACGAGCATCGACGCGGCCAGCTTGCCGATCCGAGTGCCGTCGATACGGATCGTGGTGAGCGGCGGATCGGTATCGGCGGCAAAGTTCTGGTCGCCGTAGCCGATCACCTTCAACTGCCCCGGGATCGACAAGCCCCGGTGCCGCGCTTCCATCAGCACGCCGAGCGCCATGATGTCGGCACCGCAATATACGGCGTCGATGTCGGGGTGCGCGTCGAGCAGGCGCGTCAGCGCGCGCCGGCCGTCCCCGAGGTTGGCCGGCGATTCGACGGATACGACGGGAATGTCCTGCGCGGTTTCGAATGCCTTGACGAACGCCTGCGCACGCGTTTGCGCGCGATGATCGCCCGGCGTCACGATCGCCGGACGCCGCGCGCCGCGTTCTTGCAGATAGCGCGCCGCTGCTTCGCCCACTTTCTGATGCGAAAAGCCGACGAGCATGTCGAGCGGCGCACGCGTGATGTCCCAAGTTTCGACGACGGGAATGCCGGACGCCTTCAGCTTTTGCTTCGCGTGCTCGGAATGGACGACGCCGGTCAGGACAATGCCGGCCGGGCGCCGGCCGACGATCGCATCGAGCAGGGCGTCCTCGCGTGATTCGTCGTAGCCGCTCTGGCCGAGCAGGAGTTGATAGCCGGCAGCGGCGAGCTCGGCGGTCAGCGCGGCGACGGTTTCCTGAAACACGCTGCCCGCCATGGCCGGAATCAGCGCGACGATCAGGCGGCTGCGATTGGACGCGAGCGACCCCGCGATCAGATCGGGCGTGTAGCCAGTCTGCTGCACGGCGGCGCGCACGCGTTCGAGCGTTTCGCTCGATACGAGCTCGGGCGTATTGAGCGCCCGCGAGACCGTCACCTTCGTTACGCCGATCAGCTCGGCGAGGTCGCTCAAAGTCACGCGTCCAGTGCTTTTGCGGGCGCGCCGCGCGGTGGCGGGGCGAGGTGCTTGCGGAAGCGGCGGCATCGGGGTCTTGGTCACGGCTTTTAAACGTTGTAGGGCACACGGACACCGGGTTCATCCGCCGGAAAATCCTTCGTATTGCGTGACACGAGCAACAGCGAATTCACTTGCGCGGACGCCCAGACAATCGCGTCGGGCAGGCGAATCCTTTTCTCTTTGCGAATCGCGACAGCGCGATTCGCGATCGCAGTGTCCAAGGCGATGACGTCAAACGAGTTCAGCCATAGGCGGATCGCCCTATCTTCATCCGCCGTGGCGCCAACCAGCACTTCCATCCACGTGATCGCGCTGATGGCTCGCGACTCATAGCGCGACAGCTCTTTCTGGGCCGCGCCGACGCCGCCGAGATAATCGATCAGGATGTTCGTGTCAAAAAGGGCTTTTACCATTCCGAGCGCATCTCCTGTTGATATTCGAGCCCGTCGATTTTCTTGCGCTTCCACAGGCCAAAGACGTCGCCCCCGCGCAAGCGCTTGTGATCCGCGATATAGGCCTCGATCGCGTCGCGGATGAGCGCGGCGCGGGGGCGTTGCTCTTCCTCCACGATTGCCGCGAGCGCTTCGAGCTGCGTATCGGGTATGTCGACCAAGACTCGGCTCATTGCCTTCTCCGTTGCATGATATACATATCGTATATCATCGCATCCATCTGCGCAAACGGGCGCATGCCCTCGACCACCTACCGGTACCTCCCCAAAAAACCCGCTGGCAATTCTCTTCAAAGCGTACTAGCATGGGAGCCAATGTTACCGGTTACATAAACCGGTAACAGCCCACAATCAGAAGGAGACGGCAGCGCGTGATCGCGCGCGGCCATAGAGGATTCGATCGCATGCTGCAGGCCACCACGAATTTCACCGGCGCGTTGCTCAGGCTCAATGACGCGGACAACGTGCTGATCGCGCGCGAGGCGCTTGCGATCGGCCAGCAGGTGCGCGTCGGCGAGGCGGTGGTGCGCATGCGTGCGCAGATCGCGGCCGGTCACAAGGTGGCGGCCAGGCGCATCGTTCGCGGCGAGCCGATCCGCAAGTACAACGCGATCATCGGCCGTGCGGCGCGCGATATCGAAGCCGGCGAGCATGTTCATGCGCACAACATCGAGTTGATCGATTTCGAGCGCGATCCGGGTTTTGGTCTGGATGTGCGTCCCGTCGACTACTTTCCCGAATCCGAGCGCGCGACGTTCCAAGGCATCGTGCGTCCGGACGGGCGCGTCGCGACGCGCAATTTCATCGGCATTCTCGCTTCGGTCAATTGCTCGGCCACGGTCATCAAGCACATCGCCGCGAGGTTCACGCCGGAACGTCTGGCCGCGTATCCGAACGTGGACGGCGTGGTCGCGTTCGCGCAAACGAGCGGCTGCGGGATGTCGTCGCCGAGCGAGCACTTCGATGTGCTGCGGCGCACGCTGGCGGGCTATGCGCGTCATCCGAATCTGGCGGGCGTGCTCGTCGTCGGACTGGGTTGCGAGCGCAACCAAGTGGCCGGCCTGCTCGAATCACAGGGGCTGCATACGGATAAGGCGCTGCATGCGCTCGTGATGCAGGACACGGGCGGCACTCGCGCGACGATCGAGGCGGGCATCGCCGCGATCCAGCAGATGCTGCCTGCCGCGAACGACATTGAGCGTCGTCCGGTGTCCGCGAGCCATCTGAAGATCGGGCTCGAATGCGGCGGGTCGGACGGCTTTTCCGGCATTACCGCCAATCCCGCGCTCGGCGCGGCGATGGATTTGCTCGTGCGCCACGGCGGCACGGCGATTCTTTCGGAGACGCCAGAGATCCACGGCGTCGAATACATGCTCACGCGCCGCGCCGTGACGCCCGAGGTCGGCCAGAAGCTGCTCGACCGGCTTGCGTGGTGGGAGCGCTACACGCGCGGCCATAACGGCCAGTTCAACGGCGTGGTCGGGCCCGGCAATCAGCAGGGCGGTCTCGCGAACATCTTCGAAAAGTCGCTTGGCTCGGCGATGAAGGGCGGCACCACGCCGCTACAGGCGGTGTACGAATACGCCGAGCCGATCGACCGCGCGGGCTTCGTTTTCATGGATTCGCCGGGCTACGACCCGGTCGCCGTCACGGGGCAGATCGCGAGCGGCGCGAACCTCATCTGCTTCACGACGGGCCGCGGCTCGATGTTCGGCTCGAAGCCCGCGCCGACGCTCAAGCTCGCGAGCAACACGCCGATGTTCAAGCGCCTCGTCGAGGACATGGACATCAACTGCGGGCTCGTCGTCGACGGCGAGCGCTCCATCGACGAGATGGGGCGGGACATCTTCGAACACATACTGCGCGCCGCCTCGGGCGAGCGCACCAAGAGCGAAATGCTGGGCCTGGGAGATCACGAGTTCGTGCCGTGGCACATGGGCATCGTGAGTTGATTGAGGCGTAAGACGTTGCACCTCGTATCGCGAACAGACGCCTCGAAGCGTCGCGCGATGCGCCATAGGAAGTGCAGGAGAGCATTGCATGGGAAAGGAGACAAGACATGCAGGATGACCCGCAACAGCCGCGCTCGAAGGTGCGCTGGCTCGTGGCTGGCCTGATGTGGGCGGCGATCGCGATCAACTATATCGACCGCACCGTGCTTGCGGCGGCGGCGCCCCACATCCAGTCGGAGTTCGGTTTGGGCGCGATGGAAATGGGCATCGTGATGTCCGCGTTCTTCTGGTCGTACGCGCTGCTGCAATTGCCCGCGGGCATACTCGCCGACCGCTTGGGTCAGAAGGCGGTGCTCGGCTTCTCGGTGTTCTGGTGGTCGGCCGCCACCGCCGTGACGGGGCTCGCAACGGGCTTCAAGTCGCTGGTCGCGTTGCGCGTCGCGCTGGGTGCGGGTGAGGCGGGCGCCTACCCGAGCAACGCGGGCATCGCCTCGAAGTGGTTTCCGCGCAAGGAACGCGCGACGGTAGCGGGCATCTTCGACAGCGGCTCGAAGCTCGGCGGTGCGATCGCCATGCCGCTGATCGCGCTCCTGCTCGCGATGTTCGATTGGCGGATCACGTTCGCGATCACCGGCTTGCTCGGCATCGCCTGGTTCGTCGTCTGGCAGTTCACGTTCACCGATTCGCCCGCCGCCCACAAACGCGTGAACGCAGCCGAACTCGCGCACATCCGCGAAGGGCAGAGCGCGCGGCACACCGACGAAGACACCGCTGCGCCGCCATGGCGCAAGCTGCTCGCACATCGCAACATCTGGGCGATGTGCATCGGCTTCTTCATGATCAACTACAACTCGTATTTCTTCATCACGTGGCTGCCGACGTATCTGATCAAGGCGCGCGGCCTTTCGATGATGGAGATGGGTTTCATGGCGTCGTTGCCACTGTTGGCGTCGATCGTCGTCGAGATTTTCGCGGGCTGGGCCTCCGATCGCGTCTACAGCTCCGGCAAGCTTTCGCTCACGGCGACGCGCAAGCTGTTCCTCGTGATCGGGCTCGTGATGGCGTCGAGCATCGGGCTCGCGGCGTTCGCGCAGTCCGCGGTGATGGCGGTGGTGCTGCTCACGATCGCGAAGTCGGGCACGACGGTCGCCGCTTCGCAAGTGTGGGCGCTGCCCGCCGACGTGGCGCCGCGCAATGCGGTGTCGATGGTGGCTGGTATACAAAATACGGTATCCAACATCGGCGGCGTGATCGGGCCGATCGTGACGGGCGCGATTGTCGGCGCGACCGGCTCGTTTATTCCTGCGCTGGTGTTTTCGTCGGCGCTCATCGGGCTCGCGATCCTGAACTATGTGTTCCTGCTCGGCAAAGTGGAACCGATCCGATTCGACGACCAACCTGTGGAGCGTGATGTCCATGTCCAACGAAATGCCGATTTCAGCGCTTAATCCATTCAAAGCCGCGCTCAAGGCCAAGCAGCGTCAGATCGGCTTCTGGCTATCGATGGCGGATGCGTATCTGTCGGAAGTCAGCGCGACGGCGGGATTCGATTGGCTGCTGATCGATAGCGAGCATGCGCCGAACGACTTGCGCAGCATCCTCGCGCAACTGCAGGCGGTGGCGCCGTACCGGGCGGAAGCGGTGGTGCGGCCGGTCAACGGCGATCCGTCGCTGATCAAGCGACTGCTCGATATCGGCGCGCGCAATCTGCTCGTGCCGATGATCGATACGGCGGACGAGGCGCGCGCGGTGGTGGCAGCCGTGCGCTATCCGCCGCATGGCGTGCGCGGCGTGGGCAGCGCGGTGGGACGGGCGTCGCGCTGGAGTGCGCGGGGCGATTACCTCGATGTCGCCGATGACGAAGCGTGTGTGCTCGTGCAGGCGGAGACCAAGACGGCGCTCGAGAATCTGCAGGCGATTTGCGAGGTGGATGGCGTTGATGGCGTGTTCATTGGGCCGGCGGATCTCGCGGCGTCGATGGGCTATCGCGGCAAGGCCGGGCATCCGGAGGTGCAGCAGGCGATCGATGCGGCGATTCGCACGATCGTGGCGTCGGGCAAGGCGGCCGGCACGCTGACGTCTGATGCGGCGCTCGCTAGGCATTACCTTGAGCTTGGGTGCACGTTTGTCGCGACTGGTGTCGATATTCTGATGTTCGCGAATGCTGCTCGCAAGCTCGCTCGTGAGTTTGTTGAGTTGGGGGCGAGGTAGTCGGGCTCGCCATAGTCGTTGTCGTTGTTGTGCAACTTTGAATTCGCGGCGGTCCGTTTAATCCGTCCCTCCCCGGGACCGGGGTCACTTTGGTCCTTGCCCAAAGTAACCAAAAGCGCGTCCTGGGCGGACAGCCTAGCCCGGAGGCACTCAACCCTGTTAGTTCCGGTATCTCGAACGCAACCGTGGGAAACCGTTACTACTCGCCGCGCGGCCGAGTAGCACGCGGCACAGAATGTCGTCCGTTCGCGTCAAATCGACTCTGGAGGTCAGGAGAGGTCTAAAGAGACTGTCTTACGGTGGTCCAGTGCGCATGGGCTCGCCTCCAATCGTAGGCACGTGGGGCGCGGCCAATTCGACAGCTTCGATTTGTTGCGACTCTGCGCGATTCGGTGCCGCATGCAAACGGGACGTACGTCGAGTAGTAACGGTTTCCCACGGTTGCGCTTGGAACATCGGTACTAACAGGGTTGAGTGCCTCCGGGCTAGGCCGTCCGCCCAGGACGCGCTTTTGGTTACTTTGGGCAAGGACCAAAGTGACCCCGGTCCCGGGGAGGGACGGACTATACGGAACGGCGCGAAATCAAAGTTGCACGCCAAACCAAGCATCAAAGTTGCACGCCACACCAAGCATCAAAGTTGCACGCCACACCAAGCATCAAAGTCGCACGACAAACCAACCGCTAGTGAACCGAATTCATCGAGCCACAACCAAATAGCGCTTAACGAAGCTGAGAATCGCCTTGGACCGATAATCCTTCGCCAACTGGCAAAGATGCTCGGCAAAAGGCCGATACCGCTCATCGAGTTCAGTCAGCCGCGCAGCGTGCTGAACGATCCCCCGCATATCGCCGAGCCGCGCCAGGTGGTGCAGCGCTTCGATCTCATCCGGCGGCGGCGCGATCAAGGCCGCGGTCATGAGCTCGGCAGCGGGTGCAGCCAAAGCATCGGAGTCCACAGCCTGCGCCGTCAGGTCTTCGTCGCTCCATTCGATATTCAACAGACCCGCAACGTGTGACAACAACGCGCTGAGGTCGATCGGTTTTGTCAGAAAGGCGTTGGCGCCGGCGGCCAGGCTTTTCGCCGCATCGCTCCCCGAGGCGCCGGCGGAGACGGCAATAATGGCCAGATCCCGGAACTCCGGCATGTGGCGCAGGCGGCGCGTGGTTTCGATCCCGTCCATGCCAGGCATGACGACATCCATCAGGACGAGCGCCGGCCGCAGGACTTTGACTTTCTCCAAGGCTTCGAGTCCGTTGCTCGCCTGAGCCATCAGGAAGCCGAGCGGGCCGAGCATATCGACCGCCACGGCGCGGTTCTCCGCCACGTCATCCACGACCAGGATGGTCTTGCGCGGCCCCTTGTAGCCGCTGACCGTCCATTCGGGCGGAGCGACAGCCACAGGAGGCGCGACCACCGGAACGTCGAGCTCGAACCAGAAGAGGCTGCCGGCGCCGCGGCGGCTCTCGACGCGAATCTCGCCGCCCATCAGGCGCACGAGCTGCCGGCTGATGGCGAGGCCCAGCCCCGTGCCGCCGAACCGATGCCGCGTGTCGCTCGCTTGCTCGAACGGCTGGAAGATCGTCTCCAGGCGCGCCTCTTCGATGCCGATACCGGTATCGCGTACTTCGAAGCGCAGCCGCGCGGGCGGCAGGAACCCGGCGCGCAGATGCACGCTGCCTTCCTCGGTGAATTTGATGGCATTGGAGAGTAGATTGAGCAGCACTTGGCGCAGCCGCTGTTCGTCGACCCGCACGCCGACGGGCAGATCGGGCGCCATCTCGCACGCGAACGCCAAGCCCTTTTCCAATGCCTTCACCCGGATCGTATCGGCGATGAAGTCGATGAAGCGGTCGAGCGCAATGTCGCAGAGGTTGAGCTCCACCTTGCCGGCCTCGATTTTCGCCATGTCGAGGATGTCGTTGATGATCGCCAGCAGGTGTTCGCCGCTGCGCTGGATCACCATGATGCCGTCGGTCTGGCGTTGATCGAGGCCCTTGTCGAACTTGAGGATCTGCGCGTAGCCCAGAATCCCGTTCAACGGCGTGCGCAACTCGTGGCTCATGTGCGCCAGGAAATCGCTCTTGGCGCGGTTGGCCGCGTCGGCATGTTCCTTGGCGACGGCCAGCTCGGCCGTCCGTTCGCGGATCATGTCCTCGAGGTGCTCGCGATAACGCCGCAGTTCCTCTTCGGCATGCTTGTGCTCGGTGATGTCGCGCGAGATGCCGAGCAGGAAGCGCGGCTCGCCGCGCACGTCGAGGATCGGCATCTTCATCGTGTGCACGAGACGCGGCCCGTGACGCGTGTGAACCGTCTCCTCGGGCACGTCGACCATCTGCCGCGATTCGAACACGTCACGATCCTTCTGCGCGAAGAAGGCCGCCTCCTCCGGCGGAAACAGCTCGCGATCCGACTTGCCGATGAGCTCCTCGCGCCGGTAGCCAAGCAGCTGCTCGCCCGCCTTGTTGAAGCGCACGTAGTGCAGCGTCGCGGCGTCCTTCACGAAGATCATGTCGGGGATGTTCTCGACGATGCTGTCCAGGAAGTGCTCGCTGGCGCGCACGGCCGCTTCGGCGCGCTGCCGTTCGGCGATTTCGGCCGTCAGGCCCTCAAGCGCCGTGCTGAGTTCGGCCGTGCGCTGCGCGACGCGTGCCTCGAGCTCGGCGTTGAGCGCCTTCAGTGCGTCCTCGGCCTGTTTGCGCTGGCGCCGGTCTTCGAGGAACTGCTCGACCGCGCGCGCCATGTCGGCTATTTCGTCGCCGCCGTGCACGGGGACGACGGCTTGCGCGCCGCCGGATAAGCCGTCCCCGGATAGCCCGTCGCCGGATAGGCCGTCCCCGGCATCCCCGTGCCGCAGCGCGTGGCTGACTCGGTCCAAGCGCTCCACGACATGGCGGCCGAGGAATACCCGGGCGATCAACCAGGCGAGCAGCAGGCTCATCGCCACTTCAGCGCCGACCCAGCGGCTCGTGCGGTCCGAGTGCTCGGCCAGGTCCTGGACCGCCTGGCGGTAATCGCGCGTGAAATAGTCCGACTGCTGGTGCGCCGCGGCGGCCAGCGCGTCGGCTTGGCGGCGCAGATCGTCATCGAGGCTGGCCAAGGACACGCCCGACCGCGGCGCGGACGCCGGCGCGGCGCGGGAGGCCAGCGCGGTCTCGCGCAGTTGGGCGACGACGTTGACCGTGTTGCGAAAGCGCTGGCTCGACCGAAGCATCTCCAGCGCGCCGACGCTGACATCTTCGCTCGCGCTCGCCGTGGCCAAGTGGTCCACGAGGCGGTCGAAGGCGGCGAGCTGCTCGATGACATGCTGATAAGTCTTGCGCACGGCGTCGACGCTATCGTCATTCGACAACTGCAGCGCCATACGCTCGATCAGCAGGGTGCGTTGCGCCAGGTCCTGCGCCTCCTCCAGGCGCGCGAGCCGCTCGTCGGCCAGCTGGCGGATAGCGTGGGCGGAGCCTGCCAGCGAGTAGAGCGTCGTGGCCCCGACCGCGACCACCAGCGCTGCCAGGCAGGCAACCACGAGCGTGAATTGCGCGGTGAGCGATTGGGGGAGCGGTAGTTTCACGGGCGGAGCCAGATGCGTCGATAGATGTCGCGATAGCCGTTGTCGGGATCGTAGTGCAGATGATCGCCGCCGTCCGCGCCGATGTTCTCGGCCGTCACCAGATGCACCGGAAATACGTAACCCGTGACGTTTTCCCCGGCGAACAGCCGGTTCATCTCGTCGACCAGCTGATAGCCGTGCAGATTCAGGGGTTCGGCCACCGTGCCCGTCTGGAACGTGCCGCTGCGGATGCGCAGAAAGGCCGACTCGCTGCCGTCGCCGGCCGACAGCATGGACATGGCCGTGTTCGGCCAGCCGGCCTCGGTCAGCACCGGGGCGGCGTAGTCGAAGTAGATGTCGTTGATCGCGAGCGCGTACGTCCAGCGGCTGCCGTAGCGCGCGAGCAAGGCGCGTGTCGTGCCCGGCATCTGTTCCTGGCTGCGCGAGATCGGCACGTCGCGCATTTCAAGCAGGGTGCAGCCGCTGCAGGCGCGCACGACGGCGGCCATTTCGTTCGCCTTGTCCCGCGCGATGCGGTATTTGGAGTCGGTGAAGATGACGGCCCTCGCATGCCCGTCGGACTGCACGATGGCCGCCAGCGCGGCCACGCGCGCGACCTCGAGCGGATCGGTCGACACGTTCATCGCCACCGGCGTGCCGGGCACCGGCCCGGCCCGGGGCGCGACATGCCAGCCGACGATCGGAATGCGCGCTTGGGCGAACGGCTCCAGCCCGGGCAGCAGGACGTGCGCGTCGCTGCCGACGATGACGAGCCCGTCCGGGCGGCTTGCGAACGCAGTCGCAAGCACCTTCAGCTCCAGGTCCGGCGCGCCGGCGTCGTCGAAGATCTTCACGCTCCAGCCGATGACCTTGGCCGCCTCCAGCACGCCGTCGACGACGCCGGCGATGCCGCCGTTGCGCAAGTCCTCAGCGACGACGGCGAGGTGTTTTCCAGGTTGGGCGCGCGGCCCGGTGCGCGGCCCGTTCCAGGGGGCGGCCGGTTGCGCCGCGGCGTCGACGATCTGCTTGGCTTCGGCGAGGAAATGACTCGTGGCGGCGGCCGAGGCCCCGGGTGCGGACGCGGGTGACGAACCCTGCGCCGCGGCAACCGGCGGCATGCACGCGCATGCCAATGCCGATGCCAATGCCCATGCCAGAAGCAAGCTCCTCATGCTGTTTCCCACGGGCCCGGTCGCGGCCGATTGGCCGTCATTGGAGATAAATTCAAATGCTGCCCGCAGGGCGACCTTGCGGACAAGGTGGTATACCCCAACGGCCGCTCAATGGCACCGCCCCTCGAGCCGTGGATGGATGAGTTTCCGGGCGCTCTCTTATTGCATGGTAATTGACGGCAGCGTCGTTTCGCCGACGCCAGCCCGCTGAAAAAGCAGCATCGATATCTGTTGACTCAATTTGAGTTGTTTATATATGAATCTGCGGTAGCTAAAGAACGTGCAGTGCCGCCAATTACATTATTTGGCTCGATGTGGATTTGGAATTTCTATTTTCTGGAGTAGGCCAAAATAATAGGGTTCGAATTCGTCTGCCATTTCCAGGCCGTTCACTCAGCCTTCGTCATTCTCCGTGCGAACCGAATGAATACCCTCTGTCAATACTGACAGTTATAAAACGACCTCCGTTTTGAGATAACGCATACGCAGTACACCGAAGGCACAAATACCTTATGCAAGGAAATGCATTTTGGTTACTGCGGGTTATTCCGGTCCAGTGTCGCTGGTGTTCGGAAAGCAGATTTTATTTTTATATTTCCGCGCCAGCACGCTGGTTATTTTTCATGAAATCGTTTTTCCTGATTTGGAGCGTGACATGACGATACTTGCGGAAACCACCACCGTCAGCCCGGCCCTGGTCTCTTTCGGGCGCGCTGGTGTGATGCCGGCACTCTATGTGTCCTGGACCGGTACCGACCCCCAACATAGCTTGAACGTGCTGGGTACGCACAATCCGGGCGTCTGGCCCGACAGCCAGAAGATCACGCTGCCGCAGCAGGACCTCGATGGTCCGGCTCTGGCGGGTGGGCCGGCCTTATTCGCCGCTTGGACCGGGGTGGATGCGCAACACCATCTGAACGTGATTCGCAGCTACGACGGCCGCGAGTTCCAAGGCAAGGTTACGCTCGGCGAAACCAGCAACTTCGGCCCCGCCCTGGCCTATAGCGATGGTGCGCTGTACATCGCGTGGACGGGAACCGACGGCCGCTTGAACGTCGCCTCGTCGTTCGACGAGGGCAAGACGTTCGGCAACAAGGTCACGCTGGCTGAAACGTCGGGCGCGGCTCCCGCGATCGCTGCGGCGGGGCGCACGCTGTACCTGAGCTGGTCCGGCACCGATCAGGACCATCACCTGAACGTGATCGAATCGAAGGACGGCGGCCGTACCTGGGTCGGTAAAGTCACGCTCGGCGAAACGACCACTCAGCAGCCGGCGCTTGCCGTGACGGGCAACGCCGCGCACGGCACCCTCTACGTCGCCTGGACCGGTACGGACTCGGATCATCACCTGAACTATCTGCACTCGCCGACCGACCACCTGGCATTCTCGGGAAAGCAGACGATCGCGGATACGTCGATCGCCGGCCCGGCGCTCGGTGTTTATAACCAACACGTGTACATCTCGTGGGCGGGAACGGACCCCGAGCATCACTTGAACGTCGCACCGCTTTGAGCGAGCCGCGCGACACACGCTAGCGGGACTTAAGTACTCTTCGTCCCCCATGCAGGTTTGCGTGGGGGACGGCTAACCGGCTTTCCAATGGCGCGCTGGATATCGCACGAAAGGTTTTGCATCACTCAACGACTCAGTTCCTCCAGCCGCATCCCATTCGTCTTCGGCCCGAACCCGCCGATCGCCACCACCACCGCGAGCATGCAAACCGTGATGCCCGTAAATACACCGGCTACGCCAAAATCGCGCAACAGCGACGCGATGACGAAGCCGGACATCATCGCGCCCACCCGGCTTGCCGAGTAGACGATGCCGTTGGCGCGACAGCGTATGGCAGTCGGAAAGAGTTCGGCTTGATAGGCGTGGTAGCACACGGAGATCGTTTGACCGGCAAGGCTGATCAGTACGCCGAGCACGATCAGCGGCACGACCGACTTCATCTGACCAAACAGCAGCCCGAAAATCACGACCGCCAATGCCGAGAAGACGATCAGCCATTTGCGCTGGACTTTGTCGGCATAGAACATCGCCAAGAGCGGGCCGACCGGCAGGGCAATCGCGATGACGGACGAATAGAGCAAGCTCTTGGTGACCGTGATGCCCTGACCGATCAAGAGCGTCGGCACCCAGTTGGCGAAGCCGTAATAGCCGATCGCCTGACAGAAGTTGAAGGCCACCAACATGATGAGCCGCGATCGATAAGGCGGCTGCCACAGCTCTGCCAGCGATGCTCGGCGATGCGGCGGCAACTCCACTGTCGGCAATGGCGGCGGCAACGCTTGGCCAAACTGCTGCTCGGCGCGAGCCTCCATCGTCTGCACGACGCGTTCGGCTTGCTGAACACGGCCGTGCATCGCAAGCCAGCGCGGACTCTCCGGCACCGCACGGCGAATGAACCAGACCAGCACCGCGCCGGCCGAACCCGCCAGCATGACCCAGCGCCAGCCGTCGATGCCGAAGAGCGTGGTGGGAACGAGCCAATACGACAAGATCGCGGCGACCGGCGCGGCGGCAAACATCACCATCTGGTTGAACGCCATCGCGCGGCCGCGCATGTGCTGCGGCACGAGTTCGGTGACGTAGCTGTCGATCGTCACGATTTCGATGCCGACGCCAATGCCGGTGATGAAGCGCCATAGCACCAGGCCCTCGGACGTGTGCTGGAACGCCATGATCGCCGAGCCGACGGAATACCAGATGAGCGAGAACGTGAAGACCGTGCGGCGTCCGTAGCGGTCGGGCAGCCAGCCGAAGCAGAAGGTGCCGATGAACAAACCGGCGAAGGTCGCCGCGATGAAGCCGGCGATGCCCTGCAAGCCGAAAAACGCCGAGGTGGTGGTCTTCAGCATGCCGCTCTTGGCCATGCCCGGCGCGATATAGCCGGTGAAGATCAGGTCGTAGACCTCGAAAAAGCCGCCAAGCGAGATCAGGAGCACGAGCAACCACAGATAGCGCGTGGCCGGAATGCGATCCATGCGCGCGGAGAGCGCGGCTGCGGCGCGAGCATGGGGTGGGGTCGAGGTTGACGCAAAGGGGGCGGTGTCCGCGGTGGCGGTACGCTGCATGGTTGTCTCCGATCGCATGCAATGCTGTCGATGTTTCCGGCGGCATATTTTTATGAGGATGCCTGACGGATTGGAATTCGCAAGGGGCCATGCTCCTGCAATCATGGCCCCGGGGGATCAATCAAGCGTCATGGCGCTTGAGGCGTCCCAGCACTTCGTCCGTGTGCTCGCCGGCTCGCGCCAACGGCTGGCGCACACCTGGGCGGCGTCCGCCCATCAACAAAGGCAGGAGCACGACTTCGGTCGTGCCGCCGTCGTCGGTTTGCATCGGCGCGAGCCCGCCGCTTGCTTTCAAATGCGGGTCGTCGAAGAGCTGATCGGGGCGCATGATCGGTGCGTAGGGAATACCGGCGGCTTCGAGCTTTGGCGCGAGCTCGTCGGCGCGATGGTCTTTCAGGATCTCGCCAAGGCGTGCGAGCAATTCAGGGCGTACGGCCACACGCTGCGCGTTGCTGGCGAATTGCGGCTCGGCGGCGAGCTCCGACCGCTCCAGCACGTCGCACAGCGTAACGAACTGCTTGTCGCTGACGGCGCCGATGAACAACTGCTCGCCGCCAGCCAGCGTGAACACGTCGTACACGCTCCATGCCGATACGCGCGCGGGCATGGGCGGCGGCGCTTCGTGCGTCATCGCGTACTGCTGCATGTGCTGCGCGGACAGGAACACGCAGTTCTCGAACAGCGCGCTTTGCACTTCCTGGCCGCGCCCGGTGGCGTCGCGCTCGCGCAGCGCGGCGAGCACGCCGATCGCGCCGAACATGCCGCCCATGATGTCGTTCACCGACGTGCCCGCGCGCAGCGGACGCCCCACCGGCCCCGTCATGTACGACAAGCCGCCCATCATCTGCACGACTTCGTCGAGCGCGAGGCGATGCTCGTAGGGGCCGGGCAGAAAGCCCTTGTGCGAAACGTAGATGAGCCGCGGGTATGGCTTGGAAAGCGTCTCGTAGTCGAGCCCGAGCTTCGTCATCAAGCCTGGCCGGAAATTTTCGAGCATCACGTCGCATTGGCCGATCAATTCGACCACGGTCGCACGTCCTTCGGGCGTGTTGATGTCGAGCACGACGCTCTTCTTGTTGCGGTTGAAAGTGCGGAAAAAACCGATGCCGAGACCGGGAAGGTTGCGGGTCTTGTCGCCGCCGGGCGGTTCGATCTTGATCACTTCGGCGCCGAGGTCGGCGAGGATCATGCCGCAGGTCGGGCCCATGACCATGTGAGTGAATTCGATGACGCGAACGCCTTCGAGCGGAAGCCGGGTGGGGGTGTTCATGCGGAACCTCAGACAGTGGGCGCTTGGACGGATTGAGCCGATTGGGCAGATTGGGCCGGGAAAGTCTTGGGCAAACCGGCGAGCCACAAGGTGCCGTGCAGCGTCTCGTTCTCGAGCCATTGCGCGACCTTGGCGCGCAGTACGAGCAGCCGCTCGATATCGATGCCGGTCTCGATGCCCATGTCGGCCAGCATGAAGGCGAGGTCTTCGCTCGACGCATTGCCGCTCGCCCCCGGCGCATGCGGACAGCCGCCGATGCCAGCGAGCGTCGCATCGAAGCGCGCGATGCCGGTTTCCAGCGCGGCGTAGACATTGGCGAGCGCGAGGCCGCGCGTGTCGTGGAAGTGGCCGCACCAGAGCGTGTCGCCCGCGATGCCGCGTGCCTTCTCGAACAGGTCGCGCACGGCGGCGGGATTCGCGTAGCCGACCGTATCGGCGAGGCTCACGCGATCGGCGCCTGCGTCGAGCAGGGCCTGCATGCAGCGCAGCACCTCGCTTGGCTCCACTACGCCTTGGATCGTGCACCCGAACGCCGTGCCGATACCGCCTTCGATCAAGGTCTTGGAGCCGGCGGCATCGCGCGCGGCGCGGATGCGGGCCACTTCCGCGACGACTTCGTCGGGCGTCTTGCGCAGATTCGCGAGGCTATGGGCGTGGCTAGCCGACAGCGGCACGAGCAGGACATCCGCCTGCGATTCGATCGCGCGTTCGGCGCCCTTCAGATTCGGCACGAGTACCGAAACGACGAGGCCGGGCAGGGTTTTCGCGTAGGCGACGAGTTCCGCCGTATCGGCCAACTGTGGCAAGAGCCGGGCAGGCACGAACGAGCCGACCTCGATTTCGCGCTGACCGGCGGCGTAGGCGTCGGCGATCCATTCGATTTTCTGCGGGGTCGGGAGAATGGTCTCGATGCTTTGCAGGCCGTCGCGCAAGCCGACTTCGCGGATCACGACGCTAGGGGGGAAGGGGGGCATGGGTCGTCTCGCGGTTATCTGCCAGTCGTTTGTCCGCTGGCGCTGTGCTAACTTTAGACATTCCACTAGATGCATAAAGAGGTATTTCGGAACAGTCAACATTCCGAATCGGAAACCCACGAGCGCCGAAGGCCCCAAGTAAGAGCTTTGCATGGGGCCGGAGTAAGTGCTGAAGCACTAACTTGGAGCAACTCCGGCATGGGACCAGAGTAAGAGCTTTGCATGGGACCTAAGTAAGCGCTGAAGCGCCAACTTAGGTCGACAGCTAAAGCGCCAACTCTGGTCGACAGGAGGCATCGATGCGCGACATCGATCTGAAAACATTGCGGCTGCTGGTGTCGGTCTGCGAGCACCGGAACATGGCGCGCGCCGCCGAGGAGGAGCACATCGAGCCGTCGGCGATCAGCAAGCGTATCGCGCAGTTGGAGCACGACCTCGGCGTGCCGCTGCTCGTTCGCACGCGCCGCGGCGTGCAGCCGACGCCGGCCGGTGTTGCGCTCGTCGAGCACGCGAAGAGTGTGCTGTTCACGATGGATCGCATCGCAAGCGACGTGGCCGCGTTCGGCAGCGGGCTCAGGGGCAGCGTGAACGTGTGCGCGTCGGCATCGGCGATCGCGGAAGCGCTGTTGGACGACATCGCGTCGTTCATGCGGATGCCCGCGCACGAGAACATCCGCGTGAACGTTGAAGAACGCTTGTCGCTCGATCTCGTGCGCCGCTTGCGCGAAGGGGCGGCGTCGATCGGCGTGTGCTGGGACAACGTCGATATCGAAGGGCTGCAGTCGCGTCCGTACCGCCAGGACCGCTTGGCGCTTGCGGTCCATCCGGAACATCCGCTCGCGCTCCGCAAGTCGCTCAGCTTCGAACAGACGCTCGATCACGAGCACGTCGGGCTGCCGCCTGCCACCGCGGTCCACACGATGTTGCAGCACGCGGCCTCGCGCAATGGGCGCACGGTGAGCTATCGCGCGATCGTGTCGAACTTCGACGCCGCGTTTCGCGTGGTCGCCGCGAACCTGGGCATCAGCGTGGTGCCTGCGGAAGTCGGCGACACGTACAAGCGCCTGCTCAACATCAAAGTGATTCCGCTCACGGACCGGTGGGCGGAACGGCGCTTCATCGTCTGCTTCCGAGACTTCGATGCGCTGCAGCCGGCGGCGCAGCGCATGGTCGATCACCTCGCCGAACGCGCGAAAGATGCCGCAAATATCGAGTAAACGCCTACGCGTGACGTGATATCTCACGGCGCGTTCAGCGCGCCATTCAACCCGCCTGGGTCGGCACCCGTCAACTTTGCGAGCTAGTTGACCGGGCATCGCGTGACTAGCATGGATTGGGGTTCCGAGCGGAACCCCATGACCACTGATAGGAGACCAGGAATGGCTATTCTCAGTTTCAACGGACGGGTCAACATCGCGGTGCGCATCGTCACGGAGAAGTTTCCGCAAGCGAAGCTCTACGAGGCGGACGGCGTGGCGCTAGGAGGACCGACCACGCATCCCGCCGAGATCAATCAGATGCGCGTCGTCTTTCAGAACGTGCACAACACGACGGTCATCATCAAAGAGACCGGCTATGGCGAATTCGGGCCGCCGGTGCTGTATCCGGAGCCGTGGCTCGAAGACGTCGTGATTCCGTGGCCGGTCGAGATGGACCTCGACAAAGCCAATCAACTCAAAGAAGCGGCCGGTTTCAAGGGCCCGTATAACACCGTCACGCTGCGCAATCCGCTCGGGCCGGTGCGTCAGAATCCGCTGTTCATCTTCGGGCTCAGCGGCTCGGGGCAATACATCTTCGTCGACACCATCACCGGCAAGGTGAGTTCCGGGAGCTGAGCCGGCACAGCGGCTCGTGCTCCCTTTGTCCTGCCTCCGCGTCAGTTCGTCAGTGGGGGCAGGATCTTGTTCTTCCGGTTAGCGCCATGATCGCCGCTGAGTGCAACGCTCAATGCGCGCGATCATGGTGCGCTGCGTCATCGAAGTGCACCCACTGCACTCTATCCGCACCGCCAGCCCTTCCTTTGTCCCGGCCGTTTCCCCCATTCCTGCCGCTGTAGCTTGCCCAGCCTAAGCACGCACGCGATGGCACGGCTATTGCGTTAAGTCGCCGCAAGGCCAACGGCGGCCTTAATGCATTCACACATTCATCCACCGCTCTCGCGAGCGGCTACGGGGCAACGGCGTCCCGAAGCGACTTTCACGCTGATCGCGCAACCGATCCGCGCGGCGTCGCTTCGGGACGTTTTTTTTTGCGCTGTCGACGGAGTGCCGCGCGCTCCGCTCGACGGTCCTGAGTCATCCGCTAAGCACATCACGCCATGAAAGGACGGACCCCTATCAGTAACGAATCGGTTTCCGGAGAAGTGATCGGCGAACTCATCAATCTCTCCGGACGGCAGCGGATGCTTTCGCAGCGCATCGTGCTGCACGTGCTGCTCGCATCGCGCGGGGACAGCGCGGCGCTCGATGTCGTCAAAACCTGCCTCGCGACGTTTTCGGCCACGCACACCGATCTCGTGAGCGGCAATGCGCGCTTGCCGGGCGTGTTTTCCGACGCGCTGAAACAGCTTTACTTCGGCACCGTATGCGCCGACGACGCTATCCGTCAGTTCATCGCGCGCACCGCCAATGCGATCGCGAGCCTCGAATCCGGCGTTGCCGCGAGCGATGAACAGATCGATGCGCTCGTGATGCAGGCCACGCCGCTGCTCGAACTGCTGCAGCAAATCACGCTCGCGTACCAGAACGAGATGCACGGCATCGAAACGGCGGCGAAGAAGCGCCAGGCCGAGATCGCCGAGCAGTTGGGCAGCATCTCGATGCAGGCCAACATCGTCGCGCTCAACGCACGCATCGCGGCGGCACGCGCGGGTCACTTCGGACGCGAGTTCGCCGTGATCACGACGGTGCTCGCCGACATCATCAAGGAGATGGATCAGCTGATCCATAGCGTGGTCGATACCCGCGATTCACGCGAAACCAGGCAAGCCCCCGGCGCGCCCACTCAACGCAGCACCATTCCGCAGAGCCGGCATGCCAATGCCGGCCGCGCGTTTCAATAGCCTTCGCCACTGTGTGAGAGACCGATGACAAACCTGTTGAATTCGCTCAAGAGCGGTAACTGGCGTGCGTTGCTTGCATGCTTTCTATACTTCGATACCGGTTTCACCGTGTGGGTGATGTTCGGGCCGCTCGCGCCGTTCATCCACAAGGACATTGCGATGACGCCGGCCGAGCAGGGCTTTCTCGTCGCCGTTCCGGTGCTCGGCGCGGCCATTCTGCGCGTGACGCTCGGCAATCTGTATCAGGCTTACGACGGCCGGCGCGTGGCGCTGTTCGGGGTGTTGCTCTCTGCGGTGCCTTCGGTCGTGCTGCTGTTGATGCCGGCTGCGCCGTCGTACACGCTGCTGCTCGTGCTTGGCGTGTTCCTCGGTGTCGGCGGCGCGAGCTTCGCGGTCGCGCTGCCGATGGCCGGCAGCAACTATCCGCCCAAGGTTCAGGGGCTCGTGCTCGGGCTCGCGGCAGCGGGGAACATCGGCGCGGTGCTCGACGGCTTCATGTTTCCGGGGCTCGCCGATCATTTCGGCTGGGCGAAAGCGGCGGGCGCGGCGCTGCCGCTGCTCGCCCTCGCGGCGACGGCGTTGTTCTTCTGGGCCAAGGATCTCGGCGTCAAAGCGGGCAGCGCGCCGCGTGCGCTCGGCAGTTTCGGCGTGACGCTGGCGGGGCTCGTCGCGCTGGTGCTCGCCGTGCATGCCGGCGTGTTCGGCGCAGGCAAGACGGGCGTGCTGCTGCTGCCGGTGCTAGGCGCGCTGCTCGCGATCGCCGTGTTGCCGCGGCACTATCGCAGCGTGCTCGTCGAAGGGGATACGTGGGTCGTGATGCTGGTGTACAGCATCACGTTTGGCGGTTTTGCCGGGATGTCGTCGTATGTGACGACGCTGTTGATTTCGCTCTATCAGTTGCCGAAGCTCGAAGCAGGGCTGTTCATGTCGCTGCTTGCGTTCATCGGAGCGTTGGTGCGGCCGATCGGCGGCTTGATCGCCGACCGCATCTCCGGCGTGCGTGCGCTCGTGCTGCTGCTGGCCGGCATCTCCGTGTGCGATTTCGCGTTCGCCGCCTGGATGCCGCCGCTGCCGGCCGGGATCGCGTTGCTCGTCGTCACGTATCTGCTGTTCGGTCTCGGCAATGGCGCGACGTTCCAGCTCGTGCCGCAGCGCTGGGCCGGCAAGACGGGCTTGATGTCGGGCATCGTCGGGGCGGCGGGCGGCATCGGCGGGTTCTATCTGCCGGTGATCATGGGCATCGCGAAGGAAAGCACGGGCAGCTACCAAATGGGGTTTGCGACGTTCGGCGGATTGTCGGCGGTGGCGTTCGCACTGGTTGTTTTGCATCGCACACGCTGGCTCGAATGGGCGCTGCCTAAAGAAAGTCTCACGGTCGTGGAAGCGCCGAATGCAATACCCGTAGGCGCGTTGCGGGTGGATAGCGAAGCGTAATGTGCAATGCGGGCGAGCCATGGGACGACCTCGCCCGCCGAGCGCTACACTCGCTTCTTTATCGTCGAGAAGCACGAATGGTCACGATTCGAGAAGCGGCCTTTCCAGAACAAGCCGAGGCAGTGCGCGCCATCTTCCGCGAATACGCGGAGAGATTGGGCGTCGATCTCTGCTTTCAGAACTTCGACGAAGAGCTCGCGACCCTGCCGGGAAAATATTCCGCGCCAGCGGGCCGAGTGCTGCTGGCGTGCGACCAAGGACGTGAAATCGGGTGCGTGGCCATGCGTCCCATCGATTCGGCGGTGTGCGAGATGAAGCGCCTGTATGTACGTCAGCAGGGGAGAGGGCTCGGGCTCGGACGACGTCTGGCGGAATCGATCTGCCGGATTGCCAACGAAGCGGGATATCGAAGTATCCGGCTGGACACGTTGCCGACGATGGCAGAAGCGCAAGGGCTATACGCGGATATGGGATTCAGACCTATACCGAGCTATGCCTTCAATCCCATCTCCGGAACCCAGTACTTGGAGTTGGATCTGGCGGAGTGGCAGTCAAGCAGAACGTAGATGGCTCGCGTCACGCACGATCAGGCCACCAAGATCCCCAAGTCGTTCGCAAGCAGCGCCGCCTGCGCGTAGGAAATCGTCGCGCCCTTGAAAATCGGCGCGGTCCGGATTTTGAGCGTGCCGAGTTCCACTTCGCGCAGATCGGCGCCATCGAATCTCGCGTTTGCCAAGTGCGCTTCGCGCAGGCTCCCGCCTTCGAAAATCGCCTCGCGGAAATCGCAACCGCTCAGATCCGCGCCGGAAAAATCGAGCTTCACGAGCCGCTGCTTCCTGAACGAAAAGCCCCGCATGTCGGCGCCGACCAAGAGCGTATCGGAGAACTCGATCCCCAACGCCGACACCTCGGTAAACACCGCCCCGGTGAGCTTCACCCCGTCGAACATCGATGACGCCAGCTTCGATCGCGCCCACGACGAGTTGTTGAAATCGGAATCTTTAAACCGTGCGTCGGTGAGATGCGCGGCGCCGAAGTCGACGCTGCGGGCTTTGCAGCCCAACCAGCGGGTGTTGTCGAGCTTGGCGCGCCGAAAGGACGTTTCCGCCGCCGAGCACCGCAAGAACGTGCAATCGCGCAAGGTCAGGTCGGACAAATCCTCGCCGTCGAAAACGCAGCGCTCGAACTCGATCGGAGCGGGGTTCTCCTCGAGCAATGCAACGAGGTCGGCGCGGTTCAATGTTTGATCGGTGATAGGCATAGGGTCGGTTCGTGAGCGAGAAAACAAAAACATGAGGCCTCGCGTTTGCGGTCCGGGAGAGGCGAAATTATAATCCGAAACATTCCATCCGGATGGTTTGATCCATGACGAACGCTCACCGCCGACAAAAGCAGCCCGAACTGGTGCGTAAAGAACTGCTCGCCGTCACGCTGCAAATCCTCGTCGACGAAGGCCCGCATGCCGTCACGCTCGACGCGGTCTCCAGGCAGGCCGGCGTCACCAAAGGCGGGCTGCAGCATCACTTTCGCAGCAAGCAAGCGTTGCTCGACGCGCTCTGCGACCAGGTTCTCGACGACTTCCAAGCGCGCTACGAACTGGCGCTGCTTGCCGAGCCCGATACGCCGGGAAAGCACGCGCGTGCTTACGTGCGGCTCGGCTTCGACAGCGGCAACGATCCGGAGCAGGTTCGCATGCAACGTGCGATCGCGTCGCTCGCGCTGACTTGGCCGCCGTGCCGCGAGCGCTGGAGCACATTCGTCCAAGCCGCGATCAAGGCGGACGGGCCGGGCAAGGACGCCGCAAACCGTCTGCTGCTTTGCCGGCTCGCATCGGACGGGTTCTGGTATTCGCAGATGTTCGATACCTACGCGATCGGCAAGACCCGCAAGAAGGCGCTCTTGAACGCGCTATTGGATCTTTGCGAATAGTTACGCAGGGCCGCGAGCGCGCCTCGTTGCGCTTAGAATCGAGCTATCGATCCAACTGCTGGCGGAGCATCCGATGCAAATTCTGGTCATCGAAGACGAGCCGAAGACAGGGGCCTACCTCAAGAAAGGTCTGGAAGAATCGGGCTATCACGTCGACGTGGCGAACGACGGCGCCGAAGGGCTGATCCTCGCGCAAGAGGAGAGCTACGACGTCATCGTCCTCGATGTCATGCTGCCCACGATGGACGGCTGGACGGTGCTCAAGACCTTGCGCGCCACGCACACGACTCCCGTGCTGTTCCTGACCGCCCGCGACGATGTCGCCGACCGCGTGCACGGCCTCGAACTCGGCGCCGACGATTACCTCGTCAAGCCGTTTGCCTTCGTTGAACTGCTCGCGCGCGTGCGAACGCTCGCGCGTCGCGGCCCGCCGAGAGAAAGCGAGCTGCTCAAAGTCGGGGATCTGGAAATCGACGTCAACCGGCGCCGCGTGCGGCGCGGCACGACGCGCATCGATCTCACGCCGCGCGAATTCGCGTTGCTGCAATTGCTCGCGCGGCGTCAGGGCGAGGTGCTGAGCCGCACGCAAATCGCGTCCTACGTCTGGGACATGAATTTCGACAGCGACACCAACGTGGTCGAAGTGGCGATCCGCCGATTGCGCGCGAAGATCGACGACGATTTTCCGGTGAAGCTGATCCAGACCGTGCGAGGCGTCGGCTACGTGATCGAAGCCAAAGAGGCCGATTGATGGCGTCGCGCTCGCTGACCGCCACGCTCGCGCTGGCTTTTGCCGGCACGACGCTGGCAGTGTTCGCGCTCGTGGGCAGCGTGCTGTACTTCGCGCTCGACCGTCAGGTCAAGCAGCAGGACGATCTCGACATCGTGCTGATCTCGCGCCACACGCGGCGCCTCGCAGAAGAGCTCGGCACGCTCGACGATTTGCGCAATCACGCCGATCGTCTGACGAGCCAGGTGCTCGGCAACACGGCGCTCTCGATGCAGATACGCGACGCCGACCGGCGCGTGCTCGTCGATCACAACACCGAGAGCATCGCCGATCCTTCGACGCCTTCGCCCGCGCTGTCGCGGCGCGTCGGCGCCACGCAGCGGATCACGCAAGGCGACATTACGGAGTGGCACACGTCCCAGGGCGTGCCGGTGCGCGGCCTTGCCACCGATGCCGTGCTGCGCGACGGCACGCCGGTCACGCTGATCATTGCGCGCAATATGACCGATCGCTGGCTCCTGCTCGACTACTATCGCGACCGCCTCTACTGGGTGGGATTCGCCGGCGCGCTGCTCGCGTTCCTGATGAGCTGGCTGCTCGTGCGCGAATCGCTGCGGCCGCTGCGCGAGATCGCGAGAAAAGCGGGGACTGTGACCGTCGATCGGCTCAGCACGCGTATCGAGGCGGAGAACGTGCCGAGCGAGCTCGAGGCGCTGGTCGCCTCGCTGAACCGGATGCTCGACCGCTTGCATGACGGTTTTCAGCGGCTCTCACAATACACGGCGGATCTTGCTCACGATATGCGCACGCCGCTTGGCAACTTGCGCGGCGCGACGGAAGTCGTCCTCGCGCGGCCGCGTTCCGTTGATGAATATCAGGCGGCGCTTGCGTCGAATCTAGAAGAGTGCGACCGCATCTCGCGCATGATCGAGAGCGTGCTGTTTCTCGCGCGCGCCGAGCATCCGCAGTTTGTCGCGCGGCTCGGCGATCTCGATGTCGCGAAGGAGCTTGCGCATATCGCCGACTATTTCGAAGGTCTGGCCGATGATGCAGGCGTGCATCTGCGCGTGACCGGCAACGCGCGATTGCGCGCCGATGCTGAGCTGTTCCGGCGCGCGGTCAGCAACTTGCTGGCGAATGCGCTGCGTTATACGCCGCGTGGCGGCGGCATTACGCTTGTGGCCGAGGAAGCGCCGAACGCGGTGCGCGTGACGGTCGCCAATCAAGGCGCGCCGATCCCGCCTGAGTTGCTGGAGCGGATCTTTGACCGTTTCTATCGCGTCGACCCGTCGCGCAAGCGAGAAGCGAATTCGGCGGGTTCCACTGGCCTCGGGCTCGCAATTGTGCGCACCATCATGGATCTGCACGGCGGCCGCGCTCATGCTGAGAGCGACGCGGAAAGCACGCGGTTCGTTTTGACGTTTCCTCCCGAGAAAACGCCGGGCCGGTCTGCGTCTTATTGACTCTCCTGTCTCGTGTTGTATCGATATCGTGCTATAAAGCAGCCCTCTTTATTAAGGAGGGTTGAATGATGGCGACGTGTCCGAGTTTCAGCGCAGCATTTAGAAGGAATATGGAGGCTCTGGGTCTGGAGGTTCCCCATAGCCTCTTCGGCACACAGCAAGCGGCCATCGGTACGCTCACGATGCTACTCGCGCCGCTTAAAACCCTCGGACCGAATGCCACGGTCGCCGAGTTGATTGGTGCCACCACCGGGCTTGAAGCGCTCGCTGTAGTCGCGGGGCTTGGGGCGGCGTTTTACGTTGGCGCTGTCGTTGGCAGCCTTATGGTTGCGGCAGATGAAGCGATGGTTTGCACCAACGGATTCCAAGCTTCGCAGGCTGCACATTCCTGGGCTTTACGGCACGGCTTTGCGCTGCCGCGCGAAGTGGAGCTTGTCCTGTTGCACCATCCCGAGATCCTGCAACCGAGCCCGTATCGGCGCGTTTATGCGGAACGCGCACGCGTTGGGGCTCAAGCATGAAATGGCTCGCTGACAAAGCCGCACTCATCGCGACCGCAATTGTTGCAGCCGGATTGGCGTGGGCTGCGCTCCACTATGCAGGGCAGTGGTATTTCTCGGTGGGTCTCGCACTCGTCATCGTGTTGTTGTTCGTCGAGAACCACCGGCTCAAGAGGCGTTTGCGGGAGCTTGGCGAGAAGCCGCGTGGCTGGTGAGTCCTTGCCACCCCCCACCCAGCGCCCTCAACAACGCCACACTCGCATCCATTCGCCGCGCCTCGATCTGATCGGAAGTCCGCTCGTTGGCGAGCGCGATCGTCTGCGACGTCACGACGTCGAGATAGCTGACGGCGCCCGCCTTATAGCGATTCATCGTGAGCTGAAGCGCCTGCTCAGCAGCAGCGGTCGCACGCTGCTGCGTATCCGCTTCGCTCGCGAGCGTTTGCAGCGCCGATAAGTTGTCCTCGACCTGCTGAAACGCAACAAGCACCGTCTGACGATAGTCAGCGACCGTCCCGTCGTATTGCGCGGTCGCACCCTTGAGCGTCGCATCGCGGCGGCCGCCGTCGAACAGCGTGCCCGCGAGCTGCGAGCCGATCGACCAGAACAGGCTTGGCGCGGTGAGCCAAGGTGCGAAGAACGTGCTTTCGAGCCCGGCCGACGCCGACAGCGTCAGATCCGGATAAAACGCCGCGTGCGCCTCGCCGATCTGCGCGTTGGCCGCTGCGACGCGCCGTTCGGCGGCGGCGATGTCCGGCCGCCGTTCGAGCAATTGCGAAGGCATGCCGGCGGGAATTTGCGGCAAAGTGGCGGACGTGGTCGTGTCGGGCGGTAGCGTGAACGACGACGCCGGCACGCCGATCAGCGTCGCGATCGCGTGCTGCAGCTGCGCGCGCTGGACGTCGAGATCGGTGTCCTGCGTGCGCGTGCTTTCGAGCTGCGTCTGCGCTTCGGCGACCGCCGACTCGTCGATTCCGCCCGCCGCGAATTGCTGCTGCACGATCTTGAGCGACGCCGCATAGGCGGCGACGGTGTCGTCGAGCAGCTTTTTCTGGATGTCGAGCGAGCGCAGGTCGAAGTAGTCGGTCGCGAGATCGCTTGCCATCGACAGCCGCACGGATTGCAGGTCCGCTTCGCTCGCTTGCGCGTTGTCGCGCGCGTTGACCACCGCATCCTTGACGCGCCCGAACAGATCCGGCTCCCAGCTTGCGCCGACGCCCACGTCGTAGTCGGGCACGGTTTGCCCCGCGAGCGAATGCCCGAGTACGTTCTGCGAAAGGCGCGTGCGTGATTGGGCGATGCCGGCCGTGACGGTCGGCGAGTAGCCGGCGTGCTGATAGTCGACCATCGCGCGCGCGGCCTGCAGTTGCGCGACGGCTTTCTTGACCGATTGGTTCGAGACGTCGATTTGCGCTTCGAGGCGGTTCAGTTCCGGATCGTCGAACAGCGTCCACCATGGGCCGCGCGAGTGGTCGTCGGCAGGCGTCGCGACCGACCAGCCCCCCGACGCCTGCGGCGCGTTCGCGTAGTGGTCGGGCACGGCGACCTCGGGCTTCGTGTAGGGCGGCAGCGTCGAGCATGCAGTCAAGGCGCAGACGAGACCGATGACAGCCGTCGTGCGGGCGAGGTGTGCGGATAGGATGGGCATCGAGGTTCTCCTTGGCACGGCGCTCAGCCTTGCTTGCCTGCAGACGCAGACCCGGACGCAGACCCGGCCCCAGGCGCGGCCGCCGCCGTCGTCGATGCAATGCGCACCGCCTCACCAGCGACGATCGCGTCGCCCGGATTGTCGATGACGCGATCGCCTTCGGTTACACCCGTCGCGACTTCGACGTAAGTGCCGAAATCACGACCGATCGTGACTTGCTTCAACTGCACTTTGTTGTCGCTGCCGACGACCGCCACGGTCACGCCGTCCGGCCGAAACAGCAGCGCGCTGACGGGCAGATCGAGCGCGGGATGCGTCGTTTGCAGCGCGAGATGCGCCTGCGCGTAGGCGCCGGGCAGCAGCGCGCCGTCGCGGTTGTCGACGTCGATCTCGACGCGCAGCGTCCGGCTCACGGGATCGATCGCATCGGCGCTGCGCGCGACCGTAGCCGGGAATTGGCGGCCGGGATATTGCTGGGTCGTCAGATAGACCTGGGTGCCCGATGTGACATAAGCCGCGTCGTCCTGCGGCACGTTCACGAAGATCCGCAGCTTGTCGGTCTGCTCGATATGAAAGAGTTCGCCCGGATTGCCCGCGAGGCCCGGCGAGCCGCCCGCGGTGACGAGCGAACCGACATCGACGTTGCGCGTCGTGATGACGCCGTCGAACGGCGCGGTCACCTTCTCGTACGACACCAGCTCGGTCAAGCGCGCGACGTTCGCCTGCGACGCTTCGAGCGCGGCTTGCTTCGCCTGCATGTCGCTGGTTTTCGTCTCGGCGTCCTGCTGCGAGATGGACTGCGTTTGCAGCATCGTCTGCCAGCGTTTTGACGTGCTCGCCGCGTAGTCGTAGTTCGCTTGCGCGGCGGCTTCGTCCGCGCGCGCCTGCTTGAGCTGCGCGTCGAGCTCGGGTGTATCGATGTCGGCGAGGGTCTGGCCGGTCTTCACTTTCGCGCCGATATCCGTATACCAGTGCTGGATATAGCCGCTCGTGCGCGCGTAGATGGAGGCGTCGGCGTAAGGCGTCACCGCGCCCGGCAGCAGCAGTTCCTGCGAGGCGGGCGCGCGGCGAGGCGCGACGACTTGAACCATGGGCTCGAGCTGCGCATCGACTTGCTCAGTGAGCGCCGTGCTCGCCGATAGGCGCGGCACGATCCCGATCGTGAGCAAGGCGGCGGCCACGCAGACGAGCGCAATGGGCAGCATCAGGCGGCGGCGCGATGGGGTGGAGGGTGTCGACGCATCGGCGCCCGCGCGAACGACGGGCACCAGTTCAGTCGACGCGTGCGTGTCGCGGTCATTCGACGGCAGATTGGGCGTAGTCATGGCGATTCCTATTCCTTCCAGGCTTTCGAGTTATTGAGCGTGTTCGCTGGCGGCCTCGGCGGCGGCCTTGCGTGCGAGGGATTCGCGGTGTTCGCGACGCTTGGCGAGCCACGTGTGCACGAGGCCGAACACCACCGGCACGAACAGCAGCGTGGAGACGGTGCCGAGCGCGAGCCCGCCGATCACCGCGCGGCCGAGCGGCGCGTTCTGCTGGCCGCCGTCGCCGAGGCCGAGCGCCATCGGCAGCATGCCGATCAGCATGGCGAGCGCGGTCATCAGTACCGGACGGAAACGGCTGAACCCCGCTTCGAGCGCGGCCGTGAGCGGCTCGACGCCGCTGCTCAACATCTCGCGCGCCGTGTTGATGACGAGAATGCTGTTGGCCGTCGCGATGCCGATACACAGGATCGTTCCCGTGAGCGCGGGCACGGAGAGCGTGGTGTGTGTCGAAAACAGCATCCACGCGATACCCGCGAGCGAGCCGGGCAGGCCGCAGATGATGATGAGCGGATCGATCCACGACTGGAAGTTCACGACCATCAGCAGGTAGACGAGCGCGATCGCGAACACGAGCCCGGCGCCGAGCCCTTCGAACGATTGATTCATCGATTGCACCTGGCCGCGGATCACGATCGACGAGCCCGGCGGCAGTTGTGCGCGCGCCTGGTCGACGAGGCGCGTCACGTCCGACGCCACGCCGCCAAGATCGCGCCCCTGCGCCGACGCGAAGATATCGAGCACGGGCTGCACGTTGTAGTGCGAGACGACGGCCTGCTGCATGCTGCGCGACATCGTGCCAAGCGTGCCGAGCTGATTCTGCGGAACGGTTTGCGAACCGCTCGAAGGCGGGTTCGTCGTCACCGGAATGTTCGCGAGCGTCTGCAGCGAATGAATGTCGTATTGCGGCACCTGGGCCATCAGCGGATAGCTCACGCCGTTCTTCGGATCGAGCCAGAAGTTCGGCGTCGTCTGCGAGCTGCCGGAGAGCGCGATCAAGAGGTTCTGCGCGACGTCGTGCTGCGTGAGGCCGGCTTGCATCGCCTTGGTGCGGTCGACGTCGACGTTGATGGTCGGATAGTCGCCCGGCTGCTGAATGCGCGCATCGACGAGACCGCGCACACCGCGCAATTGCGTGAGCAGGTGGTTGGCGACCACGCGATTCTCGGCGAGCTTGTTGCCGACGATCTGGATGTCGATCGGCGCGGGCAGACCGAAGTTCAGGATCTGGCTGACGATGTCGGCGGGCAGGAACGCGAACGTCACGCCCGGGAACGACGCCGTGAGCACGTTGCGCAGCTTGGCGACGTATTCGGCGGTGGGGCGGTGATCGGGCTTCAGCGTGATCAGGATGTCGGCGTCCGCGGGGCCGATCGGGTCCGACGAGTCGTAGGTGAGGTTGATGCCGCTCACCGGCAGGCCGATGTTGTCGAGCACGGCGGCCTGCTCGGACTTCGGGATCACCGTGCGGATCTTCGCTTCGACTTCGTCGGTGATGCGCGCGGTTTGTTCGATGCGTGTGCCGGTCGGCGCGCGCAGATGCAGGCGGATTTCGCCGGTGTCGACCGCCGGGAAGAAGTCGCGGCCGGCGAACGGAATCAGCGCAAGCGAGCCGAGGCACAGCGCGAGGTAGATCGGCAGGAAACGGCGGCGGCTGTTGATCGCGCGTTGCAGCGCGGCGCGATAGCCATTCCTCAGCGCTTCGAAACGGCGCTCGAACGACGCCTGGAACCGCACGAGCGCGCCGAAGCGTCCGCTTGCCGCCTTTCCGTGCTTCGACGGCGCGCGCATCAGATACATGGCGAGCGTCGGAATCAGCGTGCGCGAGAAGAAGTACGACGCGCACATCGCGAACACCACGGCCTCAGCCATCGGCACGAACAGATAGCGCGCGACGCCCGAGAGCAGGAACATCGGCACGAACACGATGCAGATCGCGAGCGTCGAGACGAAGGTCGGCACCGCGATCTCACCCGAGCCGTTGAGGATCGCGTCGTGCAGCGGTGCGCCGTTCTCCAGGTGATGGGTGATGTTCTCGATCGCGACGGTCGCGTCGTCGACCAATATCCCGACCGCGAGCGCGAGGCCGCCGAGCGTCATGATGTTGATCGTCTGCCCGAGCGCGGAGAGCGCGATCAGCGAGGTCAGCACCGAAAGCGGAATCGACACCGCGATGATCAGCGTCGCGCGCCAGCTGCCGAGAAACAGCAGGATCATCGCGGCGGTCAGGCACGCGGCGATCAGCGCCTCGCGCACGACGCCCGAAATCGCCGACTTCACGAACACCGACTGATCGGACAGCGGCGTGATCTTGAGCGCTTTCGGCATGCCGGCGGCGATCTTCGGCAGCATCGCCTTGACCTGCTGGATGATCGTGAGCGTCGACGCGCTGCCAGTTTTCTCGACGGTCAGCAGCGCGGCGCGCTTGCCGTCGCTGCGCACCATGTTCGTTTGCGGCGCGTAGCCGTCGATCACGTGCGCGACGTCGCGCACATAGACAACAGTGCCGTTGACGGTCTTGATCGGCAAGTTGTTGAGCGCCTCGACCGACTGCGTGCTGCCGTTCATTTCGACGTTGTACTCTTTCGAGCCGATCTTCGCGGTGCCGCCCGGCAGAATCAGATTTTGCGCGTTGACGGCGTTGACGACGTCGATGGGCGCGAGGCCCTTCGCCTGCAGCGCGCGCGGATCGAGCTGAACCATGATCTGGCGGATCTTGCCGCCGTAAGGCAGCGGCACCGCGGCGCCTTGCACGGTCGCGAGCTGCGTGCGGATGAAGCTGTTGCCGAGGTCATAGAGCGTTTGCTCGGGCAGCGAATCGCTCGAGAGCCCCAACTGCAGCACCGGCACCGTCGACGCGTTGTACGTGATGATGTTCGGCGGCAGCGTGCCGGGCGGCAGGACGCGCAGGATCGAGGCCGAGTTCGACGCGGCTTCGGCGATCGCGCGGTTGATGTCGGCGCCGGGGTGGAAAAAGATCTTGACCACCGACACGCCGTTGAGCGATTGCGATTCGATGTGCTCGATGTCGTCGACGTCGGACGTGAGCGCGCGTTCGTAGTTCGACGTGATGCGGTGGGCCATGTCCTCGGCCGAGAAACCGTTGTACGTCCACACGATGCTGACGACTGGAATGTCGATGTTCGGAAAAATGTCCGTCGGCGTGCGCATGATCGCGATCGGCCCGAGGATGAACAGCAGGACGGCGAGAACGATGAAGGTATAGGGGCGGCGCAGAGCCAGTCTGACGATCCACATGGCAAATCCTCGGAGAGAGTCTTTTTGCAGCGTCCTGGCGCGAAGGCGTGCGGCAGGGGCTTTACATGGCGGAAAGTTTGACTGGCGGGCATTTACCCGCCACTGACCGGAAAATTACAAGTCTGTTATCTGAGGAGAAGACGGCTGCGCGCGGCGGGAGGGCTTCAGGCGGAAAAAAGATTACGAGCTTGTAATGCGCGGGTCAGCTTCGGGACAGCGGCCGATTTCCACAATGAGGGCAACTCTTCATCGAAATCGACATCGACGCCGATGGAGGGCCTCAAGGCCTCGTTCATGGTGAATGCGGCCTCTACGCTCTCGAAGGAGACACATCATGAAAGCACTGATCCAGGCCGTCCTGATTTCCTGCGCACTGGCCGCGCCCGCATTCGCATTCGCTCAATCGACCAATGCGCCGGTGACGCGCGCCGAGGTGAAGGCCGATCTCGTCCGCGTCGAGCAAGCCGGTTATCGTCCGCAGGGCAACGATCTGTACTATCCGGCCGACATTCAGGCCGCCGAGGCGAAGATCGCGGCACAGCAGACGTCGCCGGCGGCATCGTCGGTGGGTGGTGTGGCGATGGCGGGTACGTCGCAAGCCGGCGCGCCGAGTGCGTCGATCACGCAGCTTGCGATGAACGACGCGCAATCGCTGTATGCGCACCATTGAGCGCGCGATATGCGCGCAATGTTGGGCCGCGATCGGGCCCGATGAAGCAGGAACTTGCCGCACGCCGAGTTTCCGCTCGACGTGCGGCTCGGCACGTCATGAGCTCTTGAACCGCGCCGCAAGCTGCTCCGCGCCACGCCCGAGAAGGCCCACATCCGAACCCACCGCCGTAAACGTGCAGCCAAGCTCGATATAGCGCCGCGCGAGCGTTTCATCGGGCGTCAGAATGCCGGCGGGCTTGCCTGTCGCCACGATGCGGCGGATCGAATCCTCGACGACCGCCTGCACGTCCGGATGCTTGATCTCGCCGACATGACCGAGCGCGGCCGCGAGATCGCCGGGGCCGATGAACACGCCGTCGATGCCCTCGACCGCCGCGATGCGCTCGAGATTGTCCAGTCCGAGCCGGCTCTCGACCTGCACGAGCACGCACAGCTCGCTTGCGCACAGCTTCGGATAGTCGGCCACGCGGCCGAACCCAGAAGCGCGCGATGCGGACGCATACCCGCGCACGCCTTCCGGCGGATAGCGCGTATACGCCACCGCGTTGCGCGCTTCTTCTTCGGTCTCGACGTACGGGATCAACAGCGTCTGCACGCCGATATCGAGCAGGCGCTTGATCGTCACCATCTCGTTCCAGGGCGGCCGCACGATCGGATGCGTGCTGGAACCCATTGTCGCCTGCAGTTGGCTATGCACCATCGGCAGCTCGTTCGGCGCGTGCTCCATGTCGAGCAGCAGCCAGTCGAATCCGGCGCCGGCGAGCAGTTCGACCGAGCCGTGGCTCGCGAGGCTCGACCATAAGCCGATCTGTTGCTTGCCTGCGGCAAGCGCGCGCTTGAAGGGGTTGTCGGGCAGCTTCATCGTGCGTCTCCTTGCGTGAAGGCGAGCGTCAGCGCGCCTGTTTCCGGCGTTCCTGCGGCGTGTAGTCGAAGCTCGCGAAGCTGCCGCCTTGGTAGCGCTGCGCGGTGGCGTCGAGCGGGTTCGGCTTCGCGAGAATCTCCGCGGCGTAGTCTTCCGCGTTCTGGCGCGGCTGGTAGCCGAGGCGCGCGGCGCCCGAGTTGTCCCAGTAGCTGCGCGTGTTGTTCGAGACGCCCCAGACCACCTGAAAGCCGAGATCGGGCACCTCGATCGACTGCTCGATCAACTGCATCAGATCGTCGAAGCCGAGCCACGTGCTCAAGTGGCGGAACTCCGTCGGCTTCTCGACGCAGCTGCCGATGCGGATGCACACGCTCTCGATGCCGTGCTTGTCCCAGTAGAGGCGCGCGAGCCCTTCGCCCCACATCTTGCTGAGCCCGTAAAAGCCGTCCGGGCGGAAATCGCAATCGAGCGCGAGCTTGTCCTCGACCGGGTGCATGCCGATCGCGTGATTGGAGCTTGCGAAGATGATGCGGCGCACGCCATGACGGCGCGCGCCTTCATACACTTCGACAAGCCCGCGCAGATTGTTCTCGATGATTTCCGGCAGCGGACGCTCGACGCTCGTGCCCGCCATGTGGATCAGCACGTCGACGCCTTCGAGCAGCCGGTCGACCACGGCCGGATCGCGCAGATCGCCATGCATGACATCCTCGCCGTCGACCATCGGTTCCAGCGGCCGCGTGCCGGCCGCCGAGCGCAGGTTCACGCCGCGCTCCAGCAGCGCTTGGCGCAACACGCGGCCAAGCTGGCCTGCCGCGCCGCTCAATGCAATTTTTTTCATGTGCGAATCCTTGACGGGGAGTCTGAGAGAGAGGGTCAATGGCTCGACGCGGGGAGGGCGTCGAGCACGTCGTGTGCACCCCGCGGCGGTTCGTCCAGCGCGATGAGCCGCCACGCGACGATGGCGCCGATCACGTCGAACAGCATCAGGCAGACGAACAGCGGGTTGTAGCCGATCGTGCTCGCAAGCGCGCCCACGATCAACGAGAAAATCGTCGCGCCGAGATAGCCCAGCATGCCGGAAAGCCCGGTGGCGGTGGCGACTTCGTGCTGGCCGAACACATCCGAGGCAAGCGTGAAGAGCGAACCGGAGATCGTCTGGTGCGCGAAGGTGCCGACGCAGAACAACGCGATCGCCGCATAGGGGCTCGCCGCGAGACCGACGCATGCCGGTCCGATCATCAAGACCGCACCGGTCGCGATCACGAGCTTGCGCGAGGCGATCAGCGAGACGTTGAAGCGGCGCATGAAGAACGGCGCGAGGTAGCCGCCGACGAGGCAGCCGAGGTCCGCCGCGAGGAACGGCATCCACGCGAACAGCGCGACTTCCTTCAGGTTCATGTGGCGGACCATGACCATGTACAGCGGAATCCACGCGCCGAAGGTCTGCCATGCCGGTTCGGCGAGCATGCGGGCGATGCCGATGCCCCAGAAGCGGCGCGTCTTGAGCACGGCCTTCCAAGAGGGGCGCTTACCGTGCGCGTTGCGCTTCGCGTTCTCCTGGCCGCTGAGGATGTAGTCGCGTTCCGTGCCGCTCAGCTTCGGGTGCTGGTCAGGCGAGCGGAAGAACACGAGCCACAGCACGACCCAAACGAGCGCGGTGCCGCCCGTCACGACGAACGCCATCTGCCAGTTGTACTTGAGGATGCAGAACACGACGAGCGGCGGGGCCAGCATTGCGCCGATCGACGTGCCCGTATTGAGCCAGCCCGTCGCCACCGAGCGCTCCTTGGCCGGGAACCATTGGCTGATCGTCTTCATGCCGGCCGGAAAAATCGCGGCTTCGCTCATGCCGAGCATGCCGCGAAACACGGCGAGCAGCGGCCAGCTCGTCGCGAGACCGTGCAGCATGTTCGACACGGCCCAGGCCAGCGCGAAGATCGCGAAACCAATCTTGAGGCCGAGGAAATCGAGGATGAAGCCGGCGACCGGTTGCGCGAGCGCATAGGCCGCTTGGAATGCGGTAACGACGTAGGCGTATTGCTGCGTCGACATATGGAGCTTGTCGATCAGCGTCGGCGCGGCGACGGAGAGCGAACTGCGGGCGAGATAGTTGAAGATGGTGCCGAGCATGAGCAGCCCGACTATCCACCACCGCAAACCTTTGATCGGACGGGGATTCACTGATTGTCTCCTGCGCATGGCGTGCAGGTTCCTTTGCGCGCCATGCGTTTGTGTCTTTGACTTTTAAGCGCGGCTCGGCCGGTTACTCCGGCTTCTTATGCCGCGCGCCGTGACGGCGTTCCGCTCGTCAAGCCTTGGGGGTGTCGGTCGTGTAATTCGCCATCAACTCGAGCGCGCGAACGATCGCCGAGTGATCCCACGCCTTGCCGCCCTGCGCCGCACACGCATTGAAAAGCTGCTGCGTGCCGGCGGTATTGGGCAAGGCCATGCCAAGGCTGCGCGCGCAATCGAGCGCGAGATTGAGGTCCTTCTGGTGCAGCTCGATGCGAAAGCCCGGATCGAAAGTGCGCTTGATCATGCGTTCGCCGTGCACCTCGAGCACGCGCGACGATGCAAAGCCGCCCATCAGCGCTTCGCGCACCTTGGCCGGATCGGCGCCCGCCTTGGCGGCGAACAGCAGCGCCTCGCCAACCGCCTCGATGTTGAGCGCGACGATGATCTGATTGGCGACCTTGGCGGTCTGACCGTCGCCGTTGCCGCCGACCAGCGTGATGTTCTTGCCCATCAGCTCGAAGAGCGGCTTGGCGCGCTCGAACGCGGCTTGCGGGCCGCCCACCATGATCGTGAGCGTCGCCGCCTTCGCGCCGACCTCGCCGCCCGACACCGGCGCGTCGAGATAGTCGCAGCCCAGCGCGTTGATCTTCTTCGCGAACGCTTGTGTCTCGATCGGCGAGATCGAGCTCATGTCGATCACGAGCTTGCCGGGCGTGAGGCCCGCGGCGACGCCGTTTTCGCCGAAAAGGGCGTCAGCGACGTTGGGCGTGTCGGGCACCATCGTGATGACGATGTCGGCGGCCTGGGCGACCGCCTTCGCGCTGTCGCAAGCGGTCGCGCCGGCCGCCACCAGCTCGGCGGGGACCGTGCGGCGCGTGTAGGCGAACAGCTGATGCCCGCCTTTTTGCAGGTTCAGTGCCATCGGGGTGCCCATGATCCCGAGCCCGATAAAGCCGATCTTGCTCATGCTAAGAATCCTTGTGACCTCCAGTCACCGTGAAGTGCCGCTCACGCGGCCGGTTGAAGATAGTCCGCAGCCCAGCCGAGGCCGGCGGCGGTCGTCGACGCAGGCTTGTACTCGCAACCCACCCAGCCGCCGTAGCCGATGCGGTCGAGGTGGGCAAACAGGAACGGATAGTTGATCTCGCCGGTTCCGGGTTCGTTGCGGCCTGGGTTGTCGGCAAGCTGGATGTGCGCGATGCGGGGCAGGTGCTTGGCGATGGTCGCGGCCAGCTCGCCCTCCATGCGCTGCATGTGATAGATGTCGTATTGCAGGTAGACGTTGTCGCTGCCGCTCGCGGCGATCAGATCGAGCGCCTGCTGTGTGCCGCAAACATAGAAGCCGGGGATGTCATAGGTGTTGATCGGCTCGATCAGCAGGCGGATGCCGGCGGCGGCCAGTTCGGACGCGGCGAACTTGACGTTGGCCACGAAGGTGTCGCGAATTGTGTCCGCCGCGACGCCGGCCGGAGCGATGCCCGCGAGCACGTTCAATTGCTTGCAGCCGAGCGCCCGAGCGTACTCGATTGCTTTTCCGACCCCGTCCTGGAATTCGCCCACCCGATCCGGCAGGCACGCAATGCCGCGCTCGCCGCCCGCCCAGTCGCCTGCGGGCAAGTTGTGAAGGACTTGTGTCAAGCCGTGCTGGCCCAGCAGATCGCCTAGCTGGGATTTGTCGTATGCGTAGGGAAAGAGGTATTCGACGCCTTTGAAGCCGGCACGGGCGGCCGCTGCGAAGCGGTCCGGAAAGTCGGCCTCGCCGAACAGCATCGTGAGGTTCGCGCAGAATTTCGTCATGGGATGTCTCGCTGCAAACGTGCCGCCAGCCGGGTAGGGCAGATGGGCTGCCGTCCCGCTCGCGATGTAAGGCATCATCGCTTTCTGTCGGGAAAGTTGTCAAGCAAGTGTGATAAAAATTGGGGCTTTCCCTGATGTGAGCACAACCCGCTCGCTTGACCTGACCAATGTTGTATAGCAACAATGAAAACGGTCGGCGCGATCTGACATCGCGTCGATCGTTTTTGTCTTAAGGACCCGTTGGGAGGAGAACTGGATGGCAATGGAAGCAGCGGCAAGCGCGGGCCCGAGCCTGCGCGCCGAGCGTGTGGAAGCCGCGGGCGCGACGCCCGCGCTGGTCGGCGAGAGCCCCGTGTGGCATGCGCAGCAGCAAGCGCTTTACTGGGTCGACATCCCGCGGCAAAAGATCATCCGCATGCAACCGGATGCGGGCACGCGGACCGAATGGGTGTTGCCGGAACGCGTCGCGTGTTTTGCGTTCGGCGCCGCCGGCGGATTGATCGCGGGTCTGGAAACGGGGCTCTTTTCGGTGACGCTTCCGGAAGGCGGCGCGGCTGATGGCAGCCAAGCGGCTGAGGTGAGAAAGCTGGCCGCGCCCGAGTTCGCGCTGCCCAACATGCGCTTCAACGATGGGCGCTGCGATCGCGAGGGGCGCTTCTGGGCCGGCACGATGTTTCAGGACACCACGGCGGCGCGGCCCGTCGGCGGTCTGTTCCGGTTCGACACGTCGGGCAGGCTGTCCGCGCCGGTCGTCGATGCGCTGATCGTCCAGAACGGGCTCGCGTGGTCGCCTGACGGCCGCACGATGTATCTATCGGACTCGCACACCTCGAAGCGCGTGATCTGGGCATTCGACTACGACGGCGAAACGGGCGAGCCGAGCCGCCGCCGTGTGTTCGCCGATTTGCACGACTACGTGGGCCGCCCCGACGGCGCGGCGATCGACGTGCACGGCTGCTACTGGATCTGCGCCAACGACGCCGGCCGCGTGCTGCGCTTCACGCCGCAGGGCAAGCTCGACCGGCAGATCGAATTGCCGGCCATGAAACCCGCGATGTGCGCGTTCGGCGGCCGCGATCTCGACACGTTGTTCATCACGTCGATCCGGCCGGATCAAGGCGCAACTGAGCACGACGGGCATGTGTTCGCGGTCCGTCCTGGCGTGTCGGGGTGTGCGGAGACGGCATACGGCGGGGTGCTTTGAAGGCGGGCGAAGCGTCGGCATGACTTGCGCACCACGGCGCGCTTCGCCTTGAACGGATGTATCGAATGGATTTGTTCGGCAAGTCGACCAATGTTGTTTGACAACATTTCAAGGGCGGTGCTACCTTTGAGCCTGTCCGAAAACACAATCCGGTACGAGACCTCATGAATGTGTCCCCAATCGTCGAGAGCGAGTTCGCCTCGACCGTCATGGCGGTGCCGCCTCTTGCGCGCCGCGCTGACCTGTCGCTCGACGTCGCCGAGAATCAAAAGCTGATCCGCCATATCGAGCGCGGCGGCGTGCGTACGCTGCTCTACGGCGGCAACGCGAACTTCTACCACGTCGCGGTGAGCGAGTATCGCGAGTTGCTTGACATGCTGGCGGAGAGCGCCGGGCCCGAAACCCGGGTGATTCCGTCGATCGGCCCCGACTTCGGCAAGATGCTCGATCAAGCGCGCATCCTCTCCCAAACCGCGTATCGCACGGCCATGGTGCTGCCGCTCGCGGGCTTCACGACGCCCGAAGGCGTCGAGGCGGGGCTCAAGCGAATCGCGGACACCGCGGGCATTCCGCTCACGCTTTACGTCAAGAGCGAGAGCTACGTCGACATCGATACGCTCGCGCGCCTCGTCGATGGCGGCACGCTGGCCGCCGTGAAGTACGCGATCGTGCGCGAGAACCCGGCGGACGATCCTTATCTGCGCCGTCTGCTGCAGAGCGTGAACCCGGCGCGCGTCGTGTCGGGGATGGGCGAGCGTCCGGCGCTGACTCACCTGCGCGACTTCGGCCTCGCGGCGTGGACGACGGGTTCCGGCTGCATTGCGCCGCGCTCGGTCGCCGAGTTGCTGCGCGCGGCGCGCGAAGGGCGCGACGCCGACGCCCAGCGCCTCTACGACGCCTTCATGCCGCTCGAAACGCTGCGCGACGAGATTTCGCTGATCCGCGTCCTGCACGACGCCGTGACGTTCTCGGGCCTCGCCGACATGGGCGCGATGCTGCCGCTGCTCAGCACGACGCCGCAAGAGCATCACGCGGCGGTCCGCGCGGCGGCGCAGGCGTTGTTAGACTTCGAGCGGAGCGTCGTGGCGGAAAGTTGCGACGCCTGACATCGACTAAAAGAAGGGGACGCGATGCAAATTACAGGTGAAATGTTGTTAGGCGCTTCGGCGGTACGAGGCGCGCAAGGGACGCTGCGCGCGTTCGATCCGGCGCGCAATCAGGAGATCGAGCCCGTGTTCGGCGCGGGCGGCGCAGCGGATGTCGCGCGTGCCTGTGAGCTGGCGGCGCACGCGTTCGATGCGTTTCGCGCGGCCCCGCTCGAAGCGCGCGCGCGTCTGCTCGAATCGATTGCCGACAATATCCTGGCGTTGGGCGATGCGCTGATCGAGCGCGCCCATATCGAATCGGCCTTGCCGAAGGCGCGTCTCGAAGGCGAGCGCGGCCGCACGGTCGGACAGTTGAAGCTCTTTGGGTCGCTCGTGCGCGACGGCCGCTGGTGCGGCGCGGTGCTCGATTCGGCGTTGCCGGAGCGCAAGCCTCTGCCGCGCTCCGATCTGCGTGCGCAGAAGATCGGTTTCGGCCCGGTTGCGGTGTTCGGCGCGAGCAATTTCCCGCTCGCGTTTTCTGTCGCGGGCGGCGATACGGCCTCGGCGCTCGCGGCGGGGTGTCCGGTGGTCGTGAAGGCGCATCCGGCTCACTTGGGCACATCGGAGCTGGTCGGCCGGGCCATCCAGAAGGCCGTCGCCGACAGCGGTTTGCCCGAGGGCGTGTTCTCGCTCTTGATCGGCGCGGGTAACGAAGTGGGCGAGGCGCTCGTCGCGCATCCGGCGATCAAGGCAGTCGGCTTCACGGGTTCGCGCCGCGGCGGTCTTGCCTTGGTCGGCATCGCCGCACGCCGCAAGGAGCCGATTCCGGTCTATGCGGAGATGAGCAGCGTCAATCCGGTGTTCCTGCTCCCGGCCGCATTGGCCGCGCGAGGCGAGGCGATCGCTCAAGGGTTCGTCGATTCGCTCACGCTCGGCGTCGGCCAGTTCTGCACCAATCCCGGCTTGTTGATCGCACTCGAAAGCGCCGAGCTCGACCGCTTCGTCGACGCGGCGGCACGCGGCCTCACGCAGAAAACCGCACAGACGATGTTGACCGCGGGCATCGCTGCCGCCTACCAGGACGGGATCGACGCGCGCGCGGAAACGGCCGACGTGACGCGCGTAGCCGACGGCGCGTCAAGCGACGCGCACTGCGCAGCACGCGCCGCGCTCTTTCGCACGACTGCCGCGCAATTCCTCGCGAACGAGCATTTGCAGGACGAGATTTTCGGGCCCTCGTCGTTGATCGTCGCGTGCCGCGACGTGGACGAGTTGTCGCGCGTCGCCGAGCATCTGGAAGGGCAGTTGACCGCCACGCTCCAGATCGATCGCGAGGACTACGCGCTCGCGCAGCGCCTCTTGCCGACGCTCGAACGCAAGGCGGGGCGCATCCTCGCGAATGGTTTTCCGACCGGCGTCGAGGTGTCGTACGCGATGGTCCACGGCGGCCCGTTCCCCGCGACCTCCGACGCCCGCACGACTTCGGTCGGCTCGATGGCGATCGAGCGATTTTTGCGGCCTGTCTGCTATCAGGACTTGCCGGCGGAGCTGCTGCCCGAAGCGCTGCGCGACGACAACCCGCTGGGCCTCTGGCGTCTGCGCGACGGGGAACTCGAGCGCCGCTGAATTTTCTGGAGCAATCGAAGTGAGCACGAAGAGAAAGACACCCGAGGAACTGCGCAGCCATCGCTGGTATGGCGTCAACGACCTGCGCTCGTTCGGCCATCGTTCGCGCACCGCGCAGATGGGCTACAGCCGCGAGGAGTTTGCGGGCAAGCCGGTGATCGCGATCCTCAATACGTGGAGCGAGATCAATCCGTGCCACACGCACTTCAAGCAGCGCGTGGAAGAGGTCAAGCGCGGCATCTGGCAGGCGGGCGGCTTCCCGATCGAGCTGCCGGTGCAGACGCTCTCCGAACCGTTCCAGAAACCGACCACGATGCTCTATCGCAACTTCCTCGCGATGGAAGTCGAGGAGACGCTGCGCTCGTATCCGGCCGATGGCGTCGTGCTGATGGGCGGCTGCGACAAGACCACCCCGGCGCTGCTGATGGGCGCGATCTCGATGGACTTGCCGGCGATCTTCCTGCCGGCCGGCCCGATGCTCAACGGCAACTGGAACGGCCGCACGCTCGGCTCCGGTTCCGACACCTGGAAGTACTGGGCGGACCTGCGCGCGGGCAACATCACCGAGGACGACTGGAAGGGCGTGGAAGGCGGCATCGCGCGCTCGCCGGGCCACTGCATGACGATGGGCACCGCCTCGACGATGACGAGCGCCGCCGAAGCGCTCGGCTTCACCTTGCCGGGTTTCGCCTCGATTCCGGCCGCCGATTCGCGCCACGCGCAGATGTCCGCGAAAACGGGGATGCGCATCGTCGAGATGGTGTGGGAAGACTTGAAGCCATCCGACCTCATCACGGCAGGCTCAGTCGATAACGCGGTGACGACGTGCCTTGCTCTGTCGGGCTCGACCAACGCGATCGTGCACATGATCGCGCTCGCGCGCCGCGCGGGCATCGACCTCACGCTCGGCCGCTACGACAACATCTCGCGCCGCACGCCGGTGCTCGCGAATATCCGTCCGACCGGCAAATACCTGATGGAAGACTTCTACTACGCGGGCGGCTTGCGCGCGATGTTGAAGGAGCTGGGCGATCTGATCGACGGTACGCAGCGCACGGTGAACGGCAAGACGCTCGCCGAAAACATCGCCGATGCGGAAATCTTCAACGACGAAGTGATCCTGCGCCGCAACGCGCCGCTGATGCCGGATACGGGGCTGGCCGTCCTGCGCGGCAATCTCGCGCCGGATGGCGCGGTGATCAAGCCGGGCGCGGCCGAGGCTCGGCTGCATGTGCACACCGGTCGCGCCGTGGTGTTCAAGGACTACAACGATATGTCGGCGCGCATCGACGACGAAGCGCTCGACGTCGACGAAAACAGCGTGATCGTGCTGCAGCACGCGGGGCCGATCGGCGCGCCGGGCATGCCGGAGTGGGGGCAGTTGCCGATTCCGAAGAAGCTGCTGCAAAAGGGCGTGCGCGACATGCTGCGCATTTCAGACGCGCGCATGAGCGGTACGAGCTACGGCGCGTGCGTGCTGCACGTGGCGCCCGAATCGTTCATCGGCGGGCCGCTGGCGCTCGTCAAGGACGGCGATCTGATCGAGCTCGACGTGCCGGCCCGCAAGCTGAACGTGCTGATCTCCGACGAGGAACTCGCGCGCCGCAAGGCCGCGTGGGTGGCCCCGGCGCCGCGCTTCACGCGCGGCTACGGCGCGATGCACCAGATCCACGTGATGCAGGCCGACAAGGGCTGCGACTTCGATTTCCTGCAGCGCGAAGGAGCGGGCCAATGCGGCGCCGGCGGTCAAGCCGGGGAGCCGGAAATTCATTGATTCGGAAGTGTGTCCGCTTGGGCGAGGGAATCCCAAGCGGACGCGATAGCGCAGTAACCGGCTGCAGCGACGGACAGGCCCACGGGCAGGTCGAGCGTCAGATCAGGGTCGTTCCGGAATCTAGTGGTCTTGCGGATTGGCCTGGACGGGTGTCTGTGCAGGTTCACCCGGCGTCGCGTGTGATGTGTCCTCGGGCGTATCGGGTGTCGGCGTAGGCGTCGACCCCGGCTCTTCAACGGGGAGCGCGCCAGGAGCCTGAGCGGCAGCGCTGGCCGCCTCGGACGGAGACGGAAGAATCGGCGGCAGCGCGGCGGGCCCGCCCGAAGCCGCGACGCCTGAAGCCGGAACCGATGCAGGCTCGGCGGTTTCGGCTACGACGGGCGCCGGATTCGTCCGCTGCGGCGAACGCCGGACGGGCGGCGCTTCCGGCTTCGGCTTCGCGCCGAACAGGGCGTCGATCCAGGCACGCAGCTTGTCGCGGAACTGATCGAATGCGCTTGGCTGCGGTTCCGTCATGAACTTCGCGCGCGGATCGACGATCCGTGCGCGCAACGCCCGCTGGAAGAAATCGCCGACGATCGGCAACGCGCTGTGCGCGCCTTGCCCCCAGTAGTCGCTGCCGAGCGTCACGCGGCCGTCGTCGAAGCCGACCCAGGCGCCGGCGACCAGTTGCGGGTCCATCAGGATGAACCACCCGTCCGCATTGTCTTGGGTCGTTCCGGTCTTGCCCGCGACGTCCGCGCGGATGCCGAACCGCGTGCGGATGGCCGAGCCGGTGCCGCGATCGACGACGCTTCGCATGACGTCGATGAGCGTTTGCGTGGCGGCAACCGGCAACGCCCGTTCCGGCGACGCAGGCTCGAACTCGGCCAGCACGTTGCCGTTGTGATCTTCGATGCGGGTGACCATGCGCGGCTCGAGATAGGCGCCATCGTTCGCGATGGTGGCGTAGCCCGAGACCATTTCCTTGAGCGTGACCGGGCTCGTGCCCAGCGCCAGCGACGGCACCGGATTGAGCTCGCTGTCGCGCACCCCCATGGCGCGCGCCACGCGCACGACCTTGGACGGTCCGACGCTTTCCATCAATTGCGCGGTGATGCGGTTGCGCGAGAACGCGAGCGCATCGCGCAGTGTCATCGGGCGGCCGCTCGGCGGCACGTCGTCGTTCGGACGCCAGATTTCGCCACCCGTCAGCGTGATCGCCACCGGTTGATCGATGAAGGTGTCGTCCGGTTTGGCGCCGTCCGCGAAGGCGGCGCCGTAGACGAACGGCTTGAAGGTCGAGCCGGGCTGGCGGCGCGCCTGCTGCACGTGGTCGTAGGGCTCGTCGCCGAAATCGCGGCTGCCGACCCACGCCTTGATTTGTCCATTGCGCGGGTCGATCGCGATGAAGCCCGCCTGCACGTCGTTCTTGTCCTTGCACAGCTTGCGCATGAAGCCGCTGTCGGCGCTCAGCTGCTTGAGCGCCGCCTCGTCGCCTTGTCCCGCGTCTTTCGCCGCGCGATATTCGGGCGTTTCGCGCATGAACGTCTTGAACAGATCGTTGCCCGGCGCACAGCCGGTGCGCGAATTCCACGCCCCGTTCGCGATCGATTGCAGCTGGTTGCCTTGCGAGCTGACCGCCTGGGTCGCCATCGCCTGCAGGCGCGAGTCGATCGTGGTGCGGACCACGAGACCGTCGGAGTAGATGTTGTAGTCGTTGCGATCGGCCCAGGCGATCAGCCACTTGCGCAATTGCTGCGCGAAGTGAGGCGCGGGGCCCGGCGGCTCGACCTGCCGTTCGAAATCGAGGCGCAGCGGCTTCTTTTGCAGCACCGCATACGCGGCGGGCGTGAGCTTGCCGTACTTGACCATTTGCGCGAGCACGGTATTGCGCCGCTGCAACGCGCGCTCGGGGTTCAGCACCGGGTTGTAGTAGCTGTTGCCCTTGAGCATGCCGGTGAGCGTCGCGCTTTCGAGGATGTCGAGCTGGTCGGCCGATTTGCCGAAATAGGTGCGCGCGGCCATCTCGACGCCGTATGCGTTGTAGAGAAACGGCACCGTGTTCAGGTACGTTTCGAGAATCTGTTGCTTGCTGTACACCGCTTCGATCTTGAACGCGGTGATCGCTTCCTTGAGCTTGCGGGTGAGGGTCGGGGCGCGGCCGATCTCGTCGGGATAGAGATTGCGGGCAAGCTGTTGCGTGACGGTCGAGCCGCCCTGGCGATCGCCCGAGAACGTATGCAGCGCCGCCGACGCCGTGCGGCGAAAGTCGATGCCGTGATGCTCGTAGAAACGGTGGTCCTCGGTCGAGATCAGCGCATCCACCATATGCGGCGAGATTTGCGCGAGCGTCACCCAGTCGCGGTTGCTCGGCTTGAATTCGGCGAGCAGCTTGCCGTCTGCCGACATGATCTGCGCGGGCTCATCGACGCGCGCCTTGCGGATGTCCCCGATGCTCGGCGTGAACGGGATCAAGAGCAGCACGTATAGGACGAAGGCCGCGGGGACGGCGGCGATGGCGAGCGCCACGCCGCGCCGCGTGGGGTGGCGCAGGTGGAACAGCGCCGCGGCCAGCGCGCGTTTGAGGAGCGCGCAGCCGGTTGCGGCAAGCGGCTGCAGCCGTGCCGATCCGCTTACGACAGCGGTTGCGATAACGGGTTTGATGCGGGCGAGCCAGGTCGATATATGGCTGCGAACAAGTGAAACGAATCGGCGGCTCACGCGGGCACGGGGTCGGCTGGGAAAGCGTGCATCGTACCAAAACGCGGCGCTGGCGCCGTCCGCCATTCGGGATTCGGCTAAGCAGCGCCGCCACGGCGTTCGCCCAGCGCCTCGCGATCATTTCTTATCGCGCGATATCACGATGGCTGTCTGATTTGTACTATCCGCCAATAGGATTGTTCCTAGTTCCCAGAAAATATATCGTCGCTTTCTGATGTTGAGAGCAGGTCACCACGCCGCCTTCTTAGTTAGCCGCATGTAAGGTGAGATCTCTAGAGAGCGACAATCAATCGCCAAATTCAACGATAAGGATGCCGAATGGATAGAAAAACGAGGAACGGATATGAACAAGGTCTATGGAGTCGTCCGGCATGCCGTGGTCCAAGCTTGGCATGCACTCGCCAATACGGCGCAAGCGCACGGCAAGCGCACTAGAAAATCCGCCGGATTCGCGGCGGTGCTGATCTCGGCGGCAACGGCCGGATCGTCGTTCGCCGGTGAAGCCTGCCAGCCGGAGGACGACAACGAAAACGGCATTTGCGCAGCCGCAGCTTCGCCCGACACGGCCGTGCGTTCAGCGAGCTTGGGCGCCACGCTCGACGACACCTACGTCAAGGTCAACCATGGCGGGCCCGCCGCGACGGCATCCGGAACCAACGCCATCGCCATCGGCAACAACGCGCGGGCGAGTACGGGCGCGGGCAACGTGGCTATCGGCGACAGCGCCTGGGTCAACAACACCGGCGAAGGCGTCATCGTGATCGGACGGAACGCCGTCGTCGGCAGCTCCAAATCCAATCCTGGCGTTACCGGCGAAGGCACGGTTTTGATCGGCGACGGCGCTTATAGCTTCGGCGACGCCAACCTCGTCGCGGGCTACGGCGCTTTCGCGCACAGCGGCGACAGCATCGTGCTTGGCGGCAATGCGATGGCATCGGGAGAGGGCGCGACGGTCGTGGGTTACGACACAACCGTCAGCGCCGCATCGGCCGTCGCGGTTGGCGCGTACGTCTCCCTGTCGTCGCCGAATACCGTGGCAATCGGTACCGGTGCGGCGATCGGCATCAATTCGGCCAACTCGACTGCGATCGGCAACGGGGCCACGGTCAGCGGCGGCACAAATGCGGTTGCGCTCGGCAGCGGCTCCCTCGCGACGCAGAGCAATACGGTATCGGTCGGCAAGGTGGGCGGTGAACGCCGTATCGTCAACGTCAACGACGGCGTGAACGCAACCGATGCGGTCAACGTCCGTCAATTGAAGCTGACCAACGATGCCGTGACCCAGAACACAGTCAACATCGCCGCGAATTCCGCGTCCATCGATGCGCTGGGCAATCGCGTGACGGTGAACGAAGGCGACATCAGCAACCTCCAGTCGATCATGGCCGGACTCGAGAGCGGCTCACTGGGGCTCGTTCAGCAAGACCCGGTAAGCGGCAGCATCACGGTGGCTCAGGGAACGGGCGGGAGCACGGTCAGCTTCGCCGGGACCGGCGGCGCACGCAGGCTGACCAACGTCGCGAACGGCACCGACGATTCGGACGCCGTGACGCTCGCGCAATTGAAGGCGACGGGGCTCGTCGACCCCACGGGCAAAGCGCTGGGCGCGGTCGTGTACGACGATCTGACGCTCGCGAGCGTGACGCTCGGGGGCGTCGGCGGCACGGTGCTCGACAACGTTGCGCCGGGTCTCATTGCGGCAAACAGCATGCAGGCCGTCAACGGCGGGCAGTTCTACACGTTGCAACAGAACGTCGACGGGTGGATGGCGGCGGTGGGCGACCAGATGAGCCACATGGACAGTCGCGTCACCCTCCTCGAACAAAACCCGGCGGCGACCGGCGGCTCCGACGCGACGAACAACGCCGCCGTGACGCCTGCCGACGATTGGGGCAATGCGTCGGGCGCCAACAGCATGGCGGCGGGGCAAACCTCGTCGGCAACGGGCAGCAACAGCACCGCGGCCGGGCAGGGCGCATCCGCGTCGGGCAGCAACGCGACGGCAATCGGACAGGGCTCGTCGGCAACGGGCGCCAATTCGGTTGCGCTGGGCGCGGGGTCGGTGGCCGATCGGGCGCAAGCCGTCTCGGTGGGCTCGGCGGGCAACGAGCGTCAGATCACCAACGTGGCGCCCGGCACGGCGGCAACCGACGCAGTCAACCTGCAGCAGATGAACAACAGCATCAGCAGCGCCCGCAAAGATGCCTTCGGCGGCACCGCGGCCGCAATGGCCGTCGCAGGCCTGCCGCAACCGACGGCTCCCGGCAAGAGCATGGTCTCGGTCGCGGGCTCGGGATACGGCGGGCAGGCGGGCATGGCAATCGGGGTGTCGCACGTGACGCGAGATAACAAGTGGGTGATCAAAGCCTCCGGCAACACCAGCAGCCGAGGCGAATATGGCGTGGTCGCCGGCGGGGGATATCAGTGGTAGGGATAGGCGTTCGCCGGGCGCTGCAGCCGCGTTGAAGCGGATGCAGTGCTTCAATCCGACGCTGCGGCGGTAGCGTCAAACGATTCGCCGGTGTCGCAGCACGCCGCCAATGCATGCATGCGCCGGCCTGCCAGTCAGATCGATTTGACTTCCCCGCCGTCCATTCTCAACGTCGAGCCCGTCATCCAGCGCGCCGCCGGCGACACGACGAACGCCATCAGCTCGGCAATCTCCTCCGGCGTGCCGTAGCGCGCGATACCCGCCTCAGCCGGAAACTTGGCCGTCGCTTCCTCGACGCTCATGTTGTGCAGCGGCGCCCAATGCTCGAGATACGAGCGACGCCGCCCGGTCATCACTGGACCCGGCAGCACGCTGTTGACCTGCACGCCGTCGGCGATGCCGCGATCCGAGAAGGCTTTCGCAAGCGCCACGATCGCCGCGTTGATCGTCCCGACCGCGGCATACGGCGCCTTGGGGAAGAGCGCCGAATTGCCCGACATCAGCACGACCGATCCCGAGCTCGCTTTCAACGACGGCCACGCCGCGATGGTCAGCCGCCGCGCGCCGTGCAGCTTCAGCGCGAGGCCGCGGTCCCATTGCTCGTCGGTCATTTCGAGCACGTCGATCTGCGGCACCGCGCCCGCGATGTTGAGCAAGGCATCGATCCGTCCGAATGCGGCGAGCGTCTGAGCGACGACCTGCTGAGCCGCTGCGGGCTCGGCAAGATCGAGATCGATGACGAGCGTTGCCGCGCCCGCTTTTTCGACTTCGGCGGCGGTCTCTTCCAGGTTCTCGCGGTTGCGCGCGACGAGCACGATCGAATCGAAATCGCGCGCGAGCCGGATGGCGGTCGAGCGGCCGATGCCTTGGCTCGCGCCCGTCACGATGGCGACTTTGGTGGACATATTTCGTCTCCTGATTGCGACAGTAAATGCGGTGTCAGTGCACCACGACCATCTTGCCGCCGGCCTCGTTCGCTTCCATCACACGATGCGCTTCGTGAATTTCATCGAAGCGGAACACGCGCGACGGCTTAGCGTCGAGCCGGCCGGCGGCGACGTCCTCGGCGATTTTTTGCAGCGGCACATCCGACAGCGCAAAACCGGGGGTGCCGAACACGAAGCTGGCGAAGAACGTCAGATGCACCCCGCTCGGCATTTGCGCCAGCGGGTTGAAATCGGCGATCGGCGCGAGGCCGCCGAGCCAGCCCGCCAGACAAGCCCGGCCGCCACGCCGCAACATCGCCAGCGAGTCGAGAACCGTGCTATTGCCGACAAGATCGAGCACCGCGTCGATCTGTTTCGCCTCGGCGATGCGCTTCGAAAGATCCGGCCCTTCGAGCTCGACGCGCGACGCGCCTATCTCTTTGAGCTTCGCAAAGCGCGCTGAAGTGCGCGTCGTTGCGATCACCTTGGCGCCCGCATTCACGGCGAGTTTCACGGCGGCCTGTCCAAACGACGACGTCGCGCCGCGGATGACCACCGTTTGCCCCGCTTTGATCTCGAGATTGCGGAACAGGCACGTCCACGCTGTGGCGTAGGTTTCCGGAATCGCCGCAAGCTCCGCCCACGGCAAATCGGACTCGATCAGCGCCACATTCTCGACGCGCGCCCTGGTGTATTCCGCGTAACTGCCGTTGACGGTCCGCCCGAGGCCGCCCATCAAAGCCGCCACTTTCGCGCCCACCGGAAACTCTCCGCCGGGGCACGATTTCACGATGCCCACGCATTCGATGCCGCTGACGCGGGCCGCTTCGGCCCACTCGCCGCGCCGCATATGCAGCTCGGCATGGTTGAGGCCGAACGCCTTGATTTCGATGACCACGTGACCTTCCAGTGGCTCGGGTTCCGGCAGTTCCGTATAGACGAGGCTATCGATACCGCCGAACTTGTCGAGCACGATTGCACGCATGACTACTCTCCTGCTAATTGATGACAGTGATTACGATGCTGATCGTCGATACGCCGGTCAGCGAATGAGGAAATCCGAAATGGCCGCAGCGATTTCCGCCGCGTGTGTTTCGAGCGCGAAATGGCCGGTATCGAAGAACCGCACGACGGCGTCCGGCATGTCGCGCTTGAATGCCTCCGCGCCTGGGGGCAGGAAGAACGGATCGTTCTTGCCCCATACGGCCAGGAACGGCGGCCGGTGCGTGCGGAAATAGTCCTGAAACGCGGGGTACAGCGCGACGTTGCTTCGATAGTCGCGGAACAGGTCTAGCTGAACTTCGTCCGCGCCTGGGCGGTTCAGATAGAACGCATCGAGCGAGTAGCCGTCGGGCGATACAGACGCCGTATCGGGCACGCCGTGCGTGTATTGCCACACGGTCGTTTCGAGCGTAAGCAGCGCGCGAAGCGCTTCACGATTGGCTGGGGTCGCGTCTTTCCAATACGCGCGGATGGGATTCCAGCCGTCGCTCAACCCCTCTTCATACGCGTTGCCGTTCTGCGAAATGATCGCGGTGATCCGTTCGGGATGCTTGAGCGCAAGGCGGAAACCGGTCGGCGCGCCGTAGTCGAAGACGTAGACCGCGAAGCGATCGAAACCGATCACTTCCGTGAAGCGGTCGATGACGTTGGCGAGGTTGTCGAACGTGTACGCAAAGGTGTCGCGGCTCGGCATGTCGGACTGGCCGAAGCCGGGCAGATCCGGCGCGACGATATGGAAGCGGTCGGCGAGCTTCGGGATCAGGTCGCGGAACATGTGGCTCGAGCTTGGAAACCCGTGCAGGAGCAGGAGCTTAGGTGCTCCGGTACGGCCGGCTTCACGATAGAACACCTTGAAACCGTCGACGTCGGCATGGCGATAAGCAGTGGCAGTCATGGCATCTCTCCAGAGGGAAAAGCGTTGGGAGCTAGATAAATGCGGCGCGCGATTCTCGGCATCGCGGGCCGCGTGTCATTCGCAAAAGGTCGCGAAAAATTAGCGAGAAGAAATCGACCGGATCGCTTCGACGATGACCCCGGTGACCGCGTCGGGAGCCGTGACCATCGGCGTGTGATCGGCTTGGTATGAGCGCACCTGCGCATGCATGCGCTGTGCCGTGAAGTGTTGAGTCGCGGGGTTGATCATGCGGTCCTGCTCCGCCACCAGGAACCAGCTCGGACGATCCCTCCACAGCGGACGTCCAACCGCTTCGCCGATGCACGCCGCCGCAATGGGGCGCTGCACAGCGGCCAGCACCGCCAGCTCTTGCGGCGTTGCGTTTTGAGCGAAGGCGGCTGGGAACGCTTCCTGCGGCAGCCATGCCCGTCCGTGGTGATCTGGCGCGAGTTGCGGTGCTTGGGGATGCGCCTCACCGCGATGGAACACGTCGGCCACCGTTTCTCCCTCGTCAGGCGCAAGCGCGGCGACATAAACCAGCGCCTCGACATTCGAAGCGCGCGTCGCTCCGATCACGGCGCCCGCATACGCATGGCCGACGAGCACCACCGGCCCGTCGATTCGCTCGAGCGTTCGATCAAGCGCCGTGACGTCGTCCCCCAACGACGTGAGCGGCAGCGGAGCCGCGACGGCACGGATGCCCTGTTCATCGAGACGCTCGATCACCTTGCTCCAGCTCGATCCGTCCGCCCATGCGCCATGCACAAGTACCGCGGTCACGTTGCCCAAAACCATGTCTCGCTCCTTTACAGAAAGTGGAGGTTGCGTGTGACGCGTCGTTGCTAGCGCTGCGTCGAGTAACCCGTTTGATGTTGTTTTAAAGGTTACTTATGTGGCGCGTAACTTGTCAAGTGCATTTTTAGGGGTTACAGTGATGTCATCGATATTTCACATTTGTCACCACCCATGGACTACCGCCAGATCCCCGCGATATTTGTGGCCGATGCGCCGGGCCTCGATTTCCTGAACTCGATTGCGACGCCCGTCGATGAAGAAGTCGACTGGATCAGCGATGGCGAAGGCTTGCTCGCCTGGTTGGAGCAGGCGGGGATGGTGCCGGTCGAAGCGCTCGCGGCAATGCGCGCGCAATCCGAGCCGGCCGAGCTCGACGCCGTCGCTGAGCAGGCGCGCGCGCTGCGCGAATGGTTCAGAGGATTTGTGCGGAAGAGAAAGGGCCAGCCGTTGGCGGCCGGTGATTTGCGTGAGCTGGCGCCGTTGAATCAGCTGCTCGAGCGGGACGAGCGATACGGAGAAATCGTCGCTGCAGACACGGACGCGGAATCGACCTTCGAACTCCGCGCGAATCGGCGCTGGAAGTCGCCAGAGTCATTGTTGATGCCGATCGCAGAGGCGCTCGCGAGACTCGTGTGCGACGAGGACTTCACCCACGTGAAAGCCTGCGAAGGTCCGCGCTGCACGTTGATGTTTGCCGATCACACGCGCGGCCACGCGCGCCGCTGGTGCAGCATGGCGATTTGCGGCAATCGCGCGAAGGTTGCGGCTCACCGCCAGCGTCTCAAGGAACGGGCGGCCAACTGAGTTCGACTTACGGCGCCGCAACCGGCACAAAGCAGTAGACCCCGTTCGGATCGAGCACGGGGATCCTCTTTCGCTCAAAGTCTCACAGACGAGACGATGAGTTCCATTTGGACGGATTGTTTATCCGTCGTCCCAAAAATATAGTGACTCCAAGCCCGAGACGTTGATCAACCGACAGCGTGGCCGGGCAGGGAGCCACTCATGGATCGCCGCCAGTTTCTAAACCATACGAATGCCACGCTCGCCGCGACCGTGTTGGCTGCCGCGAGCATCACCGGCGCCACGCGCGCCGCTGCCGCCACCCAATCCTCCCATGGAGACAACACCATGAACTCGATTTCGCCCCGCTTCCTTGAACGCCTGACTCGCGACAACGCCGTCCTGCTGCTCGTCGATCATCAGATCGGCCTCTACAGCGGTGTGCGCGACATCGATACGCTCCAGCTCAAGCACAACGTCGTCGGGCTCGCCAAGGCCGCCGTTGCGCTCAAGGTGCCGGTGATCGTGACCACCACGACGGAAAAAATGTGGGGGCCGTTGATCCCCGAACTGGCCGAAGCGCTGCCTGGCGTCCGGCACATCGAGCGAACCACGGTGAACGCCTGGGACGACAAACGTGTGGTCGAAGCGATCAAAGCCACCGGCCGCAAGAAGCTCATCGTCACCGGCATTTCCACGGACGTCTGTCTCGCGTTTCCGGCCATCTCGGCGATCGCGGACGGCTATTCGAGCTACGCGGTCATCGACGCCTCGGGCGGATTCAGCCAGACACAGGTCGATATGGGCGTGCTCCGTATGCAGCAGGCGGGGGTGATTCCGGTCGGCTACTCGAACGTCGCCGTCGAGATGCTCGCCGACAATGCCGCGCCCGAGGCGCAAGCCGTCTACGCCGCATTGGGTATCCCGTTCGCAGGCCTGGTCTATGGCTTGAAGCAATACTTCTCGCACGGCTAATTTCTGTTTGGCCGCTTCAATGCGGCCAACATTCGACAGACCGATTTTTATCGTGAATTTTTAATGCATTTCGCGTATTCGGCAAATACTTATAACCAAAAAATACAAATCACTTTCTAATCGATAATAAATTTGACGCCCGGCTTTTGGTCTGCTACTTTCCTCAGCACAATTGATTCAGGGCTGGTTGTCGCATTAGTGGATTAATAAACCAATTGCCGGTTTTCATTGATCGACGCATCAATGAATCAAGCTTCGCGTCATCGAAGGCCGGCTTAAAAGGAGGCGGATCGGTCGTGATCGAAGCCTTGTCCCTACATTTGGCACCACTCTCTCCACCCAGACGAAGAGCGGGCGAGCAGGCATGCACGCGCGCCCATCGGCACAGCATTTTCGCTCAGAAAAGCTAAATCCGTATTCTAAATAATAAATAAGCAAATCAAAATCTTCACTGATGAGGAGGGAATCGTGTCGCCATAAATAATTTAAAATAAATCCAGATTTTGATTGTGCTTTTCTCCATCGATTTCCCACAAGGACTGTCTGATCGAATGGAGTTTCCTCAATAATAGTGGAGCCTCTCTAATGTCAAAGAACAAGTATGCCGGCCACCTGATTTCCAAGCGCTTTTCTCTGGCTGTGCTTCCCCTGGCGATCGCGGCAGAACAACTGCCGCTGACCGCTCAGGCGGCGTCCGCCTGGACGGTAACGCGCACCAACGCGTTCCTGCTGTCCGGCGCGCCGAGCACGGCCGCCGCGCAAACCGACGCCACAAGCGTCGCGGCGCCGACCGGCTATGCGCTCAACCTCAACGGCACGCCTGCGCTGACCAATACGGCGGTGACGCCGCTCGAGTTGAGTCAGCCGCTGCATATCACCGTCGTGCTGAAGGGACGCAATGACGAGCAGCTCGATGAGTTCCTGCGCGAGCTCAACGAGCCGGGTAGTGCGAACTTCCACCACTATCTGACCTCGGCGCAGTTCAAGCAGCGCTTCGCGCCGACCGATGCGCAGGTGCAAGCCGTCGTCTCCCACCTGCGTGCCAACGGCTTCAGCAACATTACGGTCTCGGCGAACAACAAGCTCGTGTCGGCCGACGGCAACGCCAACAACGTGCAGGGCGCGTTCAACGCGACGCTCAAGCGCTTCACTTACCGCGGCAAAGCCGTGTACGGCAACGACTCGCTCGCGCAGGTGCCGAGCGAACTCGGCGGCGTCGTGGATGCCGTGCTCGGCCTGCAAAACGCCGAACGGCCGCACCGCCTGATTCACCGCCTGTTGCCGGCCAACGCGCTGATCGATCACACGACAACGCAGGCCACCACCGGCCAACAGGTCGCTCACAAGCCGACCGACTTCGCGCAGATATACGGCGCGAGCAGCTTGCCGGCCGCGACCAACACGACGGTGGGCATCATCACCTGGGGGGACATGACGCAAACCATCTCGGACCTGAACCAGTTCACACAAAGCGCGGGGCTGGCCACGGTGAACACGGCGGTCGTGCCCGGCGGCAGCGGCACGCTAGCCAATGATGGCGATCCGGCCGAATGGGACCTCGACAGCCAGGACATCATCGGCGTATCGGGCGGCGTGAAGCAGCTGATCTTCTATGCGGCGATCAACGGCGACAGCAGCGACAGCGGCCTGACCGACGCCACCTTGACGCAGGCCTACAACACGGCGACGACCGACAACGTGGCGAAAGTCATCAACGTCTCGCTTGGCGAAGACGAAGGCTCGGCCAGCGCGGACGGCTCGCTCGCCGCCAACGACGCGGTGTTCAAGCAAGCCGCGGCGCAAGGCCAGATCTTCTCGATCGCGGCAGGCGATGCCGGTGTCTATCAGTGGTCGTACTCGCCGCAAGGCGCGCCGGGCTACATCGGCAATTACAACAGCACGGGCACGAGGATCACGACCAAGATCACCATGTCGAAATATGGCGTGTCCTCGCCGGCGAGTTCGCCGTATGTGGTGGCGGTCGGCGGCACGACGCTGGCGACGACGGGCACGACCGCCTGGGCGGGCGAGACGGTCTGGAACGAGGGGGCCGCTTACGCCGATCTCGACGCGAACGGCAACCCTGTCGACAACGCGGCGCGCATCTGGGCGACGGGCGGCGGCGTCAGCGCATACGAAACGGCGCCATCCTGGCAAACGGCCGCGCTGGGCTCGTCGATCACGAAGCGGGTCTTGCCGGACGTGGCGTTCGATGCGGCATCGTCGACGGGCGCACTGATCGTCATCGACGGCCAGGCGAACCAGCAGGTGGGCGGCACGAGCCTCGCGTCGCCGATCTTCGTCGGCGGCTTCGCACGTGTCGAATCGGCGCATAACAACAGCATCGGCCTGCCGACGTCCGGTTTCTATCAAACGTTCCCGGGCAATACGACGCTTCTGCACGACGTGACGTCCGGCAGCAACAACGGCTACAGCACCTATGGCTATAAGCCGGGGACTGGCTGGGACTACGACACGGGCTTCGGCAGCCTGCAATTCTCGAAGCTGAGCGGCACGTACTAAGCGAGTGGCCTTGGGCGTGGTTCACGGAATTTCGTCATGCCGCTTTGCGCGTGAGCCGAAAGTGAATCACGCCCTTTTTCACACCGTTTCAGCATTCAGTCTTTCATGGCGTTATAAGCGCTGGCCTGTTCCAGCAGCCACTCCCTGAAGCATTCCAGCGGCTTGCCGTGGCTCAGTTCCGTCGGGTAGACGAGGTAATAGGCGGAGTCCGCCTCCGTGGCGGCAGTGGCGGCGTCGAACGGGATGACGATGCCGAGCTGCTTCAACTGCCCCTCGACGAAGAACTTCGGCACCAGCGCAATGCCGAGTCCTGCAGCGGCAGCAGCAATGAGCATCGTATGCAACTCGTAGCGCACGCCTTGCATCGTCGCGTGATCTTCGACGCCAAGGTTGGCGAACCATTGGGGCCAGCCGTCGGGCCGCGTGGTGGAGTGCAGGAGCGGGTAGCTCAGCAAGTCGTGCGCCTTCTTGACGGGCTTGCTCAAGAGCGAGGGCGAGCAAATCGGCACCACCTCTTCGCCGAATAGATAGTCGGACGAGGTGCCGGGCCAGGTCGGCTTGCCGTAATGAATCGCGGCTTCGAAGTGCGATTCCTCGAACGAGAACATATCGGTGCGCACGCCCATGTTCACGCGCACATCGGGGTTGGTGTCGTTGAAATCCTTGAGCCTCGGAATCAGCCACTGCGAGGCAAAAGTCGGCAGCACCGCAAGCTCCAGATAGCCGCCGCCGCTGCCGTGGGCGATGATCGACAGCGTGTCACGATCGAGATTCTCCAAAGCCCGGCGCACTTGCGTCCCATACAGCCGGCCGGCTCGCGTGAGCACGACGCGCTGCTTGACGCGCACGAACAGCCGCACGCCAAGGTTCGCCTCGAGCGTCGCGATCTGCCGGGAAACGGCGCTCTCCGTGAGAAACAATTCCTTGGCGGCATGCGTGAAGCTCTCGTGCCGGGCCGCCGCCTCGAACGCCATCAGCGCGCCCATGTTCGGAATCTTGAACTTGCGCATGTCTGTTCCAAAAAGTCATCAAGTAACAATTTTATCTCGCTTTACACGGCCTGGAGCCGTTTGAATAATGCGTCTCACGAAAGGCTGACGGCTCTCCCGGGCGTCGGCCAATGACCGATTGACCGCCTTCGAGACGCCTTCGAAGCGATCAAGCCATGTGAGAAAAACGATGCGCAATTCGAACGTTGAACGCCTGTTGCAGAAACAGCTTGGCCCCGAAAAAACCGACTTTTTGTTTTCGACACTGAATTTCCCGCTCCTGCTGCAAGACTGGGAGGACGGCATCGTCACGCGCGCCGAACTCGCCCAAGCCATGAACATGGCGTTGTTCGAGGGGCTGCTCGAGCGCTCGCCGAACGGACGCACTTACACGAACGATGCGATCGCCAAGGGCGATTCGGTGTATTTCGACCACGGCGCGTTGCGCACCGTCCGGTGGGCCAGCAATGGCGCCTTGCCGCCCGGCGAAGCGGCGTTCACGCGCATCCTGCGCCCGCTCGGGTTCCGGCTGAACGGCCGCTATCCGCTGGACAAGTTGGGCATGACGGGCCGTGCCTACGCGCATGAAGACGCGCCTGACGAAATCGCACAGTTCTTCGTCAGCGAACTTCACCCCGAGCGATTCTCGAAAGAATTCCAGCAGGCCGTGACGAACGTGGTCAGCTCGTCGAAGGACCCGCTGACGCCCGCGGCCGTGTCTCACCTGTGGGAACTGGAGCGCGAAGGATCGCTGCCGATCGAGGCGGCCTACGAGTTGCTGCCGGTCATCGTGGGTGCGTTTGCGCGCCAGCACGACGTGCCGAGCGAAGCGGATTACGAAGCGCTGCTCGCAGAGTCCGCGGAAATGGCCTGGATTTCGACCGAAGGCAATGCGTTCAATCACGCGACCGATCGTGTCGAAGATGTCTTCAAGCTCTCGGACGAGGAAAAGGCCAAAGGGCGGCCGATGAAGCCCGAAGTCGAACGTTCGCGCTCGGGGCGTGTGTTTCAGACCGCTTACCGTGCCGACTCCGTTGCACGCGACTTCAAGTCTCATGACGGGAAGACCGTAACGCGCCAAGTGCCCGGTTCGTTCTACGAGTTCATTACGCGCAAGCGCACCTTTGACCAGGCCACACGCAGCTGGGTCCTCGATTTGCGCTTCGATGCGGGCAATGCCCAGGGCATCTTCAAGATGACTGCCAACGCAGCCAAGTAACCACAGTGAAAACCGCCGTACCGTTCGAAGCCAGCCAGAGCCTGCTGAGGGACGTCGAAGCCGAACTGCGCGCCGCCGTGCGCGGCGAAGTTCGCTTCGACGCCGGATCGAAAGCGTTGTACGCCTCCGACGCGTCGAACTATCGACAGATTCCGCTGGGCGTGGTCGTTCCCGCCGACGTGGACGACATCGTCGCCGCACTGGACGCCTGCCGGCGCAAGGACGTCCCGTTTCTGACGCGTGGCGGTGGCACCTCGCAAAACGGGCAGTGCGTGAATGTGGCGGTGGTGGCGGACGCAAGCAAGTACGTGAACCGGGTGATTCACGTCGACCCGGAAAACCGGACCGCCATCGTCGAGCCGGGCGTCATTTGCGACACGTTGCGCGACGCGGCGGAAGTCCACGGGCTGACCTTTGCGCCAGACCCGGCGACGCATAGCCGATGCACGCTCGGCGGCATGATCGCCAACAACTCATGCGGCGCGCACTCGGTGATGGCGGGAAAAACGGTCGAGAACGTCGAGGCGCTAGAGATCGCCACGTACGATGGCGCGCGCTTCTGGGTCGGGCCGACTACCGAGCAGGAACTCGAAGCGATCATCGCTGCAGGGGGACGGAAAGGGGAGATTTACGGCAAGCTACGTGACCTGCGCGATCGCTATGCCGAGCACATCCGCCAAGAGTTTCCGCAGATCAAACGACGGGTCTCGGGATTCAACCTGGACCAGCTTCTGCCTGAGAACGGCTTTAACGTAGCCCGCGCGCTCGTTGGCACTGAAGGAACCTGCGCCGTCACGCTGCACGCCAAGGTGCGGCTCGTGCATAGCCCGTCGTGCCGCGTGCTGCTCGTTCTCGGCTTCAAGGATATCTACACGGCCGCCGACGCCGTCCCGCACTTCAACCGCTTTTCGCCGATCGCCATCGAAGGGCTCGACCGCGGCATCATTCGCGGCTTGCAGGCGCGCGGTCTCAAGAGAGACGAGATCGCGTTGTTGCCTGACGGCGACGCATGGGTCGTGCTGGAGTTCGGCGCTGATTCTGTCGCCGAAGCGCTTGCGCAGGCGCATGAGGCTGACGCGCACTTCAAGTCCGGCGCAGGCGGCGCCGACATCGCCGGCTTCGTCGTCGAGGACAAGCTCAAGCAACAGAAGATCTGGTCGATCCGCGAGACGGGGGCCTCCGCCGTCGCGCTTTCCGTCGACCCGTCGAAGCCCGATCCGATCGTCGGATGGGAAGACGCGGCCGTGGACCCGCTGCGGCTCGGCGACTATCTGCGCGAGTTCCAGGCGCTCGTCGACCGCTTCGGCTACGAGACCTGCCTTTACGGCCATTTCGGCGACGGTTGCGTGCACGCGCGCATCACGTTCGACATTCGCACGGCGGAAGGCGTCCTGAAGTGGCGCGGCTTTTTGCGCGAGGCGGCGCAGCTCGTCGTCGATTTCGGCGGCTCGCTATCGGGTGAGCACGGCGACGGTCAGGCGAAAGCCGAATTTCTTCCAATCATGTACAGCGCCGAGATCATGCGCGCGATGGAAGAATTCAAAGCGATCTGGGACCCGGCGAATCGCTTGAATCCCGGCAAGGTCGTCCATGCCTACCGCGCTGACGAAAACTTGCGCATGGGGCCCGCGTACCAACCCGTGAAGCTCACGAGCAAGCTGACGTTTGCGAGCCCGGAAGGCGACGGGCTGCAGCGCGCGGTCGAGCGTTGCATCGGCATGGGCAAGTGCCGCTCGCTCGATGGCGGCACGATGTGTCCGAGCTTTCGGGCGACGCGCGAGGAAACGTTCTCCACGCGCGGCCGCGCGCATCTCTTCTGGGAGATGCTGCAAGGCGAAGTCATTAAGGATGGCTGGAACAGCACCGAGGTGAAGGACGCGCTCGACACGTGCCTGGCTTGCAAAGGCTGCAAGTCGGATTGCCCGACGCACACCGATATGGCGTCGTACAAGGCCGAGTTCCTGTCGCATTACTACGAAAACCATCGCCGGCCGCGGCAGGCGATGTTCATGGGGAGAATCGGGCAATGGGCGCCGATCGCGAGTCGTTTTCCATGGTTGATGAATTTTATGAATTCAGCCCGGCCGTTGGCGCATATCAGCAAGCGGATCGCGGGCGTCGCGCCGCAGCGGCACCTGCCGGTCTTTGCGCCGCGAACGTTCAAAGCCATAGCGAAGCAACGCGCGAGGGCGAAAGCGTTGCCGCTGACGTTGCCGACAAAGAAGCCAACTCGCAAGGTCATCCTTTGGGTTGATACGTTCAACGATCACTTCTCGCCGGAGATCGCGACCGCCGCGCTCGACGTGCTGACGCGGATCGGCTTCGACGTGGTCTTGCCGCGCAAGCGTCTGTGTTGCGGCAGACCGTTGTACGACTACGGCCTGCTCGACGAAGCGCGCGCATTGCTCGAGAGCATCGTGCACGAGCTGTCCGACGACATTCAAGCGGGCGTGCCCGTCGTTGGATTGGAGCCCGGGTGTTTGTCGGTCTTCAAGGATGAATTGCTCAAGCAGTTGCCCGATGACGAGATGGCGCGGAGGCTCTCCGAGCAGACGTTCCTCTTCTCCGATTTCGTCGCGCGTGCGGATTTCGAATGGCCCCAGCTCGATGCCGATGTCGTCGTACACGGGCACTGCCACCAGAAGTCGCTCTTCGGCATGAAAGGGGAGACGGCGCTGCTCGACAAGCTCGGTGTGCGCTGGAAGCTGCTCGATACGGGATGCTGCGGTATGGCCGGCTCGTTCGGATTCAACGCCGACCACTACGCGCTATCGATGAAGATCGCGGAAGACAAGCTGCTGCCGCTCGTGCGTAGCGCTTCGGCCGAAACGATCGTGGTCACCAACGGCTTCAGCTGCCGCGAGCAGATTCAGCAGGGCGCGGGCAGACAGCCGATTCACGTCGCGCAATTGGTGCTGCAGGCGCTTTCGCAGCAGATAGTCAATGAGGGCGATCAACACGCAGCCGCAATCGCCCGTGCCGTCGAGCTTGATGAATAAACCGCATCACCTCGTGCATAGATATCGTTTGATAGACCCAATTTGGCTATCAACAATCGACGCACCTCTCCTTCATCGTTCAAAGGAACTCGTCATGGTCTCGCGTCTTTGCACTTCTCCCCGCGCTGCTGCCGTTGCTGCCACTGTCGCTGCGTCGCTGATGCTGGCCACGGGGGTAGCGGGTGCGCAAGAAATCGTCGTCAAGGTCGGGGTGGCCGCGCCGTTGACCGGCGGCGGCGCCGCCTACGGCAAAGATTTGCAGAACGGCGTGCAGATGGCGGTGGACGAGGCGAACGCAGCGCATCCCACCGTCGGCGGCAAGCCCGTCAAATTCGTGGTGGAAGCGCAGGACGACCAGAGCGATCCGCGCGTCGGCGTTCAGGCCGCACAGCGCCTCGTCGACGACAAAGTCGCATTCGTGATCGGCCATTTCAATTCGGGCACGACGCTGCCCGCGTCGCAGATTTACGCCAAGGCCGGCATTGCGATGATCACGCCGTCGGCGACCAACCCCGCGATTACGCAGGCGGGGCTCAAGACGGTCTATCGCGTCATCGCCACGGATGCGCAGAACGCCGGCAATGCGGGCGCTTACGCGGCGACGGTCACGAAGGCGAAGCGCATCGCCATCATCGACGACCGCACGGCGTTCGGCCAAGGTGAAGCCGACGAATTCGAAAAGGCCGTCAAGGCCAACGGCGGCACGATCGTCGATCGTCAATTCACGAACGACAAGGCCGTGGACTTCAGCTCGCAGCTCACGGCGATCAAGAGCAACAACCCCGATCTGGTGTTCTTCGGCGGCCTTGACGCGCAAGCGGCCATGCTCGTCAAGCGGATGCGCCAACTCGGCATCAAGGCGCAGTTCCTCGCCGGCGGCGGCGTGATGGACGCCAACTTCATCAAGCTCGCGGGCGATGCGGCCAACGGCGCATCGGTGTGGGAATACGGTCAGCCGCTGGCTTCGCTGCCGAAGGGCAACGCGTTCGAAGCCAAGTTCAAGCAGAAGTTCGGCACCGACATTCTCGCGTACGCGCCGTTCGCCTATGACGCGGCGTGGATCGCCATCAAGGCGGTCGAGAGCGCGAACTCCGCGGCGCCGGCCGATATCAACGCCGCGCTCAAGACGACGTCTTATGACGGCATTACCGGCAAGATTGCGTTCACCCAGACGGGGGATCTCAAGAATCCGAGTTCCACCCTGTATCAAGTGAAGAACGACGCATGGGTGGCGGTGACGACGAAGAGCGGCGACTAACACTGCTAACCAACACAGCAAACTAAGCCACACGACTTCGCGACCGCAAGGCCCGCATTTCGAATTGGAAATATCGTAGAGGACTATCCGTGAAAGCATCGAACATACTCTCTGAACTCGGCATTTCTCATCTCGCCGAGACCGGTGACATCGCCGTTCATTCGCCCATCAACGGCGACCTCATCGGCCGCGTGGCGAGCCATTCGATTGCCGATGTCGATGCCGCGCTCGCGAAAGCGCAAGCCGCCTATAAGGCGTGGCGCAACGTGCCGGCGCCGCGCCGGGGAGAGCTGGTGCGCGTGCTGGGCAACAAGCTGCGCGAGAAGAAGCACGCGCTCGGCAGCATCATCACGCTCGAAACCGGCAAGATCCTTCAAGAGGGTCTGGGCGAAGTGCAGGAAATGATCGACATCTGCGACTTCGCGGTGGGCCTGTCTCGTCAGCTGTATGGTCTGACCATTGCATCGGAGCGCCCGGGTCACCGCATGGCGGAATCGTGGCATCCGATGGGTGTCTGCACCGTGATCTCCGCATTCAACTTTCCGGCAGCCGTGTGGTCGTGGAACGCGGCGCTCGCGCTCGTTTGCGGCAACGCGGTCGTGTGGAAGCCCTCGGAGAAGACGCCGCTGACGGCGTTGGCAGTCAACAAGATTCTGCAAGACGCTTTAAAGGAGTTCGGCGACGCGCCCGAAGGGCTCACGGCCCTCATCAACGGCGGACGCGATGTCGGCGCCAAGCTGGTCTCCGATCCGCGTTCGAATATCGTGAGCGCAACCGGCAGCACGGAAATGGGCCGGGCAGTGGGCATCGAAGTCGCGCGCCGCTTCGGCCGCTCGCTTCTCGAACTGGGCGGCAACAACGCAGGCATCGTGTCCAATACGGCGGACATGGAACTGGCGCTGCGCGGCATCCTGTTTTCCGCTGTCGGCACGGCGGGCCAGCGCTGCACGTCGCTGCGCCGCCTGTTCGTCCACGAAAGCGTCTACGATAAGACTGTCGAGCGCCTGAAAACGCTCTATGGCAAAGTCACCATCGGCAACCCGCTGGAACAGGGGACGCTGATGGGTCCGCTGATCGACGAGGCATCGTTTAACCGCATGCAGGCGGCGCTCGCGCAAGCCAAGAGCGAAGGCGGTACGGTGTTCGGCGGCGAGCGTCACACGGTGGCCGGCAACGAGAAGGGCTTCTACGTCCGTCCCGCGATCGTCGAAATGCCGTCGCAAACGGCGGTGGTGCTCAAGGAGACGTTTGCGCCGATTCTTTACGTCTTGAAGTACCAGGAACTCGGCGACGCCATCGACGCCAACAACGCCGCCGCGCATGGGCTCTCGTCGTGCATCTTCACGACCGACATGCGTGAGAGCGAGCGATTCCAGTCGGCGTCGGGCAGCGATTGCGGCATTGCCAACGTCAATATCGGCCCGAGCGGCGCCGAAATCGGCGGGGCATTCGGCGGCGAGAAGGAAACCGGCGGCGGCCGCGAGTCGGGTTCGGATGCGTGGAAAGTCTACATGCGCCGCGCGACGAACACGGTCAACTACTCGTCGGCATTGCCGCTCGCGCAAGGTATCGACTTCAACGTCGAGTAATCAACGTATCCAACGTATCTGGAGCCAGTCGTGAGTTCTCAAGTCGTTATCGTTGGCGGCGGGGTCATCGGCAGTTCGATCGCTTACTTTCTGCGCGCGTCGGACCCGACCGTGTCGGTGACGGTCATCGAGCGTGACCCGAGCTATGCGAAGTCGTCGTCGGCGCTATCGGCCGCTTCGATCCGGCAGCAGTTTTCCACGCCGCTGTCGATCCAGATGTCGCTTTACGGCATCGAATTTCTCCGCAATATCGGCGCGCTTCTCGAAGTCGACGGCAATCGGCCGTCGATCGAATTGCACGAGGGCGGCTATCTGTTTCTCGCGACGCCGGCAGGGGAGGCCACGCTGCGCGAGAACCACGCATTGCAGAGGAGCCTCGGCGCCGATATCGACCTGATGCCGCAGGACGCGTTGAAGCACAAGTTTCCGTGGCTGAACGTCGACGATCTCGTCTCCGGTGCGTACGGCGTGAGCGGCGAGGGCTGGTTCGACGGCTATGGTCTCGTGCAAGCGCTGCGCAAGAAGGCTCAGTCGCTCGGCGCGCGCTATGTGCCCGCGGAGGTGACGGGGCTCGCGCGTGATGGCCGCAAAGTCACGCACGTCATGGCGAGCAACGGCGAGCGGTATGCCTGCGATACGCTCGTAAATGCGGCCGGGGCTTGGGCGCGCAAGATTTCGGAGATGATGGGCATCGACATCCCTGTCTTTGCGCGACGCCGCAGCATCTTCAACGTGTCGTCGCCGGCGCGCCTGGCGGATTGCCCGCTGCTGATCGACCCCACGGGCGTCTATTTCCGCCCGGAGGGCAAGACCTACATCACGGGCACGTCGCCGAGCCCGGACAACGACCCGGACGACCTGCCGCTCGACGAAGTCGATCACGATCTCTTCGACGAGGTCATCTGGCCGACGCTCGCGCATCGCGTGCCCGAATTCGAAGCGCTGCGTGTCGAGAACTGCTGGTCCGGCTACTACGAGTACAACGTGTTCGACCAAAACGCGATCATCGGCTATCACCCGGACATCGAGAACTGCGTGTTTGCGAACGGCTATAGCGGCCACGGGCTCCAGCAGGGGCCGGCAACGGGGCGCGGCGTGAGCGAGTTGATTTTGCGTGGACGCTATACGTCGCTGGACCTCTCCGCATTGAACTGGGAACGGGTTCTCGAGAACCGGCCCATTGTCGAAAAGAACGTCGTGTAAATTCCCGTCGACGAAACTATGTACGCATTCACCGCCCCTTTTCAAAACCCTGCCGGTTCGCCGATTCGAGAGCTGTTCAAGTATCTGAGCGAACCGGGAATGATTTCCTTCGCGGGCGGCTATCCGGCCAGCGACCTGTTCGACGTCGAAGGCTTGCGGGCCGCCGAGGCGCGCGCGTATCAGGCGCCGAGCCGCTGCCTGCAATATGGACCGACCGACGGACTTGCCGAACTGAAGAACGAGCTCGTGAAGCTGATGGCGAGCCGCGGCGTGACGTGCGGCTTGAATGAGCTGCTGGCGACGACGGGCTCACAGCAAGGGCTGGATTTGCTGCTGCGCGTCCTGATCAATCCGGGCGACGTGGTGCTCACCGAGCAACCCGCGTATCCGGCAACGTTGCAGGCGCTGAGGCTGCAGCAGGCTGAAATCGTCACGGTGCCGGTGGACGGGGAAGGACTCGACGTCGATACCTTGGCTACGCTTCTGGCGTCGGGTGCGGTGGCTCGGCCGAAGTTGCTCTACACCGTGCCGACGTTCGCCAATCCGACCGGCGCAACGCTCACGCGTGAACGCCGCATTGCACTCCTCAAGCTGGCCACGAAGTACCAGTTCCTCATCGTCGAGGACGACCCCTATGGCGATCTTCGCTTTTCGGGCGAACCTGTCCCATCGATTCTTGCATTGACCGCCGAGGTCGAAGGTTCGCGCGACTGGGTCGTGCATTTTGCGAGCCTGTCGAAGATCGTTGCCCCTGGATTGCGAGTGGGCTGGACGATCGCGCCCGCTGAAATCGTGCGCCGTTGCGTGATTGCCAAGCAGACCGTCGACCTCTGCAGCGCGCCGTGGACGCAAGCGACCGCCGCGGAATATCTTGCCGACGGCGCACTTGAACGGCATTTGCCCACCATTACGGCGCGGTACCGGCTCAAGTGCGAGACGTTGTGCAGCGAACTTCGCTCGCAACTTGGCAACGCCATCGAGTTCCATCAGCCTGAGGGCGGCATGTTCGTGTGGGCGAGAATCGACGGCATCGACGCATCGGAGCTGCTCAAGCACGCAGTGGAAAGCAAGGTGGTGTTCGTTCCCGGGAAGGCGTTTTTTGCGGACAAGGTCGATGCGGCATCGCTGCGTCTTTCGTTTGCAGCGCCGGGTGTGGAGGAGATACGCGAAGGGGTGAAGCGGTTAAAGCGAGCGTATGACGCAGCGTTCGGCAGGCCTCTCATACAGCAGAAAATCTAAAATCAATTTGAGTTTCTGGCCGTTCTGCCGTTAATAATATTGGTTGACGGCGACTCCATGCGAGTCGCGTCTGTCTCATCGTTACGAAGACACCAATAGAGATAACGACAATGAGCGTCCAAGTGAACGTGTCCAACAAGCCTCGCGCGATTGGCATCGGCGTAGCCGGCTTTTTCGTTTTCATTCTTATTGCAGGCGGTTTCGTCACCGTCGGACCCGGTCAACGCGGCGTGCTGATGACTTGGGGTGCCGTTCAAGCGGGCGTACTCGACCCTGGCCTGCACCTCAAGATTCCATTTGCACAGTCGGTCGCCAAAATGGACGTTCAGGTACAGAACTCCCAAGCCGCCGAAACTGCCGCGAGCCTCGATCTGCAAGATGTGACGAGCACAGTCGCAACGAACTGGCACATCCTGCCTCCCGATGCGGAGTGGGTTTACCAACACATTGGCAACGAAGCCGCGCTGGTCGACAAGATCATCAAGCCCGCGATCAGTAACTCGGTGAAGGCCGTTACCGCGCGATACAACGCGGAAGATTTGATTACGCACCGCGATCAGGTGCGCGGCGAGATCGAAAAGCAGATCACGGGTGAACTCAAGCCTTACCGCCTCGTGGTCGATTCGGTCAACATCACCGACTTTCACTTCAGCACGCAATACGCGCAAGCCATCGAGCAGAAGCAGGTGGCCCAGCAACGCGCCCAACAGGCACAGTACGAACTTCAGCAGGCAAAGGTGGTGGCCGAGCAGAAGATTGTCGAGGCGCACGCACAAGCGGAATCGCAAAAGCTGCTGCAAGAGACGATTACGCCCGAGATCATTCAGCAGCAGGCTGTCGCCAAGTGGGATGGTCACTTGCCGGAGGTCGTGGGGACGGGGGGAGTCCTCCCGATGATCGGAAATCTTGGGATAGGGAAGGGCAGTCAATAGGACCGGAGAAATGATTGAACACCACCTTGTGACAACCACCTTTGATATCCCCGGCTACCGGATAGAACGCTCGCTCGGGCTCGTGCGAGGAATCATCGTAAGGTCACGATCCGTCGTTGGAGCGATCGGCGCGTCGGTCCAAACGCTGTTTGGCGGCAATATCACGCTGTACACGTCACTGTGCGAACGGGCACGGCAGGACGCCTATGACCTCATGTTGGCTCACGCGGAAGCGATGGGAGCCAACGCGATCATTGGCGCTCGCTACGACGCAACCGAAATCAACCGGGGGATTACCGAGGTCCTCTGTTACGGAACGGCTGTGCGAGTCGTAAAGCTGGCTTAAACATCAGCCTTGCCATAAAGCTCAGCCACGAAATCGATGAACGCCCGCACCTTCGGCGACACGTGGCGTGATTTCGGATAGAGCGCGTAGTACGTGCGTTTCGCCAGCGTGTATCCGGGCAGCACCTGAACGAGACGTCCCCGCTCGATGTCGCCGCGCACGGTAAGACGTGTGAACGCACCGATGCCGATGCCGGCGACTGCCGACGCGTGAATCGCGGTGACCGTGTCGAGCCTGAGGTGGCCGTCCGGCTTGATGGAGACGGCCGCGCCGCGTGACGGCGTGAGCCGCCAGATGCCGCCATCCTCGCGCCCGCTGTAGGGCAGCAGCTCGTGCGCCGCGAGTTGCGCGGGCGTTCTCGGTAGTCCGCGGCGCGCGATGTAGCCGGGAGCGGCGACGAGAATCTCGTCGGAGACGGCAAGCGTTCTCGCCATCAGGTCCGAGTCGGGCAGAGCGCCGCTGATGCGCAAGGCCACGTCGAAGCCTTCGCCGACCAGATTGGAGAAGCGGTCGCTGCACGACACGTTCAGACGAAGGTCGGGAAAGCTGCGGCGGAAGGAGGGCAGCCACTCGGGCATCTCCAGCGTGCCGATCGACAGCGGCACGCTGACGCGCAACGTGCCCGACGGCTTGCGCGGGCTCTCGGCGACGTCCTCCGCCGCCGCTTCGACCCGCTCGAGGATCTCAACGCATGCCGCGTAGTAACGCTCGCCCGCCGCCGTCAACGTGAAGTTCCGCGTGTTGCGATTGACCAATTGCGCGCCGAGCGACGCTTCGAGCAGCTTCAACTGCCGCGACACCGTCGAATGGTTCGTGTCGAGACGTGCGGCCGCGGCGGAAAACCCTTTGGCTTCCACGAGCGACCGGAACATGCGCATTGCGAACAATTGATCCATGGCGAACGCAGCAGAGTGGCCGAACCGGCGAATGATCCGGCTGTGCCTGTGTCCGCGCACGGGCACAGACCCATGCGCTTACTGAAGTTTACTGAGCCGGCAGCGCGACGATTTCCGCGGTGGACTTGACGTCGCCGAAGGTGTCTTCGATTTCCGCGAGCGCTGCGCGCTGCAGCGCGTCCTTGTCGACCGTCTCGCCGTTTGCCCGGACGATGCTCCGGGTGGCTGAGGCGTCGGATGCTACCACGACCTGATAGCCGAGCGGCACCGCGTCCCGCGCGGCTCCCGCGACACAGGCATGCGTCATCAGGCCTGCGATCACGATCGTCTTGACGCCGTCGGCCTTCAGGCGGCGATCGAGGTCCGTGCTGGCGAACACGCTGACCGTCTCCTTTTGCAGCACGGTATCGCGGGCACGCGGCGCCATCCGCGGGATGAACTGGACCGTCTCGCCGTCGAGCGCGAACAGCGGCGATCCGGCAGGCGCGACGTGCTGAACCTGGAACACGCGGATACCGTGCACATCGGCGAATTCGATCAGCCGAAGGGTATTGGCCATCGCCCGCTGAACGTCGGGGATGGGCATCTTGCCGTTCAAATACTCGTTCTGAAAATCGATGACGACGAGCGCCGTCGACTTCGGATCGATGTGATCGATCGGCTGAGCGCCCGCCATCGCGCGGATCGTCGGCGTCGCCGGGAGATTCGACGCGGCTTCGCTCGCCGGCGCAATGGCGGCCGCCGAGGCGAGAACAAAGGTACGCGTAAGGGTGCGAAGGGAAAGGGAAGGCATGGGGGATTTCTCCGGTCGTGAACGATGTGTGCAGCGAATATAGGTTCACTCGCGCCACGCCACGATGGCTTCCGGACCACATCTCCTGTGCACTCGCTGCACAAATGCGCTCGTCGACCGATGGAATCCGCGGTGGACAAGCGCCTGTCACATCGCCTGTGAATGCTTGCCGAAATCACGTGGACGTTCTAAGCCCTTCCGCCAGCCCGACTTCAGAACGTTTCAAGTCGTATTAATGCACGTCTTCGTGAAAGGTGACACGATGCTAGCCGCTGCGTCGTTGACGTGCGGGAACTCATCAAGGAGAAAGTTCATGGCAAGCGAAGCGAAGTGCCCGTTCAACCCTACCGCCGGCGGCGGCACGACGAACCGCGACTGGTGGCCGAATCAGCTGCCGCTGGACCTGCTCAGCCAGCACTCGCGCAAGTCCAATCCGCTGGACTCGGAGTTCAACTACGCCAAGGCGTTCAAGAGCCTCGATCTGGCCGCGGTGAAGCAGGACCTCGCCGCGCTGATGACCGACTCGCAGGACTGGTGGCCCGCGGACTTCGGCCATTACGGGCCGCTCTTTATCCGCATGGCCTGGCACAGCGCCGGCACGTACCGCATCGGTGACGGCCGCGGCGGCGCCGGGCGCGGCCAGCAGCGTTTCGCGCCGCTCAACAGCTGGCCGGACAACGTGAGCCTCGACAAGGCGCGGCGCTTGCTCTGGCCGATCAAGCAGAAGTACGGCCAGAAGATTTCCTGGGCGGATCTGTTGATCCTCACGGGCAACGTCGCGCTCGAGACCATGGGCTTCAAGACCTTCGGCTTCGCCGGCGGTCGCGAGGATACCTGGGAGCCGGACCGCGACGTCTACTGGGGCAACGAGAAGACTTGGCTTGCCGGCGATCTCCGCTATGGCAAGGGCGCCGGCGGCGGCGCGGACGCTGGCCGCAACCTCGAGAATCCGCTCGGCGCCGTGCAAATGGGCCTGATCTACGTGAATCCGGAAGGCCCCGACGGCAATCCAGACGCGCTCGCCGCGGCGCATGACATCCGCGAAACGTTCGGGCGCATGGCGATGAACGACGAGGAGACCGTCGCGCTGATCGCCGGCGGCCACACGTTCGGCAAGACGCACGGCGCCGGCCCGGCGAGCAACGTGGGCGCCGAACCCGAGGCGGCCGAACTCGAAACCCAGGGCCTCGGCTGGAAGAACAGCTTCGGCACGGGCAACGGCGCGGACACGATCACGAGCGGCCTGGAAGTCACCTGGACGACCACGCCAACGAAGTGGGGCATGGGCTTCTTCGAGAACCTGTTCGGCTATGAATGGGAATTGACGAAGAGCCCGGCGGGTGCGCATCAGTGGGTGGCCAAGAACGCCGGCGCGACGATCCCGCACGCTCACGACGCCTCGCAGAAGTTGCTGCCGACGATGCTCACGACCGACCTGTCGCTGCGCTTCGATCCCGTCTACGAGACGATCTCGCGACGCTTCATGGCGGACCCCGTCCAGTTTGCGGACGCCTTCGCGCGGGCCTGGTTCAAGCTGACCCACCGCGATATGGGGCCGCGTGCACGCTACCTCGGCGCGGACGTGCCGGCCGAAGAACTGATCTGGCAGGACCCGATTCCGGCAGTCGATCATCCGCTCATCGATGCGCGCGACGTGGCGGCGCTCAAGGACACGATCCTGGCATCGGGGCTCACCGTTTCGGAACTCGTGTCGACGGCCTGGGCCTCGGCTTCGACTTTCCGCGGCTCCGACAAGCGCGGCGGCGCCAATGGCGCGCGCATTCGCCTCGCGCCGCAAAAGGACTGGGCCGTCAACCAGCCCGAGCAATTGGCGAAGGTGTTGAAGGTTCTTGAAGGCATCCAGAAAGCGTTCAACGGCGCGCAGCCGGGCGGCAAGAAGGTGTCGCTTGCCGACCTGATCGTATTGGCCGGCGGCGCCGGCATCGAACGCGCGGCGAAGCAGGGCGGGCACAAGGTGAGCGTGCCGTTCGCGCCGGGCCGCATGGACGCTTCGCAGGAGCAGACTGACGTGGTGTCCGTCGCCGCGCTCGAACCGCTCGCCGATGGGTTCCGCAACTACGTCTTGGGCCAGCACGGCGTGCCGGCCGAGGCGCTCTTGATCGACAAGACGCAATTGCTGACGCTGACCGCCCCCGAGATGACGGCGCTCGTCGGCGGCTTGCGCGTGCTGAACGTTCATGCTGGCGAGAAAGCGCATGGCGTCTTCACCGACCGGCCCGAAACGCTGACCAACGATTTCTTCCGCAACCTGCTCGACATGGGCACGGAATGGACGCCGGTCGCGGCGGACAGGGAAGTGTTCGAGGGACGCGACCGCAAGACTGGGGCAGTGAAGTGGACCGGCACCCGCGTCGATCTCGTGTTCGGATCGCATTCGCAATTGCGGGCGCTGTCCGAAGTCTACGCAAGCGCCGACGCCCAGGAGAAGTTCCTCCGTGACTTCGTCGCCGCGTGGGTCAAGGTCATGAACCTCGATCGATTCGATCTCGCCTGAGCGGTCTAAGTTGCCGCATGGCCCCGCAAGCGTTGTCGGCTTGACGGGGCCTTGCCTTCTCGCGCGAGCCTCAACCCTGCGTCACGACATGGCGGCATGAAGCTGCTTCATGCCCCTTTCGAGCCAAGCGAGCAGGCTGAACGAGGCGCTTGCGTTCTCATCCGGCGACATCATCAGCTTCTCCTCCACCGCGCGATGTTTCGTGAGCGCCAGGCACATGGATTGCCCAAGCTCCGGCTTGCGGCTGATCAGCGGCGAGAGGTCTTCGCTTTTCAACTGATAGGCCGTGACCGGCGTGAGGGCTCGCACCGTGGCGTGCAGCTTCGCTCCGGCCAGGACCACGGATTGACCGATGGCGTCGCCAGGCGCCATCCGCCGGACCTCCGCGTCGCCTGACGCGCCCGGCACGCTCACCGATGCGACGCCGGACTCCACAATGGTCAACACGCGCAGATCGGAATCGGACGCGTAGATCACTTCGCCCTTGTCGAAATGACGTTGAGTCAACGCCGCTTCGAGCGGCGCGAGGTCCTCGTCGTCGAGGTGGCGGAAAAGTTCGACCGAGCTCAGCAAACGCCGCCGATGCGAGACGTGTGTCTGCGCAACGTGCGGCACGGTGAGCGAGCGCAGCCCGACTTTCGCGGCCGACAGATGCCGATGGACAAACTCGTAGAGCTGATTTCGAACGGCAGTCTTCTTTTGCAGAGAATCGACGTAGCAGACGAGCTCGTACTCGATCGAGTTCGTTTTGAACGTCTTGACGGCGACGATCGGCGCGGGACTGGCGAGCACCTCACCCGAACTTGCGGCGGCTCGCTCCAGCGCCTCCAGCACGATGGCCGGCCGCACTTCGGGGTCGATGTTCAGGACGAGGGTAATGCCGTGCGTGTTGGGCGGCTCGCTGAGATTGACGATGTTGGCCTTGGCGGCCGCGCTGTTCGGCACCACGACGAGATTGCCGAGACTGTTGATCAGCTTCGTTGCGCGCCAGTTGCTCTCGACGACGCGTCCCTCCAGATCGCCGATGCTGACCCAATCGTTCAACTGGAACGGCTGCGTGGTATTCAGAACGAGGCCCGAAAACATGTCGTTGAGCGTGTTCTGGATGGCCAGGCCGAAAACCACGGCCATGGCGCCGGACGTTGCCACGAGGCCGCTGACGGGAAGACCGAGGACGTAGCCTGCGGCGGCCACCGTGGCCGCGCCGAAAATCGCGCCCGCCGCGACGTCGTGAAAGAGTCGCTGCGTGTGCCACGATTTCGGCAGCAACACACGGTCGAGGAGCAGGGTGACGAAGCCCGCGCACTGGAACCACCACGCCACGCCGACCGCCTGAGTGGCGAAGCGTTCGAGCCGGCCGGACACCGCCGGAACGCTCAGCGGGCTGACGTCGTTGGCGAACAGCAGCCACGTCAGGGCTGCAAATGCCGCGCATCGCCAGGCCGCTCGAAAAGCACAATCGCGGCGGCCGGACAGACGCCATACCGCGAAGTCGGCGAGCAGGATCGGCACGCCCCATATCACTGCGTTGGAGAAGTTCGGCATGACTTATGGTCCCGGTATCTGCCAGCCTCCGCCGAGCGACTTGTAGAGCGTAACGAGCGCGAGCGCCTCGTCGCGATCGGTCTGCGCGAGCTTGTCGTCGGCGGCATAGAGCGAGCGCTCGGCGTCGAGCACGGACAGAAAATCGGCGAGCCCCTGCCGATAGAGCCGTGTCGCGACGTTCACCGCATCGCGATCGCTCGCGGTTTCGGCGGCGAGCCGGTCGCGGCGCACGCGCGACTGGCCGTATGAAACGAGTGAGCTCTCCACGTCGCGCAGCGCACCGAGCACCGTGCGCTGGTACGCAGCCGCAGCCTGATCGGTGCGGGCCTCTTCGACGCGCACGGCGAAGCGGACCCGGCCCGCATCGAAGATCAGCCAGTCCACGCCAGGGCCAATCGAGAGATATCGGCTCGGCGCGGTGAGAAACGTGGACGCACGCAGGCTCTCGAGGCCCGCCGCGCCGGTGAGCGAAAAATGCGGGTAAAGATCGGCCGTGGCGACGCCGATGCGCGCGTTGGCCGCCGCAAGCTGCCGCTCGGCGGCGCGTATGTCGGGGCGGCGCTGAAGCAGGTCGGAAGGAAGGCCGATCGGCACGTCGGCAACCGGTGCGGGAATGGCTTGGGGCCGATCGAGCTGGGCGAGCAGGTCTTCCGGCGGGCGGCCCACCAGTGCCCCGATCCGGTAAATCGACGCGCGCGCCTCAGCGGTGAGCGTCGGCAGTTCGGCTTCGGTATCCGAGACCTGCGCCTGCGCCCGCAGCACGTCGAGGCGCGATGCGAGGCCGGCATCGAACTGCGAGCGCGTGAGCGCGAGCGCATCCTGCTGGATGGCGAGGTTGTCGCGCGCGACGTCGAGCCGGCGCTGCGCGCCGCGCAGCTCGATGTAGTTGCGCGCGATCTCGGCAACGAGCGTCAACGTGACGTCGCCGCGCCCGGCTATCGCGGCCTGATACGAAGCCTCGGCCGATTCGATGCTGCGCCGCGTGCCGCCGAACACATCGATCTCCCACGATGCGTCGAAGCCCGCCTGCCAGAGATTGCCGTTGGCGCCGGGCCCGAGTCCGCCGGGCGGAACGCCCACCGGCACGTTGGCGCTGCCATGCGTGCGCTTGTATTCGGCGCCGGCGTCGACTTCAGGGTATTCAGCCGCGCCGGCAATGCCGCGCAATGCGCGTGCTTCGCGCACGCGCGCCTCGGCTTGAATGAGATCCGGCGCGGATTGCAGCGCTTCGTCGATCAACTGGTCGAGCGTCGCATCGCCGAGGTTCTTCCACCAGGTGTCGAGGTCAGCCGCTTGGGTGGACGACACGGCGCCCGTGCGTGCGTTGGCCTGCTCCGAATAGCCCGCGGGCATGGCCGTTTTCGGCGCTACATAGTCGGGACCGACGGTGCATCCCGTCAACATAAGGCCGGTCCACGCGATCACGGCGGGCGCGAGAAAGTTGCGGCGCTTTCGCTGCATCGTTCCTGGCGGCGTGATGGACCTGCGGCGTGCTACTAGTTCAGGAACCCAAGCCATCGAGGCTGCTCCCTGACGAAGATCCGCGTTTCGACCGACATGCCCGGCGAGATCCATTTCAGCGCTTCGCCCGGATCGTCGAATTCGATCTTGACCGGCACGCGCTGCACGATCTTGACGAAGTTGCCGGTCGCGTTTTCCGGCGGCAGCAGCGCGAAGCGCGAGCCGGTGCCGCGCTGGATGCTGTCGACGTGGCCGCGCAGCGGCTGGTCCGCGAACGCATCGACCGCGATCGTCACGCTCTGGCCCGGCCTCACATGCGTGAGCTGCGTTTCCTTGTAGTTCGCGATGACGTAGAGATGCTGTGGAACAACCGACAACAGCAGTTGCCCCGGTTGAACGAAATTGCCCGGCTCGACGCTCTTGCGCGTCACGCTGCCCGCTTCGGTCGCGTAGATCTTCGTGTACGACAAGTTCAGCTCGGCCTGATCCAGCGCCGCGCGTGCCTGCCCGACAGCGGCCTCGGCGGTCGCGGCCTGCGAGCGCGCCAGCTTTGCCTGCGCCTCGGCCGCGGTGATGCGCACTTGCGCCGCCACCGTTGCCGCGCGTGTGCTCGTGGCGGCGGCTTTACCTTCGTCGACGCGCTGGGAAGAGACGGCGCGCACGTCGGAGACGGACTGCAAGCGGCTCAGATTGATCTCCGCGAGCTTCGCGTTGGCCTGGGCGACATCGAGCTCGGCGCGCTGCCGCGCGACTTCCGCATCGGCGACGGGAATCTGGTCGCGCGCTTCTTGCAGCTTGCCCTCGGCGTCAGCGAGGCTCGCCTTGGCCTGCGCGAGCTGCACCGCGTAGTCGCGCGGATCGAGTTCGATCAGCAGCTGACCGGCTTGCACCTTGCTGTTGTCGTCGACGTAGAGCTTGCGCACGTACGCGGGGACCTTGGGGATCACCGAGACGACATGGGCATCGACATAGGCGTCGTTCGTTTCCTTCGCGTAGAAGCCGGGCGCGATGAAGTAGAGCGCGAGCAGCAGCAGGACCGCAAAGCCCAGGATGGTAAAGATCAACGGCCGCCGGTTCGGCTGCGCCGCTGCGGTTTCTAAGGTCATGCTCTATTTGCCCTGAACGGGTGTGGGTGGAACGAGCGGCAGCAGACACAGCGTAAGCACGCCTATGGCCGCCATGAATGCGAACGCATCGGCGTAGGCGAGCGTCGCCGCCTGGCGCGCGGTTGCTTCGGCGAGCATCCGCACAGCCGCCTGCGCTCCCTCAAAAGGCGTTTGGCCGCCATGACTTGTGAGCGTCCCGCTCATCGACGCAAGCCATTCGCGCGTCACCGCGTTATCGAGGCGAACGTGATCGAGGAGGCGCGACGAATGCAGCGTCTCGCGATGGGCGATCAGAATCGTGAGCAATGCAATGCCGAGCGACGCGCCGAACTGGCGGAACGTCATGTAAAGCGAGACGCCGTCGAGCAGTTTGTTCTGCTCGATCCTCGCCACGGTCCCGCTGCCTACGGCGGGCAGCAGCGGCGCGAGACAGCAGGCGTAGAGAATCAGTGGCAGCGCGAAGTAGGGGCCCGGCGTGCCCGTCGTGAGCAGCTGGTGGAACACGACCATCGAGGCGATCAACATGACGAGCGCGATGGCGATGGCCTTGCGCTGGCCGACGCGCGCGATGAGCGCCACCACCGCCGGACGGATCGCCGCAGCGGTGAGTGCGTAGATGCACATGATCTGGCCCGTCTGCGTGGCGCTGTACGTGTGCTCGGCCAAGTTGCGCAGGAATTCGGGCAGCACGAACACGCTGCCGGACAGGATCATGCCGGTAAATACGCCGATCACCGCGGATGACAGCACGTTGCGGTCGCGCAGCAAGTCGAGGCACAGGAGGGGCGCGCGATTCGCGGCGCTCGCTTGCCACGCGACGAACAGCATTAGCGCAGCGGCGCCGACGAGCGCCAGCACGCGCAGATGCGTCGAGCCGAACCAGTCGTCGATCTCGCCGCGATTGAGGATCACCTGCAGCGAAATGAGCGCAATGGCGATGAGCGCAATGCCGGGCCAGTCGGTCTCGATCACGCGCCCGGATGCCGGCGGCGGCAGTGTCGGGAAGTGGCGCGCAATCAGCCACAGCGCACCCGCCGCGTACAGCAGGTTCGGCAGAAAGATCAGACGCCAGTGGTAGTGATCGGTGATGTAGCCGCTCGCCAGCAGACCGGCGGCGCTGGAAAGATAGAGCACTGTCGACACGCGCATCAGCGCCGGGCTGCGTTGCGGCTTCGGCATCAGCACATAGATGCTCGCGCGCCACCAGACCACGAGACCGGCGCCGGCAAATCCCTGGAGCACCCGGCAGAACAGCATCGAATCGAGGCCGGGGGACAGTGCACAGCCCACCGACGCGGCGGCGAATACGACGATCGTCGCGAGCAGGAAGCGCTTGTAGCCGACGTGGCCGGCCAGCCAGATCGACACGGGCACGCCGAGAAAGAGCGCGCAGCTATAGACCGTGAGCAGCCAACTCGCCTCGTCGGCGGAAACGCCGAGCGAACCGGTCAGGTCCGGCAGCACGAGATTCATGCTGTCGAACGTATAGAACTCCATGCCGGTCGCGAGGCCGAGCCCCGTCAGCAGCAGCGCGGAATTCATCGGCGCCGGCGTGGCGGCTGCAGGCGACTCGCCTGGCAGCGGTGGTGCGACAGGTTTGGACAGTATGGATTCGTTCATTGCGGATAGCCGGAAACCCACGCGCGCGAACCAAGGCGAGCCGGCGCGCCAGCCCGCCCCTTCGTCAACCGATGCGTGCGTGCGAGATCAATGACCTTCGCTTGCGCCGAACATCGTCTTCGCGTAGATCAGGCCGAGGCCGTACGCGCCGCCGTGAGCGATCGACGTGGCAACCGTCTGGTTGTACGTTTCCGCACGCGCCCAGTCGCGTTGCAGCTCGAGCAGGTACTGGAGCGAGGTCATCGGGCGTGCACCCAGCTGGACCATGCGCTCCATCGCGCGCTCGTGCGCTTCGTCGGAAACGTCGCCGCACGCATCAGCGATCACATAGACCTCGAACCCCTGGTCGATCGCCGACGCGGCCGGACCGACGATGCAGACCGAAGTCCACAGGCCCGCCAGGACGATCTTGTCCTTGCCGATGGCGTTCACGCGCTCGGCGATGCGCGGATCTTCCCACGTGTTCATCGAGGTGCGATCGATGAGCTTCTCTTCCGGGAACACCGACGTGATCTCCTGGTACATCGGGCCGGAGAAACTCTTTTCCGCGACGGTGGTGAGGATCGTCGGGACCTTGAATTCCTTGGCGGCCTTGGACACGAGCGACGTGTTGTTGCGCAGCACGTTCGCGTCGATCGACTTGGTCGCGAACGACATCTGCGACTGGAAGTCGATCATGATCAACGTGTGGTTGGTCGGATTGAGCAGGGTCTTGCCGGGTTGTGCTTTGGCGGTGGGCATCGTTGCCTCCATTGAATTGCCTGTTGGTGAAACGGGTACTGCGTTTGCTACTCCTTCCAGTTCGACCCGAGAATCAGGCCGCAGAAATTCCTGCGCCGATAGTTCGGATCGCACCGCTCGAGGATGTCCGCGTTGACCGTGCCGAACGTCGTCGCGGGACGCCACGCCATGCCCTGCGCGAACGTGTCGAGGATCTGTTCCTTGAAGCGCGGTCCGCGAGGGAACTCGAACAGCACCGCGTCGCGCTCGGCCACGGTCAACGCGTCCATATGCATGCAGAGCAGATCGGCCTCCACGCCCGCCGCGATCAGCGCCGCGAGCGCCGTGTGCGACGGCATGTCGGCGTGGATGCCGAAGGTCGTGTGAAGCGCCACGGCCCGCCATGCTTCGGCGATGTCCTCGGGCGGTACGCCATGGCTTGCGAGGAACGCCTCGAGCGCATTCGCGCTGTCCACTTCGAAACGCCGCAGCGATCCGTGATAGGCCGCCGTCAAGCCAATGCAGTGAAACAGCGCGACGACGTAGAGCAGCTCCATGTCGTATGCAAGCTGGCGGTGCCGGCCGATGAGCGCCGCGAACAGGAACGCCCGCACCGAATGGCGATAGAGAATCTCGGGTTCGCCGGCGAGGGCGACGGCGAGCGCGGCTCGTGCCATGGCGCTGTCCGGGATCGGGATGCCGGCGACGGTTCGGCTCATCGCGTGTCCTCTTAGGGTTTGAGCCGGGTCGCCAGCGAGTAACGGCCGGGGCCCGCGACGGCGATCGCGCCGAACAGGATCAACAGCATCCATGCGAACTGCGCCTGTTCGGCGGTCCACTCGGGGTGCACGAAGATGAGCGCGATCGCCGAGACGATCATCACCGGCAGCGCGGCGAGCCGTGTCGCAATGCCGGCCATCACGAAGAGCTGGCAGACGACTTCGGCGAAGATCGCGAAGGCGATGCTGAGCCCCTTGCCAAGGTGAAACGGATCCTCGATGACCGCCGCCTGGGCCGCGTAGTGCAGGACCTTCGGCAGGCCATGCACGATCAGCACGAGCACGCTCGCGCCGATACGCAGAAAGAGCAGGCCGAGATCGCCCGAGTTCGCGGCGAGGCGCGCCGGTGTGACGTTCATCATCGTTCGCTCTGCATGCGGCTCAGAACGCAAAGCAGCTGCAGCCGAGCGCACCCCAGAAGCTGTTGTCGTCGCGCACCGGCACGTTGCTGCGCCAAGCCCACATATGACCGTGAGCGTGGACGCCGCACAGGTTCACGCAGCCGTCGACGCAGGCGCGTGCGGATGCCGACGTGGATGCTAATGGCCGGTAGCGGCTGTAGCCGCCAAACTCCGCCACGGGCGACCACGAGGGGCTGACGGGCAGGTCGGCCGGTGCGAGCGGGCTGAACTCTTCGTCGGCATAGACGACCTTGCCGTTGACGACCGTCAGCACCGACGACAGATACTTGATCCGCTCTTCGTCGATCGTGAAGTAGTCGTCGGTCAGCGCCGCGAAGTCGGCGTACTGGCCGGGCAGCAGCGCGCCCTTGCGATCGTCCTCGCTGGAGAACCAGGCGCTGCCCACCGTGTAGCGGCGCAGCGCTTCCATGCGATCGAGCCGGTTGCGATCGGGGTAGAGCAGCGTGCCGCCCACCGTGCGGCCCGACACCATCCAATACAGCGAAACGAACGGATTGAAGCTCGCCACGCGCGTCGCGTCGGTGCCCGCGCCGACCGGTAGCCCCGCGGCCAGCATCTTTTGGATCGGCGGCGTGCGCTCGGCGGCTTCGGCGCCGTAGCGGTTGATGAAGTATTCGCCCTGGTAGGCCATCCGGTGCTGCACGGCGATGCCGCCGCCGAGCGCCGCGATGCGGGCGATGTTGGCTTCGGAAATGGTCTCGCAATGGTCGAAGAACCAGCGAAGTCCGTTGAATGGCACCTCGCGGTTTACGGCCTCGAATACGTTGAGAAAACGGCTGATCGACTCGTCGTAGGTCGCGTGCAGGCGGAACGGCCAGCGGTTCTGCACGAGCAGCTTCACGACCGCCGTGAGCTCCGTCTCGAGCGTATCGGGCAAGTCAGGACGCGGCTCCAGAAAGTCTTCGAAGTCCGCGGCGGAGAAGACGAGCATCTCGCCGGCGCCGTTCACGCGCAGGAATTCGTCGCCATCGCCGGGCTTCGTCATCTTCACCCACTTCGCGAAGTCCTCGATCTCCTTCTTCGCGTTCTGCGTGAAGAGGTTGTAGGCGATGCGCATGGTGAGCTCGCCGCGTTTCGCGAGATCCATGACGACCGCGTAGTCGTCCGGGTAGGCTTGATAACCGCCGCCCGCATCGATCGCGCTCGTCACGCCAAGGCGGTTCAGCTCGCGCATGAAGTGACGCGTGGAATTCACCTGGTCGTCGTAGGGCAGCTTCGGACCTTTGGCGAGCGTCGCGTAGAGCAGCCCGGCGTTGGGGCGCGCGATCAACATGCCCGTGGGGTTGCCGCGGCTGTCGCGCTGGATCTCGCCGCCGGGCGGGTTGGGCGTGTCCTTCGTGTAGCCGACCGCGCGCAGCGCGGCGCCGTTCAAGAGCGCGCTGTCATAGAGGTGAAGGATGAACACCGGCGTGTCCGGTGCGATCGCGTTGATTTCTTCGAGCGTCGGCCCGCGCCGCTCCGCGAACTGCAGTTCGTTCCAGCCGCCCACCACGCGAACCCATTGCGGCGCTGGCGTGCGCGCCACTTGGCGGCGCAGCATGTCGAGTGCATCGGCTAGCGACGGCACGCCGTCCCAGCGCAGCTCCATATTGAAGTTCAAGCCGCCGCGAATCACGTGCAAGTGCGAGTCGTTGAGACCCGGAATCACCGTGCGGCCTTGCAGGTCGATGCGCTTCGTATTCGCATCAGCGCGCTGCATAACGATGTGATCGCTGCCGGTTGCGAGGACCCGGCCGTCCTTGATTGCAATCGCCGTCACGAACGATCGCTTGTCGTCCTGGGTGGCAATCTTGCCGTTGAAGAAAACGGTGTCCGCTTTCGCCGCGTCGTTCAGTGGGGCAGTCATCGTTCGTTCCTCTCGTTTCCTGTGGGGGCTGGACACTGCTGTCCATGGATCGTGCGAAGGCCGTCCATCTGCTTGCGCCTTCCTCTTCTCCTAAGGTACTCAAGCCCCGCGCTTAAAGTCCTGAGCCGCGCCTTAAGCGTTCTTAAAGCGCGCATCTTTGAACGGTTGCCAGGAGATTTCAGAACGTTTAAATGCGCGCGTTGAAGGGGCGTTGATACGATGGGTTCGAACAGGCAGTGGCATCAGGAGCGCTCACGTCGACGACGCTCGAAAGCGCCACGCTCCACCGTGAGGATTGAAGTCATGTCGTATGTCTATTCGCTCTTATCAGGGCTGCTCTTCGGTATCGGCTACGGTCTGCTGGGGCTCAAGTCGCCAGCCCCGCCGCTGATTGCGCTGGCTGGATTGCTCGGGATGCTGGGCGGCGACCAGTTGGTCACGCAGTTGAAGGAGCATCTCGCCGCGCGCAGCGCGCCAGCGGTTGTGAGCGCACCCGTGAAGCCGGGTGCAAGCCCCGCCGGCAGCAGCTCGGACGGGGACGCGGTCGACACAGGATCGGGCTCGGGCTCCAGCGAGACGAAGCAATAACGGCGCGCCGGAGATCCACTGTCATGACTCTCATGCCACCCGCGACGCAAGCCGACAACACAGACGCAAGCTCGTCGCCGCAACGACTCGTCACCGTGCTCGCGTTCCTCGCCGGATACGTCGACACATTCGGGTTCGTCGGACTATTCGGTCTCTTCACGTCGCACGTGACAACCAACTTCGTGCTGATCGGCGCCAACATCGTCGGGCAAGGGCAGGGCGTGTTGCTCAAGCTGTCGGCGTTTCCCGCGTTCATCGTGGGTGTCGCGGTGGCGAAGTGCGTCGTGCAATTCAGATCGCGACGCGGCATGTCCTCGGAGCGGGCGATCTACGTGCTACAGGCCGTCTGCCTGTGCTTCATGATGTTCGCGGGTCTTGCCGCGTTGCCCGTGCGTTCGCCGGATAGCGCCGCGGTCATCGTGGCCGGGCTGTTCGGTGCGGTCGCCATGGGCATCCAGAACGCGCATAGCCAGCTTGTGCTGACCGGACAACCGCTCACGACGATGATGACGCAGAACATCACGCGCGGCGTGATCGACGCCATCGACGCAATGACGGGCCGTGCCGCCGAAACGAAGGGCGCCGCTCGCGCGCGCCTCGCCGATACGCTGCTGCCGGTCTGCGGCTTTGCCGTGGGTGCGATCGTTGCGGCTATCGCCTGCGTACAGGCTTCGTTCTGGGCATTGCTGTTTCCCGTGACGCTGCTGGCGATTCTCGCTTTGCGTGCAGGCACCGAGGCACGCGCGGTGGGCGAATGAAGCGAGTCAATTTGCGAGGATGAGCGCATATGAATGAGTTCAATCGCTGGAAGCAGATGCTCTCGTTGATTTGCCCGTCTGACGTAACGCAGCAGTTGTTGCAGCCTGCGCGCTTCGATCTGCCGAGAGCGCACAGTGGCGCGCGCACTGGCGCGAGCGGCACGGCGGGCGCCGGGCGGTACCGGACGTCGGTGATCGCCGTGGAGAAGCAGAGCGAACATTCGATGCTTGTTTCCTGGAGCGATTCGACGCGCTGCCGCTATATCGATCAGCGCTGGACCAGCGGGCGGTCGCGGCGCAGCGGCCATTGCGCGCTGAGCGGTCGAGCGATTCGCCGTGGCGACGTGATCTACAAGCCGCAATGGCGAGGCGAGCATCCTCCGGCCAACGGTGCAGAGATGATTCTCGCGGACGAGCTCGAACGTATGGTCGTGCACACCGAGCCTGTGCACATGGAACCGGTTCGCATGAAGCGGTTTCACTCATTGCCTAGCTAACGCACGCCATCAAGCACGGCAGGCATTCCGGCTTCAATCAAAAATATCGAACTGTAGATTCGGAATATTTAAAGCATCGAGTTATGCGAATACCGTAGCATGTGCATCCGGGCCGTGCCCGTCGGCCCAACGATTCAGCACATCAGCAAGACAGGCTCGCAATGATCCAGGTGGGGCAATTAAACGTCTTTCTCGAGAACCGCGAAGTGCGATCGAACGGCGAGGCGCTGAACATCGGCAGCCGCGCCTTCGATATTCTCGAAGTGTTGATCCGCGCCGAGGGCGCGCTGGTTTCGAAGGACGAGATCATGCGCGCGGTTTGGCCCAACGTTGTCGTCCAGGAAAACAACCTTCAGGTTCACATTGCAGCGCTGCGCAAGGCGCTGGCCGCCGACCGCGATCTGATCCGCACGGTGCCGGGCCGCGGTTATCGGCTTCTCGCCATCAAGCGCGAGCCGGCGGCGGCGCGAGAGCCGATGCGCGCTTCGCGCGCGGCGCCCGCGCACGGCATGCCCGTTTGCGCCTCGTCGCTCGTGGGCCGCGAGGCCACGATCGCCGACATCGTCGATGCGCTCGCTACGACGAAGGTCGTCACGCTCGTAGGGGCGGGCGGCATCGGCAAGACGCGGATCGCCATCGAAGTCGCGGCGCGGATCGGCAACCGGTTTTCCGATGGCGTGGTGTTCGTTCCGTTCGCGCCGGTATCGGACCCGCGCTTCGCACGCGATGCGCTGGCGGGCGCGCTCGGCCTCGCGATGCCCGCGGGGCGTCTCTCGCTCGACGATATCGCGGCGGATCTGGCGGGCCGGCACATGCTGCTCGTGCTCGACAACTGCGAGCACCTGATCGACGAGGTGGCGCAGATCGCGAGCACGCTCAGCGATGGCAACGATGGGCTCTATGTTCTCGCGACGAGCCGCGAAGCCTTGCGTGTCCCGGGCGAACTGCTGTATCGCGTCCAGCCGCTCGATGTGCCCGACGAAGGCGGCACCGCCGAAGACATCCTACGGGCCAGCGCCGTCCGCTTGTTCATCGATCGCGCGCAGGCGGCAGACCCGCGCTTTCCGCTCGACGAGCGCACGCTGCTGGTGACGGGGCTCATTTGCCGCCGGCTCGACGGCATACCGCTCGCAGTCGAATTGGCCGCGGCGCGTGCGGCGGTGCTTGGCGTGGAAGTGCTGGCCGAGCACCTCGACGATCACTTTCGCATTCTCGCCGGTGGCTTTCGCACGGCGTTGCCGCGCCATCAGACCTTGAAGGCCATGCTCGACTGGAGCTATCGCCTGCTCGACGATACCGAGCGCACGTTGCTGCGCTGGCTCGGCGTATTCATGCACGGCTTCTCGTTCGATGCCGCGTATCACGTGACCATGGGACTCGGTTTTTCGCGCACCGAGGTACTCGATGCGCTGAGCGGTCTCGTGGCGAAGTCGCTCGTCGTGCGAGAGAGCGAGGAAGCGCCCACGCGTTACCGGTTGCTCGAGATCACGCGAGCCTACGCGCTGCGGCAACTCGAGGATCACGGGGAGCGCAAAGCCGCCGCGCTCGCGCACGCCACCTATTTTCGGACGGTCCTCTCCCGAGCGCCGGCACGGCTTTCCGATGCGAAGCCGACCTCATGGTCCATCACGATCCGGCATGAGCTAGGCAATCTTCGCGCGGCGCTCGACTGGGCCTTCGCGCCCGAGGGCGACCGCGCCGTCGGCATCGCGCTGGCGGCGGTCGCGGTGCCGTGCCTCTTCGATCTTTCGCTGGTCGACGAATGCTGCGAGCGGGCCCGCGCCGCGCTCGACGCGATGCGCGCCCCCGAGGTTGCACCGGTGCCGGCCGATAGCCGCCTGTCGCTTCTCGCCGCCTATGGCGCGGCCCTGCTGTTTACGCAGGGCCCGGTGCAGGCGGTGCACGACGCGTGGTCCGAGGTGCTCTCGCTCGCGGTGGCGACGAACGACGCCGATTTCGAGTTGCGCGCCTTGTGGGGGTTGTGGAGCGTGTGCCAGTATGGCGGCGAAGCGCATGCCGCGTTGCAACTGGCGCGGCGCTTCGACGCGCTGGCGCAGAGGGCCGAGCGTCCGGCGTTCTGCATTGTGGCGGCGAGGCTCGAGGCCGTGGCGTTGCACTATGCCGGCGAGGCGCAAGCGTCACGCAAGCGGCTTGAACAGATGCTGCGCGCCTACGAGTACCCCGACGACCACTGGGGTATCCCGGGATTTCGCATCGAGCCTGGCATCGCTGCGCGCGCGATCCTGGCGCGCGTGTTGTGGACCGAGGCAGAGACGGACGAAGCGCTGCAGACCGCGCAATGCGCGCTGGAAGCGGCGCTGTGCTATGGGCACGACATCGTGACGTGCTACGTGCTCGTGGAAGGGCTGGTGCCGGTCGCGCTGCTGAGCGGAGCGTTCGAGCTCGCCCGCGAGGGCATCGCGCTATTGCGCACGCGTGCGAAGCAGGCGGGCTTCACGGTGTGGCTCGCGTGCAGCGACTGCTACGACCAATATCTGAAGTCCGCCACCGAGCCCGATCCGTCGCGGCTGCCGGCGTTTCGCGCCGCACTCGACGCCGTGCGGGAGACCGGCTATCTGACGCAGTGGACCATGCTGCTCGCGCAGTACGCGCGCGCGCTGAACGAATGGGAGCACCGGGACGAAGCCGAGGCGGTGCTCGATGAGGCGTTGCAACACTGCGCGGCGACCGGCGACCGCTGGTTCTACATGGACCTCTGCCGGCTGGGCGCCGAGCTTGCGAGCCGAAGCCAGTGTGACTGACGGCTTGTGATTTGAGGCATGTAACTCGCCGCGCGGTCCGCTTGCGCCGTCAGATCTGCGCGATGAAGCGGTCGATCAGATCGGGACGGTCCAGTTGCTCGACCCACCACGACAATGCGCGGCCGGCCTCGTCTTCACGCCACGCGAGGTAGCAATAGGTCACTTCGCGCATGCCGGTCACACGCCGCGCGACCAGCTTGCCGTCGTCGATTGCGCCCTGCGCGATGCACTCGGGCAGTGTGCCGACCGCGATGCCTTCGCATTGCGCGTCCAGCTTGGCGGCGAGCGTCGGCACGGCGACGAAGGGCTGACCGTCGTCGGTCGCGACCGAGCGCGGCCGTAGCTCGCGCGACGTGTCGCTGATGACGGCCCCTCGATAGCGGACGACGGCATCCATCGATAGCGGCTCAGGCAGGCTCGCGAGCGGATGATCGGGCGCGACGGCGAACACGTGCCGCAGCGAGCCCACGGGACGCGCGACGATGTTCGGTAACTGAGGCGGCTCGCCGGCGGCGCCCACCACCAGGTCTGCGCGGCGCGTGATCAACGCATCCCAGGTGCCGCCGAGCACTTCGGTCGACAGACGCAGCCGCGTATCCATTTCGAGCTTGTAGAACTCATGTACGTAGGGCCATAGGGCCCTAAACGGCAGGATCTCGTCGATGCACAAGCGCAGCTCCGCTTCCCAGCCTTCCTGGATGCGGCGCGCTTTGCACTCGAGCTGCTCCGCCGCATGCAGCAGCCGGCGTCCTTCCTCCACGACGACGCGCCCTGCGTGCGTGAGCTTCGCGCGCCGGCCGCTGCGGTCGAACAGCTCCACGCCGAGATCGCTTTCGAGCTTCTGCACGAGATAGGTCAGCGAGGACGGCACGCGGTGCAGCATTTCCGCCGCTTCGGCGAAGGTGCCGACACGGTCGATGACGTCGAGCGCTTCGAGCGCCTCGAATGACAGCTTCATGGGAAGAATCCGGTTGTTGTGTCGGGTTGTCGTGTCGTATGGGCGCGCAAAGCTTCGCGGCGCATCACCTGAATCGTATCTTGAGTTGCGGCCATGTGGCCACGTGGACGTGCTGAAGGGCAAATCGCTTCAGAAGTTTTAAGGTGCGTCCAAGGAGTTTTCGGCAGCACCTCGCTAAGCTTCGTTGCGTGAAGCATCACGCAACGATATCGAGGTACTCATGAGCAGCACGGATCCTTTCCCGCAGACCGAAGACGCAGTGCCGGAATTGGAGGTTCCCTATACGTCGCTCGAACATCGCCGGCATCAGATGTTCCCTCGCTTGTCGCCGGCGGAGATTCTCAGCCTGCAACGCTTCGCGAGGCCAATGTCGTTCAAGGCCGGCGAGAGGATTTTCGAAACCGGTCGTGTCGCACTTGGTCTTTTCGTGCTGCTGGAAGGACGCGTGCGGATCTCTACTCGCGATTCGCTGGGCCGCTCGACCCTCGTGACCGAACACGAGGCAGGGCACTTCATGGCGGAGATGGCCCAGCTGTCGGGCAAGCCCGCGCTCGTCGACGGCGTGGCGCTGACGGACTGCGAGACGCTCGCCGTCGAACCGGACCAGTTGAGGGCGTTGATCGTGGCCGACGCCCAGCTCGGCGAGCACATCATGCGCGCGCTGATCTTGAGGCGCCTGGGACTGATCGAGCAGGGGCTCGGGCCGATCATCGTCGGCGACGGATCGGACGGCCGGCTCATCGGCCTTCAGGGTTTCCTGCGCCGCAATGCCTATCCGGCATCGGTGCTCGACGTCCGTCATAACGAGGAAGCGGTCGCGCTGCTGTCGGGCATGACGACGGGGCCCGCGGATTTTCCGCTCGTGTTCTGCCCGGACGGCTCCGTGCTGCGCGCACCCGACGAGGTCGAGCTCGCCACGCGCCTCGGGCTCGTGCCGGCCTTTGAGCGCTCATGCACCTACGACGTCGCCATCGTCGGCGCGGGCCCGGCCGGGCTGGCGGCGGCCGTCTATGCGGCGACCGAAGGGCTGGCGGTAGCCGTGTTCGACCAGCGTGCGCCGGGCGGGCAGGCAGGCGCGAGCTCGCGGATCGAAAACTACCTCGGCTTTCCGACCGGGATCTCGGGGCAGGCGCTGGCGGCAAGGGCGTTCCAGCAGGCGCTGAAGTTCGGCGCCCATCTGGCGATTCCCGGCAAAGTCATCGATGTCGCGCGGCACGACACACACTTCGTTCTTGCGCTTGCCGACGATCAGCAAATCTGTTCGCGCACCGTGGTGATCGCAAGCGGCGCGGCTTACCGCAAGCCGCAGGTGCCGGATTTCGATCGCTTCGATGGACGCGGCATCTACTACTGGGCGTCGCCGATCGAGGCGAAGCTCGTGAAGGGGCAGGACATCGTGTTGATCGGCGGGGGCAACTCCGCGGGCCAGGCCGTCGTGTTCCTCGCCAATTTCGCGCGCAGCATTCGCGTGCTGATCCGGGGCGATGGGTTGGACGCAAGCATGTCGAGGTACCTGATCGATCGCATTGGCGCGTTGCCGAATGTATCGGTCTGCACACGCTGCACGCTCGAAGCCCTTGAGGCAGATGCCGCCGGGCTGGCTCGCGTTCACATCCGCAACGCCGGCGACGAAGAAGTGATCGCGTCGCGCCATCTCTTCCTCTTCATCGGCGCCGATCCCAAGACCGACTGGCTGGCGTCGAGCGGCGTCGAATTGGATCCGCGAGGGTTCGTGCTGACCGGCATCCAGGGAGCGCTTAGCGACGAGCCATACGAGCGCGAGACTTTTTCGCTTCAGACCAGCGTGAGCGGCATGTTCGCGATCGGCGACGTGCGTTCCGGCTCAGCCAAGCGCGTGGCCACGGCGGTCGGCGACGGCGCGGCGGTGATCGGCCAGATCCATGCGTACCTCGCGGAGTCGAACGCGGAAGTGCAGAACAATTAAGAACGATTAGTGCGCGCCCTCGCTATTCTTGCTCGCATGTTCAACGTGACGAAAAGGAATCCTGAGAATGAGCGATCGCAAATCGTTGGTGGAACGGTTGCGCATGGGCTTCGCGCTGTGCCTTGCGTGCGGCATGGCGCTGGTTTCGACTATGGCGCTTGCGTCGGCGCCGCGCGTCGGCACGCAGGCGCCGGGCTTTTACCGGATCATGCTGGGCGACTTCGAGGTCACGGCGCTGTCGGACGGCACGCACCCGTTTCCGATCGATTCGGTCATCGAGGGCGTATCGAAGGAAGAAATAAAGCGCGATCTGGACCGTGACTTTCTTCAACCGCCGGTCCAGGGTTCGATCAACGCATTCCTCGTCAATACCGGCTCCAAGCTGGTGCTGATCGACACGGGTGCAGGCGTGTTGTATGGCGACTGTTGCGGGCGCCTGATGCAAAACCTGCGCGCGGCAGGCTACCGGCCCGAGCAGATCGACGTGGTCGTGCTCACGCATCTGCATGAGGACCATGTGGGCGGCATCGTTTCGCGCGGCGCGATGACGTTCCCGAACGCCGTCGTGATGACGAGCCAGACGGAGGCCGATTACTGGCTCAACCCCGCGAACAAGAGCCGCGCGCCTGCATTCCTTGGGAAGTTCTTCGATGCCGCGATGGAGTCCGTAGCCCCTTACATCGCCGCTGGGCGCTTCAAGCCATTCAACGGCAACGATCCGGTGGTTCCGGGCATCACGCCGGTTCCGCTGCCGGGGCATACGCCCGGCCATACAGGGTATCGGGTGGAAAGCCGGGGCGAGAGTCTGCTCGTGTGGGGCGACATCATTCACGTCGCGGCCATCCAGTTTCAGCACCCCGAGGTGTCCGTGGAGTACGACAGCGATGCGGTCGCGGCGCGGCGCTCACGCCTCGATGCATTCAACCTGGCGGCACAGAAGGGTTGGATGGTCGGCGCGGCCCATATTGCCTTCCCGGGTCTCGGGCACATCCGGCAGAACGGCACGGCTTACGAGTGGGTGCCGGTCAATTACGACGCCGCACCGGGCCATTGAGGCGATCGATCCTTCAGAACGTTTAAGTCGCGAATCAGGACTTTATCGCAGCGCTCCCACTAAGCTGGGCACTCTCGACGCACTGGCTTCATTCGCTGTGTCTTGAACCATCCACGCGGCGTTGCAGCCACCGTGCAGCGCCGACAAGAACGTAACGACGGAGAACTGAAATGGACGCTCAAAACAAATTCGGCATACCTTCCGTGTCGCGACGCAGGCTGCTCTCGGCAAGCGCCGGCATGGCCGGCGCAGCCGCGGCCTTCTCCACGCTGTCGGCGTCCGCCGCAAGCACGGCCGGCACGGCTCACGCGAGCCACGCGGCCTCGGGCGGCCGGCACGAGGGCAACTACGTGAAGGCGAAGGACGGCACCGAGATCTTCTTCAAGGACTGGGGCACCGGCACGCCCGTGGTGTTCTCGCACGGCTGGCCGCTTTCCGCCGATGCTTGGGATCCGCAGATGCTGTTCCTCGTCAATCAGGGCTATCGCGTGATCGCGCACGACCGGCGCGGTCACGGCCGTTCGGGCCAGAGCTCGGGCGGCAACGACATGGATACCTATGCCGACGACCTCGCCGCCGTGCTCGATGCGCTCGACGTGCGTAACGCGATGCTGGTCGGTCATTCGACGGGCGGCGGCGAAGTCGCGCACTACATCGGGCGTCATGGCTCGAAGCGCGTGGCCAAGGCCGTGCTGATCGGCGCGGTTCCACCGCAGATGGTGAAGAGCGCGACCAACCCGGGCGGCCTCGACATGTCCGTGTTCGACGGTATCCGCGCACAAGTCGCGGCGAACCGCTCGCAGTTCTATCTGGATCTCGCGACGCCGTTCTACGGCTTCAACCGTCCGAACGCGAAGATCTCGCAGGGCCTGATTCAGGAGTTCTGGCGCGAAGGCATGCAAGGCTCGATCAAAGGCCAATACGAGTGCGTCAAGCAGTTCTCCGAAGTCGACTACACGGAAGACCTGAAGAAGATCGACGTGCCGACGCTGATCCTGCACGGCGACGACGATCAGATCGTGCCGATCGACGATTCGGCGAAGCTCTCGGCGAAGATCGTCAAGAACGCGACGCTGAAGATCTATGCGGGCGCACCGCATGGCATGTGCAGCACCCACGCGGACAAGGTCAACGAAGACCTGCTTGCGTTCCTGAAGCAGCAATAAGGCAAACCGCGTGAAACGCTTTTGCCGGCCCTTGTGCCGGCGAAAGCGCGAAACAGATAGGTGAACGGCATGGGCATCAAGGTTAGGGAGTATCCAGTGAACACTATCCATGTACGCCGCGCGTTGGGCGCGGCGATCGTCTCGATGATGACGCTCGGCGCGACGTTGGCCGCCATGCCGGCTTCGGCGCAACCGGTCTGCCGGGTGGCGTCGAAGAACATTCCCGCCGTGTCGGTCGGTGCGCAATACGACACGACGCACGTCTACGTCGCGACTGCGGACATCGACGCATTCGTCGACAGCTTCGTCTCGACGTTCGGCGGCAAGGCTTCCCCGCGCGCAGTGTTCACCGTCACGCCGACGCCGAGCAAGACCGCCTCGCAGTACGTGCAGACGCCTGTGGGCATGCTGTCCGTGTTCGCGTTTCAGACGCCGGTGCCGTACCCGTTCGGCGATGAGCGCTCGGGCTACCTGGTCACCAACATTGACGATGCGATTCGCGCCGCGCAGGCCGCCGGCGCTGACGTAATCGTCGACAAATTCGACGACCCGATCGGCAAGGACGCGATCATCCAGTGGCCGGGCGGGCTCACGATGCAGCTGTACTGGCATACCAAAGCGCCGTCCTATGGTCCGCTCGAGACGGTGCCCGACAATCGCGCCTACGTGTCCCCGCAAAGCGCAGACAAGTTCATCGAGGACTTCCTGTGCTTCTCGCACGGCAAGGTGGTATCGGACGATCGCCACGCGGACGGCACGGAGATCGGGCGGCAGGGCGAGACGTTCCGGCGCGTGCGCATCGAGTCCGGCTTCGGCAACATGCTCGTGTTCGCGACGGACGGCAAGCTGCCGTATCCGTTCGGGCATGAGGTGACCGGCTATCGGGTCGCCGATCTCGACGCGACGCTGACGAAAGCACAAGGCTTAGGCGTCAAGGTGCTGTCCGCGCCGAACCGCACGGTCGAAGGGCGCACGGCGATGGTCGAGTTTCCGGGCGGCTATATCGCCGAACTCCACGAATGGTCGAAGTAGCCCGGCGTCCATCGATGAAGCATGTCTTGTCGAAGGCGGCTGCGAGCGCCGCGCTGGTCGCGTCCGCGCTCGCGAATGGCGGCGCGGCATGGGCCGAGGATCAGGCGCAAAACCCGCCCCAGACGGGGGCGCAGGGGACAAGTCCCGCCACAACGTGCAGCGCGACTCGGCCCGCCATCCTGTTCAATCGCTGGCAGGAGAACTGGGCGGTGCTCGCGAATCCGTGCGTGCCGAGGAAGCCTTTCGACTCGCTCAAATACATCCCGCTGGGCAGCGACCCGTCCACGTATCTCTCGCTTGGCGCGAACCTGCGCAAGCGCTTCGAGCTGAACAATGCGGCGCTCTTCGGGCTCGGCAACGGGCGTGACGACAACTATGTGATTCAGCGCGCGGAAGTGCACGCGGACGCACGAATCGCCGGTCACGTTCAGGCGTTTTTCCAGCTCGAAGATGCGCGTCCCTTCGGCAAGAACACGGTGACGCCCGTCGACAAGGATCAGCTCGACATCGAGCAGGCGTTCGTGGCGCTCGTCTACGGCGTGGGCGGCGGCACGTTCAAGACCCGCATCGGCCGGCAGGAGATGGCGTTCGACTTGCAGCGCTTCGTCTCGGTGCGCGACGGCCCCAACGTGCGGCAGGCGTTCGACGCCATCTGGGCCGACTACGAGATCGGCAAATGGCGCTTGATCGGCTATGTCACGCAGCCGGTCCAGTATCGCGACGTCACCACGTTCGACGACGTGTCGAATCGTCACCTGACGTTCAGCGGCGTGCGTGTCGAGCGCTCGAAGGTGGGGCTTGGCGATCTGTCTGCCTACTGGTCGCGCTACATCAACGGCAACGCGCACTACCTCGACGCGGCCGGCGCGGAGCATCGCGACGTGTTCGACATGCGCTACGCCGGAAAGACGGAGCATGTCGACTGGGACGCGGAAACGATGGCCCAGACCGGTCACGTCAGCAACGACACGATCGGCGCATGGGCGTTCGGGCTCTTGGGCGGCTATACGTTCGCGTCCGTCACGGGCGCGCCGCGCCTCGGCATTCAGGTGGACGGCGCCTCGGGCGACCGGCATCCGGGCGACGGCCATCTCGGCACTTTCAATCCGCTCTTTCCGAACGGCTACTACTTCACGCTCGCCGGCTATACGGGATACAGCAACCTGTATCACGTCAAGCCGTCGCTGACGTTCAAGGCGGCTTCGAACGTCACGATCCTCACGGCAGTCGGCTTTCAGTGGCGCGCGACCACACAGGATGCGGTCTATGGACAGGGCATGCAGGTCGTGCCCGGCACGGCGGGCAAGGGCACGTCCTGGACTGGCATGTATGCACAGGTGCGGGTGGACTGGCTCGTCAATCCGAACGTTGCGCTCGCCGTCGAGGCGGTTCACTTCCAGGTGGGCGATTCGCTTCGTGCGCTCGGCGCGCGCAATGCGGACTACGTGGGCGTGGAAGCCAAGCTCGGATGGTAAGGGTCGCGGTTCAAATCATTTTTTACCAACCAGGAAGTCAAAATGAAGAAAACAGGTCTCTTGACGGCAATGCTGCTGGCTCTTGCCATTGGTAGTGTTCCCTTGCATGCATCCGCGCAGGTGGCGGGCGTGCAGCCCATTGGCATCAGCGTGACACAAGCCGATCTCATCGTTCGCGGCTGGAGCGTAAAGAAGTCGTTCCTCGGCAAGCCGGTCGTCAACGACAAGGGTGAGCAGATCGGCGTCGTGCACGACATCATCATCGCGCCCGATGACTCCGCATCGTTCGTGATCGTCGCGGCCCATCAGTTCGTGGGTGTCTCGCAGCATGACGTCGCCATTCCGGTAAGCCAGCTCGACTTCGCCGACGGGAAGCTCACGCTCGCAGGCGGCACGCGCGAAGCGATCAAGGCGATGCCGGCGTTCCAGTACCCGCGCGTGCCCGTTGTGCCAATCGCGCGGACCACGTACTTGCGTCGCTGAGTCCGGCAGGCGCCCTGGCTTTTCGGGGCGCCGTCCTGTGGATTTGGTTATCTAGCTGGCCCTGCGCGACACCCGCGTCGGTGACGCTCCAGCAGACTGCGGCGCCGGGGCAACCCGGCGCTTCGTTTTTGTTCTGAGCCTCTATGCGTCGATGCGCTTTCTGAGCCTATCGCCGGCGAACGGCATTTCGCGCATGCGCTGGCCCGTCGCATCGAAGATCGCATTCGCGAGCGCGCCGGCGGTCGGCCCCATCGACGCCTCGGCCGCGCCGAGGAACGGCGCGCCGGGGCGATTGATCAGGTGGACCTTCAGGCTGCGCGGCGCCGCCGAGAAGCGCAGGATCGGATAGCTGCTCCAGTCGAAGCTGCGAATCTTCTGCGTGTCGTATTTCAACTCTTCGTACAGCGACCAGCTCGCCGACTGAATGATGCCGCCTTCGATCTGGTTGCGGATGCCGTCCGGCGAGACGATCTGCCCCGCGTCGACGGCCACGTCCGCGTGTTCGAGGATCACCTGTCCCGTTTCGGGAACCACCGTGATTTCGACGGCCATCGCGACATAGGCCATCAGGTTCTTGTACTTGCCGAACGCGAAGCCGACGCCGCGATTGCGCGCTCGCGGCGGCCGCGGCCAGCCGAATTGCTGGGCGGCGAGCTCGATCACGTGACGCGCGCGCGTGTCTTGCATGTGACGCATCCGGAACGCCACCGGCTCGACGCCGGCAGCATGCGCGAGTTCGTCCATGAAGCTCTCGATCGCCCACACGTTCGTGTGCGCGCCGAGCGAGCGCATTGCCGAGCTCTGCAGCGGCATCGTCGGCGAGAAGTTGTTGACGATGTGCATGGCTGGAAACGCGTAGAGCGGGATCGCGTTGCGGTCGCCGCCGCCTTCGGGCTGCAGCATCGGCGTCGACGGCGCGGACACGAACGGCGGCTCCAGCATCCGCGCGGGCAGGAGCCTGCCGGCGTTGACGATCCGCTCGTTGTGCGAACTGCTCCATAGTTCGTACTGCCAGTCGACGATGTGGCCGCTCGCGTCGAGCGACGCGCTCACCTCGGTGACCATCGCGGGCGTGAAGTGATCCCACGTGTGCTCCTGCTCGCGCATCCACTGCACGCGGACCGGCTGGCCCGGCATCGCGGCCGCGATCAGCGCTGCATGCGCGGCTACGTCGTCCGCGCCGTTGTGCCCGTAGCAGCCGGAGCCTTCGGTGTGGATGCAGCGGATGCTCGGCTTCGGCATCGACAGCATCTCGGCGAGCGCGTCGCGCAGCGGGTACACGCCCTGCGAGTGGGTCCAGACGGTCAGCATTCCGTTGTCGAGGTGCGCGACCGAGCAGGACGGTCCGATGGAGCCGTGCAGCAGGTAGTTCTTCAGGAAGGTTGCGGTGAGCGTCTTTGCGGCCGGTTCGGTGTTGGCGTGCGTGTTGGCGATCTCGATGCGTTGCGTCGCGATGCGCTTCAGGTCCTCGTGAACCTTGTCGCGATCGGTCAGCGCCCGCCCTGGCGACCATTGGCAGCTTGCGGCAAGCGCGCGCTGCGCCACGACCGCCTGCCATTCGCCGCGCGCGACGACCGCGAGCATGCTGCCGTTACGGACAATCCGCACGACACCCGGCATCTTCACGATCGCGGCCTCGTCGAACGACAGCAGCTTCGCGTCGTAGACAGGCGGCATCACGACGCGCGCATGCAGCATGCCGGGCAGTTGCATGTCCTGCACGTAGCTGACGCCGCCGGTGACCTTGTTCGGTATGTCGAGCCGAGGCAACGACGTGCCGATCGTGGTGAACGTGGCCGGATCCTTCAGCGGCGACGTGGGCGCGGCCGTGCGATGCAAGTCGACGATCCCGACTGCGTCGCCATAGCTCATCGTGCGGCCGTCCGGCGCCTTGATCACCGCGTCGCTGACGGTGAGCGTGCGTGCCTCGACGCCAAAGTGCTTCGCGGCGCCGTCGACCAGCAGCCCGCGCACCTGCGCGGATGCGTTCAGCAGTGCGCTGCCGCTGTCGGCCATCGTATGGCTGCCGGCGGTCAACCCTTCGTCGGGCGACGCGCCGGTGTCGGCGGTCAGGAATGTGATCAACGAGGGCTTCATGTTCAGCTCCTCGGCGGCGACCTGCAGCAGGGCGGTGCGTACGCCGGTGCCGAGCTCGACCTTGCCGGTGAACACGGTGACCTTGCCTTCCGGCGTGATCTTGATCCACGCGTCCAAGAGCGGGTTGGTCTTGAGGCTGCCTGCCAGCGTTTCGGTTGCCTTCGCTACGTGGACAGCGGCGCCTTCGTCGGCGATCACTTCCTGCGCCAGCGCGCGGGCGGCCGGCACGAGGCTGAACGCGACGAACAGCGCGCCCGAGAACATGAAGTGGCGGCGGCCTTCATTGATGTCGTCGTGATCGGTCATCAGAGCGCCTTGTTGAGAGTGACGGGTTGGGAAGCACCGTCCGGTTCCGGCAGGCCGGCGACCTGGCGCACGGCTGCGAGAATTCGCATGTGGGTGCCGCAGCGGCACAGATTCGGCTCCATGTGCGCGCGCAGTTCGCCCTCGGTCGGCTTCGGGTTGCGTTCGAGCAGCGCTTGGGCCCGCATGATCATGCCGGCGATGCAGTAGCCGCACTGCGCGGCCTGGTGTTCGATGAACGCTTGTTGAAGCGGCCCCGGATGGTCGCGCGTGCCGAGACTTTCGATGGTCCTCACGCGCCGCTGCCCGATGGCCGAGACAGGAATCAGGCACGAGAACATCGGCTTGTCGTCGACGATCACGGTGCACGCGCCGCATTGTCCGAGGCCGCAGCCGAACTTCGCACCGTGCAGGTGGAGGTCGTTGCGCAGCGCGTACAGCAGCGGGGTGGACGGGTCGATGTCGAGCGCGTGCTGGGCACCGTTTACGTTCAAGGTCATCATCGCGCGCTGTCCTCCTTTCTGAGCTTCGCGGCCATCGTCTCAACGTCGGACCAGGCAGGGCGGTTGGAATAGGCGCCGCGGATGTACGCCGCGAGGTCCGCGATCTGCTGGTCGTCGTACTGGTCGATGAAGGACGGCATGTAGTTGAGCGTGTCTTCGCCGTGCCAGCCGATCCCGTTGAACATCATTTGAATCGCGTTGCGCGGCGTGTTTGAGTTGAGGGCCGTGCTGAACGCGAGCGTCGGGCGCTCGCCGATCGCTTGCATCGGCGACCCTGGGCCGTGGCATTGCGCGCATGACGCCTGGAACAGCGCCGAACCACGCTGCTCGGCCGGTGTAGGCGTCTTCACTCCGACACCGGTCATCGCGGGTTGCTGCGCGGCACTCGGCTTTTGGATCGACAGGATGTACGACGCGATCGCCTCGACGTCCTCGACCGGCACCGTCGCGAGATCGCGCGTGACCGGCAGCATCGGCCCGGCGGCGGCTCCATGCTCGCTTGCGCGGCCAGTGCGCAGATAGGTGACGAGCTGCGCCTGCGTCCACGGATGTACCGCATCGCCGAGCGCATTGAGCGGCGGCGCTTCCCAGCCGTCGACAATGCCTCCATCGAACGCCTTGCCTGCTTGCTCGCCGCCGATCGCGTTCAGCGGCGAGTGGCACGATGCGCAGTGCCCGAGGCCGTCGACGAGCAGCTTGCCGCGATTCCATTGCTCGGATTGCGTTGCGCCGGGCTGGTACTCGCCCTTGCGCAGGAACAGGATGTTCCAGAATGCGACGGGCGGCCGGAAGTTGAGCGGGAAGATCAGCGCGTTCGCGGGCGTCGATGCATGCACCGGTTCGCGCGTCATCAGGTACGCGTAGGCGGCCGCGATGTCGTGATCGGAGATGCGCGTGAAATGGATGTACGGGAACGCCGGATAGAGCTGATGACCGTCGCGCGCGATGCCGCGACGCAGCGCGCGGGCGAACGCGTCCTGCGACCACCGGCCGATCCCCGTGTCTGCGTCCGGCGTGATGTTGGTCGCGTAGAGGGTGCCGAACGGTGTCGCGAGCGGCAGGCCGCCCGCGAACGGTTTGCCGTCCTTCGCGGTATGGCAGACGACGCAGTCGCCAAGCGCCACGACGCGTGCACCCGCGCGCACGAGCTGCGGATCGAACGAAGTGGGCGAGGGCGGCTCGATCGGGGCGATCGACGGCTCGTACATGATGCCGATCGCGACGCCCAAGCCGGCGAGCGCGATCACGGCAGCGCCGAGCCATAGTCGTTTGTGTTTCATGCGTGCTCCAGGCATATCGATTCACAACGCGTTACGCGATGCGGGCGGCGACTTTCGGGCGCAGTCTACGGCGCGGAAGGCCGCGAAGTCCTGAAGTGACGCTGAAATATTCTTAACCCGTTCGTGCGCGAAGCGCCGCAGGCGATGTCCCATGCAGAGGGACACCGCCAGCGGCCCGTGCTGCTAGTCGATTGCGATCGGCGCCGGCACCGGCGCGAGCATTTCGTGCTTTTGCTTCGCACGTTGCGGCGCCTTGTGGACCATCGTATAGGCGTAGTCGACGCCCATGCCGTACCCGCCCGAGTGCTCGCGGACGATATCCATCACGGCATCGTAAGTCTCGCGCCGCGCCCAGTCGCGTTGCCATTCGAGCAGCACCTGCTGCCAGGTCACGGGGACGACGCCAGCCTGGATCATCCGCTGCATCGCGTAGTCGTGAGCCTCTTTCGACGTGCCGCCTGACGCGTCCGCGACCATGTAAATCTCGTAGTCGCCTTCGCACATCGCGCACAACGCGAATGTGCCGTTGCAGACCTCGGTCCACAGACCCGACACGACCACTTTTTTGCGGCCGTTCTTCGCCAGCGCGTCACGCACCTTCTGGTCATCCCAGGAGTTCATCGACGAACGCTCGAGCAGGGGGTGATTCGGAAACACGTCGAGGAGCTCGGGAAAGACGTAGCCGGAGAAGCTCTCCGATTCGACCGTGGTGATCGTGGTGGGGATGTTGAATACCTTGGCGGCCTTTGCGAGCCCGACGACGTTGTTCTTCAGCGTCTGGCGGTCGATCGACTGAACGCCCAGCGCCATCTGCGGCTGCTGATCGATGAAAATCATCTGGCTGTTCTGGGGCGTTAAAACCTCGTGCTTCGGATTACGCATGACTGGATACCTCGATTTGACGAGCAAGCTGACTCGGAAGATGCGGGCGCCCGGGTAGGGGCGCCGCGCGGCGCTCGGCGGACTGGAGGTTCGTGAAACCTGTGCCCACCGACGCGACGAGTCTAGGCGACACGGTTAGGTATGCAGAAGTAAATTGTTCTGAATTCAGATGAAGCGACGCGGTTCAGATGAAGCGACGCAGCCCGCGTTAAAAAGGCCTGCCGAGTCCGAACGACGCCGCCAGCTGCGGTCCTTTTTGGAGCAGCGACGTCACTTCCGAGCGACGCTCCGCCGACCATCGCGCTAGTCTTTGAACGATGTCGGCTGCGTCCGCGGGCAGCGCTTGAGCAAGCGAAACGGCATCGCTCGCAGCCTTCGATGTGCCGGATGCGGTATGTGGCCGTACCGTGCACGCGGCGTCGCCGATCAGGGCCACACGGCCATCGACGAAGTCCGGGCTCAGCGCGTCGTAGATGACCTGAACGAACGGGGCTGGTGTGGCGAGAACCAGTTGGGTGAACACGGCAGGCAGTCGCTCGCTTGCGAGTTGCTTAAGCGTCGCGACGGAGTCGTCCGAAAGATGGCCGGGGTGTATCGATGCGTGATGGACGTGTCCCGCCTGATCCGTCAGATGACGGCGCAATGCATCGGGGTCTGTTTCGTTGCGATACCAGAGCCAGTTGAAGCGCCGCGTTCCCGGTTCGAGCGACCCGTCGAGAGCGGGAATCAGAAATGCCATGAACAGTTCGCCCGGCGCTTTGTGAAGCGTCATGTTTTCGACCAGCGTGGCGATTGCCGCAGCGTCGAAATCGGCTTCGTCGACGATACCGCGCCAGGCGATATAGCCGGCGAATGAAGGCGCATAGCCGGGAAAGATCCGGGCGCGAAGGCCCGAGGCCGTGCCGTCCGCTGCCAGCAGCACGTCGGCGCGAACGCGTTGATCGCCGATGCACACGTCGACGCCGCCGGCATCCTGCTCCAAGCCCGTTACGGCGCGGCCGTAATGAATCCTCCCTGGCGGCAACGTGCTGCACAGCGAGCGGTAGACCGCATCCCACGACGAGAACGGCAGCATCTCCGGTTCGTCGCGCACGACAACGCCGTCACGGTCGATCCAGCGCCGCCGATGCGTGGGCACGCTGATCATGTCGCGGCAGTGATGCCCGTGCTGTTCGAGAAACGCCATCATGCGCCGCAGGACCGCCACGCCGCCGCCTTGTCCGCGAAGTGGAGTCGGCGAGCGCTCGTAGATCACCACCTCGTGACCGATGCAATCGAGCGTCAGGGCGGCCGCGAGACCCGCGATCGAGCCGCCGGCAATGACTATTTTCATCGTGGATTGCTCCCGTGCAGATCGCCGATCGAATCATGCCAATGATGATTCGACTCTGCTACGTGCCGTCACGACGTTTAAGAACGATTCAGGTCAGCGGGACAGTCCGCGCCGCCACGCACCGGGTGCGTGTCCGAAGAACTTGACGAACATGCGGTTCAGATGGCTTTGATCTGCGAATCCACAGGAGACCGCGATTTCCGTGAGCGTCATCTCGGTTGCCTCGATCAGCCGCCTCGCCTGCGCGACGCGCTGCTCGAGCAGCCACTGATGCGGCGTGCGGCCCGTGGTCCGCGAGAAGGCACGGATGAAATAACCGCGCGACAGGTCGCACTCGCTGGCGACTTCCGCGATCGGCACGCTTTCCATCAGCAGTTCCTTGGCGAGCGACGCGTTCCCGGGCGACAGCGCGCCCTTGCCGGAAAGATCGGGCTCGAAGGCGTCGCCGTAGCGGCGCGCGAGGTGCGAGCCGATCGCGAGACCCGTCTGGTCGATGAACAAGGAGTTGAGCGTGCCCTGCGCATCCAGGCTGTCGGCAACGGTCTGCGCGAGATGGCCTAGTACCGGATCCTGCTCGTCGGCCACGCAAGTCAGGCCACGGAGGGTCCTATCGTGTTCGTCGCCGAGCCGGTCGAGATACGCGCGCGACAATTCCACCAGCACGAAATCGAACTTGCCGTGAAGATCCGCGCGGAAGTCCTCCGAGAAATCACGGATGTAAATCGAGTTGTGCTGGAACCGCCGTTCGCTTTGCCGCTTGCCCCGGTAGATCGTCCGCCGGTGCCCGCTATTCAATGAAATGCCGATCAGGAAACCGCGCTCGCTGGCAGGCATCACGATGCGCTCGAATTGCTCGCCGCGCATGCATTTGCGATGCAGCTTCACGCCGCCCGCCATCCTTTCAATGTTCTTGCTTAGCAGACTCGAGGCACATCCGAGCCCGTCTTTCGGCTGCGCCACGGAGGGCGGGACGATCAGGGAAGAGGACATCACTCCAGATCCTTGTGAGGCGCCACGGAGGCAAGAAATATCTTTCGAATTATTACCGCGGATCATACCTCAACTGTTTCGAGATGAGATTTCGCTCATTAGTCGGACAATTGTTCAGCAGTTGGCAGACCGCAAGCACACCCCGCATCGCTAACGCCGGCGGGCGATTGGGCGCTGTTGCCGTGTGGCGCACGAACGTCCGGACAGCGCATTTTCCTTCAAGACGCTCGTTTATATCTTGTTTACACTCCGCCCAAATTTTGAGATTTGAGCTGGAGGCGGCCATGATCCAGATCGGGACACTGTCGGTGGATTTCGAGCAGCGGGATATTCGCAGCCAAGGCCAGTCGCTGCGCGTTGGCGCACGCGCGTTCGATATTCTTGAAGTGCTGCATCGCGCGAACGGTTCGATCGTGTCGAAGGACGACATCATGGACGCCGTCTGGCCGGGCCAGATCGTCGAGGAAAACCGCCTCCAGGTGCATGTCGCGACATTGCGCAAGGTGCTTGGCGCGAGCCGGGATCTGATCAAGACCGTGCCGGGCAGGGGCTATGTGCTGGTGGCCGCTGCGCGTTCCGCCCGCCCCGCGCCGGAGGAGAGCGAGGCGCCGAGGCCGCCCTCCGGCCTGCGTTCTCATTCGGCGCCGCTCATCGGGCGGCAAGCCGAAATCGGGCAACTCTTCGACATGATCGGCCGGACACCGGTCGTCACGCTCGTCGGCGCCGGCGGCATCGGCAAAACGAGCCTCGCAGTTCAGGTCGCGCACGACGTGAGGAGCCGCGGGCGGGAGCGCGTCCATTTCGTCGAGCTTGCGAGTGCGTCGACGCGCGACGACGTGCTGCGCGCGCTAGCCGATGCACTGGGACAGACGCCGGACCAGGCGCCCTCCGTCGATGGCATCGCCGAAGCGGTCGCCGCATCGCCTTGCCTCCTCGTGCTCGACAACGCCGAGCATGTCGTCGATTTGGTTGCGAGCCTCGTGGAGACGCTCACGGCGCGCGCCGATACCCTGCGCGTGCTCGTGACCAGCCGCGAGCCGCTCCACATCTCGGCCGAGTCCGTGTTTCGCGTCAACCCGCTTGCGGTGCCCGACGGCGATGCGTCCGCCGAGGAGATCGCCGGCTGTTCCGCCGTTCAGCTGTTCCTGTGCCGAGCCAACGCGGCGACGCCCGACTGCGCGATCGACGCAAACAGCCTGAGATTGATCGGCGACATTTGCCGGCGCCTCGACGGCCTGCCGCTCGCGATCGCTCTCGCGGCCGCACGCGTCGCGACACTCGGCATCGACGGCGTCGCATCGCGTCTCGACGATCGCCTGAACTTGCTGACCGGCGGCTTGCGCTCTGCGCTACCGCGCCATCAGGCGCTGCGGGCGACCTTCGATTGGAGCTACCGGCTGTTGGATCCCGGCGCGCGGTCGCTGTTTCGCCGGATGGGATGCTTCGTCGGCCCGTTCACGTTCGACGCGGCTCGCGCCGCCGCGCTGGAGCCCGGCACGTCGATCGCCGAATTGATCTCCGGCCTGGGCGAGCTCGTCGCGAAGTCGCTGCTGACCGTCGAGTTCAGCGGCCCTAACGCACAGTACCGGCTGACCGAATCCACCCGCGCGTACGCGTTGGAAAAGCTGCGCCACGAGGGCGAGCTCGAACGGGTCGCCGAGCGCCACGCGCGCTATGAGCGCGAACAGGCGGAGGCGAACGCATCGGCCGTGCCGGACGAACGCGTGCCGGAGCTTCAGTCGATGGCTGACGAGGCGAGCGAACCGATGATGGTTTGCGCGAATCCGCCACCGCAGACGTGTCACGCCAGCGCGCTCGCGCGCGAGTTGCTGGAGCCGTCGAGGATGAGCGAATGCCGCGAGCAGGCGAAACAGGTGCTCGACGAAATCGACGCGGGGCCGCCTGGCGCCGTCGACCCGGACAACGAAATGCGGCTGCGCGCCGCGTACGCTTCGGCGCTGCTGCATACCACCGGCGACGTGCACGCGGCCGCTGCGATGTGGGAGCGCACGCTGGGACTGGCGCGCGATGCCGGCGACGACGTGCTCGAGGAACGCGCGCTGACGGGGCAGTGGAACACGATGCTCACGATGTCCGACATTCACGAGTCGCTGCGTTACGCGACGCGCTTCGAGCGGGCGGTCGAGCGCCGCGGCGAGCGATCGCAGCGGCTGCTCGCGACTGCGATGGTCGCGACATCGCTCCATTATTTTGGCGAACACGCGCAGGCGCGCGAGCGATTGGAAGCGGCAACGGCGGCGCTCGTCGACGCCGGCGAGCCGGCGCGGGCGGAGATTGCGCTCGGCATCGACGTGGCGACGCTGCGCCTGACGATGCTCACACGGCTCGTCTGGATGCAGGGCGAGCCGGAACAAGCCATGCGGCTCGCCGCGCAGGCGATCGAATTCGCGCGGCGCGACAAGTCAGGACTGGCGCTGTGCGTCGTGCTCGGCGCCGCCGCCGTGCCGATCGCGTTGCGCTACGGCGACCACGACGCCATATCCGATTACCTCGAGACGATGAGGTCGGTGGCCGACGCGAACGGTTTCGACATCTGGCGCAGCCACGCCGAATGTCTTGCGGGACAATTCGACATCCAGGCCGGGCATCCCGGCGCCGGGCTCGCGAGGCTGGAGCCCGCGCTGCGGCGCGTCGAGGCGAGCGGATTCCGGCGCCTGCTGGCGCCTTTGATCGTGGCGTATGCGGAAGGGCTCGTGCGAACCGGGCGGGCGGCGGAAGCGCGCGAGAAGCTCAATGCCACGCTGGCCCGCTGCCGGGCGTGCGGCGAGCATCTGTTCGTGCCGGAACTGCTGCGCGCCAAAGGGCTGGCGATGCTCGAGCAGGCGCGCAATGCCGACCCGGGTCTGACCGTCGCGCAGGAAGGGGAAGGGCGCCGCCATCTGCTCGCTGCGATCCGTGCCGCGAACGAGCAGGGGGCCGGTATGTGGGAGCTGCGCGCCACGCTCGATCTTGCCGACCATCTGATCGAACGGGGATGGGTGGGCCAGGCGTCGTCGATGATCGCCAACCTGTCCGGACGCTTCGATCTTCAGTCGCGCGCGTTCGACATTCGCCGTCTGGTTCGTCTCCAGAACTTCGTTCGCGCCGATGAGACGCCGCCGGCGCGCCTGCGGCATGCGCGGTTCGAGGCGGCCGCCGATGCGGCGCCGAGGTGGGCCCAAATGGCGTCGCGAGTCGCGTGAGGGCTCGTTGATGCAAAAGAGGGTGGAACCCGCGCGAGGGGCGGAGCTCGTCGTCTACAACGGCAAGATCGCGACGCAGGACGACCAGCGTTCGTTCGTCACGGCGCTCGCGGTCAGCGAAGGCCGGATTCTCGCGACCGGCGGCGACGAGGACGTCATGCGGCATGCGCGAGACGATACGAAGCGCATCAACCTGAACGGCCGCGCCGTGATTCCGGGTCTCAACGACTCGCATCTGCATGTGATTCGCGGTGGCTTGAACTTCAATCTGGAGCTGCGCTGGGACGGCGTGCCATCGCTCGCCGATGCGCTCGACATGCTGCGCCGTCAGGTCGCGCGCACGCCGGTGCATCAGTGGGTGCGCGTCGTCGGCGGCTGGACCGAATTTCAGTTCGCGGAAAAGCGCGGCCCCACGGTCGGCGAGCTCAACACGATCGCGCCCGACACGCCCGTGTTCATCCTGCACCTGACCGACGGCGCGCTGCTGAACGCGGCTGCGCTACGCGCGGCGGGCTTCGACCGAGACTCGACGAACCCTCTCGGCGCCGAAATCCAGCGCGATCGTCACGGCAGGCCGACGGGCATGCTGATCGCGCGCCCGAACACGGAAATCCTGGACGCGACGCTTGCGAAGGGTCCGAAGCTCGCCTATGACGACCAGATGAATTCCACGCGTCACTTCATGCGCGAGTTGAACCGCCTTGGCGTGACGAGCGCGATCGACGCAGGCGGCCGCTTTCAGGTCTACCCGGATGACTACGCGGTCGTCATGGATCTCGCGAAACGCGGCGAGTTGACGATACGCATCGCGTACAACCTGTTCGCGCAGAACGCGAAGCAGGAACTCGGGGACTTCGCGAAGTGGATGAAGATGACGAAGCCCGGCGATGGCGACGAATTCCTGCGCATGAACGGCGCCGGCGAGATGCTCGTCTTCTCCGCCGCGGACTTCGAAGATTTTCTGGAGCCGCGTCCCGACTTGCCCGATACGCTCGAAACGGAGCTCACGGCGGTCGTGAAGCTGCTCGTGCAGAACCGTTGGCCGTTCCGCCTGCACGCGACCTACGACGAGTCGATCAGCCGCTTCCTCAACGTGTTCGAGGCCGTGAACCGCGAGGTTCCATTCAACGGACTGCGCTGGTTCTTCGACCATTGCGAAACGATTTCCGAAGCCAACATCGCCCGCATCGCCGCGCTTGGCGGCGGCGTCGCCGTGCAGCATCGGATGGCCTATCAGGGCGAATACTTCATCGCGCGCTACGGCGCCGAAGCCGCGGCCCGCACGCCGCCGATCCGGGCGATGCTCGCGGCGGGGCTGCCGGTCGGCGCGGGCACCGATGCGACGCGCGTGGCGAGCTTCAATCCATTCGTCTCGCTGTATTGGATGGTGTCGGGCCGCACCGTAGGCGGCACGCTGCTTTACCCGGAGTGCAACCGGCTCGACCGCATGGAAGCGTTGCGCCGCTACACGGTGGGCAGCGCGTGGTTCTCGGGCGAAGAGGATCGCAAGGGCGCGCTGGTGCCCGGCCAGTACGCCGACTTCGCGGTGCTGACCGACGACTACTTCACGATCGACGAAGAGCGGATCAAGTCACTGTCGTCGGTGCTGACGGTCGTCAACGGCAAGGTCGTGCATGCCGACGACGAATTCGCACCGCTCGCGCCACCGCCGCTACCGGTCAGCCCGGCGTGGTCGCCCGTCGCCGAATTCGGTGTCGACCCACTGCCTGAATTGCCTGCCTCGGCAGGGCGGAAAGAGATCAGATGAACCTTGCACACCGGACCCCATCGGCAGACAAAGACGAAGTGGCGGGGGTGCGCATTCCGCGCACGTCCGTCGCAATCGACGCTGCCGATGCGGCGCGCGCGTCGTTGCCGCGCGTCGTCGTCGATCACGCGCACCGGGTGTTCGTGCTCGCCTCGCTCGCCGCGCGCCGGGCAGGCTACGCATGCGATGCCGACGCGCTGTATGTCGCCGCCATGTACGCGAACATGGGCTTGAGCGCCGCGTATTGCCGGTCGACCGCGCGATACGAGATCGACAGCGCGGATGCTGCGAGTGCGCACCTGTTGCGCCATTGTGTACCGCAGTGCGTTCGGGACGATGTCTGGCGCGCGGTCGCACTGCATACGACGCCCGGCGTGCCAGCGCGCCTGTCTCCGCTCGCGGGCGTGTTGGCGGCGGCTGTGTCGACGGACCTGATGGCAACCGATCTCGACGCGTACATGGCGGCCGAGCGTGACGAACTGCTCGCCGCGTATCCGCGCGTCAAAGGATTCCGGGAAGCCATCCTCGAAGCGATCGCGCGCGGCGTCGCACACCGGCCGCAGTCGACGTTCGGCAGCTGGAGCGCGGACGTGCTCGAGCGCGCCGATCCTGATTTCCACCGGCCGAATTTCTGCGGACGGGTGCTGGGCGCCGCCTGGCAGGATGGCTAGCGGCGAACGCCCATCGTTGCGTTGGACGATCAGTTAATCACTTGGCCAGCGGTATCTTGGCGAGTTCCTTCTGACATTCGGGGTTGATGCTTTCCGGATCGGGGGAGTACACATAGTTGCAGGCGCCAGCGCCCGTGCCACCGTTCACGAACATCTCGTAACGCCCCGCGCCAATCCTGGTATCTCTGCCTAGAAGGGTCTTGAAGTCGATGATCTTCGTGCCATCGTTAAACGCCGGAATCCCGGCGTATCCGCTAGTCTTGAGTTCGTTGTCGAGCTCTGCCGTCGCGTTGAAATCGTCCGGCATGAGCGCCTTCGGCCATTTGGCAGTCGTGACGCCCATGTACATATCGTTGGTGCCTTTCTTCTTGAGCGGTTCATCGTTGAATTCAAAGAAGACCACGCCATTGTTGTTCGCCGCCCGAGACCGCCCTAACGTCATGCCCCACACGTAGTCGTACCAGTTACGCCGATAGGCGGAATCGTAAATGTCGTGCACACCGGCTTCGCCGATCAGGAAGGGTTTCCGGTAGGCGGCCGACATGCTTTGCATGTCTTTGAACAGCCGGTCATACGCACCCTGAGCGCCTCTACCTTGGTCATTGCCATCCGGCGAAGGATCGCCACGGTAGCCGCTGTTGACCGTAAAGAAATCGATGTTATCCGCTCCGAGGGCGTCAAATAATCGACTCTTTCCACTGGCGTCGGGTTGCCAGCCGGAGTCGGCGACCGCATAGGTGGTCAAGGCGCCCGCACATTGCTTATGGACGATTTCAGCCGCTTTCCTGACCGCCTGGGCGCGCGGGCCATTGGGGTTGGCCAGTATGTCCTCGTCGAACTCGTTGCCCACGATATAGGCAAGGATGGCCGGATTCCGACAGGTTTCATTCACTATCCCCGTCACGATGCTGGTGACAGACGCGATGGGCTCCTTGGATGCATAGTCGGTCAGCGCCGGATACAGCACTTTCATCTGACGCTGGTTGACCTCTGCGAGGAATTCGGCGTGCTTCTTGTTGTGATTGTTGACGTTGTAAAGACGGAGCGTGTTCACGCCCATCTTCTTAAGCTCGTCAAGATCGCGCTGCCAGCGCTTCTTTAAGGCGAGGTTGTAGTTGTGGTCTTCATGGGCGGTGCCCGGAGACGCCGTCCCGATGAGATCGTCGTCGTAGCAAACGGACTGCCAGTCCGAGGCTTGAGTCTTGCCGCACAGCCATGCGTACTGCTGGTTCCCATATGTGATGACCCCAGCCTTTGGCCATCCGCGCGGCTCCGGCGCGTAGACCATTCCCCGCACGAAGAAAGGCTGGCCATCGACATAGAACCGGTCGTTGATAATTTTTGTCTCTGCCTGCACATGGCTTGCGGCGAGACCCGCAAGCATCAAAACAATCCATTTGCTCATGATTACGGTTCTCGCTAAAAGTGGACCGCCACAAAATGGAAAGTCACGCGGGCGCACCGGCGTTTTTGAATTGCCCCCAGAAAGCGTAGTACATCTATCGCGACGCGGATAACTCTTTGCAGTCGGTATGCGAGGCGTTTTCGCGCGGCGCGACGTAGCGATACCTTAAGCCGCCGTGACCGCCACTTTTTGCGCCCTGACCAGATGCTTCCCGATGCTTGCTGTCAACAGCACCGCTGCGGCTTCGCACAGAGCGGCGGTCCAGCCAAGGTTGTTCACCGAGGTGAGACTCAAGGTCAGGGAACCGAGCGCAGCGCCGAGCGAAAAGCCGAAATACATGAACGAAGCGTTCAGTGACAGGGCAATGGGTGTGCCTCGCAGGCCAGCGAGATTGATCAGCCCTGCTTGCTGCGCAGGGTAGAAGGACCAATGAGAAACGCCCCAGGCAACGACACCGATCAGGACCGGGACTAGCGCAAACGTCGCCGGAAGCCAGTGCGCGCTTGCCGACATGAGCGAGAAGGCCAGGATCGACACGCTCAGGCAGGGGATGATCACGCGACGAGGACCGAGGCGGTCCACAGCCTTACCGCCGATAAACACGCCGACGGCTGCCGCGACGCCCCAGGTGAACAGCACGTAGCCGATTTGCGCGCCATGCAGCGGCGTGGATTGGGCAATGAACAGCGCCAGGTACGTATAGATCGAATAGGCGCCCATGGCCCACAGCGTAGTGACCAGCAGAGTCATCAGAATGACCGGTTGCCGTGCGACATCGATACGCTCGCGCAGCGTCGCAGTCGGCAATCCTGCGCCGATGTTGCGCGGCAGGCCGAACAGCAAGCCGGCCGTAGCCGCAGCGGAGAGGGCGGCGACGCCCGCAAAGGTCATGCGCCATCCGAGCCGGTCGCCGATCAAGGCGCCCAGCGGCACGCCGAAGGCAACCGCGATCGTGATGCCGCCGTTGACGATGGCGAGCGCCGTGCCGCGCCGTTCCGGACCAGCGATCGCGCCGGCCAGTGCGTTGGCGCCGGGAACATACAGACCGGCGGCCGCGGCGAGCAGGATGCGGGCCGCCATCAATTCCCAATAGCTTTGGGCGGCCCAGGCGATGAAGTTCGCCAGCGTGAATGCCGAGAGGGCCAGGATCATCAGCGTGCGTCGATGGAACGCGCCGGTCAGTGCCGTCAGAATCGGCGAGCTGAGCGCGTAGGCCAAAGCGAACACCGTGACCAGCTGGCCCGTGGCGACAATGCTCGTATGCAGGTTCGCGGCAATGTCGGGCAACAGGCCGGCAATCATGAAGCTCTCGGTGCCGACTGCGAATGTTCCCAGCGCCAGCCAGTACAACGGCGCAAGGGACGTGGACTGCGTCGTGGAGGTCATCGCGTGCTCCGCTTACGCTGTTACCGCGTCATAGCTGTGGAACGGATAGTCCGTATAGCCGACCTCGGTGCCGCCGAAAAAAGAAGGGCGGTCGTACGGGTTCAGCGGCAACTGAAGGCGCAGCCGTTCGGGCAGATCCGGGTTCGCGATGAAATCGCGGCCAAAGGCAACCAGGTCGGCGTCCCCTGCCTGCAGGATGGCTTCTGCCGTACCGGCCTTGAAGCCGCCGGCGGCGATGAGGGTCCCCTTGTAGTGCTTGCGGATCAGTTGCGCGGCGACCGGATTCTGATCCTTGCTCGCATCGTCGACGTTGCCCAGCACACGCGGCTCGATCAGGTGCAGGTAGGCCAGATTGAGTTTGGCCAGTTCCTGCGCGACGTAGGTGAAGAGACCCTCCGGATTGCTGTCGGACATATCGCCAAAGGCGCCGCTCGGGCCGAGGCGCACGGCGACGCGGTCGCTGCCCCACACTGAGACGACGGCTCGGGTGGCTTCCATCAGGAAGCGAGCCCGATTTTCGAACGATCCGCCGTAGATGTCGGTGCGCTTGTTGCTGCCGTCCTGCAGGAATTGATCGAACAGGTAGCCATTGGCGGCGTGCAGTTCAACGCCGTCGAATCCCGCCTTCTTGCCGCGGATCGCGGCGCTGCGGAAGCGCTCGACCAGTTCGGCGATTTCGGGGATGGTCAGCGCGCGGCTCGGCGTGTTCTCAATCCAGCCCGCTTCGGTATAGGCGACACCGCCGTGCGGCACGGCGGACGGTGCCACCGGCTGGCCGCCGCCCGGCTGCAACTGGCTGTTGGACTGGCGCCCGGCGTGGTACAGCTGCAGGAAAATGCGGCCGCCTTTGGCGTGCACCGCATCGGTCACGAGCTTCCAGCCGGCGATCTGGCTGTCGTCGTAAAGACCGGGCGCGCCGAGATAGCCGTTGCCGTTGGGCGCGGCGATCGTCGCTTCACTGATGAGGAAACCGCCTTCCGACGCACGTTGGCCATAGTACTCGGCCATCAACGGACCGGGCCGGGCGCCTTCTTCAGCGCGCATGCGGGTGAGGGGAGCCAGCACGACGCGATGGGCAAATTCGTACGGACCGACTTTGACTGCGGAATGAAGTTTGGACATGACTGCCTCGAGATTGAGTGGCTTGGGTGGCTGGTGACGTTCGATCAACAGCGGCCTTTCGACCTTGAGGCGAAGTGTATGGACAGACCGACATAAGAAAAATAGGCTAAGGTTCCGAATATCTCGGACAATAAAGTCCGGAATCGGGCGATTCGCCACTGGGCGAGTCGCAGGCGGAAGACCTCGGGACGCGGCAATGGACAGCCTCAGCGGCATTGCGATGTTTGTGCAGGTGGCGGAGACCCGCAGCTTTACCGAGGCGGGACGTCTGCTCGGCGTATCGTCATCAGCCGTCGGCAAGAGCATTGCGCGCACCGAGGAGCGGCTGGGCGTGCGGCTCTTTCACCGCAGCACGCGCAGCATCACGCTGACGGCCGAAGGCGCGTTGTTCCTGGAACGGTGCCGACGCATCCTCGGTGAAGTCGAAGCGGCGGAAGCGGAGTTGTCGAATGCCGCCGGCAGTCCGCGCGGCAGGCTGCGGATCAGCACGCCGCAACTGTCCGGGCTCATCATGCCGGCGCTCGACGGCTTCATGAAGCAGTACCCGGACATCGAGCTCGATGTCGATCTCTCCGATCGCATGGTGGATGTCATCGAAGAAGGCTTCGATGCGGTCATACGCACGGGCGAGCAGCACGATTCGAGGCTGGTATCGCGGCGCCTCGGTTCCTGTGGTCAGGTGCTGGTCGCTTCGCCTGGGTATCTCAAGCAGCACGGCGTGCCCGCGCATCCATCCGAACTCGTTCGACACGCGTGTCTGCTGCATAAATTTCCCGCCAGCGGCAAGCTGGAGCGCTGGCCGTTTCAGCTCGCCGCGTCGGAAGCAGAGCCGGAGCTGCCGCAAACCTTCGTCAGCAACACCATCGAAGTGCTGGGTTTTCTGGCGCTTCAGAACAAGGGGCTGGCTTTCCTGCCGACTTTCCTGGTGCGGGAAGCGCTGGCGAGCGGTGAGTTACAGATCGTGCTGGACGATTTCATCGATCAGACCGTCACGTTCTGGATCTTGTGGCCGGCAAGCCGTTATGCGTCGCCGAAGCTGCGAGTTTTCATTGATTACGTTGGGGAGAATTTGAAAATCTAGAGCGAGGGGGTTGAATCGCGGCCGATGCCCGTGTTGAGCCATCGACATTATTTGACATAATGTAAATTATCGACATTTTGATTGGAGGTGCGAACCATATCCCTACGATTCACCGGTCAGGATTTCCCGACAGACAAATCAGCACGCTCTGTACTCACGTTCCGCGCTTCCCGAATGTGATCGGTAATTTGCGCACCTACGATGGACCTGTCGGTAAATCACCGACGCCGCAACAAACAATCAAGAATCCATGGTCTCGGGGTTTCGACGGCACGGCTCAAACCAGCCGTGTGGAAAAGCGCATGGGCTTCGATGAACTCACCGACGACGAATGGGCGATGTTGGCGCACCTCTTTGCCGACACGCCGGTCGTCAGTCTCAGTCCGCGTGGCAGGCCGCGCGTGCAATCGCGCGAGGTCGCCAACGCGATTCTCTGGATGCTCACGACCGGTCGTCCTTGGACGAGATTGCCGGACGGCTATCCGTCGATTCCGACGTGCCGGCGCCGATACGACGAGTGGCGCGAGAGCGGCGCGCTCGACGAAATGCTGCGTCTGCTGTCGGAGGCGGGACGCATGATTCCGCGCCGCCTGCAGCGATCGAGCCAGCCCGCGCCGGTGAGTGCGCGAGACCCGCGAGGTCCGGACAGCGTGCGGGCTGCGGCGCCGCCTGTGGAAAGCGCGCCCATTCCCGCGCCGCATCGCGTGTTCTGGAGCAGTCCTGGTTCGTGGCAATCGCCGTCGCCCTCGTCCGCGTCGAAGGATCCTGAGGTGCCTGCGCAAGCGTTTCGCTCAAAGGGGCGGCTTTGGATGGGTCTCGCCTCCCACGGCGCGAGAGTCGCGGACGAGCGCGGCTACGTGATCTACGCGGCGGCCGACGTGGTCGGCGACCAGACCTTTCGCGGCTGGGCCGAGATCACGAAGCACGGCAAGCGCGTGGCGCGCTCGGGGCTCGTCGGCCGCGCTTTCACGGACATGATGGCGGCCCAGCAATACGCGCTCGATTGGGCGCGCCAGTGGGTCGAGCGCGATAGCCGCGCGCACGAACGCAGCTCTTTCGACGATCGGCAATCCGACCGAGAGCGGGACCGTGACCGCGAGCGCAGCGACGCTCGCGTGGGAATTTCCTGACAGCGCCCGGCCCTTTCCTACTGGTTTTTCGGCGATCTCCGACTGCTTCTGATGCTGTGCGGAGCTAGCATTGAACTGACGACGCAGCATGAAGGACATGGCATGCCCCGCACACGGACTTTCTCCGAATTTTCTGCCGTTGGGATTCTGGCGGCGATGCGTCCCGACCGCGATTATCGCGCGGGGTTCATTGCCCAATCGCTGGGTGTGAGTTGCAAGGACGTCCGGCGGCTTCTGGACCAATTGGTCGAAAGCGGCCAGCTGCGAATGCGCTTCGACGAACACAGCCATGAGCACCGCTTCCTGCTGCGCGCCCCGCAGTCGCCGCAAATCGCGCAATCACGCGAGATCGGGCGGCGGCTCACCGAAGTGCTCTCCAACTACGAAAACGAAATGCGCGAGCGCGCCGCCCTTTGCATGATGGTGCGCCGCGGGTACTGAACGGCGCTCCCTGCCCTGGTTAAAGCCGGTCAGACCATCTCTCGGTTGATCCACTCGATGACCGAGGTCCGCTTCGGCATCCATCCGAGCTGCGTGCGCGCTCGCTCTCCGCGCACGCGGCTATTCGAACCCAGGCCATACGACGCCATTTCATAGCCCCATTCCTCGATCGCGGCTTCAAGCGGCCAGTCTTGCGCTTCGCCCAAGTCCAGCTTCGCCGCGATCGCCGCCGTCATCTCCCGATACGACGCCTCGCCGCTTTCGACGAAGTAGAACGTCCCGGCCGGCGCTTTTTCGAGCGCAAGCCGATAGAGCTCCACGACATCGTCGATATGTACGTTCGACCAGATGTTCTCGCCGGTGCCCACGTGCCGCACGATCCCGCTCTTTTGCGCCTGCCGCATCAGACGCGGCAATTGCACGCTGGCGCTGCCGGCCACCGCGCCGTGTCCGTAGATCAGCGTGTTGCATAGCACGACCGAGCAGATACCGCGCTGCGCCGCATCGAGCACGAGACGGTCGATCGCGACGCGCGCCGCTTTGTCCTCGGTCGGTTCAGGCAGCGCGTCTTCGCGATAGATCGCCGTGCTGCCCTTGCCGCCCGACGCGTCGCCGACGATGCTCGAACCGCTGGTGTGCAAGAGCGGCTTGCCCGAGCCCGCGAGCGCCTCGATCAGCGCTCCCACTGCGCCGCGATGATCGCTGCTCGCCGCGTTGATAACGGCGTCGGTAGCGCGCGCCTCGTCGATGAGCAGCGCGCGATCGTCGAGCGAGCCGACGACCGGTTCGATGCCAAGCCGCCGCATCTCGTCACCCTGTTCTTCACGGCGGATGAGCCCCCGCACTTGATGGCCCGCGCGCACGAGACCCGCCGCGATCGAACCGCCGATAAACCCGCCCGCCCCTGTTACGAAAATCTTCACGACCGACTCCTTGCCAAGCAATACGTTGCGATGCGTGCCATGCAGCCGGTGATCCGACTGCATTCACGATGGTGCCCAGTATCCGTCGAACCGATCTTTGCAAAAACCGTGTTAGTCTCAAATCATTCTTGATTTTAAATCAACAATCGATGAAGACCTCAACCGATGAGCTGCTGGTGTTCGTCACCGTGATCGACAGCGGCTCGATCACCGCTGCCGCCGAGAAGCTGCAGCAGACGGTCTCCGGCGTGAGCCGCGCGCTGACGCGCCTGGAGCAGAAGCTCGACGTCGCGCTCGTGCGCCGCACGACGCGGCGGCTGCAACTGACCGAGGAAGGCGAGCATTTTCTGCTGCGCGCGCGGGCGATTCTCGCGGCGATGGAAGACGCGGAAGCGTTCGTCGCGCAGCGGCGCAGACGGCCGTCAGGGCGGCTGCGAGTCGATGCCGCGTCGCCGTTCATGCTCCATTGCATTGCGCCGCATATGAAGGCGTTTTCGGCGCTCTACCCCGAGATTCGGCTCGAGCTGACGAGCAACGAGCGCATCGTCGATCTGCTCGAACAGAAGGTCGACATCGCGATTCGTATCGGCGTGCTGCAGGATTCGACGCTGCATGCGCGTGCGCTCGGCAACTCGAGACGGCGCGTGCTCGCGAGTCCGGCTTATTTGGCCGAGCACGGCGAGCCGCGTACCGTCGACGCTTTGCGGGAGCACAAGTTGATCGGCTTCACGGCGCCGGAGTTGCTGAACCGCTGGCCGCTGCGGGGCGGAGAAGACGGCGAAGGAGAAAACGAAACGCTAAAGATCGAGCCGGCGATTTCCGCGTCGAGCGGTGAGACGATCCGTCAACTCGCCCTCTCACATTGGGGCATCGCGTGCCTCTCGGACTTCATGACGGAAGTCGATGTCCGCGAAGGGCGGCTCGTGCCGATTCTCGAAGCTGAGCGGGTTGAAGAGCGGCAACCCGTGCATGCGGTGTATTACCAGAGCGCGGCTCTTGCGGAGCGTGTGAGGTGCTTTCTGGATTTTATTGGTGCACGCGTGCGACTTTAGCGTTCGCTCATTTGCGCGTTTGTTATCAAAAGCTCAGCGCAATCCACAAAAGGAATTCAATCGACGGCAGGAGAAGAACAAGGAACAGCACGATCATTGATCTGTTGACCTTGTCATGCACCGCAAACCAAATTGCCGCAGCAACCATTGCTAACCACCCCGCAAGACAGTAAAACGAAAATTGCCCTTGCTGGGTCAACGTGTCCCCGGCAAAGTCAATTTCGCTCCAAGACATCCGTCTTAGCCAGCCTGAAAGAAAAATCAATACGAGCTGGAGCAGGCCTACGAAGAGATAGCGCTGCTTCATTGGCTTACCTGCTTTGGATAGTAGTTCCTTTTTGCGAGACGCCTGGATTTCTGCAGTACTGCATCCAGCTCGGCCGGTGTGACCGGTGTGGGGAGCCAACGCGGATCATGGGCCAAAATGCCAATAGATTCGAGTGCGTCGGCCACATTTGATGAACAGCTATTGTCAAAGAGGCTGTACGTGCTTTCGTTCGGATGTTTTAGCTTGAATGCTCGATCCACGCTGACACGTCGCTCCAACTCTCGTTTGACTTTGTCTTTTTCGACAGGCGATACCCTAAGCACTAGGCCCAAGTTGTCACGCCACAAATTACCGTTGGTTCGTATTGACCCGTTGGTCAAATTGACGATTCCGCCATAAAAATACGTATGTCTATCTATTTTTACGTACTCTTCGTGAGCACGACTATAGACAATTCCGTCAATTTCGATGGCAACATGCCCCCACTGTGAACCCATACTGCGGAGTCGAGAGTCACTAACAATAACCTCAATGCTCGTGGAATCTACAACAATTTCCTTAACCGAAGTATCGCTCGTCGGCGTTGTCGTTCTAGATGCTACCAAACGGTATTTCACCCCGTCCGGGGAGACGTGAATCTGCTCTGGCATGGCTATCCTGCAAGGTAAAGGCTGATTTTCTCGACTGCAGCAACCGACGAAAGCAAATGTGTGTGCCCTTTTTCGTCTGTTTCGCCGTATTCGAACGCACCGGTTTCCCGGCGCAGCGCGTAGGCCGTGTATGCGAGAGCGCGTCCTTCCGTATCTCGCAGAGTGAACCTGTCGTCATAGGCGGTCGTCGCCGTGGTGGCTGCGGCGACCACGCCGATCACGCTGGCCGCATTGTCGTTGTCGCCGGTGATCTTGCACTTGCGGCCGTATACGGGAACGATACGCGGATGGCGCTCGCACTTGCACAGCACCAGATCGCCGCCCAGTGCTTGCTGTCGGCCCCGCTGGCGGTCGTACAGCCGCTTCTTGTCCGGGGACCCTGGGGCAGCCACGATGACACCGGCAGTGTTGCACTGGCTACACCACGCTTGCTGACCGAGAAATGCAAACTTTCGAGGCCGTCCATCTTCGCCCTTCACGGTACCGCATGAACCTCCTTCAATAATGCGGCCGCCGCTATCAAGCGGATCGTCTTCGACTGCCGCATAAAAAATGCTCATTGTCTTGCCCCCTGCTGGCTTTGAAGAATCAGCCGAATTATCAAGGGGTACACAACGTTGCAGCAAGTCGTTTGATGGCGATCGGATCGTCAGGCAATCAATCCGCATGCAATAGACAGAAATTCTTGATGCGAATCAAGACTAGAAGACTTTCTATATTTTGATTCGCATTCCAAATAGATTGAACTATCGAAACGTGTAGCGCCCGGGAGGGGTGACCCTGATCTTTCTGGTCACACGCCCCTACGGCACCAACACATGCTGCGGCTGCCGCCTCGGATCATGCAGCGTATCGGCCGACCACCCTCCCCCCAGATCCCCAATCAGCGACGCCGCATCAAGCAGCCTTTGCTGCTGCACGTTCAGTGCGGTTTGCTCGTCGTTCAACTGGGTCGTCTGCGCGACCGCGACGGTCGTGTAGTCGACGGTGCCCGCTTGGTATTCATTGAGCGTGATTTCGGTGCCGCGCTTCGCGTCGCGCACAGCGGCGGCCAGCACATCGGCCTGCTGGGCCAGGATGCGCAAGCCAGCGAGATCGTTCTCGACATTCTGAAACGCGGTCAGCACCGAGCCGCGATAGTTCGCCACCGTCGCGTCGTAGGCCGCCTTGGCCGCCGCCACATCGGCGCTGCGCTCGCCGCCGTCGAACAGCGTTTCGGTCGCGCTGCCGCCGAGCGACCACACGTAGTTGCCGATGTGCAGCAAGCCGTTCAACGGCGACTGCGTGAAGCCGTCGAGCGCCGACAGCGAGACCGACGGGTAATAGGCCGCCACGGCCACCCCGATCGACGCGTTCGCCGCCGCCATCTGGCGCTCGGCGATCGCGATGTCCGGGCGGCGTTCGAGCAGCGTCGACGGCAAGCCCGTCGGGATCTCGGGCAGCGTCGGCAGCGCGGTGCTGTGCGGGATCGTCAGGTCTTCCGGGTTCTTGCCGACGAGCACCGCGATCGCATGCGCGTTCTGCGCGCGAGCGACGCCGAGCGCGATCAGGCTCGCCTGCGCGTTTTCGAGCTGGGTGCGCGCGGTGATCAGATCGGACGGCGGCACGGTGCCCGCCTGGTCCTGATTGGCGACGACGCGCAGATAGCCCGTGTATGCATCGACGGTGCGCTGTAGCAGGTCGATGTTGGCATCCGTGATCCGTAGATCGATGACGGCCGTCGCGAGCGCGATCTGCTCGGAGAGCGTCGCGTTCGCGAGCGTCGCCTCGCTCGCTTGCGCCGTCGCCGCGCTTTGTTCGATCTGGCGGCGCACGAGGCCCCACAAATCCACATTCCAGCTGACGTTGCCTTCGAGCGAGCCCGAGTTGTTCACCGGCTGGAAGTTGCCGAGCCGCGAGCTGCTCGAGCTGCTCAGGCTGCCGGTCGAGCTGCGCGCGCGCGTCGCCGAGCCGGTTACGCCGATCGTCGGAAACAGCGCACTGCGCGCCACGCGCACTTCGGCGAGCGCCTGCTGATAGTTCGCGTAGTCCTGGCGCACGGTCTGGTTCGACACGGAGACGAGCGGCTCCAGTTCGTCGAGCAGCGGATCGTGAAAGCCGGTCCACCAGTCGCCCTTCGGTCCGGCGGCGGCATCGGGCTCGGCTTCGGTCCAGCCTTCGAGTTCCTGAAAATGCGCGGGCACCGCCACTTGCGGCTTGTGATAGTCGGGCCCGACCATGCAGCCGCCGAGCAGCAGGGCCACGGCGGCGGTCAGCGGTATCGATAGAGTTTTCATCTTCATGCGCTCATCTTCATGCGCTCGTGTCCGAAGCGTCCGTCCGGCGGTTCCACGGCAGCCCGTCGCTCCATTTGCCGATCCGGCTGCGCAAGCGATCGAGGTACAGGTAGATTACCGGCGTCGTGTACAGCGTAAAGACCTGGCTCAGCAGCAAGCCGCCCATCACGGTGACGCCGAGCGGCTGGCGCAGCGACGCGCCCTGCCCGATCCCGACCGCGAGCGGCACCGCGCCGAGCACGGCGGCGAAGGTCGTCATCATGATCGGCCGCAGCCGGATCACGGCGGCTTCGTGGATCGCCTGCTTGGCGTCCATGCCCTGCTGGCGCTGCAATTGAATCGCGACGTCCACCATCATGATCCCGTTCTTCTTGACGATGCCGATCAAGAGGATGATGCCGATCAGCGCGATCACCGAGAACGGCGTGCCGAGAATCAGCATCGCGAGCGTGGCGCCGATGCCCGCGGACGGCAGCGTCGACAGAATCGTGAGCGGGTGGATCGTGTTCTCGTAGAGGATGCCGAGCACGATATACACGACGACGAGCGCCGCCAGGATCAAGAGCGGGATCGCGTACATCGATTGCGCAAAGGCTTGTGCCGCGCCCGCGAACGCGCCTTGAACCGAGGCCGGCATGCCGATGTCCTGCGCGGCTTTGTCGATGGCCTCCTTGGCCTGCGAGAGCGAACCGCCCGCGGGCAGGTTGAACGAGATCGTCCCGGCGACGAGCCCGCTCTGGTGGTTGACCTGCGTTGCCGTGTGGTTGTTCACGTAGGTCGTCAGCGCGGGCAGCGGCACCATGTTCTCGGCCGCCGTGCTGTCGGCGCTGCCGCTCGAGCTGCCGCCCTTGCTGTTCGAAATGCTGTTGGTGAGCTGATTGGCCTCGGCGTCCGCGTTGAGCGAATTGGTCTTGGATGCGCCGCTTTGCCCCGCGCTCACCGCCACCGCCTGCTGCACCGCCGAGACCGTGCCGCCCGGCATCTGCGTCTGCTGCGTGCCGCTCGGGTTGCCCGCCGCCGCGCTCAGGAACACGTTGTCGAGCGTCTGCGGATATTGCCAATAAGCCGGGGCCACCTCCATCACCACGAAGTACTGATTGAGCGCGTTGTAGATCGTCGAGACCGTGCGCTGACCAAAGGCGTCGTAGAGCACGTTGTCGATCTGGTTCGGCTCGAAGTTGTAGCGCCGCGCGGTGCTGCGGCTGATGGTGAGGTATGTCTGCAGGCCGTTTTGCTGCAGGTCCGAGTTCACGTCGGTCATTTGCGCGTGATACTTGCCAAGCTCGGTGACCAGCTTCGGCACCCATTTGAACAGCGCGTCGGGATCGTCGCTGGTCAGCGTGTACTGGTATTCGGCCGCCGATTGCCGCCCGCCGATGCGCAGGTCCTGCTGCGCCTGCAGGAACAGCCGCGCGCCCGACACCGCATTGAGCTTCGGCCGCAGCCGGTTGACGACTTCGGTCGCCGACAGATGGCGCTCCGACAGCGGCTTCAACTCGATGAACACGTTCGCCGTGTTGAGCGCGCGGCCGCCGGTATAGCCCGCCACCGCCTCGACGGCCGGGTCCTTCGACACGATGCTTTGCAGTTGTTCGAGCTTCTTCTGCATCGCGGGGAACGAGATGCTCTGATCGGCGATGATCTGGCCGATCAGGATGCCGGTGTCCTGCTCGGGAAAGAACGTCGCGGGCAGCAGCCTGAAGAGGAACACGTTCGCGACCAGCAGGCCGATCAGCAGGAGGCCGATCAACAGCGCGTGGTCGAGCACCGCGTTCAGCGAGCGCGAGTAAGCGTTCTTGAAGCTGTCGAACTGTCTCTCCACCCACTGCGCCCAGCGCGCCTTCGAATGTTCGACGCGCTCGTGCGAGAGCACGTAGGCGCACATCGTCGGCGTGACGGTCAACGAGATGACGAGCGAGATCAGGATGGCGATCGACAGCGTCACCGCGAATTCGTGAAACAGCAAGCCGAGGATGCCCGGCATCAGCAGGATCGGCAGGAACACAGCGATCAGCGACAAACTCATCGAGATCACCGTGAAACCCACCTCGGCGCTGCCCTGCAACGCGGCCTCGCGCGGCGGCATGCCCGCCTCCAGGTGCCGCACGATATTCTCGAGCACGACCACCGCATCGTCGACGACGAAGCCGGTGCCGATCGTCAGCGCCATCAGCGAGAGGTTGTCGATGCTGTAGCCGAGCAGGTACATCGGCCCGAACGTGCCGACGATCGACAGCGGCAGCGCGGTGGCCGGAATCAGGGTCGCGCGCGGCGACAGCAGGAAGACGAACACCACGCCGATCACGAGCAGCACGGCGATGAAGAGCGTGCGCTCGGTATCGCCGACGGACGAGGCAACCGATTGCGAACGATCGAGCGCGACGCCCACGCGAATATCGCTCGGCAGCGCCGCCTCGATGATCGGCAGCCGCGCGCGGATCTGCTGGACGGTCTTCACGACGTTGCCTCCCGGCATCGGATAGACGATCACGAGCACCGCCGACTTGCCGTTGTAGAGGCCCGCGTTGCGGATGTTCTCGTTGGAATCGATGACTTGAGCCACGTCGCGCAGCATCACCGGCGAGTCATTGCGGTACGCGATGATGAGGTCTTTATAGGGCTTGGCGCTGCTGATCTGGTCGTTCGACAGAATCTCGTAGCGCTGCTCGCCCTGATCAATGTGGCCTTTCGCGCTGTTGGCGTTGGCGGCCGAGATGGCCGCGCGCACGTCTTCGAGGCCGATGCCGTAGCTCGACAGCTTGCCCGGCTGCAACTCGACGCGCACGCTCGGCAACGCGCCGCCGCCCAGCGTGATCTGTCCGACGCCGCTGATCTGCGAGAGCTGCTGCTGAATCACCGAATCGGCGGAGTCGTAGAGCTGAGCCTTGGTCAGCGTGTCCGAGGTGAGCGCAAGGACCATCACCGGCGCATCGGCCGGGTTGTACTGCCGATAGGTGGGGTTGCTGCGCAGGGTTGTCGGCAAGTCGGCGCGGGCGGCCTGGATCGCCGCTTCGACGTCGCGCGAGGCGCCGTTGATATCGCGATTCAGGTCGAACACGACGATGATCAGCGACGAACTCGTATAGCTGATCGACGTGAGCTGGTTCACGCCTGCGATGGTTGCGAGACGCCGCTCGAGCGGCTCGGCCACCGTCGACGCCATGATCTCGGGGCTGCCGCCCGCCATGTTCGCCTGCACGACGACGACCGGATACGCGACGTTCGGCAAGGGCGCCACCGGCAGCCGGAAATAGGCGAGCGCACCCGACAGCGCTATCGCGATCGCAAGCAGCGTAGTCGCGACGGGCCGCCGGATGAAGATCGCCGAGATGTTCACGGTTTTTCCCTGGCGTTCACGGTGCTTCTCCACCTACGCCCGGTTGCGCGCTCGCCCCGCGCCCGCTAAAGCGCTGCGCGAGGCGATCGAAGATCAGGTAGATGACGGGCGTCGTGAACAGCGTCAGCAGCTGGCTCAACGTCAGCCCGCCGATGATCGCGAGGCCGAGCGGCCGGCGCAGCTCGGAGCCCGTGCCGGAGCCGAGCAGCATCGGCAGCGCGCCGAGCATGGCGGCGAGCGTCGTCATCAGGATCGGCCTGAAGCGCAACAGCGAAGCCTCGAAGATCGCTTCCCTCGGCGGCTTGCCGTGCACGCGTTCGGCCTCGAGCGCGAAGTCGACCATCATGATCGCGTTCTTCTTGACGATGCCGATCAGCAGTACGATGCCGATGATGCCAATCACGTCGAGGTCGTTGCCCGCCATCATCAGCGCAAGCAGTGCGCCGATCCCGGCGGACGGCAGCGTCGAGAGAATCGTCACCGGGTGGATGTAGCTCTCGTAGAGCACGCCGAGCACGATGTACACGGCGGCGAGCGCGGCGACCAGCAGATACACCTCGCTCGACAGCGAATCCTCGAACGCTTGCGCGGCGCCCTGGAACGACGATTGGATCGACGGCGGCAGATTGACTTCCTGCTCGGCCTGCCGGATGCGCTGGACCGCTGTGGACAACGACGCGTCTTTCGCGAGATTGAACGAGATCGTCACGGCCGGGAACTGCGCGAGATGGCTGATCACGAGCGGCGAGCGCGTGATGCTGATCTTCGCGATGCCCTTCAACGGCACCTGACCGCTGCTGCTCGTCTGGCTCGGCAGATAGAGGTTGCCGAGCGAAGCCACGTCGGGCATGGACTCGGGTTTCGCCACGAGAATCACGCGGTATTGGTCCGACTGTTCGAAGATCGTCGAGACGATGCGCTGGCCGAGCGCGTCGTAGAGCGCGTTGTCGATCGTCGCCGCGGTGATGCCGTAGCGCGCCGCGAGTTGCCGGTTCACTTCGACGTTGACGCTCAAGCCGTCCGTATTGAGGTCGCTTTGGACATCGGTGATCGACGGGATCTGCTTCATCTTGTCGATGAGCGCCGGCACGTACTGGTTGAACGCCTGCTGGTTCGGTCCGCGCAAGACGAACTTGTACTGATTCGGCGAGACGGTCGTATCGAGTGTCAAATCCTGCTCGGGCTGCAGATAGAGCTTGATGCCAGGCACATTGGCGACCTCGTCCTGCAGACGGCGCGCGATATCGCCGGCGGCCAGCGAGCGGTCATCGCGCTGCTTCAGGTTGATCAGGAAGCGGCCGTTGTTCAGCGTCGTGTTGGTGCCGTCGATGCCCACGTACGAGGTGACCGAGACCACGTCGGGGTCCTTCAGGATCGCGTCGGCGAGCGCGGCCTGGCGATTGACCATCGCGCTATAGGACACCGAGTTGTCGGCCACGCTGATCCCCTGGATCACGCCGACGTCCTGCACCGGGAACAGCCCCTTCGGAATCACGATGTACAGCACCACGGTCAGCACCAGCGTGATGAGAAAGACCACCATCGTCAGCGTCTGATGCTCGAGCACCCAGCGCAGGCTCCGGTCGTAGGCGTGCAGCGTCTTGTCGAACAGGCCCTCGCTGATGCGCTCGAAGCGGCTCGGATGCCGCGCCTCCTTCGCGCGCAGAATCCGCGCGCACATCATCGGCACGACCGTCAGCGAGACGACCGCCGAAATCACGATCGTGACCGCGAGCGTGATCGCGAATTCGCTGAACAGCCGCCCGATCACGCCGCCCATGAACAAGAGCGGAATCAGCACCGCGATCAGCGAGATAGTCAGCGACAAGATCGTGAAGCCGATCTGCCCCGCCCCTTCGAGCGCCGCTTCGAGCGGGCTCATGCCCTCCTCCAGATAGCGCACGATGTTCTCGATCATCACGATCGAATCGTCGACGACGAAGCCCGTCGCGATGATCAACGCCATCAGCGAGAGGTTGTCGATCGAGAAGTTGAGCTCGTACATCATCGCGACCGTGCCGATCAGCGAGACCGGCACCGAGATGCTCGGGATGATCGTCGCGGGCAGGTTGCGCAGGAACACGAAGATCACCGCGACGACCAGCGCGATCGCGAGCAGCAATTCGAACGCCGCGTCCGACACCGACGAGCGGATCACGCCGGTGCTGTCGCCGACGATCGTCACCTGCATCCCCGCAGGCAGGGTCGATTCGAGCAGGGGCAGTTGCTTCTTGATCTGGTTGACCGTGGCGATCACGTTCGCGCCCGGCTGGCGCTGCACGTTGAGCACGATCGCGGGCGTGCGGCCGTACCAGGCGCCGCGCTCGACGTCCTCGGCCGCCTGGCTCACGCGCGCCACGTCGCGCAAGTACACCGGCGAGCCGTTCTGGTAGGCGATCACGGTGGTCAGGTAGTCGGCGGGGTCCGAGATCTGGTCGTTCGCGTTGATCGTGTAGTCGAGCTCGGGGCCGTCGAAGTTGCCCTTCGGCTGGCTGACGTTGACGTTCGCGAGCAGCGAGCGCAAGTCGTCGATATTGAGGCCGTAGGCCGCGAGCTTTTGCGGATCCGCTTCGACGCGCACCGCGGGCACGTTGCCGCCCGCCGTGGTCACCACGCCCACGCCCGGCACTTCGGAGATTTTGGTGGCGAGGCGGTTGTTCGCCGTGTCCTGCAGTTGGGTCAGCGACATCGATTTGGACGTCACCGCGAGCGTCAGGATCGGCTGGTCGGCGGGGTTCACCTTCGCGTAGGTCGGCGGCGCGGGCAGCCCGCTCGGCAGGAAGCTGTTGGCCGCGTTGATCGCCTGCTGGACGTTCTGCTCGGCGATATCGAGGTTCAGCGACAGGTCGAACTGCAGCGTGATGACCGACGCCCCTTCCGAGCTGTACGAGATCATCTGCTGCAGGCCGGGGATCTCGCCGAGCTGCACTTCGAGCGGCGCGGTCACCGTCGTCGCCATCACGTTCGGGCTCGCGCCGGGGTAGAACGTCTGCACCTGGATCGTCGGGTAGGCAACGTCGGGCAGCGACGACACCGGCAGGAAGCGCACGGCGACGAGCCCCACCAGCACGAGCGCGATCATCAACAGCGACGTGGCCACCGGACGAAGGATGAACAGCCGGGAAATGTTCATCGGCGCGAGCCCCGTGCTTTACGAGGCCTGCGGGGCTGATCCAGCCGCGCTGGCCCCGTGGCCGTGCTGCGCGTGGCTCGCGCCGCCCGGCGCGGACGCCTCGGCTGCACCGCTCGCCGCCTTCGCCTGCGCGGCCTGGATCTTCACGCCGTCGCTCAACCGGTCCATGCCGTCCGTGACGACCTGGTTGCCCGCCGCGAGCCCCGACGTGATCACCGTGTGCTTGCCGTCGCTCGGCCCGAGCGTGACCTTGTGCACGGAGACGGTGCTGTCGGCATTGACGAGGTAGACGTAGTCGCCGGGCGCGCCGCTCTGCACTGCGGGGGTCGGCACGAGCACCGCGTTCTGCATCGTGTCGACGAGCAGCTTGACGTTGACGAACTCGTTCGGGAACAGCGCCTCGTCGTCGTTCGGGAACGTCGCGCGCAACGTGACCGTGCCGGTGGCCGTCGCCATCTGGTTGTTGAGCGCGTACAGCGTGCCGGTGCCGATCTGCCGCGTGTTGTCGCTGCTGTAGGCGGTGACGGTCATCTTCGCGCCCGCGTTGAAGCGCTGCAGCACGTCGCCGAGCGAATTCTGCGGCACGGTGAATTCGACCGTGGTGGGCTTCATCGTCGTGATGACGGCGATGCCCGGCGAGCTCGACGCCGTCACGTAGTTGCCGGGATCGACGAGCCTTAAGCCCACGCGCCCGGAAACCGGCGACGTGATGTGGCAATAGTCGAGATCGAGATCGAACTGCGCGATGCTGGCGTGATCGGCCTTGACCGCGGCTTCGTCCTGCTGGACGAGGAATTTCTGGTCGAAGTAGGTCTGCTCGGCGATCGACTTCTTCTCGTGGAGGTCCGTGAAGCGGGCCAGATCGGAGCGGGCTTGCGCGAGGGATGCTTCGTCCTTGGCCAGCTGGGCTTGGGCTTGCTGCTTGGAAATCTCGTACTGGCGCGGATCGATCTGGGCGAGAAATTGCCCTTTCTCGACATCCTGGCCTTCGCGATAGCCGACTGCCGTGAGGTAGCCGCTCAACTGCGGCAGCACGGTCACGGTGGCAACGGGGGTGACCGTGCCCAATTCGGAGAGGACGACGGGCATCTCGCCGAGCGTCGCGGCGGCGACGGTCACGACTAGCGGTCCGGCGCCGCGCGCGGGCTCCTTCTTGCGGATCACGTGCACGACGATGAGCGCGATCAGCACGAGCACGACGACCGCGATCGCCACGCGCCAGCGCCCCGAGCGCTTCTGTGGCGGGTGCGTTGCCTCGCTCATACCAGCCTCCGGATACGATGACTGCCTTCATATGACAGAACGACACCGGCCACCGGCTACGGCTTGGCAAGTACGGCAGGCGTCTCCTGCTGGGCACGACCAAAGCGTGAAGATGAAGCGAGCGGGCCTCGGATGGACTCGGGCGGCCTGCCGTTTTCCCCGCGCATTGTCACGTGGCGATGGGCCACGTGCAAGTTCGGAGGGTAACGCAGGCAAGTTGCGATTGCTGTGCGGGCAAATTCCGATTCGTTACGACGCGCTCGTCAGTAAAGGTACGTAACAGTTTTGCGGGGTTTGTTTACTTGGGCGTGCAGGATCGGGCGCGTTGCATTACGAATTGAAAGCTCGAATCAAAGCGCCAGCTTCATCCCCTCATGTGACGCCACAAACCCCAGACGTTCGTAGAAGCGCTTGGCGTCGGCGCGGCGCTTGTCGGTCGTCAGTTGCACGAGACCGCAGCCCGCCTCGCGCGCGAGGCCGATCGCATGCTCGAACATCCGCTCGCCGATGCCCTGCCCGCGCCGCGCGCCGCTCACCCTCACGCCTTCGATCAGAGCCCGCGTCATGCCGAGGCGCGACAGCCCCGGAATCAACGTGAGTTGCAACAGACCGACGATCTCTTCGCCGTCGACGCACAGCAGCACGCTGTTGCCGGCCTGTGCCGCGATCGCGCGCATCGCCGCCTCGTAGCGCTGCAAATCCTCCGGCCCGGCGCTTTCGCGGCCCGCGCCGATGTCGTCGTCCGCCAGCAAGGCGATGATCGCGGGAAGATCGTCGAGGGTTGCGTCTCTGAACGCGGGCATAGAAAGGTCCCCTTTTACTGCAATTGAAAAGTTAGTGCGGCTCGAACGGCCGCTGATACACGTTGGCCCCGCGCACGATGATCGCCGTGTTCTCCGGCACTTCCTCCCACACGCCCGGCAGATCCACGAGCGGCTCGGACAGCACGAGAAACGCATCGTCGCCGACCATCTGGATGCGCGGGTCGTCCGGATACAGCTCGTGCAGATGACGAAACGAGGTGCTGTGAAAGAGCGACCGCGACACGCGTTCGCTCGAATAGCGGACCGCGATGATCTGCTCGCCGTCGGTCGCGCAGACAGTCATGTTGAGCGGATTCTTCACGCCGTTGCGCCAGCCGATGTCTTCGATCAACGCCGCCATCCGCTCGAGCGCCGGCACCGGCTCGTGGTCGAGGCCGAGAGTCAGTGCGAGAAAGAACATCACTTCCGAATCGGTCGACCCTTCGATCGAGGAAAACAGCTCGGGCTTGACCGCGAGCATCAGCTCACGGCGCACGTTGGGGTAGTCGCGGATCGAACCGTTGTGAACGAACAGCCAGCGGCCGTGGCGAAACGGGTGGGAGTTGGTCTCCTGCGACGGCGTATCGGTGGCCGCGCGAATATGGGCGACGAACAGCGGGGTGTGGATCGCGCGCGCCGCGTCGCGCAAATTCCGGTCGCTCCAGGCCGGATGGGCGCAGCGATAGCGGAACGGCAGTTCGTTATGGCGACCGTACCAGCCCACGCCGAAGCCGTCGCCGTTGGTGGTCGTGGCGCCATAGCGCGAATGGAGACTCTGGTCGATCAGCGAATGCTCCTCACGGAAGAGCACGGTTTCGAGCTGAATCGGGTTTCCCGTGTAAGCAAGCCAGCGGCACATGATCGGACTCCGGTGACGAGGACCTCGCGATTCTCGCGCATTTTTTGCCAAGTGCGCCGCCAAGTTCGCTCGCCGGCCGGGTCAGTCCAGTCTGATGAAACCGTCCGCGCTCCAGCGCTCGCTGCCCACGCCTTGATGGACGAAGAAAAGCCCTTCCGGGTCGTACTGCGCCTTGACCGCTTGCAGCCTCGCGTAGTTCGCGCCCCAGTAGGCGCGCTGCCAGCCAGGGAGAAAGAAGTCGCTTTCCGAGACGTAGGAGCCGGCGTCCGGAACCAGCTTGCGCAATTCATCCATCGCGAGCCCGATCGCGCGTGCCTGATCGCGGGCGAGCGTCACGTTCGGCTCGTGACCGTCGATCCCGGGATACGCGCGCGGCTCCTGCGCCGCGCAGATCACGAGCGCGAACGCGTCGAGGACCGCGGGGTTCATGACCGTGTCTTTCGCGGCGGCGATGGCCTCTTCAGAGCCACCGGCCAATCCCTTGTTGAAGTGCAGCGCCAGCCGCCAATGCCGCGACGCGGCATAGAGCGCATCGGCGAGCGACGGGCGGCGCTCGCCGTGCAGCAGGTCCGCCGGAAGCCACGCCGATTGATAGCCATGCCAGCACGCGGCCGCTTCCGTCCGGTTATCGCTCCAGTACACGTTGTCGTTCGGCGCGCCCGGCCGGTCGTCGACTCGGATGACACCGAACAGCCGCTTGACCAGTGTCGGCGCCCAAAAGGTCCGGGCGGATATCGCGACAAAACTGAACGGAGACGAGTCGACTTTGAAATCGTCGGGGGTGCGATCGACGGCATCGAGAAACGGTTGCCAGATCGTCTTCGCCTGAGCGCGGTCGAGCCCCTGGAAGAGCATTCGGACTTCGAGCACGTTGTCGCGGCGCAAATGGATCTGTTCGCCCCAATGCGGGTTCAGCAGGTTCTTGCTATAGAAATCGAGCATCAGACCGATCAAGCGACGGAACGCCTCCGGCGAGGCGGCCTTGATCGTCAGGTTCACTGCACCGAAGGTCTCGGGCAGATCGTGGACCCGCAACGTCAGCCGCGTGACCACACCCAGGCTGCCGCCCCCACCGCCCTTGAGCCCCCAGAACAGCTCGGAATTCGTGCAGGCATTCGCGATGCGCACGACGCCATCCGCCGTGACGACTTCGGCTTCGATCAAGCTCCCCGCCGCCGTGCCGAACGCTTTCGAAAAGCTGCCGAAGCCGCCGCTCTGCACCAGCCCCGCCACCCCGACCGTCAAGCATCCGCCGCCTTGGACGTAGCCGCCTACGCGCGTCGTCACCGCGTCGTAGACGTGGGCCCAGACCGCGCCCGCTCCAATGCTCACGGCGCGCACCGGTTTCGCCTGGCCTTCGCAACCCGCGCCGACGAACGCGTCATGGATCGTGATGCCGGTCATCTTGCGCGTCCAGATCAGCAGCGAATCGGGTGCGTTGGACGTGCCCTGATAGCTGTGTCCGCCTCCTTTGACGACGAGACGCAAGCGGTTCTCACGGGCGAAGTTCACAGCGGCGGCGACGTCGCTCGCGTTGCGGGCGGCCACGGCGTAGACGCTGGGCTGCGTGGCCCAGGCGTCGACCCAGCCGAACGATTGCGTGAGGCCCGCTTGGTCGCGCAGGAAATAGGGATTCTGGAAGGCCGAGAACAGTTGCCTGCTGATGAGGCTGTCGGGGGCTTTCGCACACGTGGCGAGCGGCGACTGGACTTCGATGAGCGCATCACCGACTTGTTGGCGGAGCCGGTTCCAGCTTGCTTCGGAGGGCCAATCGGGGGCACCGGGACGAACGCGGGATTTTGGTCCGGTGGACGTCGAAGTGTCAGAGGCTAGTAAAGCGAAAGCGCGATGAGACAGCCCTATTCCCGAAACGAGGGGAAGCACGGCCGCGATCTTCAACAGTCTTCGTCTAATCGAAGAATGGGTTCTCATGGAATCCGTCGCCTCTCCCCGGAGTTCGACGGATTCTCCCACTAACCCGCAAGGCGCGCCCTTCGATCGCGTGCCTGCCGCCCTATCAAGGCACGAGCCAAAGCGCCAGCGCGTAAATCACCAGCGACACGGCAAACGTCACCGCCGTATAGCCCATCACGCGCTGAATCCGAATGCCCGCGATCGCGACGACCGGCACCGCCCAGAACGGTTGCAGCATGTTCGATACGTTCTCCGCCATCGCGACGCCCATCGCCGTGCGCGGCACCGACGCGTGCAGGCTCAACGCAGCCGGCAGCACGAACGGCCCCTGCACGGCCCAGTGGCCGCCGGCGCTCGGGATGAGCAGCGTGATGATCAGCGAGCTCAGGTAGCTCCAGAGCGGCAGCGTCGACGCCGTCGCGATCGCCACGAACGTCTTGGCGATCGTCGAGGCCAGGCCCGTCCCCGTCATGATCCCCATGATCCCGCCGTAGACCGGGTACTGCAGCAGCATCGAGCCGGTCTGCCGCGCCGCGCGGCGGATCGCGTCGGCGTAGGCGATCGGCGTGCCCTGCAGCGCGAGTCCGATCAAGAGAAAGATCAGGATCGTCGTGTTGATGTCGAGCTCGAAGCCCTTCGCGTGCCACGTCATCGCGAGGTAGCCGATGCCGAGCGCCAACAGCAGCAGCGTGCCGAAGATCGAGTGCTCGATGTACGTAGCGAGCGTCACACCGGACCCGACGCGCGCGTGAGGATCGGAATCGGCCGCGCTCGCGCCCGCAGCGTCCGCTTGCGGTTCGTTGAACGGCACGACGTACTCGGCCTTCGGGTGCATGCGAATGAAGATCGCCGTCATCACCACGACGATCAGCACGGTCGGAATGAAGACGAACGGCGCGAAGATCGTCTGCGAGAGCGGCACCACCTGCCCCGTGGCCTTTTCGACGAGATTCAGCGCATTGCCGTGCGACGCCTGCGACAAGGCGATCGAACTCGACAGCCCGCTATTGCAGACCGACCACGCCGAGTAGCTGCCCGCGACGAGCCACGCGAAGTCCACTTTCACGCGCTTGGCGATCTCGCGCGACAGCAGCGCGCCGACGATCAAACCCAGCCCCCAATTGAGCCACGCCGCCACCCCGACGATCGGGAACACGAGCAGCGCGGCGCGCGCCGGCGTGCTCGCACGCGCGGCCATCGCCCGCAAGCCGCGCTGGACGAGGGGCGCCTCGGCGATGGCATAGCCGGTTGCGAGAATCAGGATCATCTGCAGCGCGAAGCCGAGGATGCCGAAGGTGCCGCCGTACCACGACGTCAGGATGACCGGCAGCGAGGCATGCGGCGCGAACACCATCGCCAGAAGAATGACGACGAGCGTCAAGGCAATCGAAAGAACGAACGGGTCGGGCATGACCTGCTCGAACAGATAGACGAGGCCGGTGACGATGCCCCGGCGCTCGCCGCTGCGCGATTGCCCTTGCGGGCCGGTCATGGGGGTGATCGGTGTCTGGGGATGTCTCTTTTCCATGTTTGTAGTCGTCGTGCGCATATGTTAACCGCGTGAACGCCGCGGCAAAATGATTCGCCAGACGAACACACATTCGCATAAAGAACATACATGAATTCTGTGGATACGCATAATCCACTCAGGCAGTGAGGTTGTCCGCGTCGGCGCTGGAAGAGGTTTGTTGCTTGGACGGGCCGGATTTCATCGGGTGCTACCTCTGACTAACCTGCACGCCATGCCAGGCAAGGGGCGCAGCCCGGCACGGCCGCATCGCTTCGTCTGCAGAACGGGCCGCCACGTGAAACCGTTACAAGATATGTATTGACGCTGGTCCACCCGACGGGTACTGTCGCGCTCGAAGTTCAAGAAGTTCGATTGCTGTTCATCAATTGCTCGCTCTCAGCGGTATTCGTTGTCCTCTCCCTCCTTGAAGCTTCAAACACTTTTTATTTCGTCTTTTTTCTTCAAGGATTCCTCATGGATACCGGCACCGTTAAGTGGTTCAACGACACCAAAGGCTTTGGCTTCATCACCCCGGACAAGGGCGGCGACGACCTGTTCGCTCACTTCTCGGAAATCAGGGGCGACGGCTTCAAGACGCTCGCTGAAAATCAGAAGGTGAGCTTCGAAACGAAGCAAGGCCCGAAGGGGCTGCAAGCGGCTAACATCAAGCCGCTGTAAGGTTGAAGGACCCGGCCTCCCGCTAGGGATGCCGGGTTGCAGTGACACCCTCGCGGAGCTTTGTCTCCCTCAGTTGGCGCGATCGCTCTTAGTTGGCATCTGTTTATTGAGCAGCTTGCCAAGCGCCATACGTCTCATTGCGCCTCCTCCCCTCAGGCTTCAACGCCATTTTTCGCTTTTCGACGAATTCAGAATTCGGCTCGAATGGCCTCGAATCGGCGCACCTGTGCGCTTTTCGCACGGCACGTGCGCACTCAAATATCATTAAAATTAAAATGCAGAACAAACAAATTCAGCAATACAACGGCTATGCCGTTCAACCCTCGGCGCATCGTTTGCCCGACGGTAGCTTTTCATCCAACCTGCTGCTCGAACGCATCGATAGCGCGCGAGCCGAAGGCCGCTACTGCTTCTATTCGCTCGATTACTTCAAGAGTGAAGAGCAGGCGTTGCGGCACTCGACCCACTGGGCGCGCAACTGGGTCGACACGCGCGGTTAAAGACGACAATGGCGTGGTGGTGGACCCACATCACCATTCGACATTGCTGCCGAATCTCAACCAAGGAAAAAATTGACTACCGTAATTCTGAAACCCGACGAACCCGTGGAAGTTGCAATACGCCGTTTCCGTCGCGCGATCGAGCGCACCGGCTTGATTCCGGAGCTTCGTGCCCGGACAGCCTATGAAAAACCTACCGCGGAACGCAAACGCAAAAAGGCTGTTGCAGTGGCGCGCCTGCGCAAGCAGATCAAACGGTCGTTGCCGCCGAAAAAGCGGTACTGAACAGGAGCTGCCGGGCAGCCATGCTGAGCCAGGCGGCTTGCAGCCGGGGGGGGGGGCGGGATGCCCCCTTTCGGCGCTAACGTTTCACCGCGTAGCGCACCAGTTCCGTCTCCTCCGTATGAGCGGTCCCTTTTCCGGACGGACGCGCCTGATAGTCCTCCTTGACGAGCCGCTTGACGGCGGGGGCATACCAGATCGTCTGGTCGATGCGGCCCCCGCCCGGCCCGGATTCGGGCGCCCAGGTCCCGGTCAGCCTGATCTTGATCGTGGCAAACGTGCCGGCCTTCGTCTGCACGGTTTCCTCTCCCGCCACCTCGGTTTCGGCCCGGCGCACCCAAAGTTGTCCCTGGGCGTCGGTCACTTCGCAATTCGCCTGCTTGACGTCGCCGGCCTGCAGCGGAAAGTGGAAAACGATGGTGCACGGCGAGTGCGCACCCGGTTTAGTCGGAATCGCGTTGCCTTCGGGCGAGAGCACCTCCGCGTTGCCGCCAGGGCTGATCGAGACCACTGCGCTGCCGTCGGCGCGCACATTCCTGACGGTTTGCGTGAACGTGCGCGATTTGTTGGAAAGCGGATCGGTCAGCAGATAAGTCCAGTTGTCACCCACCACGAAATGCGGCGCGTTTTGAGGCAGCAAGTCGGGCGCTGCTCGAGTGGATTGGGCCGTTGAAGCGCCCAATGCAAGCAGGAATGCCTGAACTATCGCAGCGATTTGGGGGCGCTTTTTCAGGAGTCTCACGGCAATGATCCTTTTCAATGAGTTTGAATAGGATGATTTCGGTTTTTATTTATTGGCGGGAAGCGCTAGCTCACCGACAAGCATAAAACGGGAAGTCAGATGCTCTTTTAAAGCCCATGTGGAAGCAGTATCGGAATTGTTTTACCGATGTCCGGTAGCATTACGTCATTCACATGAGCCGCACTATCAGTGTTGCAATTCGTTACGCGCCCTGGATTACAGACGGGTTTCGCCGCCGACTTGTAAGATGTTGAAATTTACCGGGCTCCAATGATTCACGGAATTAGTTTCCGATAACGACGATATATTGATTCGGATTACCGGAAAACAAATCCCCCGAAACTCATCGTTTCGAGGGATCCGGAAAATCAAACTACGCGGCTAAACCAAAGCGTCAATTCGTCAACGGCAAATACGGCGACGTCAGCTGCGAGGGCGGGAACGCCGGGATACCGCCTTGCTTGGTGAACGCATAGCGCACATACACCGCGGCGACCCATTCGCGGTACTGATAGGCATTGCCGAGCGACGCGGTCGCACCGACGGCCAACTGCGGCGCGAGCTGGTACTCGCCAGTCGCGGAGAGCGAGTAGGCGAAGCCGGTCTTGCTGAATCCCGCGTAGACGGCGCCCGAGTCGACGGCGCTGCCTGTCTGCGAATTCGCGGCGGCGCTCTGCAACGTCGAGTCGGTCGGGAAATACGATGCCGTCGACTCACGGAAGTGCTGCGCCCCGATCGAGCCCTTCAGGTCATAAGTAAAGAGCCCGTTCCTGCCCGTCAGCTCGAGCGGGAAGTTCAAGATCACGTAAAGCTGCGGACTGAAGTAGCCGCCCTGCCCGTATGTGAAATACGACTCGTTCTTTGTGTAGCCCATGATCGTCGTGTTCACGCCGGCCGTGAACGTCATGTCGGTCGACTTCACGATCCGTGTATAGAACCCGCCGCCGCCCTTGCCGCCTGTGTTGTCCTGGACGTGATCGCCGGTCAGGTACTGGAACTGCCCGTTCACGTAGACGCCGCTCGTGCCGTCGTCCCACGACAGATCGCCGCGCAGCGCGTTGTTCAGCACGCCGCCCCAGGTGAACGAATTGCCGCTGCCGTCCGTGACCTTCGCCCCTGCGTACGACACCAGACTATCGGTGACCGGACGCCGCGACGCCGCGAGCGAGTAAGAAGTCTGATCGGTGATCGCGTTGCTGTACTGCACCCCGGCAACCACGTTCGTCTCACGAAAACCGATCGGCGTCGAGCCGATATCGGCCTTCACGTAGCGGTTCTCGTAGCCGAGCGAAAAGCCGACACCGCTCGCATCCTGCGAGCCGGGCGTCGGAGTCACGCCGGACTTCGCGGCTGCGGCGACGCCGAAACGCGATTGCGTGTTCGCGTCGGTGGCCGCGGTGCCCGCGTCGAGCGTGACCGGCGTCACGCGCACGACCACCTGCCCGTCGCCCGCATGAATGCGGCCTTCGACCGGCGCCTCGATATCGGTCAGGTTGGACAGGCCGTCTTCGCCCGTGCGATTGCGGAACAGCACGCCGCCCGAGACCGTGCTCGCCTGTTCGCGGTTGATCTGCGCCAGCTCCTCTTGCACGCTCAACTGCTGCGCGGCGGCGCCGGTCGGCGGGGCGTAGCCCGCGTTGCCAGCTTGTGCGGCGGTGGACCCCGTCTGAGCGTACGCGGCGTTCGGGTTCTGAGCCGCGCTCTGAGCCGGGTAAGGCGCGGGCGGCGTCGGCACGTAGCCCTGATACGGCTGCTGGCTCGGATAATTCGGCTGATACGGCTGACGCCCGTAAGTCTGCTGCGCATACGCCGATTGCGCCGGTTGCCCGTAGCCCTGCTGCTGACCATATGGCTGCGGCTGATAGGGCTGCTGCGGATAAGGCGCCTGCGCGTAACCTTGCTGTGGATACGCCGGTTGGCCATACCCCTGTTGCGGATACGCGGGTTGTCCATAGGGCTGCTGCGGATACCCCGGCTGCCCATAAGCCTGTTGTTGTCCGTAGCCCTGCTGCGGATACGGATTCGCATAGCCGTTCTGTGCGACCGCCGTCCGTGCCGTTTGCTTCGTCCCGTTGCGTGCGGTTTTCGAATTCTTGGCGCTCGCACCTTTGGCAGCCGGCGCACCGGCGTATCCCGGTTGGCCGTACCCCTGCTGGGGCGCGGTCGGCCATGGCGTATCGCTATAGGCGGGCGCGGGCGCCGCATAACCCGCCTGTCCGTACGGCGCGGGCTGGCCGTAATTCTGTTGCGGCGGCGCATAGGCTGGCTGCTGAGGCGCATAGCCACCACCCGTCGCCTGCCCCGGATAAGGCTGTCCCGGCGCGACCCCGCTCGCGCCCGCTTGCGATTCGCCGTATGGATCAGGCCCGTAGCCGCCACCTGCGTAGCCTGCGGCGCCAGGTGCGTAAGAGGCCGACTGCGGCGCGAGCGGCGCATACGAATTGACGGGCGCGGCGGGCGCCGCCGGCGCGACGTACGGTGCCGGCACCGTTGGCGGGGTATAGGCGGGCATGGTTTGGGTCGGGTACGAGGTGGGGGCCGCGCCGTTTGCATCGACGGCGGTCTTGCCGGCAAACGGATTGGTGCCGGGCAGCGGGATCGGCCCTTTCTGCTGATACGGAAACGTCCAGCCCGGCGGCACGCGCTGCGCGCCGTTGTTCATCGCGGTCACGGCGGGCGCGTTTTGCGCGAGCAGCGAGCGCCGCAGATACTCCGCCGCCAGCGTGTTCTTGCCTTGCGCGCGGTACATCCGGCCCACGGCAGCGAGCGTTTGCGGATCGTTCGGCGTGAGCCTCAGCGCCCTATTGGCCGCCGTCTCCGCGTAATTGAAATCCTTCGCCGACGCCGCCGCGCTCATCGCCGCCACCCACAGGCCGGCATCGTCGGAGCGTTGCGCGAGCGCCATCTGGTAGCACGCGAGCGCGTTGCGATCGTCGCCCGAAGCCGTGTACAGACGGCCGAGCGCCGCTTGCAGATCGGGATTGTCGGGGCGCGCGGCGAGCCACGGCGCAAGCACTTCGTAGGCGTTCGCAAGATCGCCGGACTGGCGCACGGTATCAGCTTGGCGGATGACGATCGCGAGGTTGATCTTGTCGAAATCAGTCCGCTGCTGCGCATTCAACGGCATCGCGGCCAGACGCTGCATCACCGAGCCGAGTTCGGCATTCTGCTGCGTGCTGAGCAGGAGTCCCGCGTATTGGAGCAGCGCGCCCGCATCCGACGGAGTCAGCGCGAGCACGTTGCGCATCAGCATGAGGCCGCGGTTCGCGTCGCCGGTCGCGATATAAGCCGTCGCGAGCACGCCGGCGAGTTCCGGATCGTTTCCGGCGACCGGCTCGGCCGCGACCAGCAGCGCATGCCCTTGCGCGGGCTGTCCCATGCGCGCGAGCGCCGTCGCCCGGTCCGCTTGCTGATGCACCCAGAGCCGGTGCTGCAGCGTCGTCATGGCGGCCGTGCGCTTGTCGACGGGAATCTTGTCGAGCTGGCCCAGGCCGTACGACCAATCCTGCGTCTCGGCGGCGAGCAGCGCGCTCGCGTAGAGCGCGTCGGGCATGTCGGGATGCTTCGCGAGCAGGCCGTCCATGATGCTGCGCGCATTGGCCAGGGCGCCCTGTTGCACGTAGATGCGCGCGAGGTCGAGCCGCAGCCAGGGGTCGTCGGGCGAGTTGAGGAGCGCGTCCTCGAACGACGTGCGCGCGGTGCCCAGGTCGCCGCGCGCCAGCGCCGCGCGGCCCTGCGCCGCTTCGGCCTGGCCGCGCAGGGCGTTCGCGCCGCCCGCCTTCGCGCGCTCTGCATCGCTCAATTGATTCGCGAACGCGAGCGCCTCGTCGCCGCGCCCTTGAGCGGCCAGCGCGCCGACCAGGCCGCGGATCGCATCGGGATTGCCGGACTGGCGGCGCAGGACCATCCGGTACGCGGCTTCGGCGCCGCGCGCGTCGCCGCTCGCGAGCAGCATGTCGCCAAGCAGCGCCTGCGCGGTGACGTCGGTCGGATTCGTCGCGATCGCGCGCTCGAACAGCGTCTTCGCCTTCGCGGTGTCGCCGTTGCTGCGCGCGCCGATCGCCTCGCTCGTGTAGGTCCAGTAGGTCGCGCTATTCAGCGCGTCGCGCCAGCGCGCGGCGCCGCCTGCCTGCGAGGCGCGCTGCAGATAGTCGCGCGCCTGCGCGAACTGCTCCTGCTTCAGCAGCACGACGCCCATGCCGCCGAGCGCATCCGCGTCGTTCGGCGAGTTGGCGAGCACCGACGAGAACTTCGCCCGCGCGGTGCTCAACTCGCCCTTGTCGAGCGCGGCGAAGCCCTCGCCGATCGTGCGCCCGCGCGCGTCGGACGCCGCCGACTGGAGCGCCCGCTCGCGCACGGCCTTGTCTTGCGACGTCATCGCATCGAAGCGCGCTTTCACGGCCGGATCGTCCGGCGCGACCGCAAGATACGCTTGATAAAGCGGCAGGTCAGACTGGCGTGCGCCGAGCCACAGCAGCGCCTGCCGCCAGCTCGCCTGCGCGGCGCTGCCGACGGTCGCGTCCTTCGAGAGCTGCGCGAGCAGCGCGATCCCCTGGCGCCGGTCGGACTCGCGATACGTGAGGTGCTGCGCGTACGCGAGCTGGAAGCGCGGGTCTTCCGGATGCGCCTTCGCGAGCGCGTCGAGCCCCTGGCGCGCTTCGTCCCAGCCTTGCGGCGTCGAGCCGAGCGCCTGGTAATACTCCATCTGCAGCTCGGGCGAAGCGGGCTTGCCGGCGAGCGCCTGCTTGTACTCCTGCACCGCCGACGCCGCCTGCCCCGTCTGCTGAAGCCGGCGCGCGTCGTTGATCTCCTGGTTGCGCACGCTCGTCTCGCCGAGGCGGGAGGCGAGATCGTCGATGCCCGGATAGTCCGGCGCCGCTTGCCGAAGACGCGCGAGATATTGCTGCGCGCCGCTGCCGTCCTTTTGATCGGCGAGCAGCATGCCCATGCCGTAAAGCGCGTCGGGCTGCTTCGGGTCGATGCGCAAGACCTTGAGCCACGCCTGTTGCGCGAGGTCGCCGCGGCGGTGCGCCTGCCAGTACTTGCCCTGTTGCACGAGCACGGCGAGCGGCGTGCCTGCGGCTGAAGCGGCGCTGGCTGGAGGATCGGCGGCGTGGACGGCGCCCGTTGCCGCGATGGCGGTGAGCGCTAAAGCAGCGGCGCTCAGGATGCGCGGGCGGTGGCGGATTGGCATGAGGTCTCCCAGCGCGGCACGAGACGGCCCGCTTCATCGAAGCGGTAGCGGCCCTCGGCGGCGCCCGTGCCGAACAAAGTCAGCACTTGATCGTAATAAGGCGGTTGATTGTTGTTATGCGGCGTCTGTCCGTTGGCGGAAGCCGCCGGGGTCCAGAACGACGCCAGATGGGCTTGCGCGAGGCCAGCCGCGCGCGCGTCGCCGAGCGCGTTGAAGTACGGCAGCAGCGCGGCCCAGAAGCCGAGCGGCGCTTCGCCCTTGGTCGCGCCGCTCGTCGTCGCGACGTGCTCGGGCGGCACGCCGGTCGACGCGATCTGCTCGCGCATCCCGCCAAGCGCGGCGAGCCACGGTTTCGCGAGCGGATCGCCCGGTGCGGCGAGCCCCGCCCACAGATAGACGCGGATCGCGTCGTAGCTGCCGACGTCGCCCTTCTCCGGATCGACGATGAACTGGTTGCCTCGATACGCGGCCCAATCGGGCGCGAAGCCGCGCGGCGCGGTGGTCTTGACGAGCGCGTAAGCGTTGTCGGCGAGCTTCGACCAGGGGCCGGAGGGCATCTGGCCCGCGAGCGCGCGCAACACCGGCAGCGGCAAATAACTCGGATTCACGCGCGTCGTGCCGCCGTTCTGGAAGCCTTCCTTGCCGGGCAGCAGCATCGGCCCGAGGCCGTTCAGGTTCGTCACTTCCTGCTGCGCGATCTGCGTCGCGAGCGCGTAGGCGAGCTTCGTGTAGGCCGGTTCGCGCCACAGCCGTCCGGCTTCGAACAGGTCGTAGGCAATCCACAGGTCGGCGTCCGACGCCGAATTCGGATCGAGCACGCCATACGAGCCGTCGGGTTTTCTGCCCCAGTGCCAGGCAGGGAGCGTGACGTGGCTCGAGTCGAAGCGGCCGTCCGCGAGATTCGTGCGCGTCCATTGCAGCAGCTTGTCGAAGGTCGCGCGGTCGTTGGCGACGAGCGCGAAGAACAGCGCGTACGACTGCCCTTCGGACGTGGTCTGCTGCTGCGGCACCGAGTAGTCGATCACGCGGCCATCGGCCTGCACGAGCTTCGAGACGAACTCGCGGTAGGCGGGCCAGTCGCCGCACGGGGCGGCGCTCGAGGCGCAGGCCGCGAAAGAAACGGTCGCGGTCAACGCAGCCACGGTGGCCCGGGCCAGTTGCGACGGCACGGGGAAAGCGCGGTCTCGCATCTCAATCCCCCAGCCGGCGCGCGGCGATCCCGCGCAGCACGCGGTAGCACAGCGCCGCGAGAATCAACGCCGCGATCAGGCCACCCAGCATCAAGAGAATCGGATGGGTCGAGAACGCCCAGCGCAGGTATTCGACGACCGGCAGCTTGCCGACGTAGTAGATGTCCCCGTTCGACACGGTCTCCAACGTACGTCCGTGGATCACGGTCATGCCGCCCTGGATCTCGCGCACGAGATCGGGGTCGAGCAGCGCGGAGGTCAGGTCCGAGTCGGACTGCCCCGCCGCGCCGATCAGCGCGACCACGCTGCGGCCCTTTTGCAGCGGCGACTCGAAGCCGGTAATGAGCGCATCGCCCGACGCGCTCACGAGCGACAGATCCGCCCGCGCCGCCGCGCGCTCGGCGCCGCGATCGCCGTTCCACCAGCCGTTCAAGCGGTACTCGACGTCCGAGAGCTGGAACGTGCGGCCTTCGTCGGCGCCCGAAAACGGCATCGCCTTTTGCCAGGTGGCGAGGAGCGGCTGCTTGCCGGGCGCGCCGATCAAAAGAAGGTCCTTATCTTTGATCTTATCGACGTCACCCGCGTAGGCGACCGTCACGCCCGTCACCGGGTAGCCGGTCGACGCGCCCATCCGCCCCATCGCCGCGAACAGCAGGCTGTAGTCGCTGCCGTTCGCGTCGTTCGGCAGGATCACGGCCGTCTCGGACAAATCGGCCATCCGCGTGAACGGGAAGCCGCTGTTCGCGTACGCGGCCAGGTCCGGCATCGCCATGTAGTGCGGGAACGACGACAGATCGATCGACGAATCGGGGTCGATCTCGCCGCGCACGTTGTCGATGATCTGCCCCTGGCATTCGCCGGTCTTCGGCATGTCGTAGAAGAAGTGGAAGCGCAATTGCGCCTGCGACGTCAGCAAGTGCGGCGGCAGGAAGACCCGGTGCTCGGCCGGCGCCGTGTTGTCCGGCAGCATGCGGTTCAGATAGCGGCCGAGATCGAGCATCGACGCCGATTGCGCCGGAATCCGCAGCGCCTGCACGAAGTCGTTGTTGACGCTGATGTTGAGCGTCGAGCGATCCGGCGCCGGCCGCGCCGTGTAGCGGAAATGCAGGTCGATCGGCACGCCCTTCGTGCGCCACGTGAACAGATCGGGCGCGATGCGCAGGTTCACGCGCACGACGTCGGCGTTGTAGCCGGTGACCGACAAGTCGCGCAGATCGACGAGCTCGCCGAAGCGCACCGGGCGGTCGGTCGGCAGCCAGTTCGGCGCGTCGTAGGGCATGCGCGGCTTGACCGGCAACAAGTTCGAGATCGTCTCGCTCGCGCCCGACAGCGCCGCCTGCCCGATGCCGAGCGCCGTCGCCGCCGTCCTCAGCTCGCGCGCGTCGCGGCCCATCACGAGCAGCAGCTTGCCGCGCGCGGGCGGCGCGCGATCGACGATCGCGAGCATCGGCCCTTGAATCTCCGGCAGCGTCACGCCGGCGGGTTTCTCGTCGCTCGTCGCGAACACCACGGCGTTGCCCGAGAGCGGCGCGTTGTCGGTCTGCGCCGGGAACAGCGCGCCGCGGTAGCCAGCAAGCGCGCCGAACCACGACGCGACGATGCCGGCCGCTTCGATCGTGCCCGTGCCCGGGTGCTGCGCGAAGACGAACGGCAGTTCCAGTCGGCGGATGTCGCGGCGGTCGAAGAACGGCAGCGGCAGCGCGCCGAGATCGGCCTTGGCCGGCAGCTCGCCGAACGAGAGGTCGAGCGTGCTCGCGTTGCTGACCGTCGCCCATAGCGCGCTGTTCTGCGGATCTTCGCAGGCGTGCGTGTAGTGCGCGATCAGCTGGATGTTCAGGTGGTTGAATTCAGTGATGAAGCGCGGCTCGATCGGCACGTCGCGCGACACCAGGACGCCCGCCTGCTCGCGCGGCAGCGGCAGCGACGCGACCGGTTCGCCGTTCATGAGCACCTTCAGATGCGACACCTCCGGCAACAGCGCCGGCGAGTAGCTATAGATCAGGTGCAGCGTCGCGCCCGTCACCACCTCGTCGGCCCGCACCGAGAACGGCACGCCGTTCTGGCTCTCGACGCCGCGCAACTGCAGCGGATCGAGCGCGCCGAGCTGCTGGAACGTGAAGCTCTGGCGACGGCCGCCCGAGACGATCGTGCCGTCGTCGGCCGTGGTGGGCATCGCGCTGCGCTGGTTGCGCGGGATCGCGGCGAGCAACGGCGCGGCCGGCGTCGCGAGCGCGGCCTGGCCGCCGGGCTGCGCAATGAGCGGAATGGCGGGGCCGAGCGGCGCCGCCCCCGACGCGCCCAAAGCACTCGCTGCGGCCGCATTCGCCGCCGTCGCCGAAGCCGCCCCGGCCCCGGTCTTGTCTTGCGCAACCGCCGTACCGACTGCAATCGCTAACAACGCGGCCATCACCGCCGCAAGCCCTGCCTTCCCCATAGATCAGCTCTGGTCCTTTGCCTCGCCGGCACGCAGCCGGCGCATGCGCCGAGCCTTCTGAAAGTCGGAGTAAATGTGTTCGAAGAGCCCGGTGATGCCCGCGCAGCCGACGCGCATCACATGCATGAGACCGCGCAGCGGCGCGTCGGCCTGACGCCCCTCGGCCCAGTTGGTCCAGGCGTCCGCCCGTGCGAACGTGCTCTGCACGAAGTCGAGTTCCTGTTCGCGCGTGAGCGGCGCGAACTGCAGGCCGACACGCCCCGGCGCCGTGAACGTCACGGAGGCCGGGAACACGAATTCCTCGTTGCCGCGAAAGAGCGACACGCTCACTTTCTCGTGCATCGGAATTTCGATCGATGCGGGCAGGCGCAGGCCCACGCCGCCCTCGGCGTAGTCGATCGTCTCGCACGCCAGCGTGCGCCCGGTCGAGAAGCGCAGCGCCGCGGGCACGGTCATCGCCACGCGGTGCGCGCCGCGCACCTGGCGCTGCTCGCGCGCGGCGGCCACGCTCGCGCCGAGAATCAGCATGTTGTAGCCGGTCCACGCGAGATTGAGCACCGTCGTCTGCACTTCGCTTTGCGACTGCATGTTCATCGCGATATGGACGATGCCGACCATGAAGCCGATCAGGTTCAGCACCAGCAGGATCAGGTAAGGCCGCGAGATCGCCCAGTCGAAGTACTGCTCCTCGATCTTGCCGCCCTTGGCCGTCACGTTGAACTTGCCGAGCTTCGGGTTGATGAGCGCGAGCAAGGTGGGCGCGGTGATGTACGACGCGAGCACCGATTCGTAGACCTCGGCCCAGAACGAGTGCCGGAACTGGCGCTGCATGCGCGAGTTCGTGATGCTCGCGTGCATCATGTGCGGCAGCGCGTAGATCGCGATCATGCTGGCCGCCGCCTGAATCACGTGCGCGCCGAAGAACAGGAACGACAGCGGCGCGGTCAGGAAGATGAGCCGCGGGATGCCGTAGAAGAAGTGCATCATCGCGTTCAGATAGCAGAGCCGCTGCCCGAAGGACAGGCCGCGCCCCGTGAGCGGGTTGTCGATGCGGAAAATCTGCGTCATGCCGCGCGCCCAGCGGATGCGCTGGCCGATGTGGCCGCCGAGGCTTTCGGTCGCGAGGCCCGCGGCCTGCGGGATCGCGAGATACGCGGTCGTGTAGCCGAGGCGGTGCAGCTTCAAGGCGGTGTGCGCGTCCTCGGTCACGGTCTCGACCGCGATGCCGCCCACCTCCTCCACCATCGTGCGCCTGAGCAGCGCGCACGAGCCGCAGAAGAACGTCGCGTTCCACAAGTCGTTGCCGTCCTGCACGAGCCCGTAGAACAGCTCGCCCTCGTTCGGCACCTTGCGGAACGTGCCGAGGTTCTTCTCGAACGGGTCGGCCGAGAAGAAATGGTGCGGCGTCTGCAACATCGACAGCTTCTTGTCGCGCAGGAACCAGCCGAGGCCGATCTGCAGGAACGAGCGGGTCGGGATGTGATCGCAGTCGAAGATCGCGAAGTACTCGCCCGTCGTGATCTTGAGCGCTTCGTTGATGTTGCCCGCCTTCGCGTGGCGGTTGTGCGAGCGGATCGTCCAGGCGACGCCGACTTCCTCGCAGAACGCCTTGAACTCGGGCCTGCGGCCGTCGTCGAGCACGTGGATCGAGAGCTTGTCCTTCGGGTAGTCGAGCGCGATCGCCGCGTAGATCGTCGGCTTCACGACCGAGAGCGGCTCGTTGTAGGTCGGGATGAACACGTCGACGGTCGGCCAGGCGCTGCGGTCGGCGGGCAACGCGACCGGCGAGCGCTTGAGCGGCCACGCGGTCTGGAAGTAGCCGAGCAGCAGCACGATCGTCGAGTAGACCTCGGCCGATACCAGCAGCACGCCCCAGATCACGTCGACCGGATGCTCCCAGTAGGTCGTCTCGGTGAGCCGCCAATACATATAGCGGCCGGACGCGATCACCGAGAGCATGATCATCACGAGCGTCGCGAAGCGTCCGTCGGCGCGCCGGAACAAGAGCGCGCAGACGAAGCAGCAGGTCGCGAAGATCAGCTGCTGCGTGAGCGACATCGGCACCGTGAACACGAGGTACAGCGCGGCGATCGCGAACACGAACAGCAGCGCCGCGACCGGCCAGCTGCCCCACACGCCCGCGTCGACGAAGCGCTTGGACCAGCGTGCGAAGCGCGACTGGCGCTCGGACGCTTTTGCCGTCGAGCCGGAATCCCGCGCAGTGGATTGGCCCGCCCCCGCCTCGCGCGATACGGTGCTCATGCGACGCTCCTCGGCAGCGCCCGCTGCCCCGCGAGCCTCGCGAGCAGCCAATCGCCGCAAGCGCGGAAATCGGCGGCGGCCTGGCTGAGCGGATCGTAGTGGATGACGGTCGTGTCGTAGGCGAGCGCTTCGCTCACACCCTGGTCTTCGTGCACGACGCCCGGAAACAGATGCGCGCCGAGCGAGCCGCGCAGCACCTTCACGACGTCCTTGGTCAATTGGCGCGACTGATCCGCCTGATTGATCACGTAGCCATAACCGCGGAAATCGGGGCGCGGCGCCGCGTAGGCGTCGATCAGCCGCTCCATGAGCGGGATCGCGGCATACGACGCGGCGTCGGGCAGCACCACGTTCACCGCGAATTGGGCGTTCAGGAGCGCCGCGCGCGTGTACACCGACGCGCCAGGCGGCGTATCGATCAGGACGATATCGGAGGGTTCGAGCGACAGCGCCGCAAGCGCCGAGGTGAACAGCTCCGGTTCGGAATCGAGGCGTTTTTCGAAGACGCGCCGGTCGTCCTCGTTGAGCGCGCCGTACGGCAGCACGGTGACGCCGTCGGGCGCGTCGAACATCGTGCTATGCCACGGCTCCTGGGCGAGCGTCGCGCGCGAGATGCCCTCGATGCTGTCGAGCGGCATGCCGAAGTGCAGCCGCAGCGCGTTCTGCGGATCGAGGTCGAGCGCGATCACGCGCCGACCCGGTGCGCCGAGCACCGCGGCGAGGTTGGCGGCCAACGTCGTTTTGCCGACGCCGCCCTTGGCTGAAACCACCGCGACTACGTTCATGACTGCTTGCGCGCGGCGTCGAAGCGCGTTCGGCCGAGGATGTTGCTGCCGGCGACCGGCGCTCCGGTGGCTGGGGCTTTGGAGGCCGGCTCAGGCTCGCGGGGCGTTTCGAGGCGGCGGAAGAGGCGCGACAGATCGCCTTTGACTTCGGGCTCGGCCACGGCCGGCGCTGGCGTGGCCCGGAACATCTGGCCGAGGATCGAATTCGCGGCGGGTGCGGATGTGGGCGCGGGAGCCATGCTAGCTGGAGTCGCGGCAACCGGAGTCGAGGGAGCCACAGCAACCGCCTTATCGGTGGAAGCTGTCGAAGCGGCGCGGCCCAAGATGCCCTTCGCCGCCGCAGCTTGCCGTTCACCTGCCGATGCCACAGGCGCCGGATTCATCAATTGACTCGCGGACGGCTGTGCCGGCGCTGCCGGACCGGTCGCTTCCGGCTCGTCCTCGACCTTCACCGCCGGCGCAAAGCGCGGCGCGCCCACGACGCGCGGAGCCGCAGCGACAGCCGGAACGGGCGTAGTCGCGTGACGGTGCCCGCGCGCGAACAGCGGCAGCTTCGATGCCGGACGCACGGGCTTCGCCGCAGCAGGCTGCACGGACTTGATCTGGCCGGCCGCGCTCGTGGTCCGAACGCTCACCGTCGGCACGTCCTGGTGCGCTTCGACATCGAGGGAAGCCAACAGCGGCCAGCGGGCGCGCGCGATCTGTGACTCGTCGTCGCGCGCCACTTCCTGGTAGGCATCGGCATTGCCGCCGAACTTCCTGAACAGATTGCCGATATCGTCCGACACACTCATTGACATCCCCCTTCACGCTGCCTCGCCTGGCTTGCCCTAGCTTCGATGATCGGCCTCCTCGTTCGCCAGACGAAACTCCAGTGCCAGAGGGTTGTCCACGGCCACTTGGGTCAACGCCAAGGCGCTGCTCGCGCCCAGTTCGCGCAACCAATACTGGTAGGCGCCTTCGAGAAAGCCCGGCGTCCAGGCTTGGGAATTCGGTCCGAACGCGGCGAGCGGCGCGCAGAAATGCTGGATGGCCAGATGGTCGTCGGTCTCGACGAGGTCCACGAAGCCCCAGTCGAGTTCGCGCCAGATCGCGTTCAGCGCCGCGGCGAACGCATCGAGGCTGTCGCATTCGCCCACCGCGTGGTTCGCCGCGAAGCGCTCGCCTACGCGCGCCATGAGCTGGCGCAACTGGGCCGCGTCAAGCTGAGCCTCGAATTCCTGAGCGAGCGCGCTCAGGAAATCTCGCCATTGCGTTGACGGTTGTTGCTCAGCGAAGTAGCTGACGATCGCGGACATAGGTGCTTGCATGACGAAAATGAGCGCCCAGCAAAGGACACCCCGGTTTGCGTTGATCTGCCGCGATTTGCTTGGCGGTGCGCGGCGGGCGGCTTGATTTGCGCCCGCCCTGGTTTCGGCTTATTAACCGCCCCGCGATTTTATTGCGGAATGTCTCAAAAAAGTTAATCGATGCATGCGCGCAACAAATAAATAACGGAAACAGGCAAACAATTGGCGCCTAAACGGCCGTCGAGCGCTCCTAGCCGGGTGCCTCAAGGCGGCCCCCCTAGCCGGGCGCCCCTATACGGCGATTACACAGTTGCGCCCATGGCTTTTCGCGCGATAAAGCCGCTGGTCGGCTGCGCGCAGCACGGTATCGAGCGAATTGCCGTCCTGCCCGAACTGCGAGATGCCGATGCTGACGGTGACCGACACCCCGTCGACGCCCATCGCTTCGAAGCGCGTGCCCTGAATAGCCATACGAATCCGCTCGCCGACCATCAGCGCGACGTCGAGCGCCGCTTGGGGCAGCAGGACCATGAACTCCTCGCCGCCCACGCGCGCCACGCCGTCGTAGGGCCGGATGGCTTCGAGGCAGGTCTGCACGAACGCCTTGAGGACCGAATCGCCGACTTGATGCCCGAAGGTGTCGTTGACCCGCTTGAAATTGTCGAGATCGAGCGCGAGCAGCGAGAACGGCGCCTCGCCACGCTTGACCCTGCTGATTTCCGTCTCGACCCGCTCGAGAAAGATGCGCCGGTTGACCGCGCCCGTGAGCGGATCGATCGCGGCCAGATGCTCGAGCTTCTGGTTGGTGTGCTGCAGCTCCTGCAGCGCGGCTTCGGTGCGCGCCTTCGCTTCCGCCAGGCGGGCCATCAGCTCGTCCTGGCTGTAAATGGTCGAAAACGAGCGCGTCGTGTGAAACGCCTGCACGACGCCGAAGCTCAACAGGAAGAACCCGCCCGCGAAGATCGCATGCGCGAGCCACCACATGTGGTTCCACGGCTTGCCGAGAATGAACGCGAGCGACGAGAGCGCGAACGACATCACCGAAATGCCGAAGATCAGCATCAGAGGCGAACGGATCCGGCGCCACAACATCAGGGCGACATTGACGAGCGAGACGACGAGCGCCCCGCCCTCCATCGACAAGCGCGTGCCGAGCGAACCAGCATACGGCGAGTACGCGATCACCGCGATGAACAGATCGATGGCCAGGAACCCGATGAGCCACGTCACCCACGTCCACGGGTCCGAGCGCTTCGCCGCGGAGTCAGGCGGCGAGTTATATGAGAGGAGGCCGACCAGCAGCAGGATCGACATGACGAAACGCGAGGCCGGCCCGTACAGCAGGAAGAGCCAAATGTTCCGATGCGAAAAGCCGGTAAAGACGCCGTGCAGCGTATAGATCACGACGAAGCCGGCAAAGCCGAGCGTGAGCCAGCGCAGGATCGGCTCGCCCGAGAGGCGGTAGCACTGCCAGGTCACATAGGTGACGAAGAGCCCTTCCAGCGTGGCCGCGGCAATCGCGATCTCATGGAAGAGATGGTTTTCGAACTTGAGGGACGGGTCCTGGAAGTAGTACAGGTAAGCGATCAGATAGGCCGGAGCGAGCGCGAATCCGATCAAGAGCAGACGGCCGTAGATTTGCGTCACATGGCGGATGCCGGCGGGTGGTTCCACGATGACCGCCGCGCTCGTTGCGCTATTCAGGCTCATGTTCGCGTCCCCTTCGAAGATGGTCTCCAGCAGTCCGGCTGAACGGCTCGCCTCGGCCCGGCCTCCTGTAACCGGACTCGAACTTTACCTTATCAATATAGAGATAAGATAAGACAATACCAGTCGATTGGCATAGCGCCTTTCGAATTTCCGCGCGTTACATAAGGGCTGCCACAAGAAGGGGCTGCCACAAGAAAAAACGACGCAGTCGCAGCGGGAAGCGCTGCAACCGCGTCGCAAAAGGATGCTCGGTGCTTCGGCCTACTTCGCCGCGACGCGCTCGGCTTGTTCAGCAGCGCGCTTCGTGGTCTTCGACACGGCCGCGTTGACGGCCTCGACATTGTTTTCCGCGACTTCGATCGCTTGCTGCGTCGCCTGGCGTGTCGACTCATACCATGCGCTGGCCGCGTTGATCGCCGACTTCAACGCCGTAATCGCGGGCTCGGCTGCGGCGGGCACATTGCGGCCGGCATCGTCGACGAAATGATGCAGACGGCGCTGCTGCTCCGCGTACTGTTCGTTGGCGACGTTGGCGAACTCCGCCTGAGCGGCAGTCGCGATCGAGAAGAGGCGCGAGTAGTAGGCTTGCGTGCGCGCGACCGCCTGCTCCAACGGGTTCGCTCGCAGCGCGCCCCATTCGCGCGGGCTCTTGCTCGACACCGCATGAAGCACGGCCTCTTGCGATTCGCCGGCGGCCGATTTGATGGTGTCGAAGTTCAGTTCGATCACCTTCTGAAAATGTTCAAAGGCGTGATTGGCGAGAGCAAACGACGTCTCGAGATTCGCGCGCTGTGCCGCCGCGTAGTGTTCCGGATTCCAATAGCTCATTGACTCGCTCCCTAAAGCGCCCTTCTTGCGGGCAGTATCGACTTGGCGTCATCGCGTGTTAAGCGAACGGTACAAATCTATCAGTCGCAAAATTACGAAGGACCTAGCGATCTTGATAGCTAGGACAATCGGTAGCGCTACCGATATGGGCGCCTCGCCGACTTGCGCTACACTCCGGCGCCGGTCCAGCGCGGCCAAGCGCCGGACCTCGCGTTTCGGACGGCATCGCGGCAACACAATTGCCCGCGGCTGTCCGCCTGACGCCTCCGCCTCACGGCAGGCGTCGCCACTGCGCAGGCTCGCGACCCGAGCCCGCGTGACAGGAAGACGGAGTTATCGCTTCGGCTTCTACATCTCTACGGAGTCAACGCTTTGTCAAACCAGTTCAATACCGGGCTCGCCAGCCTGTTCGGCACCGGGGAAGGCCCCGCCCACGAACGCATTGCCCTCACCACCGACGCCCATTCGGGTCTCCAGTCGATCATCGCCGTCTACAGCACCGCGCTCGGCCCCGCATTCGGCGGCTGCCGCTACTGGACCTACGCACACGACATGGACGCGCTCGTCGACGCGCTGCGTCTGTCGCAAGGCATGGCGTACAAGAACGCGCTCGCCGACCTGCCGTTCGGCGGCGGCAAGGCGGTGATCCTGCGCAAGCCCGAGCAGACCGACCGCACGCGGCTCTTCAAGGCGTTCGGACGCGCGGTCCAAGCGCTCGACGGCCTCTATATCACGGCGGAAGACGTCGGCACCACGGTGGACGACATGCGCGCGGCGCAGACCGAAACGCGCTACATCAGCGGCATGCCGCGCGAGGGCGAGTTCGGCGGCAACCCGTCGCCGAAGACGGCTTACGGCGTGTTCGTCGGCATCGAGGCGGCCGCGCAGTATGTGATGGACAAGAGCAGTCTCGCGGGCGTGTCGGTGGCCGTGCAAGGGCTCGGCTCGGTCGGCTGGGATCTGTGCCAGCGGCTCTCCGACGCGGGCGCGAAGCTGATCGTGGCGGACATCGACGCCGCGAAGGTCGCGACCGCGAAGGAGCGCTTCGGCGCGCAAGCCGTGACGCCCGCGGAGATCGTCGACGTCGAGGCCGACGTGTTCGCGCCGTGCGCGCTGGGCGCGGCCATCACGTCGGCAGTGGCCGAGCAATGCCGCTTCCGCATCGTCGCGGGCGGCGCGAACAACCAGCTCGCGTCGCTCGCCGAAGGCGACACGCTGCAAAGCCGCGGCATCTTCTATGCCCCCGACTTCCTGATCAACGCCGGCGGCATCATCAGCTGCGCGCGCGAATATCTCGGCGGCACCGATGAGGCCTCGGTGATGGCCGAAGTCGCCAAGATCCGCGAGCGGCTGTTTGCGCTCGCGCAGCGTGTCGAGAAGACCGGCGAAGCGCCTGCGCGCGCGGCGGTGAGCTGGGCGCGCGAGAAGATCGAGCGCGCGGCGGCTAGCTAAAGGCTTAGCCGGCGCCTGTCTAAATGGCGTGGCGTGAAGCATCGAGCCACGTTAAATCCGAAGCCGCTTCCTTGCGAAGCGGCTTCGTTTTTTTCAGCGTTGAAAGCTATCAATCCCGCTGTAACGGATTGAAATCAGCACGCGTCGAACCGATGCGCTAAGCGAGCTCAATCGCGACTAAACTTCGCGCCGTACGATTACGAGGACCCGCTTCGCGGGCACGACAACATGACCCTCGAAGCGCGCCGGCTGCCAGCCTGGAAGCTCGTCGTGTTCGCCAATCATTTCGCCGAGCGCGGCGCCGTGGCCGAAGCACTCGATCTCTATCGCCGCGCGATCGAAGTCGGCACCGACGACGCGCTGCTCTACAACACCGTGGGCCGAGCCTTCGAGGAATTCGCGCGCATCGACGATGCGATTCGCTGCCATCGGCGGGCGATCGAGATCAACCCGTCGCTGCACGAGGCGTACAACGATCTCGGCAACGCGCTGCACGCGAGCGGGCGAGCAGCCGAAGCGCACGCCGCTTACGAAGCCGCGCTCCGGCTTGCACCGCGCAACGGGTCTTACTACCGCAACTACGTGCAGGCCAAGCGCATGCGGCCCGGCGATCCGCTCCTCGCCGTCATGGAACAGCTTGTTCAGGATACCGATCGAACCCCGCCGGAAGATCGCACCGAACTGCATTTCGCGCTCGGACTCGCGCTCACCGAAGCGGGCGAGCGCGAGCGGGGCTTCGCGCATCTCCTGCAAGCCAACACGCGGCACCGCCGCCACGTCGACTACGATGAAGCCGCCACGCTCGAACGGCTGGCATCGATCCGAAACGTATACACGCACGATGCTCTGAGCCGCCGGTCCGGCGAGGGCGATCCTTCGAAGACGCCGATTTTCATTATCGGCATGCCTCGCTCCGGCTCGACGCTCGTCGAGCAGATTCTCGCGAGCCACCCGCAAGTGGTCGGCGGCGGCGAGCGTGTCGATTTTTCCCGCACGCTCGACGAAGCCGTCGAAGCGATCCGCGCGACGGCGGCGGGCAATGCAACCGTGACGGAGGAACACGCAGGTTCGCCGCCAAGCGAGCTCGATATGCTGACGCCCGAGCGGCTCTCCGCCATCGGCGCCGCCTATCTCACGCGGCTCGGTCACGCGGCAGCCGGCAGGAAATCGTGGCAACGCATCACCGACAAGATGCTGTTCAATTTCGAGCTCGCCGGCGTGATTCACCTCGCGCTGCCGAACGCGCGCTTCATCCACACGCGCCGCTCGCCGGTCGAGACGTGCCTGTCGTGCTATACAAGGCTCTTCAAGGACGTGCCCTTCAGCTACGACCTCGGCGAACTGGGCCGCTACTATCGCGCGTATCACGAGACCATGGCGCATTGGCGCGAGGTGCTGCCCGAAGACGTGCTGCTCGACGTGCAGTACGAGGACGTCGTCGACGATGTCGAGCGCGAGGCGCGCCGCGTGGTCGCCCATTGCGGGCTCGAATGGGACGACGCTTGCCTCGCGTTTCACAAGACGAAGCGGCCGGTCTCGACCGCCAGCGCCACGCAGGTGCGGCAGCCGATCTACCGGAGCTCGCTCGTCTACGAGCGGCCCGATGCGGCGTCGATCGCGCCGCTCATCGATGCGCTGGGGCCTGAACTGGCGGGCTCTTGCGCGCACCACTCGCCCCACATCCGCCGATAAGCGCCCTCGACGCCGCGCGCAAAGCGCTCGCCATCCATCAGCGGCGAGCGCTCCATCCGCGCCCTCAGTCCCGCGCGCAGCGCCGCCAGCCGCGGCCGATCGTTCGCCAATTGCACGGCGATGCGCACGTATTCGTCGTCCGATTGCGCAGTCAGTTCGGTCAGGCCCAGATTCGCAAGCTGACTCAGGCCGCCCCGACCGACCGCCGTGCGTCCGGCGCGCGTCACGACGGGCACCCCCATCCAAAACGCGTCGAGGCTCGTCGTGTGGCCGTTGTACGGAAACGTGTCGAGTGCGAGATCGATCTCGTGATAGGTCGCGAGGTACGCTGCGCGCGGACGGAATTCGCAAAAGCTCACCCGCTCCGGCGCGATGCCGTGCGCCGCGAGCCGCGCGGTCAGCCGTGCGCGCGCCCTGCCCGGCGCCGCCATCAGGACCAGGCGCGCATCGCTGACTAAACCGAGCACGCCGGCCCATAGCCGCAGCGTGTGGTCCGTCAGCTTGCAGGTGTTGTTCAGGCAGCCGAACGTGATGTGGCCGGTTTTCAAGGCCGGCGGCGAGTTGACGTCGAGTGCGCCGGTCAGCGGGTCGTAGCACCAGAACGAGTCGGGTAAGCGGATCGAGCGCTCGCTGTATTGGTTGTCGACGTACAGCGCGTCTTGTGGGTCGAGCCACGGGTCGGTCAGGCGATAGCCGATCGCGCCGCTGCCGGTCGTGCCGGGGTAAGCGAGCCAAGCGACCTGGACCGGCGCGGGCCGGCGCGCGAACAGCAAGGGACGGCCATTCGCCATGTGCATCGTCAGGTCGACGAGGATGTCGATCCGATCGTCGCGGATGCGTTGAGCGAGCTGCTCGTCGTCGAGTTCGGCGACCTCGCGCCAGACATCCGCGTGGGCGGCAAGCCGGCGCGTGTAGTCGTCCGGCCGCGCGACGCTCGAATAGCAGAAGATCTCGAAGCCCGCGTGATCGTGGTGCGCAAGCAGCGGCGTCGTGAACAGCGTCTGGCAGTGGTCGCGGAAATCCGCCGACACATAGCCGATGCGCAAGCGCCGCGACGGCGCGCGCTCGTTCGCATAGGCCGGCAGCGCCGCACCGTCCGCACCATCCGCACGAAAAGGCGCCTCGTGCCGCTCGGCGAAGCGCAGGCATTCGTCGCGTATTGCGTACCCGTCCTCGCTCTGGAACGTCAGCGCATAAGCCAGGTTGCTGTGCGCGATGACGTTGGCCGGGTCGTGGGCGAGCGCGCGGCGATAGCAGTCGATGGCCTCGTCGAGCGCGCCGGTGTCCTTGAACACATTGCCGAGATTGTTGTGGCTGACCGCATGCGTGGCGTCGACCGCGAGCGCCTTGCGATATTGCGCCTCGGCTTCGTCCAGGCGCCCCAGCGTGCGCGCGAGATTGCCCGCATTGTTCAACGCCGCCACGAACGACGGACGGATGCGGATCGCCGCGGCGAACGCCTCGCCCGCCGCCGCATACTCGCCCAGCGCCTGGCAGACGTTGCCGAGATTGTTGAAGGCGTCGGCGTGGTCCGCTCGCAACGCGGTCGCAGCGCCGTATTGCAGCGCGGCTTCCGGAAGCCGTCCGAGCGCTTGCAGGATGTTCGCGAGGTTGTAGGCGGCCTCCGGAACGCGCGGATCGATCGCGAGCGCGCGCTCGAGCGCCGAGGCGGCCTCGCCGAACTGGCGCCGTTCGCCGAGCGCGACGCCGAGATTCACGAGATGCGCGGCCACGCCCGGCTCCGCCGCGATGGCCTCGCGCAGCAGCGCGATGGCGTCGTCGATGCGCCCGCGCGCCTGAATCAACGTCGCGAGGTTGGCCAAGGCGCTCGCGTAGTCGGGCCGCACCGCCAGCGCGCGGCGATACGCGTCTTCGGCCGATTCGAGCGCGCCACGCAGGCGATGGCAGTTGCCCAGATTGTTGAGCGCGTCGAGATGCTGCGGCTCGCGCGCGAGAACGGCCGAGTACGCGTCGATCGCCCCCTGCCACGCCCCTTTGGCCTGCAGCACCGATGCCAACGCAAACCACGCATCCACGGATTCCGGCTGCTGCGCGAGCACGCTGTGATAAGCGGCGGCGGCCTCGTCGAGACGTCCGAGCGCGGCGAGAATCTGGCCTTTGCCGATTCGATAGCGCACCGCTTCCGGCTGCTGTTCGATCGCGCGGTCGAGCCACGCGAGCGCATCGCCGCCGCGCCCGGCTTGCCACTCCAGAATGCCGGTCCGGAACATTGCTTCATGGTGGTTGGGCTGGGCAGCGAGGACTTCGCGGTAGAGGACGCCGGCCGCCACAAGGTCGCCGGTGAGGTGCCGCGCCTTGGCCTCTTCGAAACGCGCGTTGACAGGCTCGTCGACAGACATGGGAATCGCCTTCTCTCCAATTCAGGACAGAAGGGGATTTTAGAAGGCAATCGAAGATTCAAAACGCGGAACTGCGGCCAATTCGGGCATTAAACGCGGCGGATGTTTAACTGCGCGTTACAAAGCCGAATCCGCGGAGCAAGATTTGTCGCACATCTTGGGTAAGGAAAAAATCGGGCCGATCGAAGGCCCGCTCGTATCAATTGCCAGGTAATCATGTGTAATATTCGGCCTTTTATTTAAACCGTTTTAAATGGCCTGGCCGGTGCTGCGAGAAACAACAACAAGATTGGCGGTATCCGTCCGTCCCGCCTCGTCCGCTAGGCCGGCCCGGCGCGCGGCCGCGCTCGCCATCGTCGTTCTCGCCGTGTTCGCGCCACGCGAGGCCGCGGCCGAGGACGTCTGCAAGGTCATCGGCGAAACACCCGCGCGGCCTGCGGTCGGCCTGGTGCTGTCGGGCGGCGGCGCACGCGGCTACGCGCACCTCGGCGTGCTCAAGGTGCTCGAGGAAAATCGCATTCCGGTCGATTGCATCGCCGGCACGAGCATGGGCGCCGTGGTCGGCGGCCTCTACGCGAGCGGGATGAGCGCGGCCGAGATGGAAACGCGGCTCGAGAACGTCAACCTCGCCGACATCGCCTTCGACGTGAACGAGCGCTCCGAATTGCCGCAATCGCAGCGTGAGGACGAGCGTCTCTATGTGGGTAGCCTCGGCTTCGGGCCGGATGGCGTGAAGCTGCCGGCCGGTCTCGTGCAAGGCAACCGCTTCCGCGCGCTGCTGCAGGACTGGACCGCCAGCGTGCCCGGCAACCAGCCGTTCGACAAACTCCCGATCCCGTACCGCGCGATCGCGACCAACCTGCGCACCGGCGACAAGGTCGTGCTGGACCACGGCTCGTTGCCGCTGGCGATCCGAGCGAGCATGGCGCTGCCGGGGCTGTTCGCGCCGGCGGACATCGACGGCGTCACGCTCGTCGACGGCGGGCTCGTGAGCAACCTGCCGATCGAAACCGCGCGCGACATGGGCGCGAGCGTGGTGGTCGCGGTCGATATCGGCTCGCCGCTGCGTCCGCTCGATGCGCTGTCGTCGCCCGCCGACGTGATGCAGCAGACGCTCGGCATCCTGATCCACCAGAACGTCGCGCGCCAGCGCGCGCAGCTCACCGCGAGCGACGTGCTGATCGAGCCGTCGCTCGGCAATCTGAGCTTCACCGACTTCGCCAATGCGCGCGATGCGATCGCCGCGGGCGAAACCGCCGCTCGCGCGGCCTTGCCCAAGCTCCAGCACCTGGCGCTGTCGCCCGACGCGTACGCGGCCTATCGCGCCGCCCACTCGCCGCTGCCCGCCGTGCCGATTCGCGTGACGAGCGTAGTCGTCGAATCGAACGGCGGGGTGCCGCCCAAGCGCATCCTCGACCACCTGCACGTGAAGCCCGGCGACGTCTACGACCCGGCCAAGGTCAACCAGGATCTGCAGGCGCTGACGACCTCGGGCGACTTCGAGAGCGTCACGCAGCAATTGATCAACGACGGCGAGGATCACCGTCTCGTCATCGATGCGCGCGAAAAATCGTGGGGGCCGAACTTCCTCTTGTTCGGTCTCGGCATGTCGAGCAGCTCGGACGACCAGGGCGGCTTTCGCGTGAATCTCGGCTACCGCCGCCCGTGGCTGACGCCGTCGGGGCTGGAGTGGCGCGTCGACAGCATCCTCGGCAGCGATTTGCTCAGTCTCCACACGGAATTGCGCCAGCCGCTGTCGACCTCGTTCGGCTACTACGTCGCGCCGTACGCCGAGTTCCAGCGCCGCTTCGCGAACATCTACGACAACGACACCGGCTTTCGCCTGAACCAGTACCACATCCAGACCGAGCGCGCGGGGCTGGATTTCGGCGTGCCGCTCGGCCGTCTCGGCGACTTCCGCATCGGCCTCGCCTATGCCCACGCCTACGGATCGCCGGTCTACAACAGCTTCGACGACGCGGGCGACAACGCGCTGATTTATCCCGACTTCTACGGGCGGCAAGTCACGGCGCGCGCCCGGCTCGTCATCGACCAGCTCGACGATCCGCTGTTCCCGCGCAAGGGCTACTTCGCCGATCTGCACGTGGAGCGCAGCGCGTTCGGCGGCAGCGACCGGTTCACGGAGCTCTACGGCAAGACCATCGTGGCCGCGAGCCTCGGCCGGCACAGCATCAACGCGAGTCTCGAGGCGGGGGCCGACATCGGCGGCGTGAACGTGGTCAACCCGCTCGGCTTCACGCTCGGCGGCTTCCAGCATCTGTCCGCATATGCCGCCGACCAGCTCTCCGGCAATTCGCTGCTCTACGCCCAGGTCACGTATCTGAACCAGCTGATGACGTTCAACGTGGCGCCGCTGCGCGGCCTCTTTGCGGGCGTGAGTATCGAAGCCGGCAACGTCTGGGACCAAGGCGACAGGTTCGGCAGCGGACCGCTCAAGCGCAGCGTCACGTTCTTTTCGAGCGTGACGAGTTCGTTCGGCCCGCTCTACGTCGGCATCGCGCTCGCGCCGGGCGGGCGGCGCAACATCTACTTCCAGCTCGGTCACACGTATTGACGCGCCTCAGGGCCGGTTCACGCGTTCGCGCCGCCAACGGCCCCTGACCTGCTCAAATCTGATTCCCCGCCGGCCAGCTGAGCTCGAAGCGCGCGCCCGGCAGCGTCAGCGGTTCGGTCGCGACGATGCGCCCCCTGTGCGCGTGCAGCACCTGCCGCGTGATCGCGAGCCCGAGCCCGTAGCCGCCCGTATTGCGATCGAGCCGCACGAAGGCATCGAAGATACGCTCCCGCTCGGTGGGCGCGACGCCCGCGCCATCGTCCTCGACCGCGATCTCGACGTTGCCGTGCGCCATCGCGACGGTCACGAGAATTTGCGAGTTCGCGTATTTGCCGGCGTTGCGCAGCAGATTGCGCATCGCGTACGACATCAAGCGCTTATCCATCGCCACGCGCGCGCCGCGATCGATCTCGACTTGCAGCGTGACCGACTTGTCGCCGTAAAGCAGATTGGCCTCCTTGACCTGAGCATCGAACCATGCGGCGAGCGGAGTCGGCTCGAGATGCGACTGCAGGGACAGGTATTCGAGCCGCGCGTAGGTCAGGCTCATCGCGATGAGTTCGTCGAGCTCGGTGATGTCCTGCTCGATGCTCGTCACGGCGGTCTCGTACTCATGCGCCGACGACGGCTCGCGCAGGATCTCGAGCGCGAAGCGGGCGCGCGCGAGCGGCGTGCGCAATTCGTGCGAGATGCCGTTGGTCAAATCGCGCTGCGCGGCGATCAGCCGTTCCATGCGCATGGCGAGCGCGTTGAGCGTACGCGCGAGCGGGCCGATGATCACGCTGTGCGATTCGCGCGCGCGGGTGTTGAAGCGCCCGCCCGTGAAGTCGATCGCGCGCTCGCGGACCATCACCAAATCGAGCCAGATCGGCCTGATCCAGCGATAGGCGGCAAGCGCCGGCGCGCCGAAGGCCACCAATGCGAGCGCGGCCGCCCCGCCCGGCAGCGCTTCGAGCGCGTGCCGGACGACGCCCGGGCTCAAGCCAGCCGCCAACACCGCGAACGTGCAGATCAGCACGAGCAGCACGAGGCCGAGCAGGTTGAGATAGGCCCGCAAGTACAGCTTCGACCAGCTCGGAATGCGGTCGGCGCGCGTGTCGGTCCAGGTCCGCCGAAAGCGTAGCCAGCGCCACTTGCAATAGCGGAAAGCGGAAAGTCGTCGAGTTGGGTTCGGGGTCATGAAGCCATCTCAAAAGCGTGGCAAAGGGTCGCGAATTGCCCAATTGGACTAGGCATCGTCAGGGATCGAATCGGATAATTCTCGCTTTTTGGCGGCAATCTCAGCCGCTCTCGCGCGCATCCCATCATCTCAAAAAGACAGGAGTCCGTGCGATCGACATAGGTGAGGAACGGATGTTGTCAATGGACGCCGCCTGGCGTGAGTGGGTCAATACGAATGTCGGCCGCGGTTGCACGGTGCAATCGATGGTCGACGCCATGATCAAAAGCGGATTCGACGCCGACACGGCCGATGCTGAGGTCCAAAAAGCATTCGACAGCCATCACAACGGCAGCGCGGCGCCAGATGAGGCTCTGGTTGAAGTCCCCAACGACGGCGGCACAGTTGCGGCCAAATCCACGATCGAGGTTCCGGCCGGCGGTTACCACTACGACAAGGTCCCCGTCGCAAGCGGCAATGTCATCCATGCTCACGATCGCGACGTCAAAGTCCTGATGCGAGTCGCGAAGCCCCAGGTGATCGTATTCGGCGACGTTCTCTCCGACGACGAGTGCAACGAGCTGATCGAGCGCTCGCGCCATAAGCTCAAGCGCTCGGGTACCGTCAATGAAGAAACCGGCGAAGCCGACATTATCCCCGCCCGGACCAGCGAGGGTACTTGGTTCAAACCTTGCGAAGATGAATTTATCGAGCGCATCGACAAGCGCATCGCCAGCCTGATGAACTGGCCCTTGGAAAACGGCGAAGGCCTCCAGGTCCTGCACTACGACGTCGGCGGCGAATACCGGGCGCACTTCGACTACTTCGCGCCGGAACAAAAGGGGAGCGCCGTCCATCTTGTACGCGGCGGTCAACGCGTATCGACGCTCGTGGTCTATCTTAACGACGTGCCGGAAGGCGGCGAGACGACCTTTCCGAGCGCCGGCATCTCGGTGGCCGCCAAGCGAGGCAGCGCGGTGTACTTTCGATACATGAACGGCTTCGGGCAGCTCGATCGGCTGAGCCTTCATGCAGGAGCCCCCGTGATTGCCGGCGATAAGTGGGTCATGACGAAGTGGATGCGCGAACGGAAGTACCGCAGCAAGTGACACCCAACGTCATCCCCTACTCCCACGCCACTTTGCTGAATTGATAGCCCTTGCCGCGCACGGTCTTGATGCGCTGAGGGTTCGCGGCGTCGTCGCGCAATTTGCGGCGCAGCTTCGAAATGCCGCCGTCGACGGTGCGGTCGAGCCCGTCGAACTCGATACCCCGTAATTCACGCATCAGGTCGTCGCGGGTCACCACCTCCCCCGCGCATCGCACCAGCGCCCACAGCAAGTCGAATTCGGCTGACGTCAGATCCGGCGTGCTGCCGTCGGGGAGCGTCGCCGTGCGCGTCGCGCGGCTGATCGTGAACTTGCCGAAGCGGAAGCTTTCCGGTTCGGCCGCCGCCTCGCTCGCGCGCACCGGCGCCCGCCGCAGCAGCGCCTTGATTCGCGCAAGCAGCACGCGTGGCTCGACGGGCTTGTGCACGTAATCGTCGGCGCCGAATTCGAAGCCGAGCACCTCGTCGAACTGGTCGTCGCGCGCGGTCACCATGATGATGAAGCCGTCGAAATGTTCGCGCGCCTCGCGGCAGATCTGAAAACCATCTTTGCCCGGCAGGTTGACGTCGAGAATCACGAGATCGGGGCGGCGCTCGACGATCGCGGGCACGGCTTCGTCGCCATGCAGCACGACATCGACCTCGAACTCCTGCTTGCGCAAGTAGCCCGCGACGAGCGCGGACAGTCGACTATCGTCTTCGACGAGCAAAATCCTGAGTGGCATGGCAATGTGGTTCGATGCGGATGGGCTTGACGCCATCGGCCGATGGCTGCGGACGGCGGCTTTCAAAGCGTGCCGCGCAGTGAGACTGGACGCGATGGCGAATTTCTAATTTCGAGATGATACGACAGCGCGCATGCCGCATCGCCGTGTGTCGTGGCGCCGTTGGCAGGAAATGATGCCAGCTCGGCATTTGGGAAGCCATCGTTCTCGGTAAAGTGGCATTTCGCGATTCTCTTCTGGAGCAGCCATGCCGCAAAACGATGCCACCCATGCCGACGCCGCGCCAATTCGCATCGCGATGGTGCTGTTTCCACGGCTCACGCAACTTGATTTCACCGCGCCGTTCGAGGTGTTCGCGCGCGTGCCGGGCGCCGAGGTGTCGGTGGTCAGCGAGATGCTTGAGCCCGTCGTGTCCGATACCGGCCTCGCGATCCTGCCCACTCACACGTTCCAGACGGCTGGCGCCGCCGACGTGCTGTTCGTGCCCGGCGGGCCGGGGCAAATCGAGCAGATGGCAAACGCCGCGTTGCTCGACTACCTGCGCCGCGCGGCGGATGGCGCAGCCTGGGTCACGTCGGTGTGCACCGGATCGCTGCTGCTTGCGGCGGCGGGCCTGCTCCAAGGCTATCGAGCGACCTGCCACTGGCTGTCGATCGATCAATTGAGCCTGTTCGGTGTGGAGGCGCAGCCTAGCCGGGTTGTCGTCGATCGCAACCGGATCACCGGCGCAGGCATCACATCGGGGATCGACTTCGCGCTCGAAGTCGTCGCCAAGCTGCGCGGCGACGAATTGGCGGAACGTCTGACACTGCAGCTCGAATACGATCCCGAGCCGCCGTTTCGCACGGGCAATCCGCGCGTCGCGGATGCGGCACTGGTGGATGCCGCGCGGCGCAAGGCGGCGCCGATGCTCGAAGAGCGCCGGCGTCAGTCGCTGGCTGCGGCGGCGCGGTTGGGTTTGCGTCCCGATGCGGCGCCAGAGTGAGGTGACGCCGGCCGCGCGAACTCCTCCGGGTCACCACGGCTGTGCTCAGGCGACTTCGCGCAACGTCTCCGGATCGAACACGAGTTGCACCAGCGTACCCGGCGCGTGCAAATCGGCCGCGGACCGGTTCAGCACGTCCACCGACAGCGCCACGCCCGACGCCCGCACGCGATAGCGGATCACGTTGCCGAGCAGGCTGTGCCCCTCGACCTCGCCGCCAACGGTCAACCCCACAGGCCGCGCGTCGGCAGGCACGAGGCGGATCGACTCAGGACGGATCGCCACCGGGTTCGCAAACGGCTGCTGCAACAGCGCGCCGGCATCGGCGGCATCGAGCACGTTGTAGGCGCCCATGAAGCCCGCCGCGAAGCGGTTGGCGGGCGAGGTGTACAGCGCTTCCGCCGAGCCGCTTTGCACGATCTGCCCTTGGTTCATCAGCACGATCCGATCGGAGATCGTCAGCGCCTCCTCCTGATCGTGGGTGACGAAAATCGTCGTCAACTGCAGCTCCTGCTGAATGCGCCGAATCTGCTCGCGCAGATGCTTGCGGATGCGCGCATCAAGCGCCGACAGCGGCTCGTCGAGCAGCAGCACGCGCGGCCGCGTCACGAGCGAGCGCGCGAGCGCGACACGCTGGCTCTGCCCGCCCGATAACTGCCGCGGGTAGCGTCCCTCGAAGCCGTTCAGCTCGACGAGCGCGATCGCCTCGGCGACGCGTTTCGCGATCTCGCCCGCTTCCACCTTTTGCATGCGCAGCCCGAACGCGACGTTCTGCTCCACCGTCATGTTCGGAAAGAGCGCATAGCTCTGAAACACCATTGCCACGCCGCGCTTTTGCGGCGCGACCGGTACGACGTCCTTGCCTTCGATCAGAACGCTGCCGCCGTCCACCGGCGTGAGCCCGGCGATGCAGCGCAACAGCGTGGACTTGCCGCAGCCGCTCGGGCCGAGCAGCGTCACGAGCTCGCCGCGCTCGGCCGCGAAGTCGATGTCGCGAAACACGGACGTTTGCCCGTACGCTTTGTTGAGCCCTTGGACGTTGACGAAACTCATGACGATTGCCCTTCGGATTTGTCGCGCGCGAGCCGGGTCATCGCCCAGGTCGACAGCAGCACGAAGACGAAATAGGAGATCACGATCGCGCTCGTGAAATGGCCGCTGTCGTTGCGCATGTTGTTCAGATAGACCTGCAGCGTTTCGTAGGTCGTGCCGACGAGCAGGTTGGCGAACACGAATTCGCCGATCAGGAACGAGAACGACAGAAACAGCGCGACTGTCAGCCCTTTCTTCAGATTCGGCAACACGACGAGCCACGCGGCTTGCGCCGTGCTCGCGCCGAGCAGATGCGCGGCGTCCATCAGATCGGGCAGATTGATCGCCTGGAGGTTGTTGCCGATCGCGCGATAGATGAACGGCAGCGCGATCGTGAAGTAGCAGCCGATCAGGATCCACGGCGTGCCGACCATCGCCAGCGGCCCGTCGCCGTACAGCTGCAGCAGGCCGACCGACGACACCACCGGCGGCACCGCGAACGGCAGCAGGATCAGGATGTTCATCACGCCGTCGAGGCGCGGAAAGCGGTAGTGGATCACGAACATCGCCGGCAGCACGAGCACGACGCTGGCGACCAGCGCCCCGCCGCAGACGATCAGCGAGCGCGCGAACGCCATCAGAAAGCGCGGCTCGCTCCACAGCGTGACGTACCACTTGAGCGTGAGCCCGCTCGGCAGCACGGTCGCGCCCCATTCGGTCGCGAGCGAATACAGGAGCGTCGCGACGAGCGGCAGCGCCAGCACCGCGAACAGCGCGCAGACGACCGCGCGATGCCACAGCGCGTGATGCGCGCCATGCTGCGGCCGCTTTGGCGCGGCCACAGCCATCGGGGCCGAAACGTCAACGCGCGACATGGTAGCTCCTCTTCAGCAGCCATTGATGCACGATCGTGACGATCGTCATCAAGCCGACGAGCACCATCGCCAGCGCGCTCGCCATGTTCGGATCGAGCGACGTGTCGCCGGCGACGAGGCTCGAGATGCGGATCGGCAGCACGTTGTAGTTGCCGGTCGTCAGCGCATAGACGGTTGCGTACGCACCCAATGCATTCGCAAACAAAATGACGAACGTGCCGAGCAGCGCAGGCGTCAGCACCGGCAGACCGATATGGCGCCAGAACTGCCAGCCGCTCGCGCCGAGCAGCGAGGCGGATTCACGCCAGTCTTCACGCAGCGCGTCGAACGCGGGATACAGCAGCAGCACGCCGAGCGGAATCTGAAAGTACGTGTAGAGGATGATTAGGCCCGTCTTCGAGTACAGGTTGAAATCCTGCATCCAGCCCCACCGACGGAGCAGCAGCGTGACGCACCCGTTGAAGCCGAGCAGGATGATGAACGCGAACGCGAGCGGCACGCCCGCGAAATTGCTCGTCATATTGGAAAACGCCATCACGACGTCGCGAAAACGTCCTCCTGTCTGCCGCAGCGAATAGCTGCCGAGCACCGCGACGGCGAGCCCGATGAGGCTCGACCAGGCGGAGATATCAAGGCTGTGCCCGATCGCCTGCCGATAGAACGGCGACGACACCGCATCGAGATAATTCTGCGCACTCCAGCCGCTATCGATGAGCGCGCTGTGCACGGCGACCCAGACGAGCGGCGCGATCTGAAACACGCAGAACACGACTGCAAACGGCAGCAGGCAAAGCGCCGCGAGCCACTTGCCGGATTTCGCGGACGCCGCCTTCATCGCTTGAGCAACGCCTCGCAGACCGGCTTGTCGTGCTCGACGCCAAGCACTTCGCACAGCGTGCCGCACAAATCGCTTTGACGCGGACGCGCCTGCGGATCGAAGCTGAACGCGTCGCCGAACACGAATAGCGGCACCTCGCGCTCCTCGGGCAGCACGCCGCCGTGCGTGCGGTCGTCGTTCATGCCGTGGTCCGACGTGACGACCACCTGATAGCCCGCTTCGAGCCACGCTTCAAGGTACTGCGACAGCAAGATGCCCGCTTGGCGCGCCGCGTTGCGATAGTGCGGCGAAGCGAGGCCATGCGCGTGCCCGGCGTCGTCGATATTCATCGGATGCACGAGCAGGAAATTCGGACGATGCTTCGCGCGCAGGCTTTCGGCGTCGTCGAAGAGATGCGAATCGGGGTAGTGATCCGCGTAGTAGAACGTGCCGTATTGAATAGGCAGCTCGGGCGCGATCGTGTGGCGATCGCGCGCGGCGTTGAACGGCGTGCGGTTGTAGAGCTCGCTGATCCAGTGATACGCAGCGGCGGCCGTCGTGCGGCCAGCCGCGCGCGCATAGTGGAACACGCTCAGTTGATTCGACAGCCGCGAAACGCCGTTGTGGACGACGCCGCTTTTCACGGGCGGCACGCCGGTCAGGATGCATTCGTACAGCGGCCGCGACAGCGACGGCAACTCGCACTCGAGGCGATACAGGTGCCCTCGCCCCGCGGCGGCGAGCGCCTGCAAGTGGCCGAGGGCATCGTAGGCGACCTGGAAGTTCAGGCCGTCGAGCACTACCAGAATGACGTCGCGTCGCATGGCTGCACTAATACCACTCAATTACTGCATGTTGATGATGACTTGGTCCTGCCAGAGACGCGGCAGGCGCTTGGTCGTCGCTTCCCACGCGGCGGCGTCCTTGATCGGACGCACGTGCGCGTATTCGCTGTTCGGCAGGAGCTTCGCCGTCACGTCGGCCGGCATCGTCAGATGCTCGGCGCGGATCGGACGCGCATAGCCGCGAGCGAGGTTGATCTGACCGGCGTCGCTGAAGATGTACTCACGCGCGAACTTCGCCGCGTTCGGGTGCTTCGCGTACTTGTTGATGATCGTCGTGTAGCCCGAGATCACCGAACCGTCGCTCGGGATCACTACGTCGAAACGCTTCGGATCGATCTGGTCGCGGTAGTTCAAGCCGTTGAAATCCCACACCACGCCGACATCGATCTCGCCCTTTTCGAGCGTCGCGATGGTCGGGTTCGACAGCGACAGGCGGCCTTGCTTCGCGAGCTTGGCGAAGAAATCGAGCGCCGGCGCGATGTTCTTCTCGTCGCCGCCGTTCGCGTACGCCGCTGCCAGCACGCCGTTGACCGCTTGCGCGGCAGTGCTCACGTCGCCGATCGACACCTTGTACTTGCCTTTGAGCAGATCCGCCCAGCTCTTCGGCTCGTCCTGCACCGTCTGCTTGTTGATGATGAAGGCGATGCTGCCGGTGTAGGCCAGCGCCCAGTTGCCGTCCTTGTCCTTTGCCCAGGCCGGGACCTGGTCCCAAGTGCTCGGCTTGTACGGCTGAGCCACGCCCTGCTGCACCGCAACCGGGCCGAACGACGCGCCGACGTCGCCGATATCGGCCGTCGCATTGCCCTTCTCCGCGACGAACTTGGCGATTTCCTGCGCCGAACTCATGTCGGTGTCGGCGTGCTTGATGCCGAACTTGCTCGACAGGTCGCCCCAGGTGCCCTTCCAGTTCGCCCAGGTGTCGGGCATGCCGACGCTGTTGACCTGGCCTTCCGACTTGGCGGAAGATTCCAGCGCGTTGAGATCGGCGGCGAACGCGCTCGCGGCGCTCAGCGCGATGACGGTGCCCAGAAGGGACGCCAGCAGGTGTTTCATTCGATGCTCCTCGTTAATGGTTGGTTATTACGAACGTCGACGAACTTGCTGGGCCGCCTTCGCCCTCGCACACACCGGCGCGGCGCACCCCGGGCGCCAGTTTAGGCGAGACAAAATAATGTGGTCTAGATCAGCAAGATTTCGCGCAGTCTAATTCCGCTCGATGAAATTTCTGTGTCAGCGCTAGACTGTTCGTCCATACTTTCCGAGCTAGGCGCACCCGGCGGATTCGGCTGGTCGGCCACCATCGGAGAAGCAAGCGCAGCATACCGCAGCGCGGTAGAGCCGATGAAAAGATGGTGCACTGTCACAGTTCAGCCATCTTTCACAGGTACGGTGCGAATTAAGCGACGGAGCAAGAATCGCACAAGAAAATGAAAATTGTGCCCGCCAACGGGCTGGACTATGCCAATTAGAGATTCAATTCAAGTCGACACGCCAGGAACCGCGGCGCGCATCTGCCGCGCGCTGACAGAGCAGATCGACCGTAGCCTGCTGCCGCCCGGCAGCCGCCTGCCCGCCGAGCGCAAGCTGAGCGAACTGTTTACGACCACCCGCATCACGTTGCGCGAGGCGCTCGGCCAGCTCGAGGCGCAGGGCCTCATCTATCGCGAGAAGCAGCGCGGCTGGTTCGTCGCGCCGCCGCGCATTCTGTACGACCCGCTCAAGCGCACGCACTTCGAGGCGATGGTTCGGGAACAGGGACGCGAGCCCGGCACGGAAGTGCTGGCCGCCGAGCTGATTCCAGCGAGCGCGGCGATCTGCGAGATGCTCACCCTGCCGGCGCTCTCCAGCGTCATCCAAATCCGCCGTGCGCGCTCGATCGATGCGCGCGCCGTGCTGTACGTCGAGCACTATCTGAATCCCGCGTACTTCCCGGGGATACTCGATTTCGACTTGCGCCAGTCGCTGACCGGGCTCTACGCAAGCGAATACGGCATCCGTTACGGGCGCGTGCAGTTCGCCATGGTGCCATCGGTGCTGCACCGACAGGCGGCCGCGCCGCTGAAGGTCGCCGAAGGCACGCCGGCGCTGCACATCACGCGCGTGAACTGCGACCAGCACGGGCGGCTGATCGACTGCGACCTCGAGTACTGGCGTCACGACGCGATCCGCGTGTGCGTCGACGTACCCGATCGGACCGACATCTAGCGCCTTCGTGTTCAGGTCTGGAGAATCGCCAGGCGCGCAAGCGGACCTAGGCGATTCACTATTGTGTGCGTTCCTAAACCAAGCGGTCACGCCCGGTGTCTATAATCGAAGTCGCAATTCCCCCCTCACCGTGCGAAAACATCGACATCGCAAGCGTTTCGCGCGGCTTCCCACTCGCAGCGCACGCCTAGGAGACTGAGTATGACTATCCGTATCGGAGAAGAAGCGCCCGATTTCACCGCTGAAACGACTGAAGGACAGATCAAGTTTCACGAATGGATCGGCGACAGCTGGGCCATCCTCTTCTCACATCCGAAAGACTTCACCCCTGTTTGCACGACCGAGCTGGGCTACATGGCCGGGTTGAAGCCGGAATTCGAAAAGCGCAATACGAAGATCATCGGCCTCTCCATCGATCCGGTCAGCGATCATGAGAAATGGGTGGGCGATATCGAGGAGACGCAGGGGCATGCGGTCAACTATCCGATGATCGGCGACCCGGATCTGATCGTCGCGAAGCTTTACGACATGATCCACCCGAACGCGAGCGGCGCCGCCCCGCGCACGGCAGCCGACAACGCCACCATTCGCTCGGTGTTCCTGATCGGGCCGGACAAGAAAGTGAAGGCGATGTTCGTCTATCCGATGAGCGCGGGCCGCAATTTCGACGAAGTGCTGCGTCTGCTCGATGCGCTGCAGCTCAACGCCAAGCATGGGGTGGCGACGCCCGTGAACTGGCGCCCCGGCGACGACGTCATCATTCCGACGTCCGTTTCGGATGAGGATGCGAAGAAGAAATTCCCGCAAGGCTTCAAGACGCTCAAGCCGTATCTGCGAGTGGTGGCGCAGCCCAAGTAAGCCATCGGGCAGCGTATCTGACAGTGGATTGTTGAATCAAATCCGGGCGGTGGCGCGGCAGCGAAGATTGCAGCGCCACCGCCCGCCTTTTTCGCCCTATCGCTAAGCGATGCTAAGCATCGACCATCCGCGATATCAGCGTTAAAACCGCTTCATGATCTCCGATTCGAACGCCGCGTTCCGTTCTTCGGCGGCCTCGATCGGGTCCATCGACTCGTCGACGAAGAACTCGGCGCGCTCTGCCAACGATCTCGTATCGTCGTAGCCGCCCCCCTCGTCATCCTCGTCCGGCGGCTGCAGCATGTCGCGCAGCATGGCTTTCAACTCCGGCGTGTCCCACTTCTTGCCCTGCTGCTTGCGGACTTTTATGTAGTGCCTCACTTCAGCATCCTGCTCGGGCGTCAAGGGAAGCCCGCGAAAGGTACGGCCTGGGTCGATATCAGCCATGATTTCCTCCAGCAATCCGCTCGTTCATGCCGAGTGTAGCGCTAATTCGTATGCGTAAGAACAGGGTAAGCCTATTCCCCTCGTGAGCGCAATTGGTCATAAAAGTCCGTCAATGGCTTGCAATTCGCATTGAAGGCGACTAGCAAAGACAGACTCCCCCGCTCAACTTGTGGCAAATAGCGTCACGCAGAATGACCGTTTTTGACATTGAGCCGCGTGCTGCGCGCGCATAACCTTAGGCCGAACCGCTTAGTTACGAACGAGCGTGCACAAGCCGCAAACGGCTTGGCACGGCGGCTTGGCACGATACCCCCGGCCACTTTGCCCTCGTTGTTTCGAGGCCCGTTTCGACACATTACGCTCCGCTTCGCCCCTATTCGATCGACACGCTCGACCATTCAGCCATGACTCCAGCCCAACCTTTCAGCAACTCCCCAGGCGCGCGCTTCCGCGCCGCCGTGGCCGCCGAAGCGCCGCTTCAAGTCGTCGGCGCGATCACCGCTTACGCCGCGAAAATGGCCGAGGCCACGGGCTTCAAGGCCGTCTATCTGTCCGGCGGCGGCGTCGCCGCGAACTCGCTCGGCGTGCCCGATCTCGGCATCAGCGCGATGGAAGACGTGCTGATCGACGCGCGCCGGATCACCGACGCCTGCACCCTGCCGCTGCTGGTCGACATCGATACCGGCTGGGGCGGCGCGTTCAACATCGCGCGCACGATCCGCTCGTTCATCAAGGCGGGCGTCGCCGCCGTGCATCTCGAAGACCAGGTCGGGCAGAAGCGCTGCGGCCATCGGCCCGGCAAGGAAGTCGTCCCGATGGAGGAGATGGTCGATCGCGTGAAAGCGGCCGTCGATGCGCGCACCGACGATCAATTCGTCATCATGGCGCGCACCGATGCGGCGGCGGTCGAAGGTCTCGACGCAGCGATCGAACGCGCGGTCGCCTATGTCGAAGCAGGCGCGGACATGATCTTCCCCGAAGCGATGGCAACCCTCGACGACTACCGCCGCTTCAAGGCCGCGGTCAAGGTGCCGATCCTCGCGAACCTGACGGAATTCGGCTCGACGCCGTTCTTCACGACCGACGAGTTGAAGAGCGCGAACGTCGACATCGCGCTTTACTGCTGCGGCGCGTATCGCGCGATGAACGCGGCGGCGCTCAACTTCTACGAGACCGTCAAGCGCGACGGCACCCAAAAGGCCGCCGTCGAAACGATGCAGACGCGCGCGGACCTTTACAAGTATCTCGGCTATCACGCGTACGAAGACAAGCTCGATGCGCTCTTCGCCGCGAAGAAATGACACCACTTTGAATCTGGAGGACGACACCATGAGCGAAGCAGACAACAGCACGGCAGGCACGCCCGGCTTCAAGCCGAAGAAATCGGTGGCGCTTTCGGGCGTGAC
>NZ_JBCHAA010000009.1:0-270163 GCF_053525655.1 Trinickia camelliae
AGCCTTGCCAGATCGGGCTGCGCACTACTCGCGCCCCACCTGCCTCGCTTCCCTCGCGCTTCACTCCGAAGCGCGAAAGACCGAGATTCTAGCCACCCTCTCCCCACCTGGCAAGCGGTATTTTGAAGAATTTAGAGCGACGCATGCACGCATGCGTCGCTCTATATAGAAGCAGTCGTTAGCGACTCGGCAAGCCACCTAGGCCACGAGTGCACGTAGCCTAGATAAGCACGGCAAAACCGCTAGCACATCACCCGCTCAACTACGCCCAAGAAGTGCTCGATATCCGGCGTGTCCTTACCTGCCGTCTTAGCGCGATCGTCCCATTGCCGCAAACGCAGTGCGTCTTGCGCATACGGCAATTGCAGGAATGCCTGCGCTTCCTCTTCGCTAAATACACCGCCTTGCAATTTCAGGCTGCGCACCGAATCCTCAGAGAGCTTGTCGAAGTACGTCTTGTCGATTGCGCACAAGCAGCGTTTGGCATCCACGTGCAAACGAATCGGTTCGAGCACCGCGGGCGGCAAGACCGGCCGCAAGAACGGCAGCGCGAAGTACTGGTGGAGATCGTCGATGCCGCGCTCCGTCGGTGTCTCGCCGTGCAGGTTCAATAAATGCCCCAGGTCATGGAGGAATGCCGCTGCGACCAGTTCCTCGCTCGCGCCCTCGTCTTCAGCAAGCTTGCCGCTTTGCAACGCATGTTCAAGCTGGCTGACGGGCTCCCCGCTGTAAGAGATGGCGCCATGCTGCGCAAACAGCGAACGGATATCGTCGAGACTCAGTGCCATTCACTCACTCCCAAGGCAACGAAAACGTCTTGAGGTTCGTAAAGCTCTTCATCGCTTCCTGAACCCCTTCCTTATAGCCAAGGCCCGAATCCTTGATGCCGCCGAATGGCGTCAGCTCGATCCGATATCCCGGCACCTCCCATACGTTGACCGTGCCCACCCGCAGTTCGTTGACGAAGCGCGCGATCACGTCGGAGCGATTCGTGCACAAGCCCGACGACAATCCGAACGCCGTGCCGTTGCTGATGCGGATGGCGTCGTCGATCGTGTCGAACGTGATGATCGGCGAGACGGGGCCGAAGGTTTCTTCGCGCACGAGCGTCATCGATGGGTCCACGCGGTCGACGACCGTCGGCGAATACAGCGCGCCTGCACGCTTGTTGCCGGCGAGCAGCCGCGCGCCTTGAGCGACGGCTTCGTTCACGCGCGCCTCGAATAGCTGAGCTGCGGGCTCGTCGATGACGGTGCCCATTTGACTGGACTCGTCGAATGGGTCGCCGTACGACCATGCACGCGTCTTTTCGACGACCAACTCAGTGAATCGCTCCGCGATGCTCTTTTGCACCAGCATGCGCTTGACGGCGGTACAGCGTTGGCCCGAGTTCTTATAGGAGCCCTGCACCGCGAGCGATGCGGCGCGTTCGATGTCGGCATCCTGGAGCACGATCAGCGGATCGTTCCCGCCGAGTTCCAGCACGACGCGCCGGTAGCCCGCTTTCGAAGCGATGTACTTGCCGATCGCCACGCCGCCGGTGAACGTCACCAGATCCACCGCCGGGTTCGTGATGAGCTCGTCGGCGATCTCGCGCGGGTCGCCGGTCAGGACCTGCAGCATCGGCGCGGGCAGTCCGGCTTCATACAGGATGTCCGCCAGAAAATACGCCGACAGCGGCACTTTCTCAGACGGCTTCAGCACCACGCGATTATTCGTCGCGATCGCCGGCGCGAGCTTGTGCGCGACCTGGTTCATCGGATGGTTGAACGGCGTAATCGCGACGATCACGCCCGCGAGCGGCTCGCGCTGCGTGAACACGCGCCGCGACTTGCCATGCGGCGTCAGATCGCACGAGAAACTTTGTCCGTCATCGCGCAGCGCTTCGATCGCCGCAAACTTGAGCACGTCGGCGACGCGACCGATCTCGTAGCGCGAATCCTGTTTCGACAAACCCGATTCGAACGAGATCAGATCGGAGGCGGCTTCCGTTCGCTCGCGCAACAGCGCACCCGCGCGCTCGAGAATCTGCGCTCGCTCATAGCGCGACAGCTTCGCCTGGTAGTTAGCCGCATACGCCAGCGCTTCCCGCACGTCTTCGACGCTTGCAAGCGGGACGGTTCCGACACGCTGCCCCGTATAAGGATCGAAGACATCGAGCGTGCGCTCGCGCACAGCACGTTCGCCCTTGATGCGCAGCGCTTCTGCGCGAAACGCGGGGTGATCGACTGGATGTTGAAGACTGAGTGTGTTCATGATTGCATCGCCAAGTGGTTCAGCGCGACATCGAAGATGTCGAAATTGCGCATGCGGGCGCGGCCCGGCAAGCCGTCGGTCTTGCGGTTGAAGACGAGCGGCACCGTTTGCTCCGACAAACCGCCGTGCGAACGCAGCGGCACCGTCAGCCCCGACAGGTCGTGCTCATCGCGGCGCGTGCCGAGGACGACGTTCTGCTTGCTCACGACCACCACATCGCCGACGCGATCGCGCGGCAGTTCGAATCGCTCGCACGCGGTGCGGTTGTCGAGCGCGATGTCGACGCCGTCCATCGCCGCGATGCGTCCGATGATTTGCGATGCGTCGGCATCACGCGGCAGGTAGATCGTCGCGAACGACCCGAGCGCGCCGTGATGCACGACGTACGGATCCGTGATCGGCAGAATCACGCGCGCAGCCCGCGCACCGAGCCACTCGTCCATCACGTCCTGCAAGTAGATGACGTTCGGTTCGCCCGTTTCCGGATCGTGCTTGGCGTTCATGCCGTGGTCGGCGGTGAGGCCGATTGCCCAGCCGAGTTCGTCGAGCTGCGCGAGGTAGCGGTCCATCATCGCGTAGAACGCATTGGCGTCGGCGCTGCCCGGCGCCGCCTTGTGCTGCACGTAGTCGGTCGTCGACAGGTACATGAGGTCGATCTTGCGCGTTTGCGCCAACCGCACGCCCGCCGCGAACACGAATTCCGACAAACCCGCGCTGTACACGTCTGGCACCGGCAGCCCGACGAGTTCGAGCACGTTGTCGATACCGTTTTCTTCGCGCGTCGCTTTGTCGGCCTTTTCGGCCGAGAAGCAGATGCCGTTCAATTGCCAGCCGAGGAGGCGGCGCAGTTTGTCTTTCGCGGTGACCACGGCCACCGACGCGCCCGCGTTCGCCGCCGACGCCAAAATCGTCCCGGCGCGCAGATACGCTGGGTCGTTCATCATCACTTCGGCGCCCTTGCCGCCGTCCGCGTCCGGGTCCCAGAAGTAGTTGCCGCAGATGCCGTGCACCGAAGGCGGCACGCCGCAGACGATCGACAAGTTGTTCGGGTTGGTGAACGACGGGATCACGCAATCGCCCTTGAACGCCGCGCCGTCGCGCAGCATCTTGCCGATGAACGGCGCGACGCCGGCGGCGACCGCCGCTTCCAGGTAGTCGTATTCGCAGCCGTCGACGCAGACGACCACGGTCGGCACGGCCGGCATCCGGTAGGCGCGGCCGTTTACTTCGATAGTGCGTTCAAGATTCGCTGACATCTTTGGTTCCATGCGCGTCGGTCGCGCGCGTTCGTACATCGGATTCGTTAAGTTTGTCGACGTCTTTCATGCCGACGATTCTTCGTAAGCGGCATGCGCGCGCCGCCGGCCGCCCTCCACGTGCGCGCGCATCAGCGCTTCGGCGCGCGCGGGATCGCGCGAGGCCAGCGCCGTCACGATCGCCCGGTGCTCGGCGAGCGACTGTTGCATCGCGTCGGCGTGCACGCTCAACGCCGCTCGCCGGAACAGGCTCAACTCGCCGACGAGCCGCCGATACGTTTCGTGCAGCTTGCCGTTGCCCGACGCCGCGACGATCGCGTCATGGAACGCGACGTTGATGCGCGCGTAGGCGTCGGGGTCGTGCGCGGCGAGCGCCTCGCCCATCGCGTCGAGGTGCTCGCGCAGCAACGCGACCTGCTTCGCGTCGATGCGCGCGGCGAGCATCCGGCACGCGGCTTCTTCGAGCGCCCCGCGCACAGCGTAAATCTCGTCGGCCTCTTCGAGCGACACGGTGCGCACGAACACGCCGCGGTTCTTCTCGGTACGCAAGAGGCCCGCCTGTTCGAGCGCGCGGAACGCCTCGCGCACCGGCCCGCGCGACACCTTCAGACGCGCCGCCCAATCGGCTTCGTTGAGCTTCTCGCCCGGCTCGAGCGCGCCGCCGATGATGTTGCGCTCAATCTCGTCGCGCACCAGCGCCGGCAGCGAATGGCTGCGCAGAACCTCGATCGGATCGAGCGTTTGAATTTCCATATTTTCGGTCATTTCAACATTCTTTGCCACATCGATGCGTGTATGCCGCTGGCGGCCGGCACGCTTGCCCGTCCGTGCCGACGCCTTCGCGCCATCGCCTCAATCGATGCGCTTGCGCGGCACGCGCGCGGCGATCAGCAGCAGCGCGGCGAGCGACGCCAGCAACAGGACCAGCGACAACGCCGACGCCGGCAAGTAATAGCCGCGCTCGACCTGTCCGACGACGACGATCGGCACGGTCGCGAAGCCCGGCGGATACACCGTCAGCGTCGCGCCCAGCTCGCCGAGCGAGAGTGCGAACCCGAGCGCGAGACTCGCGCGGATCGCGGGCACCAGTTGCGGCAGCACGACCCGTCGCAGGACCATCGACGGCGGTGCGCCAAGGCTCGCGGCGGCTTCGCGCAAGATCGTCAGCTCGGGGCGCAGCGCGGCGGCCGCGCAGCGGTAGCAGAACGGCATCACGAGCGCCAATTGCACGAACACGACGATCGCCGCCGAACTCGACAGATCGAGCGGCCGCTTGTGATACGCGATCAGCACGGCAAGCCCGAGCACGACGCTCGGCACGCCGTTGGGCATCATCGCGATCATGTCGACGAACGCGCCGAGGCCGCGCCGGTCGCGGCCTTCGAGCGCCAGCGCGAGCCACAGGCCGAGCGCCGTGCCGAGCACGGCGACGCCGAAGCCGATTTCGAGGCTCGTCGTGAGCGCGTCGAAATCGCTGGAGCCGAGACGCTCGAACCAGCGCATGCTCAAGCCGTCGGGCAGGATCGTGCCGGACCAGTGCGCGGCGACGCTGGAGAGCGCGACGACCAGCACCGGCAGCACGAAGAGCCAGAAGCACAGCAACGCGGCGAACACGAGGAACGCCCCGCTGCCGATACGGGCGAGGAGCGTGCGGCGTGCCGGATGCGGCACAGGCTTCACCCTGGGCAGGCGCGGCGCGGCGCCAGGATTCAGATCAGCGGCCATTTCCAGCGCTCCCCGTCTTGCGCCGGTTGACCCGGCGATACAACGCATACAAAGACAACGACATCGCCAGCATCACGACCGCGCCCGCGGCGGCGGTCGGCAAGTCGAGATCGACGGTCGCCGAGCTATAGATCGCCACCGGCAGCGTGATCAGGTGCGCGCTGCCGAGCACGAGCAGAATGCCGAACTCGTTCAACGTCAGCAGGAAGCACAGGATCGTGCCCGCCGCGATGCCGGGCCACGCGATCGGCAGAATCACGCGAAACGCCACCATCCAGCCGTTTGCGCCAAGGCTCTTCGCGGCTTCGACAAGACGCATGTCGAGCGTGGCGAAGGAAGCGAGCGTCGGCCGCACGACGAACGGCGCGTAGAACACGACTTCCGCGAGAATCACGCCGCCGATTCCGAACAGGAAATTGAGCGGCGGCTGGTCGAGGTGAAAGAGGCGCTGCAGGCCGATGCTGACCGAGCCCTGCGAGCCGTACAGGAAGATCAGCGTGAACGCGACGAGAAACGACGGAAACGCCACGAACAGTTCGAGAAAGCGCGTGACGAGCTTCGCGCCCGGAAACGGCTTGAAGAACAGCATCGACGCGAGCGCGACGCCGAGCACCGAAGCGAGCCCGGCGCTAGCGAACAACACCCACAGCGTGGTGCCGACGACGCCGCGCGTCTCGGGGTTCTGAAAAAACGACGCGTAGGCCTGAAAGCTCAAACCGCCGTGCGCCCCGGTCAGGCTCAACAGCACGAGACGAATCAGCGGGTAAATGACGAGCGGCCCGAGCACCACCACCGTCAAGAACACGAGATGCCATTGCGCGGCGCGCTCGCGGCGGCGAGCGTGGGCGGCATGCGCGGCCGCCGTCGCCGCGCGGCGCGCATCGAGTGCGGCAAGCGCCTCAGGGCTGGATAAGGACGACATCATCCGCCTCATAGTGCAAGGAAATCCGGGCGCCCTTTTCAGGCGTCATGCCGAGGCCGCGTTGGGTCGCGATCAGCACGGGCTCGTTCGGCATCGCATCGAGCGCGACCTGGACCGAGAGCGCCGAGCCATACCACTCGACCGACGTAATCACGCCGTGCAACGCCGCCTCGCCGAGCGGCACGATGCGCAGGCGCTCCGGGCGGATGCACGCGACGCGGTCGCGCACCTCGTAGCGCGAATCGCCGAGCGGGAACGCGACGTGAGGCGGCAGCAGGTTGGCCGCGCCGAGATAGCGCGCGACGAAGCCGTCGTTCGGCGTGTCATACAGCTGCTGCGGTGTGCCGAGCTGCGCGATGCGGCCTTCGCGCATCAGCAGCGTGCGGTCGGACAGCACGAGCGCGTCGTCCTGGTCGTGCGTGACGCAGACGATCGTCAGGTTCGGCAGGCGTTCATGCAGCGATTTCAATTCGGAACGCACCGATGCGCGCAGATTGGCGTCGAGTGCGGAAAGCGGCTCGTCGAGCAGCAAGACGTCGGGCTCGATCACGAGCGCGCGCGCGAGCGCGACGCGCTGCTGCATGCCGCCCGAGAGCTGCGCCGGCATGACGTGACCCGCGTCGCCGAGCTGCACGAGCTTGAGCGCATCGGCCACGCGCCGCGACACCTCGCCCGAGGACACGCGCCGCGCGCGCAGCCCGAACGCGACGTTCTCGAACACCGACAGGTGCGGAAACAGCGCGTAGCTCTGGAACAGCAAGCCGAGATTGCGCTTGTGCGGCGGCACATGCGTGAGGTCGCGGCCCGCCACCGTCAGCGTGCCGGCCAGACCTTCGGTTTCGACAAAGCCGGCGATGAACCGCAACAACGTGGTCTTGCCGCAGCCGCTCTTGCCGAGCACCGTCAAGAGCTCGCCGCGCTCGATCGTCAGCGATAAATCGTCGAGCACGGTGCGCGCGCCGAAGCGCACGGTCAGATGTTCGATATGCACGCCGTCGGGCGTGCCCGTCAGCGCGTCTTCCCGCGCGTCACGTGCGGCGCCCAGCGCGCCGGGGTGAGCAAGGCTGGCAGTTGTCACCGGCTTCATCCTCTTTCTTGATTGCACCAGGGCCTGTTCTCGCCGAGAACAGGCCCTCAACTACATCGGCTCAGCCGCGCGGCTTACTGCGCCGGCTTCACGACTTCGATCTGCTTGCCCGAATTGCCGATCACTTCGTTCTTCCAGCGTGCCGTCCAGTCGGCCTTCTTCGCCATCACGTGGTTCCAGTCCACCGGAACGAGCTTCACGCCGGCGATCGCCTGCTTGACCGCTTCGCCGTTCTTGCCCGTGAGCGGCACGTCGGTGCGGCCCGGGATGCCGAAGATGTCCGGCACCTTCGACTGCACCTCGGTCGACATCAGGTAGTCGATCAGCTTCTTGCCTTCAGCCTGGTTCGGGCCGTTCTTGATCAGGCCGATCGCGTACGGCAGCTGGAACGTGGTCGGCTGGCCGCCCGCCGTTGCCGCGAGGAAAATCGGCTTGAGCGACAGGCCGCCGTTGGCTGCGTCGTCGAGGTCCATCTGCAGATCGCCGTTCGCGACCGAGATTTCGTTGCGCGACAGCAGCACGTCGAGGTAGCCCGTGCCCTTGGTGTGGAACTTGGCGCTTTGCTCGAGCTTCTTCAGGTAGTCGAACGCCTTGTCTTCACCCATCAGCGACGTCGTCAGGATGATGACCGCCATGCCGTCGCCGGCCGTCGCCGGGTTCGAGTACGCGACTTTGCCGCTGTAGTCGGGGTGCAGCAGGTCGGCGAACGTCTTCGGCTGGGTCTTCACGACGTCCGGGTTGATCGCGAACGAGAAGTAGTTGTTGACGAACGTCGCCCAGGCGCCGTCCGGCGCCTTCGCGATCGCCGGCACGTTCTTGTAGTTCACGCTCTGGTACGGCTGCAGCAGGCCGGTTTGCGCGGCCTGCTGGATGAACGGCGGCAGCGTCACGATCACGTCGGCCTTCGGCGAATCCTTCTCCACCGTCGCGCGGTTCACAACTTCGCCACTTCCGGCCGTCACGATGTTGACCTTGACGCCTTCCTGTTTTTCGAACGCCGGCAGCACGTCCTTGTAGAGATTCTCGAGGCCGTCGGCCGTGTACAGCACCACCGCATCGGCGGCGTGCGCAGACATCGCCATGCCCTCGAACAGCGCTGCCGCGGCGAGCGCCGGCAGCAGCTTGCGGACGATACGGGCAGTCGCGTGGTGTTTCGTCGTCTTCATCTCGTTTTCTCCGAAGGGAGGAAAGACTATTGGTCGGGGATAACCCCGATCCCTGTTGTGATTGAACGGCAGCGCGGCGGCGCTGCACACATTGCCACAGTCGGGCGACGCATTTTGCAGATTGTCGACAACCCGAGAGCTGCTTGCACGACGGGATTTCGAGCCAAATAATGCTTCCAGCGCTCTCACCTTGGCCTGTGCGGGCACGGCAAGAATCACAGGCTTCCGTGACAGCGCTATGACGATTCTCACAAAAACCAAAAAATGACACAATTCGCCAATAAAATACATGACGATCGATGTGCCGATCCGGTGCTCATCGTCCTTTCTCGAGCCACTTTCCACTAGGAGCCACTGTGATTTTAGGTAACGAACCGATCCTGCTTACGCCAGGACCGCTGACAACTTCGCCTGCGACGCGGCAAGCGATGCTGCGCGACTGGGGCTCGTGGGACGCCGCCTTCAACCAGATGACGCAAAGCGTCTGCGCCGATCTGATTGCCATCGCGAACGGCGGCCAGGAGTACGTGTGCGTGCCGCTCCAGGGCAGCGGCACGTTCTCGGTGGAGGCGGCGCTCGGCACGCTCGTGCCGCGCCAGGGTTGCGTGCTCGTGCCGAACAACGGCGCGTATTGCGCGCGCATCATCCGCATCCTGCAGCGGCTCGCCATCGATTACATCGAGCTTTCACTCGACGACGACGAGCCCGTCAGCGTGGCCGCCATGGAAGACGCGTTCAACCAGAACTCGCGCATCACGCACGTCGCGCAGGTGCATCTGGAGACGAGCGCGGGCCTCCTGAATCCGCTCGACGAGATCGCCGCGCTCTGCAAGCGCCACGGCAAGAGCCTGATCGTCGACGCGATGAGCTCGTTCGGCGCGCTGCCGATCGACCTCTCGCGCGGCGGCATCGATGCGCTGATCTCGGCCTCCGGCAAGTGCCTCGAAGGCGTGCCGGGCATGGGCTTCGTGATCGTGCGGCGCGAGGTGCTCGAAGCGAGCGAGGGCCGCTCGCCGTCGCTCGCGCTCGATTTGCACGATCAATACGTCTATATGCGCAAGACGACGCAGTGGCGCTTCACGCCGCCGACGCACGTCATCGCCGCGCTGCGCGCCGCCCTCGACCAGTTCTTAGCCGTTGGCGGCATGCCGGCTCGCGGCGCGCGCTATGCGAAGAATTGCGAAGTGCTCGTCGAAGGCATGCGCGCGCTCGGCTTCGAGCCGTTCCTGAAACCGGAGGTGCAAGCGCCGGTGATCGTCACGTTCCATGCGCCGCGCGACCCCGCGTACGACTTCAAGACGTTCTATGCGGCGGTGCGGGATGCGGGCTATGTGCTCTACCCGGGCAAGCTGACCAAGATGGAGACGTTCCGGGTCGGCTGCATCGGCGCGATCGATGCGAACGAGATGCACAACGTGGTCGCCGCGATCGGGCGGACGCTGACGGCGCTGGGCGTGCAGGTGCGCTGAGGGACTGAGATAGGGGCAGCGATAGGGACGGTGAAAGCGGGCTGCGGTATCATCGCGGCCCGCGCTCATGGGCCTTCGGACGCACCCGTCAATGACCGACCAGAACTACTCCGCGATCCTCGAACAGATTTATCGCGACATCACGCCGTGGCGCACCGCCGGGCGCGTCGCCGATTACATTCCCGAACTCGCCAAGGTGCCCGCCGAGCGCTTCGGCATGGCGGTCGTCACGCTCGACGGCCGCGTGTTTTCGATCGGCGATGCCAAGCAACGCTTCTCCATCCAGAGCATTTCGAAGCTCTTCGCTTGCACGCTCGCGTTCAAGATGCTCGGCGACGAGCTTTGGGAACGCGTCGGCCGCGAACCATCGGGCACCGCGTTCAACTCGCTCGTGCAGCTCGAAAGCGAGCGCGGCAAACCGCGCAATCCGTTCATCAACGCGGGCGCGCTCGTCGTCACCGACGTGTTGTGCCGCCGCTTCGTCGGCGCCGAAACCGCGCTCGTCCAGTTCATGCGGCGCCTGACCGGCGTGGCCGACCTCGACTACGATCTGCGCGTCGCCAACTCCGAACTCGCGAACGCCGAACGCAACCGCGCGATGGCGCACTTCATCGCCAGCTTCGGCAACTTGCAGATGCCGCCCGAAATCGTCATCGACGCCTATTGCCGCCAGTGCGCGATCGAAATGAATTGCGTCGAACTGGCGACAGCCGCCCTATTCCTCGCCAACGGCGGCGTCGCGCCGGTCACGGGCGAGCGCGTCCTCGACGCCAGCTCGGCCAAACGCCTCTCCGCGCTGATGCTGACCTGCGGCACCTACGATGCGGCAGGCGACTTCGTCTATCGCGTCGGGCTGCCGGCGAAAAGCGGCGTCGGCGGCGGGATCGTCGCCGTGCTGCCGGGGGAGATGGCGGTGTGCGTCTGGTCGCCCGGGCTCGACGCGAACGGCAATTCGCTGGCGGGCGTCAAGTCATTGGAATGGTTGACCACGCTGACGGGGCAGTCGATTTTTTGATTGCGCGCCAGCGGCGAAGGCGGCACTGCCCCGCCTGGCTGTGCGTCGATCAATGCGGTTCACCAAGGCAAGCGTCGGCAACATCGACGATCGGCTCGCTGTCGGCGTGAGCTTGAGGAAACCGGTCGACGCACTTGATCTGAACGAAGGTCCACCAGGTTCCCGGCGGATCGTGGCCCAGCCACATCACCGTGGCTGCGGCCTTGGTTCGCAAGCCCCATCGCCGCCAATCGGCACCCGTTGGCGAAGAGTTTCCGTGAATGTCCTGGTACAGGTTGCGGTCCAACCCGTACTGCTTCAGATAGGGCGGATTGAACCGCTCCGCGGGCGTGGCCGGCTCGCCACGCGCGATGCCGGCTTGCGCCAATGCCTCGTCCCGGCGGAAATCGCTCACGGCATGCCGGATCACCGACAGCTCGAACAGCAACGCACCGCCAACCGCCGCGCACGTCACAACCATGCAGAGCGCGAGCGCCCACACTACCCGCCTTCCGGTCGTCGCTGTTTTCATCGCGCTCGACCTCCTCCCGGCGCCGGGATTCGCAGTCGAGTCCGGGCGCTTCAGGCCCTTTGAAGAATGTCGATCGCCTTATCGGCATCCTCCGACGAGTCGAGCGCCAGATAGGAAATGAACTGCGTTCCAAGCACAGCGGTCGAGATGCCGCGCAGGTTGATCCCGCCGTCCGCCAACATCTGGGTCAATTGCGCGATGATGCCCAATTGGTCCAAACCCATTACACGGACGGAGCAAAGGCTCGGGGTGACGCTGAACCCCGCCTGGGTGGCGGCACGGATCGCCGTGTCATCTTGCAGCGGCGCGACAAACACGACCCCCTTGCCCGATGACTCAGGCGTGCGGCGCGCCACAATGAACTGCAAGTCGACACCTGCATCCCGTAAGACGCCGAGTACCTTCGCAAGGCCGCCCGGTTTGTCGTCGATGGTGGCTGCCCACACATCGACACGTTCCACGCTCAGTTCCATCGCAGTCCCTCCCGCGTGACGAACCTCATCAGAAAAATCTACTTCACGAACGGCACGCGAGCAAGGTAAGCCGCGTCACGCGGCGGCCTGCGCGAGTCTTCTATCCGCGCATGGATGGACCACCGCGGTGCTCAGCGTCCGGTTTTCGATCGGTTTGCGATCAGCCAACCGGGCAGCATCGACGCCAGCACGTGATCTTTCAGCACGAAGTGATGGAAAAGGGCTGCGAGTGCATGAAGCCCTGCGACCCACATGATGGCGTCGCCGAGCCACCCGTGTATCCCTGCGACGGTTGCGCCTGTTGCCCGTGCAGTTTGAAACATCGGTGCGACATCGATACCGGCGACGAGCGTTAGCGGATGTCCTTCCAGCCACGCTCCCGTGATCGCAGTGATCGGAAGCGCCAGCAAGAGCACGATGAGGATCCATTGGACAACCGTCGCGGCGAGCCCCATCCAGGGCGAATCCAGTTCAACGGCCGGGCGCCGGTCGATTGCCCGCCATAGCAAACGCAAAATGGCGAGCGCGAACACGCACAATCCGAGGGTTTCATGGAGCCGCCTGCCGAAGTCCGCGGCGTCGGAGTAAACGCGCGACTCCGGTCCACCAGGACCCAACGTGAAAGCAATCAGTACCAGAACAGCCGTAGCCCAATGAAAAAACTGAGCGACCATTCCGTAGCGGGTGATGGAAGGTTTCAAGATCGCGGTACTCCTCGCATTCGCAGGGGTGGGAAATGAACGGTTCACCGAACTTGGCATGCGCGGGCCGCCTCCCGAAGAGACGCCGTGGACACGTCCAATGAGCCGCGCATCGAGATGATAAAGACCAGCCACTGAACGAAACCTTAAGCCCCTGGCCACCGCCAAGCCGCCTCGCGTTTCCGAGCACTCACGCCGCGGCGGGAATCGCCTAATCTGTAAGCATCAGGCCGCTATTTAAGCCTTCCCCGCATTGTCGAGCCGGCGACGGCGCGCCCAGGCGCCGCCGAAAACGATGAAAACGCCCCTCTTGCTCCGAACCGTGTCGGTCTTCGCAGCAACCCTCTGCCTGTCCCTTGTGTGCGCCGTCGCCGAGGCCCGCCCGGCGGAGGTGCTGGTGCTGCCGGTTGCGGGCGCGATCGGCCCGGCAAGCGCCGACTTCATCACGCGCGGCCTCGCGCGCGCCCAGCGCGACGGCGCACAGCTCGCGGTCATCCAGCTCGACACCCCCGGCGGACTCGACACGTCGATGCGCCAGATCATCAAGGCGATTCTGGCGTCGCCGGTGCCCGTGGCCGCGTTCATCAGCCCGAGCGGCGCGCGGGCGGCGAGCGCCGGCACCTACATCGTCTATTCGAGCCACATCGCGGCGATGGCGCCCGGCACCAACCTCGGCGCGGCGACGCCGGTGCAGCTCGGCGTCGGCGGCGGCGGACCGGAAACGCCGCCGCCGCCCGTGACCGGCGGACCAAACGCCAGCAAAGACAAGGGCGCGCAGAACGATCAGAAGGACAAGGCCGCGTCGCTACCGACCGGCACCGACTCGCAATCGACCGAAATCCGCAAGCAGATCCACGACGCCGAGGCGTACATCCGCGGCCTCGCCCAACTGCGCGGACGCAACGTCGACTGGGCCGCGAAAGCCGTTCGCGAGGCCGTCAGCCTGTCGGCGAACGACGCGCTCGACCAGCACGTTGTCGATCTCCTCGCACGCGACGTGCCCGACCTGCTCGCGAAACTCGACGGACGCACCGTCGAAACGTCGACCGGCGTCCACCGCCTCGCCACGGCGGACGCGCCGGTCGTCACGCTCGAGCCCGACTGGCGCAGCCACTTCCTCGCCGTCGTCACCGATCCGAACGTGGCGCTGATCCTGCTTACGATCGGCATGTACGGGCTCTTCTTCGAATTCGCGAATCCCGGTTTCGTGCTGCCCGGCGTGGCGGGCGCCATCGCGCTCTTGATCGGCCTCTTCGCGCTACAACTGCTGCCGATCAACTACACGGGGCTCGCGCTGATCTTTCTCGGCATCGCGTTCCTGATCGCGGAGTCGTTCCTGCCGACCTTCGGGACGCTCGGCTTCGGCGGGATCATCGCGTTCGCGGTCGGCGCGCTGATGCTGATCGACACCGACGTGCCCGGCTACGGCGTGCCGCTGCCGATGGTCGCCGCTCTCACCGCGGCGAGCGCGCTCTTCATCTTCGCGGTGTCGAGCGTGGCGTTGCGGGCGCGGCGGCGGCCGGTCGTGACGGGATCCGAGGCGATCGTCGGCAGTGTCGGCGAGATCATCGACGAAGGTTTGCTGCCGGACGGCGGCGAGAGTAGCGATAGCGCCGGCGCCGGTGAAAACTTCGGCTGGGCGCGCGTGCATGGCGAGCGCTGGCGGGTGTCGGGGAGCGAACCGCTCGCGGCGGGCCGCCGCGTGCGCGTGACGAGCCGGCGGGGCCTCACGCTAACGGTCGTGCCTGTGGTCGAACAACAAGGAGAACACTCATGATCGGCTTCACGTTCGGCTTTTCCAGCATCCTTTTTCTGTTTCTGGTCATCCTGGTCGCGTCGTCGATCCGCATTTTTCGCGAGTACGAACGCGGCGTCGTGTTCATGCTCGGGCGTTTCTGGAAGGTCAAAGGGCCGGGCCTCGTGCTGATCATCCCGGTCGTGCAGCAAGTGGTGCGCATCGACCTGCGCACGGTCGTGTTCGACGTGCCGCCGCAGGATGTCATCACGCGCGACAACGTCTCGGTCAAGGTCAACGCGGTGGTCTATTTCCGCGTCGTCGATCCGGAGAAGGCCGTAATCCAGGTCGCGAAGTTTTTCGAGGCGACGAGCCAGCTCTCGCAGACGACGCTACGCGCCGTGCTCGGCAAGCACGAACTCGACGAGCTCCTGGCCGAGCGCGAGCAATTGAACGCCGATATCCAGAAAGTGCTCGATGCGCAGACCGACGCGTGGGGCATCAAGGTGTCGAACGTCGAGATCAAGCACGTCGATATCAACGAGACGATGATCCGCGCGATCGCGCGGCAAGCCGAAGCCGAACGCGAACGGCGCGCGAAGATCATTCATGCGGAAGGCGAATTGCAGGCGTCGGAAAAGCTGCTGCAGGCCGCGCAAGTCATCGCGCAGCAGCCGCAAGCGATACAACTGCGCTATCTGCAGACGCTGACCACGATCGCCGCCGACAAGAACTCCACGATTATCTTTCCGGTGCCTATCGAATTGCTCAATGCGTTAATCCATCGGCTCGAAGGGGGTTCGCAGTCTTAGTCGCAGCCCGCGGGACATTCGGACCGCGGGCTCCACCCCCCATCAATCGCGCAGCCCTCCTCATTGCGCGCGAGCCCACCTTCAGCACATCCCTCAGATCAACTTTCGCGATATCAAGTCCTATACTGGCTTCGTCCGCGCGGTCCTGGCGGCATCTGTCGCTCTCCCTCGCCTGCTTTACCCGAAGCCATGCTGACAGTCGACGACATCCGGGCCATCCCCCTGTTCTCCACCCTTCCCGACTCCGAACTCGAGGATCTCGCTCACACGTCCGCCGATATGCGTCTGTGCGCGGGCGAATTCGCCGTCCACGAAGGCGGCGAGCGTGCGCTCTATGCCGTGCTCTCCGGCAAGATGGAAGTGATCAAGACGTTCGACGGCATCGAGCGCACGCTGGGATGGCGCGTGCCCGGGACCATCTTCGGCGAAGTGCCGCTTGCCCTCAGTTCGCCGTTCCCCGGCGCGTATCGGGCCGCCGAGCCGTCGCGCGTGATGCGTGTCGATGCGGTGCGCTATTACAAGCTCGCCGCCGCCTCGCCGGATGTCGCGACCAAGATGGGCGCGCTCGCGCGCGAGCGCATCGGCGGACTGCAAGGACTCTCCGCCGAGCCGCCCAAGGCCCGCGTGACCATGGTCGGCAATCGCTGGGACACCGATTGCACGCGGCTGCGCCAGTTCCTTGCGCGCAACCAGATCAGCTTCGACTGGCTGACGCCCGATGCGCCCGAACTCCCCTCGAAATGGCCCGGGACCTGCCCGTCGGACGCGGATTGCCCGGCGCTGCGTCTCGTCGACGGCACCCAGCTGTTGCGGCCGGCGGCACGCGAACTCGCCGAGCGCCTGGGTCTTCAGACCCAACCGCGGCGCGCCGAATACGACACGATGATCGTCGGCGGCGGGCCAGCCGGGCTCGCCGCTGCGGTCTACGGCGCGTCCGAGGGGCTATGCACGGTGGTCGTCGAACGCGAGGCGCCGGGCGTTGCAGCAGGCCAAGCGGCTCGGCGCGGAGATTCTGGTGACGCGCTCGGTCGAGCGCATCGATGCAGCCTCGCGCGAGATCCATCTCGACGGCGGCGATGTCGTCCGGGCCCGCACGCTGATCCTGGCGACGGGCGTGGCGTGGCGCCGCCTGGCCGTCGAGGGCTTCGACCGCTTCATCGGCAAAGGCATCTACTACGGCGCGGCGCGCAGCGAAGCGAGCGCGACGCACGGGCTCGACGTCTACTTGATCGGCGGCGGCAATTCGGCCGGGCAGGCCGCGCTGTACTTTTCGAATCACGCGCGCGAGGTCACGCTGGTCCTGCGCGGCGATGCGCTCGAGAAAAGCATGTCGCGCTATCTGGTCGAGCAGATTGCCGCGAAGTCGAATGTGTCCGTCAGGTTGCGCGCCGAAGTGGTCGGCGCATTCGGCGATACGCATCTGACGGCGATCGACATCCGCGATGGCGCGAGCGCGACGGTCAGCCGGCACGAGTGCGGCGGCCTCTTCGTCTTCATCGGCGCCGATGCGGAAACCGGCTGGCTGCCGGCGGACATCGCGCTCGATCAGCGCGGCTACGTGCTGACCGGCGACGACGTCGTCAAAGCCGGGCGCTGGTCCCTGAGCCGCGACCCGTATCTGCTCGAATCCAGCGTGCCCGGCATCTTCGCGTGCGGCGACGTGAGGCTGAGTCCGGTCAAACGCGTGGCGTCGGCTGTCGGCGAAGGCAGTATGGCGATCGCGTTCGTGCACCGCTTTCTGCAGCAGGCCGAATGACCGCGCGGTTGCCCGAGGGCTTGATCGAAACCATCCCGGCGCAAGCGATGGCTTCGGCGTGAAACGTTTGCGCGGCTGCGTCGCTAAGCGGCCGCCAGCATGCGATCCCCGGCGCGCGGCGCTGCCGCGTCCCGCATGCGGTCGAGATGCCGGCTGACCTTGATGACCTCATGCAGCGGCGCGGCTTGAAGCTGTTCGCCGTGCAGGTCGAGGACTTCGCAAAGCAGCTCGTAAGTCTGCGGGTCGACGCGCCAGATGCCGGTGCGCGCCGCGTGCGCGTTGCATTCGACAAGGCGCGCCTGCACTTCGTCCATGCCCTCGGCCTGCGCCTCGCCCCACCCTGCGTTCACGAGGAGGCAAGTGGCGACGATCACGCTCGCCATCGTGCCGATCATCGCGGCGTTTCCGCGTCCGGCTTTGAGCTCGTCGAGCTGCCAGTAATAGCTGATCAAGAGACGCCCCGACTCGTCGCGAGGCATCGGCCGCAAACGGCTCGCGCCGTCGAAGAGCTGGATGGTCGGGCGTTGTTTCGCCGTTCGCTTGGAATTTCGCGTTGACATTCTGGGAAGTAAACCTGGAGCCGTTAAGGCAACGCTTGCATTAACGGCACGGCGCGCGCCAACTTGATTATTTTCTGACGATATATGACAAAAGCCGACCGGGCGTCTTATATGAACGCCCGATCGGCTTTCGCTCGCGGCAAGGAAGGCGCCGCGTTACAGGTCACGCGGAGATCATTCGGAGGTCACTCCGCCGTCTGCATCTGCTTGGTCACGGCCCCCGTCTTCGGATCGTACTGGTAGCCCTGCTGCTCGAGGTGGGCGCTGACCGATTCCACGATCAGCTGCTGCTGATTCTCGCGGCGCGCCAGGTGGTGCTCCGGCTGAAGCTGGCTCAATTCCTCGGCGAGCTTGCGGCTCAACGAGGCTTCGCCCACACCGCGCGCGTTGATGACGATCATCTTTTCGTTGGCCTGGAGCAATTGCTGCTTGAGCCCATTGGCGTAGTCCGACCACTTCTTCATGTTCTCGCGGGCTTCGGCAAGCGCGGCGGCGTGAGCCTCGGCATCGCGCGAGATCTGAAGCTTGAGCGCCTCGATCTCCTCGGCACCCGCGCCGGCTTCGGGTGCGGCGGCGCTCGGCGCTTCGACGAAGGCACTCGGCGCACTCGCGCTCGCGGCAAGCTGCTGCAGCACTTCGGCCCGCTCTTCAGCAGCCGACAACGTCGCCGTCAACCGCGCGATTTCGGCCACGTCGCCGCTGCGCTCCTCAGTCAGCGTGGCGAGCTTCGCTTTCGTTTCGTACAGATCGTGCGAGACGGAATCCAGCTCGTCGCGCGCGCGGGCCGCCTCTTGCGACTGTATTGCGTGCGCCTGCTGCTCGGCTTCGAGCAAAGCGCGGATGGATTCCAGCTCGCTTTCCAGTTGGGCGATCTGCTCCGAATTCGCCGTATCCGCAGCATCGGTGGCAGTCTGCAGCAGCTCGCCGGCATCCGTCGTCACGCTGCCGGCGCTGGCAAGCTCGGCCTCCCGCTGCGAATGCGCTTCACGCTGCGCCGCGAGTTCGGCCGTCAGGCGTTCCACCTCCGCCTCGAGCGCCGCAATGCGCGCCTCGAGTTCGTGTACGCGCAGCTCGGCGGCATCCGCGCGCTGCATAGCCTGGGCGATGTCCTCCGTCAGGCGGCCGGCTTCGTCGGTCTTCGCGTGATAGGCATCGGTCATCTCGACGAGCTGCCGGCGCCCCGACTCGAGTTCCTCCACCGTGTTTTGCAGTTCCGCCAGCGCGTCGTCGCGCTCGTTGCTCGCATCCTCGACGCGCTGCGTCATCGCATTGAGGCGCCGCGACACGGCGCGCTCCGCCTCGTCCTGCGCCGACGTCCACAGCCGGTCGAGCGCGTCGCGCATCGTGTCGGTAACGACTTCCGGCAGCGCCGGGCGCTCGGCCACCGGGGTGGCGCGCAAAGCACGCGTTTCGCGCCACTTGCGCAACGCCGCGGCAACAGCGACCACCGAACCGGTATGCACTTCGGACCAGATCGCCAGCGGAGAAACTTTCTGGCCTTCATCGGCCATCCGATTGGCAATCTCGGCGATCATTTCTTCCGTGATGGTGACGCTGCTTGACATGTCTCTACCTCGACAAAGCGGGAGTTGGGGTTGAATTCGATCCAGTGGTTTGGCGTGGCCGGCGCTCGCCGCCGACATCGTGCAAGGCCAGATTGTCCGGTACCCGAGCGCGCTTCGATCTTCGGAATAGCCTGTTTTAACGGTAGTAATTCGGGAAATTGAGCGTCATCGGCGCGTCGCGCCGGGGCGAGCGCCGGACGCAAAAAGCGCCGCCTGTTGTCATCGACTTTCGTCGCGGCTATCCTGCCGCCACATCCCCGCGGCCGGGTCCTGGCCGCTCCAGCGGCCGCGAACCCTCTGATGAATCGTAGAAACGCCTTGCTGCGCCTGGCATGCGCCGGCTTGTCGGCCGTCGCGCCGCCGGCGCCGGCGAACGAGCGGCCGGCGCGCGTCGTCTTTTTGAATCCGGGCGAAGCGGTCGAGCGCGGCACCGGGCAACATTGGCAGTTGGTGTCGCGCTTCATGACCGAGGCGGCGCTGACGTTCGGCATGCAGCTCGAAGTGCTGTACGCCGAGCGCGACCATCTGCTCATGCAGCGCCAGGCCCAGCAAGTCGCGCAGCGCCGCGATCCGCCCGACTACGTTGTGATCGTCAACGAAAAAATGGCGGCGGCGCGCATGCTGCCGATCCTCGCCGCCTCGCCCGCGCGCGTCCTCCTGATCCACAACGACCTGACGAGCGCGCAGCGCAGCGAAATCGGCAATGAACGCGAACGGATCGCGAACTGGATCGGCACGGTGACCGCGAACGCCAGGCGCGGCGGCTACCGCCTCATGCAATACCTGTGCACGGCGCACGGCGCCGGCGAGGCGCGCGTGATCGGCATTACCGGCGATCCGAATACGCCGGTGTCGCTCGACCGCGCCGCGGGCGTCGAGGCGTGGCTCGCGGATTCGGAACGAGGCCGCACGCTCCAAGTCGTCAACGGCGACTGGAGCTACGCCGACGCCTTCGATAAAGCCCGCGTGCTGCTCGCGCGCTATCCCGGCGCGAACATCCTGTGGGCGGCCAACGATTCGATGACGCTCGGCGCGCTGCAGGCCGTGGCCGAGCGCGGCGCGCAGGTTGTCGTGGGCGGCATGGGCGCGTTGCAGGAAGCGGTGGCGAGCGTGCGCGACGGCGGACTCACGGCGATGATCGCGGGCGACTACTTCATCGGCGCCATCGCGATGGTGCTGCTCTACGACTACCACCACGGCGCCGATTTCGCCGCGGCGGGCGGCCCGCGGCAGACGCTCGACTTCCTGAGCGTGATCGACCGCGGCAACGCGGCGCAATACGATGAAACCGTTTTCGTGCGCAGGACGCGGCCCGACTTCGCCCAGTTCTCGCGATACCGCCACGCGCAGGCGTCGCACTACGACTTCGATCTCCAGCGCCTGCTGAACGCACGCCCAAAGGTGTCCTGATGCGCTTGCCCTTCCCGTCGATGCTGTGGCCGCCGGGCCTGCACACCAAGCTGATGCTGTCGCTGCTCGTGCTGATCACGGTCGTCGCCGGCACGTCCTCATACCGCCTGATGGATCGCGAGCGCGAGCGGCGCATGAACGTGCTCGAAGAGCGGGCGACGCGCATCGCCGACTTGTTGAGCCGCTCGCTCGCGCAGCCGCTCTGGAACGTCGACCGCGCCGCGATCGACGAGCAGCTCGCCGTGCTCGCGCCGAACCCCGAAGTCGTGCAGTTCACGGTGACGGCGGCCAACTACGGTGTCGTGTCGTCGATCAAGAAGCACGCCGACGTGACGCCCAAAGACGGCGTCGTGCGCGTGCGGCCGATCGAATACGATCCGCCCGGCGACGCGCCGCGCGAAAAGATCGGCGAGGTCCGCATCGTGCTGACGCGCGCCGTCGCCTTGCGCGACATCGACAACGCGCGCCGCACGGTGCTCGAAACGATGGTGCTTGCGCTCGTCGTGCTGTACGGCGCGACGTTCCTGCTGGTGCGGCACGTCGTGCGCAAGCCGATCGCGCGTCTCGAGGAAATGGTCGACCGGATTGCGGGCGGCGATCTCGATGCGCGCTGCACGGTCGAATCGGGCGACGAACTCGGCCGGCTCGCCGCGCGCGTGAACGTGATGGCCGAGCGGCTGCTTTCGCGCGCGGCGCATCAGGAGGCGATTCGCGAAGAGGAGCGCAAGCACATCGCGATGGCGATTCACGACGAACTCGGCCAATTGCTGACCGCCGTGAAAATGGACGTGTCGCTCATGAAGCTCACGCTCGGGCCCGGCGCGCCCGGCCGGGAAAAAGCCGACGAGATCGGCGAGCTCGTCGAGCGCACGATCCAGATCGTGCGCAATGTCGCGAGCCACCTGCGGCCGGCGGCGCTGAACTACGGCCTCGCGTCGGCGCTCGAATGGCTCGCCGACGACTTCAACCGCCACAGTCCGATCGATTGCCAGTTTCAAATGCTGGGCGCCGAACCGGTGCTGTCGGAAACCCGCGCGACGGCGATCTTCCGCATCGCGCAGGAAGCGCTGACGAACGTCGCGCGCCATGCGGGAGCGTCGCACGTCGATGTCACGCTGAACAACCTCGATACCGATATCGAGCTGATCGTGCGCGACGACGGGCGCGGCTTCGATGTCCGCGCGGCGCGCCAGGGCTACTCGTACGGGCTACTCGGCATGACCGAGCGCGCCCGCATGGCCGACGCCGAGCTGCGCATCGAAAGCACGCAGAACGCCGGGTCCGTGATTCGCGTGCTGATTCGCAACGACGAGCCGGTTTTGCCGTGAGCGCGCACCGCATGATTTCCAGCGCGGCACGTCAGGCTTTCCTGACACGCGATTCAGACCGCGCACGCCGCATTTTCCGTCTGGCCTGACATCTCCGCACGCGCCGTGGCTCTACGATGGAGTCGCAGGTGTAGTTAGCAGGCGTAGTAAGGTAAGGGGTAAGCAACGGCAATTGAGCAGTACGGTATTGGCAACAAAATCTCAAACCTCGGAGCCCGGTATCTCGCGATACCGGGCTTTTTTTCGTTTCAGCTTTGCGCATGAGTTCCCGCGCCATTCATGAATCTCGCTCATAGGCGCTTGCGCCTTTGACCGCCTAGTCGCGCGACGCTGCGCTGGTTACATTGACGACCTTCCGCGATTCGAACGACTTTGGAACTCAACACCATGGATTACCGGTATCTGGGACGCAGCGCCCTCAAAGTGTCGCCGTTGTGTCTCGGCGCGATGATGTTCGGCGGCGAGACCGATGAAGCCACCTCGCGCCGGATCGTCGACAAGGCGTTCGATCAGGGCATCAACTTCATCGACACGGCAGACGTCTATAACGCCGGCCGCTCGGAAGAGATCGTTGGCCGCGCGATCGCGGAGCATCGCGACAGCTGGGTCATCGCGACGAAGTTCGGCTACCCGTCGTCGCAGTCGACGCAGCGCCCCAATGCACAGGGCCAATCGCGCAAATGGATCTTTCAATCCGTCGAAGCGAGCCTCAAGCGCCTCGGCACCGACTACATCGACATCCTCTATTTTCATCGCGCGCTCACGGATGCCCCGCTCGAAGAGGGGGTGCGTGCGATCGGCGATTTGATCCGTCAGGGCAAGGTGCGCTATTTCGGCCTATCGAATTTCCGCGGCTGGCGCATCGCCGAGATCGTGCGGCTTGCCGATCAGCTCGGCATCGAACGCCCGGTCGCGAGCGAGCCGCTTTACAACCTGGTCGACCGCACCGCCGAAGTCGAGCAGCTGCCGGCAGCGGCCCATTACGGCTTGGGTGTCGTGCCGTACAGCCCGCTTGCTCGCGGCGTGCTCACCGGCAAGTACGCCACCGACACCGCGCCGCCCGCCGATTCGCGCGCCGGCCGCGGCGACCGTCGCATTCATCAAACCGAATGGCGGCCCGAGTCGCTCGCGATCGCGCAAAAGGTGGCCGCTCACGCAGCGGCGCGCGGCACGACGTCGATCGCGTTTGCGCTCGCCTGGGTGCTCAAGAACCGCCTCGTCAGCTCGGCGATCGCTGGGCCGCGCACCGAAGCGCACTGGGACAGCTACGTCGACGCGCTCACGCTCGAGCTCGGAGCCGAAGATGAAAAGTTCGTCGACGATCTGGTCCCACCGGGGCATGCTTCGACACCGGGCTACACCGATCCGGGCTATCCCGTCGAAGGACGTAAGACCGCTTGATTGAGCGCAGCATCCGATTCCCACTTACTGGAGCTCTCATGACTACCGCCTATGCCTACGCAGCTTCCGACGAACGCTCGAAGCTCGCGCCATTCGAATTCCAGCGCCGCGATCTGCGCGACCACGACGTGCAGATGGACATCCTGTTCTGCGGCGTCTGCCATTCGGATCTTCACATGGCTCGCAACGAGTGGAAGAACACGTTGTATCCGGTCGTTCCGGGTCATGAGATCGTCGGGCGCGTGACGGCCGTCGGTCCGCAGGTCACGCAGCACAAGGTTGGTGATCTCGTCGGTGTCGGCTGTCTCGTCGATTCGTGCCGCACGTGCGCGAGCTGCGAAGAAGGTCTCGAGCAGTACTGCGAAAACGGCTTTGTCCTCACCTATAACGGACAGGACCGTCAGACGGGCGACAACACCTACGGCGGCTACTCGACGAATATGGTCGTCGACGAAGCCTTCGTGCTGCGCGTGCCCGGCAATCTCGACCCGGCCGGCGTCGCGCCGCTCTTGTGCGCGGGCATCACCACGTACTCGCCGCTGCGCACCTGGGGCGCGGGCCCAGGCAAGAAAGTGGGCGTGGTCGGTCTCGGCGGCCTCGGCCATATGGGCGTCAAGCTCGCGCACGCAATGGGCGCGCACGTCGTGCTGTTCACGACCTCGGCGTCGAAGATCGAAGACGGCAAGCGCCTCGGCGCGGACGAAGTCGTCGTGTCACGCAACCCGTCGGAGATGGAGGCGCACGCGAACAGCTTCGACCTCATCGTCAACACGGTGGCCGCGCAGCATGACCTGAATCCGTTCATCAACCTGCTCAAACGCGACGGCACGCTCGTGCTCGTCGGCGCACCCGAGCACGATCACCCGTCGCCGCAGGTCTTCAATCTGATCTTCAAGCGGCGGCGCCTTGCCGGCTCGATGATCGGCGGCATCGCGGAGACGCAGGAGATGCTCGACTTCTGCGCCGAACACGGCATCACGTCGGACATCGAGATCATTCCGATGCAAAAGATCAACGACGCGTACGAGCGGATGCTCAAGAGCGACGTGCGATATCGCTTCGTCATCGATATCGATTCGCTGCGCCAGTAAGCGGGCGCAGATCGCGCGCCGCTGTCCGTCGACGAACGTAGATAGACGGTTCAGCGGCAACGCGATGCAGACGGTCAGCAAGGCCAGGCAGACGCTCATGGCAGGGCATTCGAATGCCGCTTCGCGTCGGCGCCTCGATGGCGGGCGTTGCGCGGGTTTCATCGTTGCGCGTCCCTGGCCTTGCCAATCAAAAGCGACTCGGGATGCCGCTCCAGGTAATCCGCGAGCTGGTTCAGCGATTGCAATGTTCGTGTGAGCTGCGTGAGCGCCGCGTGCAAGTCGGACTGCAGCGGCGAATCCTGCTCCAAGGTCGACTGCGCGGCGGTGAACGCCTCTTTTGCCGCGACCAGCGTGTCGCTTGCCTGCGGCGCAAGCTCGGTGTCGAGTTGCCGGAACAGGCTATCCGCGTGCGCGAGCGTGCTGTTCAAGCGCGTGCCGATGCTGTCGAACGGCACCTTGTCGAGCTTCGACACGATGTCGGCGATCTGCACCTGCAGCTCTTCGAGCGTGTTCGGCACGGTGGGCAGCTCGAGCGGCACGCGGCTGAAGTCAAGCGTGACGGGCGGCGCGTTCGGGAACATATCGAGCGCGATGTAGCGCTGGTTCGTCAGCAGATTGCCCGTGCGCAACTGGCCCCGCAAGCCGCGCGCGACGAGCTTGAGTATCAGCGCTTTGCCGGCCGCCGAATCGCCGCCGCCAAGCGATTCGCGGTAGCGCTGCCCGAGGCGATCCGCGAACAGATTCATCGTCACCGGCATCGTGAACTCGCGCCGCCGCGCATCGTATTCGACGTCGATCGCGGTCACATAGCCCAGCTCGATGCCGCGAAAGTCCACCGGCGCCCCCACCGACAGCCCGCGCAACGATTGCGTGAACTTCATCACGACCGGCGCCGACGGCCCATCGGGCTCGCGCATCGCCGCGGCTGCGTCGGCGGCGAGCGGGAATGCCGTGCCGTCGGGGGCTTCTGCTCCCGCGGATTGCCCAGGCGGCGACTGGAACGCCAGACCGCCCATCGCGATCGTTGCGAGCGATTGCGTGTTGAGCGTCATGCCGCTCGAATCGATCCGCAGATCGACGCCGCTCGCATGCCACCAGCGCGCCTCGGCGCCGACGTACCGGTCGTACGGCGCTTCGACGAAGACATCGATCGTCACCCCTGCCCCGTCCTTGTCGAGCGCATAGCCGGTTACTTGCCCGACCTGCACGTGGCGGTAGTAGACCGGCAGGCCGATATCGATGGAGCCGAGCGACTCGCCATGCAGCACGAAGCGGCGCCCTTTCTCATCGTTCGCGACGGCGGGCGGCGCCTCGAGACCGGCGAATTCCGAGCGCGCATCGCGCGAGCGTCCCAGATCCGCGCCGATATACGCGCCCGAGATGACGGTGCCCAAACCCGAAATGCCGCTCGCCCCGATGCGCGGGCGCACGACCCAAAAGCGCGTATCGTCCACTGCGAACTGCCGCGCCGCCTTCGTGAGCTGCGCTTTGACGAGCACGCGTGCTCGATCGTGCGAGAGGCGCACGCCCGTCACCATGCCGATATCGACGCTCTTGTAGCGGATCTTCGTCTTGCCCGCCTCGAGCCCCTCGGCGCTCGAGAAGCTGATCGTGACGGCCGGCCCGCGATCGCTGACGTATCGCACGACCAGCGCGATGCAGATCAGCGCCGCGGCGAGCGGCACGAGCCAAACCAGCGACGGCATCAATCGTCTTCTCGACACGGCAGCCACTCACGACGACGCAGGCTTACTTGAGCTTCGCCACGAGCGCGTCGGCGCCTTTGTCGATGCCGGTCTTCGCCGCGCTCAGCGACCCGAAGCTCGCGCCGAGGTTCATCGCGTTCGGATATTGCTTGGTCACGTAGGCATCGAGCAGGCGGTTGGTCGAAGCATCGTAGAGCTCGACCGAATAGATGACGTAGCCCGAGAACGCCCCCTCCTTGCCGCGAATAGCCTGCACGCCGTTGTAGACGTTGCCGCCGAGGTCGAAGTGAGTAAACGGGCCGATGACGGACGTGGTCGTGTCCGCGCCCGTGAGCGTCAGTTTCAAACGCAGCGTGTCCGAGCCGGCCTGGCTGGTCAGCTCGAAGCGGCCGCCCAGTTTCTCCGCGAACTTGGCTTGCATGTAGTCCGCGAGCGCCGTCTTGTCGGCCTCGCGCATGTCGCCGAACTGATTGTCCGAGCCGCGATAGACGGCCACCGGGGCGATGATCAGCTTCTTATAGGTTGCCCAGGCGGCCTGGGTCGCATAGCGATACGGCACGCGCTGCGCATCCCCTTGCGAATTCGGCTTGAGATACGAGGCCGAATCGATACCCGAATAGGGAACCGGCTGCACGCTCGAGCAGCCCACTAGCGCCGCACAGGCGGCTGCGAGCACGAGGTGCCGCGCGTTATCTGGTTTGACCATTTGCTTCTCCGTTGAAGATCCCAGGCTGACTGTGGTTCGGACAGGTCCGACTCGCGTTTCATGCGAGGACGCAGCGTAGCATCGCCAAAGCCGGATGTAAACCGTACGTACGGTTTGTTTTTATCGTTTGTTTTTTGTCGCCAGGCTTCTAAACTGGAGCCGCCCCCTTCCACTGCAGTACCATCACGCCTTTTCGTATCGGCCCGCCCTAAGACAAACAGGAGAAACAGCTCATGGCAGAAGCGCGAGGATATTCGTTCACGGAATCGGCAAGGCGCTACTTTGGGTTCGAAGAAGCGGGGACGAACCTGCGCACGGAAGTGCTGGCCGGCGTGACCACGTTTCTGACGATGGCCTACATCATCTTCGTCAACCCGTCGATCCTCGGCGACGCCGGCATGCCGAAAGACTCCGTGTTCGTCGCGACCTGTCTCGTGGCGGCGCTCGCCTCGCTGATCATGGGCCTCTACGCCAACTACCCGATCGCCTGCGCGCCGGGCATGGGGCTCAATGCGTACTTCGCGTATACCGTCGTCAAGGGCATGGGGTTCACCTGGCAGGCAGCGCTTGGCGCCGTGTTCATCTCCGGGTGCCTGTTCCTGCTCGTCACGCTGTTCCGTGTGCGGGAGATGATCGTCAACGGCATACCGCATTCGATTCGCGTCGCGATCACTGGCGGCATCGGGCTCTTTCTCGCGATCATTTCGCTCAAGTCGGCCGACATCGTCGTCGCCAATCCGGCCACCTTCGTCACGCTCGGCGATCTGCACAAGCCGCCGGTCGTGCTCGCGACCATCGGCTTCTTCGTCATCGTCACGCTCGACGTGTTGCGCGTTCGCGGCGCGATCCTGATCGGCATCCTGGCCGTGACGGTCTTGTCTTTCTTCTTCGGCGGCAATGCGTTCCATGGCGTCGTGTCGGCGCCGCCGTCAATCGATGCCACGCTCTTTCATCTCGACATTCGCGCGGCGCTGTCGACCGGCATCATCAATGTCGTGCTCGTGTTCTTCCTCGTCGAGCTGTTCGACGCCACCGGCACGCTGATGGGCGTCGCCAATCGCGCGGGGCTGCTGGTCGAAGGCAAGATGCATCGGCTGAACAAGGCGCTGCTCGCCGACAGCACGGCGATCGTCGCGGGTTCTTTGCTGGGCACGTCGTCGACGACGGCGTATATCGAGAGCGCGTCCGGCGTGCAGTCGGGCGGGCGCACGGGCGTGACGGCGATCACGGTCGCGATCCTGTTCCTCGCGTGCCTGTTCATCGCGCCGCTCGCGGGCGTCGTGCCGCCCTACGCGACCGCGCCCGCGCTGCTCTATGTGTCCTGTCTGATGTTGCGCGAGTTCGCGCAATTGCCGTGGGACGATGCGACCGAAGTGGTGCCGGCCGCGTTGACCGCGCTATTGATGCCGTTCACCTATTCGATCGCAAACGGCGTGGCGTTCGGGTTCATCACGTATGCCGGACTCAAGCTCTTCACGGGCCGCGCGCGCGAAGTGAAGGTGATCGTCTGGATCATCGCCGCGATCTTCCTGTTCCGCTATTTCTATCTCGGGTCCGAGTGACACGCGTAGGCAGCGCAAAGGTAGCACGCGATAATCCGCGCCACCCGCTCCACGGGTGGCGTTTTACTTGGCAGACTCGGAAACGCGATGGCGAAGCTAAGCGCGCCAGTTCGCCTCGTAGAACCTCACATAGCCGCTGCGCAACACCAGGCATTGCGCCCTGGTTTCGGAAAGCAGACGGCGAGCCGCCGCCTCGATGCGATCACGGTGCGTATCGAACGCACCGATCATGTCTTCGAAGCGATAAGAGGCTGCGCCGAAGTGATCTTCCATTGCTTCAGCGGTGATGCTGCATTGCACACGTTCCCCATCGACCAACGCCGGGAACGCTAAAGTCAGCTCGCGCCCCGAGTACTCAGGGGTTTCGTTCGGGAAATTGATCTGCATGGGAATCGCCTTTGCCGTGACGGATGAAAAAACGGGTACCGCGCGCCGCTTCAATTTGCCTCCAATTGTTATCGGTGCGCGATCAAATTGGCGAAACATGGCTGTCACACCAATTTCATTCACTTTAGACGGTTTCGCGAGAGGAGCAAGTTTTCCCGCAACGTCAGGCTGACGTCGCCAATCCACCGACGAAACTCCGGCAACCTGTACGCAACCATTTCAGGGTGCGTGCTGATTCTCGGGGTGCTCGGCATCGTCTTTCAGGTCTTTCGGCCAGACGTTGAGCAGCAGCGCACACCCGAAGACACCGACTCCGATCGCGATGCTGCCGTACAGCAGCGAATTGTCCTGATCGAAGAGCATGCCGTGGATGGCCACGGCAATGCCAGCGATCGCGACGAACGCCGCGATGACGGCCAATACGATTCTGAATTCCGTGTGAACCATGACGGCCTCCTATGCATCGCTGCAGGCCTAAGAAACGCGGCGCGTGCGCGTTTCTTGCTCTCATGATTGCACCTTTCGCGCGGAACGCAAGACGGACTCTCCCGAGCCGCCGCCGCGTAGAAAGGTTCGGCTTTCCCGCCGCATCTTGTATGATTTCCGGCAAACGCCACGACAAAAATCGGAGACAGATGTGACCCAATCTCGCGCCATGACGCCGGCGGGAAGCCATGTCGACGTCATCGGGCAGGCCCACGCCCGCTCGCTTCAAGTCGGCTTACGCGCCTCGGAAACGCCCGATTTTCATCCGCTGCAAAGCGCGATGCTGCGCGGGCTGATCGAACGCAATCAGTCCCTTTACACGCATGCGCTGCCAGTGATGGAGACGCTGCACGCGCAGATCGTGGATACGCAGAGCATGGTGCTGCTCACCGACCAGCACGGCGTCATTCTGCACAGCCTCGGCGACAGCGACTTCATCGAGAAAGCGAACCGTGTCGCGCTCTGCGCCGGCGTGTCGTGGGCGGAGTCGGATCGGGGCACGAACGCGATCGGCACGGCCCTCATCGATGGCGTTCCGACCGTCGTCCATGCCGACGAACATTTCCTGCGCGCCAACCGCATCCTCACGTGCTCGTGCGCGCCGATCGCCGATCCGTTCGGCCGCACGATCGGGGCGCTCGACGTGAGCGGCGACGCGCGCGGCTTTCACAAGCACACGCTCGCGCTCGTGCGGATGTCCGCGCAGATGATCGAGAACCATCTGTTCGCGAACCAATTCGCCGACGCCGTGCGCATCCGCTTTCATGCACGCGCCGAATTCGTCGGCACCTTGTTCGAAGGGCTCGCGGCGTTCACGCCGGATGGCATGCTGCTGTCCGCGAACCGCAGCGCGCTGTTTCAGCTTGGCGGAATGCTTCCGTCGCTGCAGCGGCAGCCGTTCGCCGCACTCTTCGGCATCCCCTTTGCCGCGCTGCTGCAGCACGTCGCGCACGCACCGAGCGAATGCCTGACGCTGACGCTGCCGAGTGGCGTCAAGGTCGTCGCGCGCGGCGAATTTGCCGGCGCGCGGCCGTCGACGTTGCCGGCCGCGCCCGCCAGAAGCGCCGCTTCGTTCGCGCCGGCGCCGGCTGTGCGCGATGCCGACACGATCACCCTGGCCTCGCTCGACACCGGCGACGCGCACATGGCGGCCGTGCTGCGCCGTGTCGAGAAAGTGCGCGGACGGGACATCCCGATCCTCGTCCTTGGCAAGACCGGCACGGGCAAGGAGTGGCTCGCGCGCGCCATCCACGAAGATTCACCGCGGCGCGCGGCGCCCTTCGTCGCGGTCAATTGCGCGTCGCTGCCCGACACGCTCATCGAAGCCGAACTCTTCGGCTATGAAGACGGCGCGTTCACCGGCGCGAAGAAGCGCGGGGCCGCGGGCAAAATCGTGCAAGCCGACGGCGGCACGCTTTTTCTCGACGAAATCGGCGACATGCCGCTCGCTCAGCAAGTGCGCCTGATGCGCGTGCTTCAAGAGCGCGTGGTAGTGCCGCTTGGCGGCACGCGCGCGATTCCCGTGGACCTGCGCGTGATCTGCGCGACGCACCGCAACCTGCGCGAGATGATCGCGGCCGGCACCTTCCGAGAGGACCTCTATTACCGGATCAACAGCCTCGTCGTGACGCTGCCCGCGCTTTGCGATCGCACCGATCTGGCCGCGCTGGTCGCGCGCATCCTCGAGAGGCAGCGCCGCACGGACACGATGGAGGCGACGCCGCTCGGCCTATCCGCCGCCGTGTTTGAACGCTTCGAGCGTTGCCGCTGGCCAGGCAATCTGCGTCAGTTGGCGAACGTGCTGCGCACGGCGGGAATCATGGCCGAGGGCGAAGCGCAGATCGAACTCGAGCATTTGCCGGACGATTTCCTGCACGATTGCGCGGCGCACGATGACGTCATCCGCGAACGCGATGCTTCCGAGGCTGTTGGCGCGAACAAGCCCGATACGGCAACGAACAGCGAGTCTCAAGACGCAGCAGCGAACCTCGACGCCAAGCCGCCGCGCATGCAGGATTGGCAAGCGTCGCTGATCGAGTCCGCGCTCGCGCGCCACGGCGGCAACGTTTCGGCGGTGGCGCGCGAACTCGGGCTCGCGCGCAACACCGTGTACCGGCATTTGCGCCGCCGCGAAAGCCACTGAACGGCGGCCCGGCCGCCTCGGTGCGCGTGCGCTGCTTCGGGTATGCTTTCACCCGACACCCGGGGCATCCTGCACATGGCATCGAAACGCGAACTCAAGCGCTACAAGACGAATCTCGCCGACGAACTCGATAGCGCCGCACTCTACGAAACGCTCGCTCACGTCGAAGCGGACAAGAAGCGCGCCGCCGTGTTCAGCGAACTCGCCGCATCCGAGCGCGGGCACGCGCAAGTCTGGATCGACAAATTGCACGCGAACGGCGTGCACACGCGCACGACCCGCAAAAGCCTGAAGACGCATCTGATGCGCGGCCTCATCCACGTGTTCGGCCCTTCGTTCGTCCTGCCGACGATCGCCGCCGCCGAATACGCCGACCGCAACAAGTACGCGAATCAACCCGACGCCCAGCACCTTTCCGCCGACGAACAGCATCACGCCGCGATCGTGCAAGAGGTCGCCAACGGGACAACGGCAAGCACGTCCAAGGGCGCGCAAATCGCGAACGCCGAGGCGTGGCACAAAGGCGTCACGTCGGGCAACGATTTGCGCGCGGCGGTGCTCGGCGCGAACGACGGGCTCGTCTCGAACTTCTGCCTGATCATGGGCGTGGCGGGCGCCGGCGCGGCCAACAAGACGATTCTCCTGACCGGGCTTGCGGGCCTGATCGCGGGCGCGTGCTCGATGGCGCTCGGCGAATGGCTTTCGGTCACGAACGCACGCGAGCTGGCGCGCACGCAAATCGCCAAGGAAGCCGACGAGATCGAGCACACACCCGACGCCGAGCGTCACGAACTCGCGCTGATCTATCAAGCCAAGGGCATCGAGGCGGACGAAGCGCGCCGCATCGCAAGCCAGATCATGCGCGACAAGGACAAAGCCCTCGACACGCTCACGCGCGAGGAGCTCGGCCTCGACCCGGCGGAGCTTGGCGGCAACCCGTGGTCGGCGGCAGCCATTTCATTCGGACTCTTCTCGCTCGGCGCGATCTTTCCTGCTGCGCCGTTTCTCTGGGCTCACGGTCTCGCGGCCATCCTTCAATGCATCGCGCTCGCCGCGTTCGGGCTCGCCGCCGTCGGCGTCTTCACGTCACTTTTCAACGGACGCGGCGCGACCTTCTCCGCGTTGCGGCAAATCCTGATCGGACTGCTTGCCGCCGGCTTCACGTTCGGCGCCGGCAAGTTGCTCGGCGTGTCCATCTCCTAGTTTTTGTCTCTCCGCGTTTATGCCGTCTGCCGATCGTCCCTGCGTTGTCCGCGTCGAACCCCTCGGGCGCTCGTTCGAAGCGCCCGATTCACTGTCGCTCGTCGAAGCCGCCGGCTTCGCGAACGTGCATCTCCCAAGATCGTGCCGCAACGGCACCTGCCGCACCTGCCTGTGCCGGCTCGTCAGCGGCACCGTCTCCTACCGGATCGAGTGGCCCGGCTTGAGCCGCGAGGAAAAGGCCGAGGGCTTGATCTTGCCGTGCGTGGCCATCGCCGAATCGGACCTCGTGATCGAAGTCCCCGAGGCGTCGGAGATTGCCTAGAGAAAACCCCTTCCCGGGACTATTGTTGATGGCGGGTATCGGCCTGCCTTCGGCTGCGCGCTTCGTGCCGCCGCCTGCTCCCCACGTTGCCCGCGCGCCCTGCGAAGGTCGGACCTCGCATGCTAGGATTCGGCGCTATTCAACGGAGTCGGAAACATGTTTGCGAAAGCCACTTCCGCTTTCATTTTATTTACATTGGCGGGGAGCGCCTTTGCTGGCCTGTATTCGAAACCTGTCGTGATGACAGGCGAAGACCAAATGGGCGACACCACCGAGCTGCGGTTCAATGCGGCCCCCTCCCATACCGGAACCCTCGTCATCCTCGGCGATCGGTCCAAAACCCCGCAGAAGTCGGTTGCGTTTGTCTATGACGTGCCGGATAAACAACCTGCCGGCACGGGCCCCACCGTCGATATTACTTTTGGTGATAAACAGACGTTAAGCATTTCATGCGATCCGCTTGCGGATAACTGTAAATCGGCGGGCTACGTCACCGAGGGCGGCTCCACCTTCTCCATACTATGGAAAATCGCGCGCCATTGAAAATACGTTTCTCCAGATAATTACCGGTACTTCCCTCCGGCTGCTGATCGGACTAACATTTTCAAATCAGTTAAGTGGGGGACAGCCATGGCCACGTATGCGATCGACGGCGTACGCATCAGTTCTTCTACGGACCGCGTAACGCATGTGCGCTGGGCGCCAATCGACCCCAGAACCCACGACTGGCTCTCTCCCCCGCAAATCGCAGAGGTATCGGATGTCGCAAACGGCATCCGGTCGGGAACCATTGTTTATTCCCTTTTTACGCTCGGCGGAATGCGATTCCTCGGGCCGAAAATCAAAACCGTTCCGCACCCCAATGGAGCCGACGGCATCGATACCGAAGTACCCGACGGCAGTGTCGAAAAATCCATCGACGATCTGCCGCATATTTAACGCACGCTTATCACGCACGCATTTAACGAATGCGTGCCTCGTTTCGATACGCCGCGTTAAGCACAGTTAATCCGATAGCCATTTTTGTTCAGTTGGCGCGCCATTTATGGCGTGTGATAACGCTTGCCATCGCCCAATTAACGGAGCAATCCGATGGCAACGCTGGAAGCATTTCGCGCCGTACTCGACGACGCCCGCACGCCGGAAATCATTCGCAACCACATCATCGATTCGCTGCAATATTCCCTGCGCAATTACGGACATATTTTCACGGCGAAGGAGATCGCCTGGCTGGCCGATTGGGATGACGCGCGCATTCCGCTCGCCGCCTCGCGCGAAAGACAAAAGCGGGAGGCCGAAGTCACGGGTTAAGCTCGCTGCCCGCCGGCGCCTCGCTTAGCGCCTGTTTCGCATCTTATTTAGCGCGCCCGCCCCGGCTTGAGAAGCGCGAGCGCCGCGCGCAGCGGCGCGACATCGCCGCCGAGCATCTCGCTCGCCTCGATCGACGCCTCCAGCAGCGGGCGGCGCATCCGCATCATCAGCGCTTCGTCGACGCGCGAGCGCGGACCGGCGAGCGTCAATGCGCCGGCAAGTGGCTGCTCGGCCGAAAAGACCGGTGTCGAGATGCCGGCCGTCTCGGCATCGCGCTCTCCCGTCGACGCGTAGTAGCCATCGCGGCGAATGCGCTCGTGCAACGCGCCGCGCGCGCCGCCGAACGCGCTCAGCACGCGGCCGCCCGAGCCCTTGTCGAGCGGCAACACGTCGCCTTCACGCACGTGGTCGCGTATCGCATGCGTCGAATCCACGCGATGCAAGCACACCCGCAGGTTCTTCTGCCGCACGTAGAACGACACGCTTTCGCCGCTCTCGTCGCGCAGACGGCGCATGACCGGCAGGATGATGTCGGCGAGCTGCAATCCACGCTGGTAGATCGCGCTCAGCTGCAGCGTCGCGGGGCCGATCTGGTAGCGGCCGTCGTCGAGGCGCACCAACAGCCGATGATGGATCAACGACGCCACGAGCCGCAGGATCGTGCTCTTGTAGAGACCCGTGCGGGCGGCCAGTTCGGCAAGCGACAAGCCGCGGTCGTCAGGACGGAACGCGAACAGAATCGAGAACGCGCGGTCGAGCGCGGCCACGCCGTCGGGCGAAGAAACCGGCGGCGCCGGCGCAACGGAGGCAAGACGTTTTGCGGCAACCATAAGCGGTGGTTTGGCGGTGAGTGTGGATAGAATCGCGGCCGCGTTGCATATCGCTTGAATCACGTCAAAGCGGCGGCGTTATGCCTAACAGAACGCCATTTTATGCGATGTCTTGCGCACCCCGCACCGCTTTCGCGCACGCCTCAGCGGTCCGAGCGCTTCGGCTGTGTCGCGCCGGGCACATGCCAAGCGGCACGCAACACGTTGCCGCCGGACGAATCGGTAATGAACAACGTGCTGTTGTCCGCGCCGCCAAACGTCACGTTCGTGATTGTGCGCCCGCGGCACGATTCGATTTTCGCTATCCCTTCGCCATGCGGATTCAGCACGAACACGCACCCAAGCGACGCGTGCGCGACGAACAGATTGCCGTCGCGATCCATCGTCATGCCATCCGGTCCGCTCACGCCGTAGAACTGCGCGAAGCGGCCCACCTTGCTCGTGCTGCCATCAGCCAGCAGCGGCAAACGCCAGACCGAGTTGTCGCGCGTCATCGCGACGAACAGCACGGTTTCTTCCGCGTTCAACACGAGGCCGTTCGGACTCGGCCCGTTCGCGAGCAGGCAATCGAGCCGGCCGTCCGTGCGTAGCCGATAGACGCGCCCGCTCGGATCGTGTAGCCCGGTCTGGCCTTGATCGGTGAAATAGATGTCGCCGTTCGTCGCGACGATCAGGTCGTTCGGCCCTTTGAAGCGCTCGCTGTTGCGCCGCGTGATGACGGGCGCGATCTCGCCGCTCGCCGGATCGAGCGCGAGGATGCCGTTCTTGTAGTCGGCGATCAGGATGCGTCCGCCGGGATGCCACGCGAGGCCGTTAGGCTCGCCGTCGTATTCGGCAACGCGCTGCCACTCGAGGCCGGGCGTGATCCGGAAGATGCGGCCGTGCGGAATATCGACGACATACAGATTGCCTTCGGGATCGAAGCACGGCCCTTCGAGAAACGAATCGACGACCGCCCCGCCCTTGTTCGCCTTCGACCATTCCGACACTTCCCGTCGGCGCACGGCGCCTGGCATCTCGGTATGGATTTCGGTTGCCACACTGCGGGGCACGGGATACCAGTTCATTGCGCGTCATCCTCGAGATGCCGTGTTGAAGGACCCGTGTAGCGATACGGCATTTGCCGCGGCATGGGCCCCTTGTTGCGCTCGCCGCGTCCGCTCTGCTCCCACGCATGCGACAAGATGCCGACCGCGCGCGACAAGCAGAAAATGCCGCGCGCCAGCTCCGGCGCGAAGCCGAGTTCCGCGTAGATCACAGCGGTTGCGCCGTCGATATTCATCGGCACCGGTTTGCTGCGCCCCGACGCGAGCAGCGCTTCGATTGCGCGGGCAATGCGCGCGTATTCGCCCGTGACCGCCCCTTGCGCCGCCGCCTCGTCGACCATGCCGAGCAATCTGCCCGCACGCGGATCGACCGGATGAAACCGATGACCGAAGCCCGGCAGATACTTGCCATGCTCGGCCACGAACGCATCGACGCACAGCCTGGCCGCGTCAGCGAGCGGCATGCCTTGCGCGACACGATCGCGAATCCGCTGGTAAAGCTCGACCGACTGCTGCCCCGCGCCGCCGTGCACATCGTCGAGCGTGTTGAGCGCCGACGCCATCGCACCGTTCAACGGCAGCCCGCAGCTCACCGCCATGCGCGAAATCGCAATCGACGGCGCATGCGGCCCGTGATCGACCGACGCCACGAGCGCCGCTTCGAGCAGGCGCGATTGCGTCTTGCCCGGCACCTCGCCGCGCAGCATCAGCCAAATCATGTCGGGAAAGCTCAAGCGCCCGATCAGTTCTTGGATCGGATACCCGCGCACATGAATCTTGCCGGGCTCGATATCGATGATGTCGGTGCGCCAGTAGTCGGCGCCGAGTTGCCGGTAGTCGACGCTGTCGTGGGTGCTGCCGTTCGCGCTCATCAGATCACTCCTTCGTCGCGCAGGGCTTCGATCGCGGCTTCGTCGTAACCGAGCTTGGCGAGCCACGCCTGTGTGTGCTGCGAGAGTTGCGGTGCGGGTGCGCGCGGCACCGGGTCGGCGTCGGACATGCGAAAGCCCGCGCGCGTCACGTGCTGGCCAGCCTCGTCGAACGACGCGACGAAGCCGCGCTCCGCGATTTGCGGATGCGCGAGAATGCCGGGCACGTCGAGCACGAGCCCGGCCGGCACCCCGGCTGCGGTGAACTCGCTCTCCCAAAGCACCGCCGGCGCACTCGCCAACGCCGCTTCGAGCGCCTGAGTCAGCGCCGCGCGATTCGCCTTGCGCGCGTTGCGCTCGTTGAAGCGCGGATCGTCGAGCCACTCGGGACGCCCGACGATCCGGCACAGCGAAGCGAACTGCTTGTCTTCGTTGGCTGCGATATTGATGAGCCCGTCGCCGGTTCGGAACGTGCCCGAGGGCGCTGCGGTGAAATTCTGGTTGCCCATCGGCGTGGGCTTCACGCCTGCGTTCAAGTAGTTCGATACGACCCAGCCCATGGTCGCGAGCGTGGCTTCGAGCATCGAGACGTCGATCATGCGGCCCGCGCCCGTCCGCACCGCATCGACGAGCGCCGACGCAACCGCGAACGCGGACGTGATGCCGCCGATCGTGTCGCTGATCGGAAAGCCCGTGCGCAGCGGGGCCGATTCGGCGTCGCCGGTCACGCTCATCACGCCCGACATGCCTTGGATGATCTGATCGTAGGCCGGCCGGTTGGCGAGCGGCCCCTCTTTGCCGAAACCGGAAATCGCGCAGTAGACGATGCGCGGATTGGCGTCGCGCAACACGTCGTAGCCGAGCCCGAGGCGATCCATCACCCCGGGGCGGAAGTTCTCGATCAGCACGTCGGACTCGCGCACCATCTGCAGCAGAATCTCGCGGCCGCGCGGATCCTTCAGATTGAGCGTGACCGACTGCTTGCCTGCATTGACCGCGACGAACGACGCCCCCATCTGCCGCGCCGACGCCTTCGGGTCCGCGCCGAGACGCCGCGCGAGATCGCCCTGCCCCGGCACCTCGATCTTGATGACTTCAGCCCCCATCAGCGCGAGCTGATAGCCGCAGAACGGCCCGGCCAGTACGTTCGAAAGATCCAGCACGCGTATCCCGTGCAAGGGCAATCCCATTTCCCACTCCTTGATGTTCGCTTTTCACGCAGCTTCGCTTGCCGCATTCGTTCTATTCCACAGAACGACGTTCCAATAATAGTCGATGTGCGACGCTTTCGCATCGGGAAATCCACTACGTTTACTCATCCCGACGAGTCACTCTACCATTCTATATAACGCACCATCGTTCTGTCCAACAGAATTACCTCAGGAGACATCCCAATGAATGAGCCCGTCGGCCTCGGAGCCCTGCGATCCTCCGCGGCACACTCGAAACCGCCGCACGCCCTTCCCATCGAGGCCGTCGTCGACGGCCGGCGCGCAGACGCGCTGAGCGCGGCAAGTATCAGCGCGCGTCTCGACCGGATACCTGCGAGCCGCCCCGTATGGGCCATGGTGCTGCTGCTCGCGCTCGGCGCCTGGTTCGAGATCTACGACATGTTCCTCACCGCGTACGTGAGCCCGGGGCTCGTGAAAGCCGGCATCTTCACGCAGACCACCGAGTCGTTCTTCGACTTGACGGGCTTGGGCGCTTTCGTCGGCGCGCTCTTTCTCGGGCTCTTCATCGGCACGTTCGGCGTCGCGTTCGCCGCCGACACGTACGGCCGTCGCAAGGTCTTCGTGTTTGCCTTGCTCTGGTACACGGTCGCCGCGGCCGTCATGGCGTTTCAGACGAACGCCTATGCCGTCGTGTTCTGGCGCGTGATGGCGGGAATCGGCGTGGGCGCCGAGCTCGTGACGATCGATTCCTACGTCTCCGAACTCGTGCCGGCCAGCGTGCGCGGACGCGCGTATGCGTTCATGCAGGCCGTGCAGTACACGTCGGTGCCATGTCTGGCGTTTCTCGCCTGGAAGCTCGTGCCGGTCGCGCCGCTAGGGCTCGACGGCTGGCGCTGGGTCGTCTTGGCCGGCTGCATGGGCGCGGCCGTGGTCTGGTTCATCCGGCTCGGCCTCCCGGAAAGCCCGCGCTGGCTCGTGCAACGAGGCCGGCTCGCCGAAGCGGACGCGATCGTGACAAAGCTCGAGCAAAAAGTGGAACGTTCGCTTGGCGCAGCACTGCCCGCGCCTGCGCCCATCGCGAGCGCCGCGCCTGCCGTCAAAGCCGGCTTCGGCGAAATCTGGAAGCCGCCGTACCGGTCTCGCACGATCATGCTCATGGTGTTCAACTTCTTCCAGTCGATCGGGTATTACGGCTTCGCGAGCTGGGTGCCGACGCTGCTCGTCGCCAAAGGCATCACGGTCACGCACAGCCTCATGTATTCGTTCGTCATCGCGATTGCCAATCCGATTGGCCCGTTGATCTCGATGTTGTTTGCCGATCGCATCGAGCGCAAATGGCTCGTGTCCGCTTCCGCTGCATCGATTGCCGTGGTCGGCATTTTGTTTTCTCAGCAGCGCGAAACCACGATATTGGTTTGTCTTGGCGTATTGCTCACGCTGCTCAGCAACTGCATGACGTTTTCATATCGCACGTATCAGGCTGAGCTGTTCCCCACGCGCGTGAGGGCGCGCGCAATCGGCTTGGTGTATTCGGTGAGCCGGGTGAGCGCGATGCTGTCCGGTTTCATGATCGCGTTCTTCATGCGCGATTTCGGCGTGCCCGGCGTATTCGTGCTGATCGCGGGCTCGATGGCGATCGTCGTCGCGACGATCGGCGGCTTTGGTCCGCGCACGAGCGGTCTGCAGCTCGAACAGCTTTCGCGCTAAGCGCCGCCGACGCCGCTATACATCAGCGCGTCGACCCAACCGATTCCGTTTCCGACCCCAACGCGGCACGCTTTGCGCGCCGCGTTTTTTATTGGCGTTTTCTCAATATTAACGCTGATCATTTCCGCAGAAGAATGATCTGTCTGACTCGTATTTAGTCAACGCTCTGTTGCAAAAACACCCTATTATCTCGAACGGCACTCTCTCAGCCGCGTCAGCCGGAGTTTCTCAATAATAAGATTTGATTGTTGCCGTTTACAGAATAGTGTTTCTACCGGCTTATGAATGGTTATTCTTCCGGCGCGCGAATACATTTACAGGGCTTGCTTAAAGGAAGAAGCAAATGACGACAAAACAGTCTCCGGCCCCAGACGTGACCCGCGTTCAAGTTGAAATTCTCGAGCGCTCCGATACCACCTTGATCGTCCGATGGGTCGAACCTGGCCGATGCCATTACGGCGAGCAGCGGTGGCGCCGCCGCTCGGCCAGCTCCTCGGGAACCTGCGTGCTGTCGCGGCGCGCGATCCATCGCGGCGACGCGGTATTCAGGCCGGCTGAACGGCCCGCGCCGTCGAATGCAAAAGCCATGATTTCGGTTGAAGTCTTCGGCCAATCGGCCGACGAATGATGGCGAGGCATTGCGTCGACTCATTTGCGTCGGCGCGTTTGCGTCAATCAATCGACGCAATGCCCTTACCCCTGACCACTGACTCATTGTTTCGATTTACCGGGTAATCCGATCGCGCGGCCACTGTAACGCGCCGCCGGAAGCGCGGCATGCGCGGCGGCAATCGCTTCGATACGCGCTTTGACGTCAGGATCGAACGCGATCGATTTAGGCCCGTTCGTATCGACATGCAGCAGCATCTGCTCGCTCGCCGCCACCGGTGCGCCGCCCCCCGGTACGCCAGCATCCGCGGCAAACATCTCCAGATACAGATGCAGACGCTTGGCATCGTGCGCAATGAAACGCGCATCGACACGAACCTGCGTCCCCTCCTTGATTTCGTGAAGGTAGTTGATGTGCGCTTCGAGCGTGTACACGGAGCGTCTGCGCGCCTTACGCGTGGCGTCGTCGAGACCGATGTGGTCGAGCAGCGCATCCGTCGCGAAGCTGAAAATCAGCATATAGAACGCGTCGCGCAGATGGCCGTTGTAGTCGACCCATTCCCCGCGAACGCAATCGCGGTAGATCCGCAAAGGCGTGGTTCGTGTCAATTCCGTCATCTCAATCCTCGAAGCGCATCCCATGCCGCGCTTTCGTCTCGCCGATCGCGGCGAGCACGTTGGTGATGCACTCGTCGCGATAACGCTCGAGCGCCTTGATGCTGCGCGGCCCCACCTGCTCGGCCGTGCCCGCGACCACGCGATCGATCAGCTCGTCAGTCAGCTTCGGTGCCACGAGCTTCGTCCACGGCAATTCGAGTGCAGGCCCGAACTGCTGCATGAAATGGCGCATTCCGGCGTCACCGCCCGCCAGCGTGTACGTAAGGAACGTGCCCATGAACGACCAGCGGATGCCGGCGCCGAAGCGGATGGCGTCGTCGATCTCGCCGGTCGTCGCCACGCCTTCATTGACGAGATGCAATGCCTCGCGCCACAGCGCTTCGAGCAGACGATCCGCGATAAAGCCGGGCACTTCCTTGCGCACCCGCAGCGGACGCATGCCGAGAGAGGCGTAGACATGCATCGCAGCATCGACAGTTTCGCTCGCGGTACGCTCGCCGCCAAGCACTTCGACGAGCGGCAGCAGATACACCGGATTGAACGGGTGTCCGACGACGCAGCGCTCCGGGTTCACGGCACGCGCGTAGAAGTCGGTAGGCAGGAGCCCCGATGTCGACGAGCCGATGATCGCATCAGGCTTCGCGGCGAGGCTGATCCGCTCATGCAATGTGAGCTTCAATTCTTCGCGCTCGGGCGCGCTCTCTTGAATGAAGTCGGCGGTTTCCACGCAGGCTTCGATGGTCGACACGAAGCGCAGTCGCGCCGGCGACGCGCCCGCCTTCAACCCCACGCGCTCGAGCGCCGGCCACGCATTCGCGACGTTGTCGCGCAACTGCTTTTCAGCGCCGGGCGCCGGGTCCCACGCGAGCACATCGAGCCCGTTCGCGAGCGCGCGCGCAACCCAGCCGCTGCCGATCACGCCGGCGCCGATTGCCGCAAAGGTCTTGATATCGACGATGACTGCCATTGGTTGAAACTCCTCGGTTCGATGATTCGATTGATCGTGATGGAGGCGGCTAAGCGACATCCCTAAGCGATATCCGCGAGCGCACGGCGTTCGAGCGGTCGTTCGCCGCGCGCCGGCAAGCCGAGCTTGCGGCGCCCTTCGGCGGGCGTCAGCGCGCGGCCGCCGAGCCGCTCGATGATTTCGATTGCGCGCGCCACCAGCGAACCATTGGTTGCGTGCACACCTTTATCGAGCCAGAGGTTGTCTTCGAGGCCCACGCGCACGTGCCCGCCGAGCAGCATCGCCTGCGCGACCATCGGCATCTGCATCCGGCCGATGCCGAAGCCCGCCCACTGCGCGCCGGGCGGCAGGTTGTCCACCATCGCCTTCATCGTCGCCGTATCCGCGGGCGCGCCCCACGGAATGCCGAGACACAGTTGAAAAAGCGGCGGCGCGTCGAGCAGGCCTTCTTTGAGCAACTGCTTCGCGAACCACAGATGTCCGGTATCGAAAATTTCCAGCTCCGGCTTGACGCCAAGCTCTTGAATGCGTTTCGCGCCCGCGCGCAATTGCGCCGGTGTCGATACGTAGATGTAGTCGCCGTCGCCGAAATTGAGCGTGCCGCAGTCGAGCGTGCAGATCTCCGGCAGCAGTTCCTCGACGTGCGCGAGCCTCGTCAAGCCGCCGACCAGATCCGTGTTCGCGCCGAAGCGCATCGGATCTTCGCCGGGCCCGATCTCCAGATCGCCGCCCATGCCGGCGGTCAAATTGATGATGACGTCGACATCGGCCGAGCGAATGCGGTCGAACACTTCACGGTAGAGATTCGGATCGCGGCTGCCGCGCCCCGTTTTCGGATCGCGCACATGGCAATGAGCGACGGTTGCGCCCGCCTTCGCCGCTTCGATCGCGGCCTCGGCGATTTGCTTCGGCGTGACGGGGATCGCCGGATGCTTGCCGACGGTGTCGCCGGCGCCCGTGACCGCGCAGGTCACGATGACTTCGTGGTTCATTCTCGATGGTCCTTGCAGGGGTTGACTGTCGTGTCATGCAGCGGCGAAGCCGACTGGCCGCCGCCCGTTCGCGGATAAACAAGCGCTTAAAGCCCGAGATGCGCCTTCACTGCGGGCAACCCGTCCTTGCCGTCGAAGGTCTTCACGCCCGCGAGCCACGCGTCGAGCACCTGCGGGTTCTTCTTCAGGTAGTCCTTCGCCGCATCGGCGGGCCGCGCTTTGTTCATCACCGATTGCATCACCACGTTTTCGAGCTGCGTCGTGAAGCGCAGGTTGCTCACGAGCTTGCCCGCGTTGGGGCAGCGCGTCAGGTAATCGGGCGACGTCAGCGTGTAGACGCGAGCTTCGCCGTCGTTCGGGCCGAACACGCCGTCGCTGCCGCTCAAGTACTTCATGTCGATCTGGATGTTCATCGGATGCGGTTCCCAGCCGAAGAAGACCACCCACTTCTTCTCGCGCGCCGCACGATTGACCGTCACCAGCATCCCCGCCTCGCTCGACTCGACGAGCTTGAAGCCGCCGAGCCCAAACTGGTTCGTCGCGATCATCTTCAGGATCGCCGCGTTCGCGCTGCTGCCCGGCTCGATGCCGTAGATCTTGCCGTCCAGCTCCGCGCGGTGTTTCGCTATGTCGGCGAAGGTCTTGAGGCCCGCGTCGTAGGCGTAGGCCGGCACCGCGAAGGTCGCTTTCGCGCCGCTCAAGTTCGGCGGCTGCAGGACGTCGATCGTCTTGGCTTCCACGAATGGCGTGATCGCCTTCTCCTGCACTGGCCACCAATAGCCGAGCGACACATCCAGTTGCTTCGTTTTCAGGCCCGCGAACGAGATCGGCACCGATACGTTGCTCGTCACCGGCTGATAACCGAGCGCTTCGAAGACGGTCGAGGCGAGCGCGGTGGTCGACGTGATGTCGGTCCAGCCGATGTCGGCAAAGCGCACCGTGCGACACGTTTGCGGGTCTTGCGCTGATGCGGGCGGCGTATGCGCGAGCGCGGATGCTGTCGCGGCACAGGCCAACAAGGCTTTAATGCGATGGAGTTTCATGACGACCTCTTGCGGAATTTTCGGCTTTGATCGGCCCGCTCGCAGGCGCGGCCACCCGGACATCGTTGGCATAAAAGTACCGGCCCGAATTTCCGCCAAAGCGACTGTCAGCGACCCATTCTTGACCGCTTGCGACCACAAGGGAAAACCATCACACTCGACCGATGCCTGAACACATCCACTTCCTGCTGCTGCCGGGTTATTCCGCAATCGGATTCATGTCGGCCATCGAGCCGCTGCGCGTCGCGAATCGCTTTCACGACGATCTTTATCGCTGGCACATTCTTTCGTTGGATGGCGCGCCTGTCGTCGCGAGCAACGGCATCTCAATCAATGCGGAAGCGCGCTTCGATGCGCTCGAAAGCGCCGATACCGTGTTCGTCATCGCGGGCTTCGAGCCGCTTGCGCGCTATGAGCGGGCGCTCGGCGACTGGCTCAAGCGCCTCTCGCGCGCAAGCACGACGCTCGGTGGCATCGATACGGGCAGCTTCATTCTCGCGGAGGCCGGTCTTTTCGAGCCACGGCAAACGCTGACGCTGCATTGGGAGGCGCTGTCCGCGTTCAATGAGCGCTATCCGGCGTTGAAGGTCAGCCAGGAGTTGTTCGAGATCGCCGAAAAGCGCATTACGTGCGCGGGAGGCACGGCATCGATCGACATGATGCTCGACCTGATCGGCCGCCGTCATGGCGCGGAGCTGGCCGCATCGATCTCCGAGCAGTTCGTGCTGAGCCGCATCCGGCAGCGCTCCGACCATCAGCGCATGCAGATCGCCGCGCGCTACGGCGTGCACAACCCGAAGCTGATTCAGGTGATCGGCGCGATGGAGCAGCACATGGAGGAGCCGCTCGCGCCCGACGAACTCGCGCGCGAAATCGGCGTGACGCGCCGACAGCTCGAGCGTCTGTTCTGCTCGGCGCTGAAAGACACGCCAACGCACTTCTATCTGCGCCTGCGGCTCAATCGCGCGCGCGAACTGCTGCAGCAGACCGACATGTCGATTACCTCGATCTGCGTCGCGTGCGGGTTCGAGTCGCCTTCGCATTTCTCGCGCACGTATCGCGCGCGATTCGGCGCGAGCCCGCGTAGCGACCGAGGGCCGATGGCGCCGGTGAAGTAACGCGCATGCCAATCGGCCGGCAAGGGGATTGCCTGCGATCCCCTTAGAACGAATGCCGCATCCCGATCCGCACGTCGGCCTGCGTGCTCGTCGTGGATGGCGTGAAGCTGTAGCCGATCACCGCATTCACGCCATTCGAGGCTTTCAAGTAGTCGCCCGAGATATACACATCCGTGCGCTTCGACAGTAAATAGTGGAACCCCAGCGTGCCCTGATTCCAGTGATGCCCTTCGAACGACGTGTACTGGTAGCCGCCGATCGCGCTGAACGCGGGCGTGACCTGCCAGATCGCGCCGCCCTCGCCGACTTGCATATGCGATGAAGCACCCAACGCCTTGATCGTCGTGTATGTGTAGTTGCCGTTCAGCGTAACCGCGCCGATCTTGTAGCTCGTACCGATCCCGAAGGTGCCTTGCTTGTCGACCGGGAACGGCGTGCTCGAATAGAGGTCCGTGATCGCGCCGGTCGCCGGGTCGACGCTGATGGTCGGCTTGCCGAGGAACGTGCTCACGCCGATCATCGCGTACGGGTCGAACGCGTAGATGCCGAAAGGATTGTTCAACTGCGTGTAGGCGGCACCGATCGAGAACGGCCCGTTCGCGTAGTGCGCGCCCAAGCTGTACGCGCTGTTCTCGTGAAAATTGCCGGCCACGTTGCCGAACGAATACATGGCGCCGAACTTGAAGCCCGAAAATTCGTTCGAGAGGAACTTCACCGAGTTCGGCAGACGATCACCGTTGAGCCGGTCGAAGTCGCCCTGATGGATTGCGTAGCCGCTGCCCCAAGCTGAGATGTTGTACAGGTACACCATCTCTTCGGTCATATCGAGTTGGTTGCCGAACGACAGTGTGCCCCACTGGTTCTGCAACCCGACATACGCCTGGCGACCGAACTCCGAGCCGCCGAACGCCAGCTTCCCGTTGCCTAAATGAAATCCGCTTTCGAGCGTGAACACGGCAGCCAGGCCGCCGCCGAGATCTTCCACGCCCTTGAGTCCAAAGCGGTTTCCATACGACACGCCGTCGTCAAATTTGACGACATGCGCGCCGCCGCTATTGCTGACGTAGGTAATGCCTGCATCCAGAATGCCGTACAGCGTCACGCTGCTTTGCGCGTGACTCGCGGCCGGCATGCCGGCAAACGCGAGCGCCACCGCGCCCAGCGCCGCCGAATTCTTTGTTGTCATGGTTGAAGTCTCTCTTGCCTGATCGATAAATGAAGGACTCCGCGTGATGGCGCGAAGTCGGCCTGACTGCTGTAACGACGTGAGGCGACGCGACTATCCGCGTGCCGCTCGCCCCGCACGCAAAGCGCGGAGCGATGAGGCACGGTACAAATCCATATTTCGAAGAAATCGACCGTTAGCGACGCTTAATAGCCCGCTTGCGACGGCTGGGGAAAATGCTGAGAGCCGGCTGCGGAGGGCCGCTGGCTCCGGACGCCCCGTTGCGGGGCGCCACGTTCAACGACTGCCGAGCGATGCCTTCACCGCCTGCAGCCCATCTCCGCCCGTCGCAGTGGTCACGCCCGCGAGCCAGTTCGTCAACAGCGCCGGATGGTCTTGCAGTGCACGCTGCGCGGCGGTATCGATATTCACCTTGTCCTGCAGCACGTCCGCGATGATCCGATTCTCGATATCGACGTCGAACGTCATCTGACGAAACAGCTTGGCGAGATTCGCGCATTGCGCCGAGAAACCGGCCCGCGTGACCGTGTTGACCGTCGCACCGCCGTAGTTAGGGCCGAAATAAGCGTCGCCGCCCGACAAATAAGTCAGGTGAAACTTCGTGTTCATCAGATGCGGCTCCCAAGCCAGAAACACGATCCACTTCTTGTCCCTCACCGCGCGCTGCACCTGCGTGAGCATGCCGGTCTCGCTCGATTCGACCAGCGACCAGTTGCCGAGTCCGAACGCCTTGTCGGCAAGCATCTTCTTGATGTTCTGATTCGCGGGCGCGCCAGGTTCGATGCCGTAGATCTTGTCGTCGAAGCGCTCGGCGTACTTCGCGAGATCCGCGAACGAATGGACGCCGGCGGCCGCCACGTAGTCGGGCACCGCGAGCGTGAATTTCGCGTCGTTCAGGTTCGCGTGAACGACGTCGATCGATCGCTCGTCGACAAACGGCTTCACGAGCGGCGCCTGCGCGGGCATCCAGTTGCCGAGGAAGACGTCGATCTGCCCTTTCTTGAGGCCCTGATACGTGATCGGCACCGACAGGTTCGCCACGCTCTGCCGATAGCCGAGCGCCTTCAGCACGACACCGGCCATCGCATTGGTCGCGTCGATGTCGGTCCAGCCTGGGTCGGCCATTCTCACTTCCGTGCACGTTTGCGGTTCGGCGGCGTGCGCGGGCACGAGCACGGCGGCGGCGGCCCCTGCCAGGCAAAGCGTCGCGGCGATACGCAAGCCCATTCCCCGCCAGCCTGCGAAAGTCCAAAGCATCTTCATCTCCAGTCTCCGGTGATCGATCTCGATGTCGTTACGATTGAACGCGGGGAAAGCGCGCCATCGCCTCGAGCGTGTCGAGTTCGATGTGGTTACGCATGTAGCGCTGGCTCGCATCCGCGAAGGGCTGCCAGTCCCACGGCTGAGTCTTTCCCTGCGTGGTGGCCTCGAAGTGAAAACGCCGGCGGCGCTGGCTCGCGACGACTTGTGCCTGCAGCAACGGCAGATTCCACCGGCTCGCCACTTCGGCGCGCAACGCCGCGAGCCGCTCGGCCGCACGCGGATCATTCGCGAGGTTGTGGAGTTCGCGCGGATCGGCGTCGAGGTCGTATAGCTGGTCGGGATCGGCCGGCGTGTGAATGTATTTGACCGCCCCGCGCCGGATCATCACGATCGGCGCGATCGCCCCTTCGGCCAGATACTCGCCGATCGCCTCGTCATGCCCGCCGTCACCGCGCAGATGGGGCACGAGGCTGCGGCCGTCGAGCGGGTCGGGCCAGTCCGCGCGACACTCGCCGGTCGCGAGTTCGACCAGCGTCGGCAACAGATCGAGGTGCGATACCGCTGCGCTCACGCGGCCAGCGGTGAACTTCGATGGCGCATGCACGATCAGCGGCACGCGGCAGCCGCCTTCGAAGAACGTCATCTTGTACCAGAGCCCGCGCTCGCCGAGCATGTCGCCGTGGTCCGAGGTGACGATCACGATGGTGTCCTCGGCGAGCCCGGTCTGCTTCAGCGCCGCGAGAATCGCGCCGAATTGCGCGTCGACGTAGGAAATCGCGCCGTAGTACGCGCGCCGCGCGTTGCGCACCTGCTGAGCCGAAGGCGGCGTGCGATCCGTCTCGCAGACAGCACGCAGGCGCTGCGAGTGCGGGTCGCTATCGCTCAACGACAGCGACACCGCGGGCATGTCGATGTCCTCGTCGCGGTACAGGTCCCAGTATTCGCGGGGGATCGCGTAGGGGTCGTGCGGATGCGTGAGCGAGGCCACCATGCAGAACGGCCGGCCATCGCGCCCCGCTTGCCGCTCGCGCACGATGTCGTAAAGCTTCTGACGGGTGGAAAACGTCACTTCGTCGTCGAAATCGAGCTGATTCGTGCGCACGCAGGGCCCGGCTTCGATCACCGAACTCATGTTGTGGTACCAGCTCGGACGCTCGGCCGGCTTGTCCCAGTCCGGCACCCAGCCGAAATCGGCGGGGTAGATGTCGGTGGTCAGGCGCTCTTCGAAGCCATGCAATTGATCGGGCCCGCAGAAATGCATCTTGCCCGAGAGAATCGTGCGATAGCCGGCAGCGCGCAGATAGTGCGAAAACGTCAGTGTTTGCGCGGGAAATTCGGCGGCGTTATCGTAAGCGCCAATCGCGGACGGCAACTTGCCCGCCAGCAGCGAAAATCGCGAAGGCGCGCAGAGCGGGCTTGCGCAGTAAGCCGACTCGAACACCACGCCTTCGCGCGCGAGGGCGTCGAGGTTCGGTGTCCGCGTGATGCGGTGCCCGTATGCGCTTAGTGCAAACGGCGTCATCTGATCGGCCATCAGGATTAGGATATTCGGCTTTGTGCTAAGCATGGCGAACTGTCGGAATAGAATCGTCGGGATGGCGGCACATGGGCAATCGCTTTGCGCGGCTTTGCGCTGTGTCGTGCCGGGATTCACTATCGCCCTGCAATAACAAGCCGTGAAGGCGTCGAAATCTTATGGGCCCATAAGGGAGTTTTATGCCAAGACAAGATCGCCTGCCGCCGATGCAGACGCTGGCCGTATTCGAGTCGGCGGCCCGTCTCGCGAGCTTTACGGCGGCGGCGCGCGAACTCGGCTCGACGCAGCCCGCCGTCAGTCAGCGCATCGTGCAATTGGAAATGGATCTGGGCACGCCGCTGTTCGAGCGCGGCCATCGCGGCGTGACGCTCACCGCCGACGGCGTGCGACTCTACGAGGTGGTTCGGCAAAGCCTTGACGTCATACGAACCGCCACCGCCGACATCCGCACGCGCAGCGCAACCGGCGCCCTGACGATCCTCACCGATTTCGGATTCGCGACTTACTGGCTGATGCCGCGGCTTGCCGAGCTCAAGCGCGTGATGCCGGACGTCAACGTCAGAATCGTCACATCGCAGGAGGGCTTCGATCCGCAGCGCGACCACGCGGATATCGCCATTGCGTTCGGCGATGGGAACTGGTCGCCGTGCACGTCGACGCGTCTTTTCCCCGAGGAAGTCACACCTGTCTGCTCGCCGGCGTTTCGCGCGGCGCATCCCGCAGTGCGGCAAGCCGCGGATCTGCTCGACCTGCCGCTGCTGCACGTCCAGCCGACCGAACCCGAGCGCTGGCTCGCATGGACCGGCTGGTTCGCGGCGTATGGGCTCGACGCGCCCTCCGACATTCGCGGCATGACCTTCAACAGCTATGCGCTCGTCGTCCATGCCGCGCTGATGGATCAAGGCGTAGCGCTCGGCTGGACACCGCTCGTCGACGAATTGATCGAAACCGGACAACTCGTGCGGCTCATCGACGAGCCGGTCAGGACGGCGCGCGGCTACTTTCTGGTGTGTCCGCTCGCGCGGCCTGAAGCGCCGGCTGTCCCGGCGTTCAGGCGGTGGCTCTTTGCGGCATGTGAATAACCGGGCGCCACGTCCGGTTCTGACGTGAGCGTTCCATCATCACGGCGCGTCGATTCTATGCGTGGGCCTTTTGTGTTGTTTTACTAGCGGGACGCCGCGCAAGTCGCTTCACGTTTCACCCTAACCGCGCGGCACGCTCCATCGACACTCCGGGGACCCGCATGCTCGCATCCGATCGCCTTCGCCAATTCGTCCTGACGCTCGCCTGCCCGAGCGCCGCCGGACAAGTCGCCGCCGTAGTCGGCTTTCTCGACCGCCATCACGGCTATATCGACGAACTCACCGTGTTCGACGACGAACTCAGCTCGCGCTTCTTCGTACGCTGCGTCTTTCATGCGACGAACGAGAGCGAGGCGCCATTGCGCATCGAGTCGCTTCGAACCGAATTCGCGCCCATCGCATCACGCTTCGATATGACGTGGGCGATTCACGACGTGAACGCGCGCCCCAAGGTGCTCATCATGGTGTCGAAACTCGAGCATTGCCTCGCGGACCTGCTGTTCCGCTGGCGCATGGGCGAGTTGAAGATGGATATCGTAGGCATCGCCTCGAATCACGCGGACTTCGAACCGATGGCGGCCCAGCATGGATTGCCGTTTCATCATCTGCCGATCTCGGCTGAAACGAAGGCGCAGCAAGAAGGGAAGGTTCTGGACTTGTTCGAATCGAGCGGCGCCGAACTCATGATTCTCGCGCGCTACATGCAAATTCTGTCGGAAGAAACCAGCCGCAAGCTGGCGGGCCGCGCGATCAACATCCATCACTCGTTCCTGCCGGGCTTCAAGGGCGCGAAGCCCTATCATCAGGCGCATGCACGCGGGGTCAAGCTGATCGGCGCGACGGCCCACTTCGTCACCGATGACCTCGACGAAGGGCCGATCATCGAGCAGGTCGTCGAGCGCGTCGATCATTCGTATCGTCCCGAGCAGCTGCTTGCGGCGGGCCGCGATGTCGAATGCATTACGCTCGCACGCGCGGTCAAGGCGTTTATCGAGCGGCGCGTGTTTATCAACGGCGACCGGACTGTCGTGCTGCAATAGGCTGCGCGCCCGGAGGCGCGGCGCGCTCGAGTTTGCGCCGCCGCGCATCGCGCCGGTCGAGCAGTTGCGCGATCAGCAACGCGGCGATGCCAGACAGGAACATGCCGGCGACGTTCACGTTCCATTGCGCGATCGAACCGAGAATTTCGCGCGTGACGGTGTCGCCGGTTGCGATCGTCGTCGCGGCGTCGCTGCTAAAAAGCCAACTGTGCAGGCCGACCGCCGTCGCGAAGGCGAGATTGCCCGCCGCCGGCACCGTTGTCACCGCGATGAACACCCCCACCAGCGCGTTCGAGCGCGACGACGTGAGCGACAAGGTGCCGGCCGCGCCCGCGAGCAGCGCAACAACGAACGACCAGCGGTCGGGCGTCCAGATGAAGTCCGTCTGCGGACGCGGGGCGAGCAAATCGCCGAGACCGATCCACCCTGCCGACACGCCAAAGAACGCGATCACCGTGACTGCGACGGTGGAAATCGCAAACCCCGATATCAGCAGCTTCAAGCCCTTGCCGATCAGATGACGGCGCTTCTTGCGCACGGCGCCCACGCACGCTGCGGCAACGGGGCTGAAATCGGGGCTGACGACCATCGCCGCAATCACGACGATCGCCGAATCGAGCTTCACCGCAATGGCTGCGAGTGCAACGGCGAGCGTCAGGAACACATGGAAGGTCCAGCCGCCGCGCACTTCGTGTTCAGCGGACGCCTCGACCGTTTCCCAAACGACCGATTCCGCGCACTCTTCATAGTCGAAGCCAGTCGGGGAATCGGGATGCTGGGACACGAGCGTGTCCATGGTTTCGACGGCAATCGATCCGCTCACGTCGACGCCGAGCGCATGCAGCTCCGCGAGCAACTCGTCGGTCGATTCGCGCGCAACGTCGCACAAGATCACATCTCCGGCCGGCCGCAGCGCGGCGCCGCGCAGATGCATCAGGTTGGTCACGTCCCCTCGTTCCAGCAAGGCCGTCGTGACGGACTCAATTTGCTCGCGTGGCACCACAAGCCGCAGATGGATCATGTCTATGGATAAGCCGGACAGCGCTGAAATTAGGAGAAGCGCGCATTATGGTGCGCGCTGCCTAACGCCGAACATAAGACTGATCCGATATTGCGACTCGTGGTTCGGCTATATTGACTCGGACTATCCGTGAGCCAAGTGGTGCGCACCCCACATGACGAGCGCGGCCAGCATCAGCGCGCCATACGGCAAGACCTTCCGAATCGAGCCGCGCGCTAGGTCGGCATCATTGAGCTCCATGTCCTGCGCCATGCGCGCCGGAAAACGCCCGCGATCCTGCCAGTAATGGCGATACAGAAATACCGGCACGATCAGCAGCATCGCAATGAGGCCATTTCTCATCGTGCCTGCGCCTTGCAGATCCGCCCCCGCCCCGACGAACGCGAGATTGACGTAGCCGCACAGCGCGCCCAGCGCCAGGAGCCAGGTCGGGCAACGGAACGGACGATCCCACTTCGCGCGATCGAGCCTGTGTATCCAGCCCGATTGCAGATTCAGGAACACGAAGATCATGTAGCACACGTTCGAGATCGACAGCACCGTCATGTAGTCCGACATCATCAGCAAGATGAGGTTGAAACCGAGGTCGGTCCACATCGCGCGCGTGGGCGAGCCGTGCTCGTTCACGTGCGAGAGATAGCGCGGCAGCCAGCCGTCCACCGAGGCTTGATACAGCGTGCGCGACGAGCCCATCATCGACGTCATCACGATCAAGAGGATCGACAGCATCAGCATCACGACGATCGCGTTCGCCACCCACGCGCCGCCGCCTACCATATGCGCCATCGCCGCGCCCACGCCAGTGCCGTCGACGATCTTCGGATCGAGCATGCCCTTCGTGCCGAGCACGCCCTGAAACGCGAGCGGCACGAGCGTCATCACGACGAGACACAGCGCGCCGGACCAGAAGATCGCCTTGGCCGTATCGCGGCGCGGATCGCGAAACTCGCGCGTGTAACACACCGACGTCTCGAACCCGTACGACGCCCACCCCGCCATGAACATCGCGCCCATCGCCATCGTGATGCCGGCGCCGTTCCATGAACCGAATGTCGCCGCCGTGAGATTGCCCTGTGCGTCGTGACCAAGCGGCAAGAGAGGAATGAGATTGGACATCGGCACATCGCCGGTCACGAACGGCACGATACCGACGATCAAAAGCGGCGAGAGCGAGGCGATGCCGAGAATGCGCTGCGTCTTCGCAGCCTTCGATGCGCCGCTGTGCTGCAGCCTGAACGTGATGAGGAGAAACACGACCGCGATCAGAAATGTCGCGTTGATGCGCAGCGTGAGCCCGGGTTTGACGAAGCCGAGATCGGCGAGCGTCCAATGCCAGGTATTGATCGCCGCGTCAGCGGGAAAGAGGCTGGTGAGCGCGTAGTTGGCGGCGAGGCCGGTTCCGAGCGCGAGCATCGGCGACCACGCGAGCCAGTTGCACCACACCGAGACCGGGGCGATCATCTTGCTGTACCGCACCCACCCTATCGCGCCGTACACCGACGCGCCGCCCGACTTATGGGGAAACAGCCCCGAAATTTCCGCATAAGTCGCGCTCTGTATCAGGCCCATCGTGATCGCACCGATCCAGATGGCCCAGGCAGGCTGCCCGATCGTCGCGCACACCCCGCCTATCGTGAACAGCACGCCCGCGGGCACGCCGCTCGTCACCCAGAAAGCGTCCTTCCATGTAAGGCCGCGTTGCAGCGTGTGGCCTCCGTCATGCGCCGCACCGTCATCGATGTTGCTATCGCTGCGCGCACGCAGTCCGCTTTGATCCATCCTGCACCTCCGCTATGAGGCCTGGACCGCTGCTTCCGCACTGTATGCGCCGTATCAAACGCAAAGCGCACGGCTGACTGCTCCGTGCGCCCGACGTTTGCTACGCATCAAGCGTCACTGCGTTCCCGCCAACCAGCTATTGACCCGGTCGGGGTGCGCTGCGATCCATGCATCCGCAGCGGCATCAGGCTTCGTGCCGTTTTGAGCCGACAGCATCACACTGTCGATTTCACCCGGCTTCCATTGAAACTGCTTCAAGAATGCCACGACCGGCTTGGCCTTCGTCTCCAAATCCGGATTGATGACACTGTCTACATGCTCTGCTCCGCCGTAGACCTTCTTCGGATCGTCAAGAAACTTGAGCTTCCACTTCGCGAACATCCAGTGCGGCGCCCAGCCCGTGACGATCACGGGTTTATTGGCATGCATCGAGCGCGCGAGTTCCGCGGTCATCGCGGTTCCCGAGCTCGGCATCAGTTGATAGTCGAGGTTGTATGCCTTGATCGCATCCGATGTTTTTGCCATCACGCCCGCGCCTGCGTCGATTCCCACGATACGTCCACCAAATTCGGACTTCTGAGATTCGAGATCGGCGATGCTGTTTGCCTTCACGTCGGCGGGCACGATCAAACCGATTCTAGCATCCGTAAAATTGGCGCCGAGATCGACGACCTTGGTCTTGTACTTGTCCCAATACGCGGCGTGTGTCACGGGCAACCAGGCGGAAAGCGTCGCGTCGAGGTCGCCGCGCGCGACGCCCTCCCACATCATGCCCGCCGCCACGGGAACGACCTGCACAGGGTAGCCGAGGCGTTTTTCGATGATGCGCGCGGCCACGTTGGTGGTCGCCACGCTGTCATCCCATCCTTCGACATAGCCGATCTTGATCGTCGGCTTGGTATCGGCGGCCACGGGCAGCACCGTGACCAACCCGGCACTAAGCGCACCGAACAGCAGCAGTTTCTTCAGCAATTTCATGGTCGATCTCCTTGACGTAGACGGTGCCGGTTGAGTGCCGGTGACTTAAGGATGAACAGCCAGAAATCGCCGGTAAGTTCGGATTACGACAAGGTCTTGTTCATCCGCGACCCGATCGTTCCCTTGCTTATTTGTCGATGATCAGATCGCTGAGCGGTTTGCTGCAGCAAAGCAGCACCATGCCTTGATCGATCTCGCGTTGACGAATGCCGCCGTTGTGCTTCATGTCGACCTGGCCCGATATGAGCTTCACCTTGCACGTGCCGCACATGCCCTGCGTGCACGATGCCGGCAGACGCACGCCGGCCTGCCGTGCCGCTTCGAGCACGTGCTGGTCGCTGCCGCATTCGATGTCGCGCCGGCTCTTGGCGAACGTCACGGCGAAACGGGCGGTAGTTTGCGGAGTGGCGTCAAGCGTCGTTTGAGCGGTATCGTGCGCCGCCTCTCTCACGACCTGCGCCGCGGATTCAGCCAGCGTCTCGAATGAAAAACTCTCTTCGTGATAGCGGCTACGGTCAAAACCCGCTTCATCGAGCAGATCGCGCACCGCCTTCATATACGGCGCCGGGCCGCACGTGAAGATCTCGCGCTCCATGAAGTCGGGCGCAATCAGCTTGAGCAGCGGCAGGGTCAGAAACCCCGTGATTCCAGGCCAATTCGTGCGCGCCCCTACCCGTTCGCAAACGAACGACGTGCGGAAATTGGCCTGATTGGCCGCCATCAGATCGAGCTCGCGCGCGAAGATGATGTCATCGGGCGTTCGTGCGCTGTGAACGAACACGATGTCGCGATCCTCGTTCAATTCGTGATGCGCGCGGCTCATCGACATCAACGGCGTCATGCCCGATCCCGCCGAGAGAAACAGATACTTGCTCGCCGGATGCCGCGCGCACGTGAACTCGCCCGCTGGCCCGAGCACGCGCACCGAGGTGCCCGCTTGCAGATTGTCGTGCAGCCAGTTCGACACCTTTCCGCCCGGCACTCGCTTGACGGTGATCGATATCGTATGAGGCCGCGTGGGCGCGGACGAAATCGTATAGCAGCGGTTGACCGTTTCGCCGTCGATCTCGAGCTCGAGCGTGATGAACTGCCCCGGCTCGAACGCAAACGCACGGCCTTCCGGCGACGCGAAGAAAAAGCTCTTCACGTCGTGCGTCTCCTGGCGCACCTGAGCGCAGACCAGCGTCTCTTCGACGTCGCTCGTCCAACGCTCGGGCAATGCGTTCCAGAATCCGGGCCGCGTAAGCCGGCTACCTGCGGGCTCGAAGGTCTCCCCGTCTCGCTTCATCGTGAACTCCGGCATCCGCTTAAGCGTCGATCTGCGCAGCCACGCGACCGATGTACCACTCACAGAACTTCTCGACGAGACCTTCGGTGTACGGCGAGTACGGTCCCGGCTCGTAGGCGCTGCTCGTGGCGCCCCGCTGCGAGAATTCGACAAGCGCGCGGTCCTGGTCGTTGGTTGCGTTCCAGACCGCCGTGAGGTTCTTGACGTCATAGTCGACGCCTTCCACGGCATCCTTGTGCACAAGCCACTTCGTGCGAACCAGCGTCTCACCCGCCGACAGCGGAATCACCGCGAACGTCACGATGTGGTCGCTCATGAAGTGGTGCCACGAATTCGGCTGCGTCCAGAACGACAAGCCGCCGAGATCGGCGCGCTCGAATTCGCCGAGCAGCTTCTTCGACGCGACTTTCGCGTCGAGCGTCTGCGACTCGCCGCAACGATCGAGCGGCAAGCGCTGGGTGCGGAAGCCCGTCACGTCGGTCAAGCGCTCGACTTCCACCGACGGCAAATCCATCGACTCCCACTGCGCGGCGCGCTCGACGCACGTGCGCTCGAACGCGGCCATTCCGTCCGCGTTGGCCGGCGACGGTTGATAGCCAAAGCCGTATTCATAGAGCGAGATGGTCAGCTCGGGATGGTTCGCGACGCAGTGATAGCACTCGCGATTGTTCTCCATCGTGAGCTTCCAATTGCCTTTCTCGATGATGTCGATCTGCGCCGCGATCTTGCAGTTCGGCAGGTCGTGGGGCAGCAGATACGGTTCCATGGCCGCGCGCATGACGCCGAAATCGACAGGCGGTTCATCGGCGAGGCAAACGAAGATCAGTCCCGCGAGATTTTCCACATGAACCGACTTCAAGCTGTGCTTGCAGCGGTCGAATTGCTCGCCCATATGTTCGGCGAACATCAACTGGCCCGTGAGGTTGTAAGTCCAGCTGTGGTACGGGCACACGATGTTGCCGACCGAGCCTTTGTCTTCGTTGCACAGGCGCGCGCCGCGATGGCGGCAGACGTTGTGAAACGCGCGGATCTGCATGTCGTCGTCGCGCACGATCAGGATCGAATCGTGCCCGAGCTCGACGGTCACGTAGTCGCCCGGCTCGGGAACATCCGGCTCGACCGCGACTTGAATCCAATGCTTGCGAAATATCGCTTCCATGTCGAGCGAGAAAATCTCGTCGCTCGTATAAAACGGCGCTTCGAGGCTGTAACCCTTTTTGCGCCGGTCCACCAGCGCGCGAATGTCTGCCGATACCTTCATATCGTTGGCTCCGGATTCGTTACGTCTCAGTGCTGACGCGTCAGATGACAACCCAACGCGTCAATAATCGATGAGTTGATGCTCGCGCAAATACGCGAGGATCACTTGTGCTTTTTCGACCGAACTCCCGTCAATTACGACGCTGCCGCCGCGGCTTTCCGTCGTCGTCGCGGACAGCATGCGGGCGTGGCCCGAACGCTTTTCGGCGGCGGCGAGCTTCACGGGCTTGCGTTCGGCGCGTGCGACGATCCACTGGGCGGCTTCCGCGTCGGCTTGCATGGCGGATGGGTTCGGTACGATCGAGCCCGCTTGCGAACGCGCGTACGCGTAGCGCGGCGCAGCGTTCGCGAGCGGATGCACGGCCACGACCGCAGGCAACGCCGCGTCGACGCGCCGGCGCAACGCCTTCGGCAAGAATTGCCGAACCGCAACGCGACCGTAGTCGATCGAAACGTCGACGGCCGAGCCGATCAGCGGAAGCCTAAGCGCGGCGGCGACACGGTACGGCAGCATGCCGGTGTCGTACGCACCCTCGGCGCGCGTGCCGGTCAGCACGAGATCGCAGCCTTGCAGGCGCTTCGCCAAAGCGGGTGCCGCATCGTCGGAAGCGCTGCACGGGAGCACGTCGATACGTTGCGCGCCGAGTGCGAGGTAGTCGGTCAGCGCGGGATTCGAGGGATCGCCTGCGTGCACCACCTCGAGAGCGGCTTGATGCGTCTTGGCGAGCTTGCGTGCGATTTCCAGTGCGGCAGCATCGTTGCGGCTATAGCGCGGCGCTCCGCTCACCGGGTGGATTCCCACCGAAACCAACACTGCGATTCGTTTCAGCGTTCCTGTGCCGTTCATGCTGTCACCCCTTCGTGAGCGGATACGGCTAAGGCTTCAGACGATCCACTCGACTTCGCCGCATGCGCCGTGCGAGCGCGTTTGACTTCGTCCGTCAGCGCGGCGATGGTGCTTTGCGCGTCGCCGATCACCGTGAGGTTCGCGCGCTTCACGATCGGCGCACTGCCGTCGAGATTCACGGCGATCACATGCCGGCAATCCTTGATGCCCTGCAGGTGCTGTACCGCACCCGAGATGCCGAATGCGATGTACACGCTCGCGTCGACGGTCTTGCCCGTCGCCCCAACCTGCTTGTCGCGCGTAAAACTGCCGTTGTCGACGGCCACCCGGCTCGCGCCGATCGCCGCACCGAACACGCCCGCGAGCGTTTCGAACGCCGCGACGTTACTCACGCCGTTGCCTGCGGAGACGATGAAGTCGGCCTCTTCGAGCGCCACCTGCGCGGCGTCGATCTCCTCGATGCCGAGATCGCGGTAAGCCGGGCTTTCGGCTGCGAGATTGGCATCGCTGCGCAAGTTCACGCGTTCGCCCGCGCCGACGAACGGCAGCTTCGGGTCGACCGCATTCGGTGCGAGCAAGATCACCTCGGGAAGCGGCCGCGTCGCGAACGACTGCTTCGCATTGGCGTAGACGCCGACATGCGAGAGGTCGATTTCCACGACGTTAGCCGCGATGCTCGCACCCGTTTGCGCCGCGTATCGGCGCCCGATGTCGCCATCGCCCGCCACGCTGTCAGGCATGACGACGTGCACGGGCTTCATGACGGCGACGCACGCTTCGAGCGCTCGAAGCGCCTGTTCCGGGGCGAAAGCACGGCGCTCGAGCGCGGGCAGTTCGATGACTTTGTCCGCGCCGAGCGCAGCCGGATCGTCTTTCAATTCGCCGAAGACGAGTAGCGCGACCTCGGTGCGCGAATCCGCAATCAGGGCGGCTGCCGCAACGGCTTGCCGCGCGTGCTCGTCGAGCGCGCCCCGGTCGCTGTAGGCGACCGCCAGCACGACGCGTTCGACGGTAGTCAGCGCGCGGCGCGGCTTGACGCTCGGACCATGGCCCGCCGTCACCACATAATCGGTGGTTGCGCCCGCAACCGTTTCCGCTCCGAGCGTAATACGCTTGAGCCCAGCCGCCGTGACCGTGAACGGCCGGCGCGGATCGATTCGTTTGATGGTATTCATCGCTTCACTCCAGCGCGCCAGCGACGAGTTCCGCCACGTCCAGCACTTCCGGACGCGGCCCGACCACGCCCTCGAGCATCGCCGTGCAGTTAGGGCAGCCGACCGCGACCACATCCGCACCGATCGATCGGGCATCCGCGATCCGGATATCGGGAATGCGCTGCTTGCCGGGAATATCGGTCAGCGGCGCGCCGCCGCCACCGCCGCAGCAGCGTCCGCGCATGCCATGCCTTTCCATTTCGACCACCTGGATGCCGATCGATTTCAGCAGCTTGCGCGGCGCTTCGGTCTCGCCGTTGTAGCGGCCCAGGTAGCACGGGTCGTGATAGGTCACGCGCTTGTCGCGCAGCGCGGCCGCGGCCTTCGGCAAGAGCTTGCCCTGCGCGACCAGCTCCGCGATGAAGCTCGTGTGATGCTGGACTGGATAGCGTCCGCCCAGTGCGCGGTATTCGTTGCGCAGGCTGTGCATCACGTGCGGATCAGCCGTGACGATCTGCTTGAAGCTCAGCCCGTCGAGCGTGCCGATCAAACGTTTCGCGAGACGCTGGAATGTGGCTTCGTCGCCGAGACGCCGGGCGACGTCGCCCGTATCGGTCTCGATGCCGCCGAGCACCGCGTAGTCCACGCCGGCGCGGTTCAACACTTTGACGAGCGCACGCAGCGTGCGCTGATAGCGCATGTCGAACGCGCCTTCGCCGGCAATCAGCAGCACGTCGACGGGCTTGCCCGGTTGCGCGGTGGGCGCGTTCAGATCGACCGCCCAGTCATAGCGCGCCGCGATGTCGTAGCCGCCCGCCGAGCCGGTCTCGCGCAGATTCGCGAGCACTTCAGCGCCCTTGCCCGGCACTTCGCCGTGCACGAGCGTCTGGTTACGGCGCATGTCCACGATCGCATCGACGTGCTCGATCAGCATCGGGCACTCTTGAACGCACGCTCGGCACGTCGTGCACGACCACAGCGTATCGGCTTCGATCAGGCCCGACACGATCGGACCGTTCGGCTCGCCACTGTGCTTGCCGACTGAGATGCCCGGCGTCGGGCTGCCCGCGTACGCCGCATCACTGCCGCCCGCCATCCCGACGACGAGATCCTGGATCAGCTTCTTGGGGTTCAACGGCTGGCCCGACGCGAACGCGGGACACGCCGCTTCGCACTTGCCGCACTGCACGCACGCGTCGAAGCTCAAGAGCTGGTTCCAGCGGAACTCGACCGGCTTCGCGACGCCGTATTCCTGATGCTCGATGTCGGGCAGCTTCAGCGCTGTCGGCGGCGTCGCGCTGCCGTTGCCGGTGAACGCCTCACGGTTCGCTGCGAAACGCTCCTGGCGCGGATGGAACGCGAGATGCAGCAGGCCCGCGATCGCGTGCTTCATCGGTCCGCCCTTGGCTGCGCCGAACGTCATCGCGAACGCGCCGACACCGATCAGCACCGCACAGAGCACCGCAAACGCGCCGGACATTGCGCCAGCCGGCACGACCACGTAGAGCGTGAGGCCGAGCGCGAACGAGCCGAGCAGCCACGGCAGCGTATTCCACGGGCCGCGCGACAGCCGCGCCGGCACGTTCTTCGCAGCACGACGGCGCCACACGAACACCGCGCCGATCAGCATCGCTAGCGCCGCGAGAAAGATCAGCTTGTCGAGCCACGGCGAATAGATCGCAAGCCCATAGTTGACGAACACCAGCGCGAGCGCGGCAATCGCGCCGCCTGCCGTGGCGACGTGCGTCTTCGCGATGTACGGATCGCGCGCGACCACGTGGTGCAGATCGACGAAATAGCGCTTCGGGATCGCGAACAGGTTCGCGACGCCGAACGCGCCAGGAGCGGTGGCCCGCCCGAGCCGCCAGTACGACGAGCGTTTCGCGACCGCAAACGCCAGACCGGCGACCGATACCCACAGCAACGCGGTAATGACCAACGCCGGGTTCATGGTCAAAAGTCCTTGCAAAGGCGCAGCGCGTCGTAAATCGCGCCGTGGATGTTGTGCATCGAAATGCAGTCGCCGACACGGAACAGCAGGAAGCGGCCGTCGCCGAGTTTCTCCGCGAGCGACGGCTGCGGCTCGGATGCGAAGAGCTTGTGCACGTCCACCTGTCCGCGATTGACCGATTCCGGCTTGAGCTGCCAGTAAAGGGCATCGTTGGGCGTGATGCCGTTTTCGATCACGACCTGATCGACAGCGCGTTCCTCTTGCTCTTCCGTGTACTCGTTGCGCAGCACGGCGATTTTCTTGCCGTCCTCTTCATAGACGCGATCGAGCCAGTAGTTCGGCGTGTGAATCACGCCCTGCGCGTAGAGCCGGCGATAGAAAATCGGGAACGTCGTGCCGCCGCAGTCATCGGCCACCTTGACATCCGGCGTGACGATTTCGACCTTCGAGCCACGGCTCGAGATGAAATCGGCCACACCCGCGCCCGCATGCGTGCTCACGCCGTCGTAGACGAGCACGTTCTGCTTCGGCTCGACGCGTCCCGAGAGAATGTCCCACGAGCTGACCGCGAGCCCTTCCTCGACGCCCCACGCCGGCACCTGATTCGTGAAGCTCGAACCGCCGGTGGCAAGCACGATGATGTCGGGCTTCTCCGCGAGAATCGTCTTGTCGTCAGCCGCCACGCCGAGGCGCCGGTCGACGCCGATGCGCTTCGTCTCCATATCGAACCAACGGACGATGCCCGCCATCTGCTCGCGCTGCGGCGCCTTCGCGGCCAGCATGATCTGTCCGCCGACTTCATTCTGCTTTTCGAACAGCACCACTTCGTGCCCGCGCAGACGCGCGACGCGAGCGGCTTCCAGACCCGCGGGACCAGCGCCGACCACGACGACCTTGCGCTTCGGTCCGCGGGACTTCTCGATCACGTGCGGCATCGTCGCTTCACGCGACGTCGCAGCGTTCTGCACGCACAGCACGTCCAGGCCGTTGTACTGGCGGTCGATGCAATAGTTCGCACCGACGCATTGCTTGATTTCGTCTTCGCGTCCGTCACGAATCTTGATGACCATGTGCGGGTCGGCGATCTGCGCGCGCGTCATGCCGACTAGATCGACCATCCCGCTAGCGAGCAGGCGCTCGGCCTGGCCCGCATCGCGAATGCTCTGCGCGTGCATCACCGGCAGCTTGACGACCGACTTGATGCCCGCCGCGAGATGCACGAACGGCTCGGGCGGCAGCGCCATCGGCGGCATGCAGTTGGCGAGCGTGTTGTGCGTATCCGCGCCCGAGCCGATCACGCCGAGATAGTCGATCAAGCCGGTCTCGGACATCGCTTGCGCGATCTCCTTCAATTGTTCGTGATCGAGACCGTCTTCGTGGAATTCGTCACCGCACATGCGCAGGCCGACGCAGAAGTCGGGGCCGACGGCCTCGCGCACCGCCTTCAGGACTTCGACGCCGAAGCGCAGCCGGTTCGTGAGGCTGCCGCCCCATTCGTCGGTGCGGAAGTTCGTGCGCGGGCTCCAGAACTGATCGATCAGGTGCTGGTGCGCGGCGGAGATCTCGATGCCGTCCATTCCGGCATCCTTCACGCGCTTCGCGGCCGCCGCGAAATCGCCGATGATGCGGCGGATTTCCTCGACCTCGATGATTTTCGCGTTGCCGCGATGCACGGGCTCGCGCACCCCCGAGGGTGACATCAAATGCGGCCAGTGCTCGCCATGGAACGCCGAGCGGCGTCCCATGTGCGTCGCCTGGATCATGATCTTCGCGCCGTGCCGGTGCATCGCTTCTGCAAGGCGCGAGAGCGGATCGACGATCTTGTCGGTCGCGAGATTCACCGACTTCCACCATCCCTGCGGGCTATCGATCGACACCGGGCTCGATCCGCCGCACACGGCTAGGCCGACACCGCCCTTGGCCTTCTCCTCGTAGTAACGGATATAGCGGTCGCCAGGGAGCCCGCCCGGCTCCGCATAGACCTCGGCGTGCGCCGTGCTGACGATCCGGTTGCGCACCGTGAGCTTGTTCAGCGTCAGGGGTTTGAACAGATGGGGATAGCGCATCTCAGGCGACCTCGAACGTAGTGCTGATACCGCGTTTTATTGAGCAAGCGGCGAAACTTCGAATACGCAATGGTCGTGGCCTTCGGCCGCGCATTGCACCTCTTTCGATTGCGAACGCGGCGCATGCTTGCCGCCATCGCGCGTGTCGTTGACCCAGTCCATCGCGCCGGCGAACCAGCCGGCGAACATGTAGCAAAGCTTGCCTTCCTTGCCCGGCTGCTGGAGCACGAACGACGAATGGCGCAACTCGATGCGCGCACGCGCGCTTGCCGGATCCGCCTCGACGATCGTGAAGAGCCCCCAGCCGCGTTGCGACAGACGTTTCAAGTAGTGCTCGAAAACCGCCATGCCGCTGATGCCATGCTGCTTCGCTTCTTTATCGCACCAGTGATATGCGGACTTGTAGCCGGCCTTGTAGAGAATCTCGGCATAGGCCTCGCGGCCGAGCGCTTCCTCGACTGCCGTGTGGTTGTTCGTGAAGAAATGACGCGGGACGTACAGCATCGGCAGCGCGTCGGTGGTCCAGACGCCTGTGTTGGGATCGACATCGATCGGCAGTTGCGGTTGCATCGAATGACTCCGTGAATGGAACTGGCTAAGCGTTTGATACTTGAGCGAGGCTCAAGCGCCCCATACGTCCTTGAAGACCCTCACCCAGTTTGCGCCCATGATCTTGCGGATGCGGGTCTCGCTCCAGCCGGCGCGCTCCATCGCCGCCGTCAGGTTCGGAAACTCGCCGATCGTGCGAATGCCTTCGGGATTCACGACCTTGCCGAAGTTCGTGAGACGGCGATAACGGCCCTTGTCGTGCGTGAGCATGTCGAAGAACTCGGTGCTGTAGCCCTGCGTGAAATCCGTGCCGATGCCGACCGCGTCTTCGCCGATCAGATTGACCACGTAGCCGATCGCTTCGATGTAGTCGTCGATGGTGGCGTCGATGCCGCGCTTGAGGAACGGCGCGAACATCGTCACGCCGACAAAACCGCCGGCGTCGGCGATCTCTTTCAATTGCTCGTCGCTCTTGTTGCGCGGATGCTCCTTGAGCCCCGACGGCAGGCAGTGCGAATAGCAGACCGGCTTCTTCGAGAACGCGATCGCTTCCGACGACGTGTTGCCCCCGACATGCGAGAGATCGACCATGATGCCGACGCGATTCATCTCAGTGATGACCTCGCGCCCGAAATCCGACAAGCCGCCGTCACGCTCGTAGCAACCGGTGCCCACGAGGTTCTGCGTGTTGTAGCAAAGCTGAACGACCCGCACGCCCATGTCGGCGAACGCCTCGATGTAGCCGAGGTTGTCCTCGAACGCGTGCGCGTTCTGGAAGCCGAAGATGACGCCGGTCTTGCCCTCCTGCTTCGCGCGCCGGATGTCGTCGGTCGTGCGCACGAGCGTCAGGAGCTCGCTGTGCTCGCGAATCTGCTTCTTCATGAGCGCAATGTTGTCGACCGTCTTCGTGAAGTTCTCCCAGACCGACACCGTGCAGTTCGCGGCCGTGATGCCGCCCTTCCTCATGTCTTCGAATACCGAGCGGTCGAACTTGGAAATGTTCAGACCGTCGATGATGATGCTGTTCTCGTGCAGGGTGCTCATCGAATTCTCCAGGCGTTCTTGCGAATGAACTTCAAGCGTGCGATTGGGTTGGCTTGCGTATTGGCGTGCGGTTCAGTAGATCGGGAACCGCTCGCACAGCGCGAAGATTTCCCGGCGCACGCGCTGCTCGGTTTCGGCGTCGCCATCCGGGTGCTTGCGCAGCGCGTCGAACACTTCGAGGATGAGGCGGCCGATCTGACGGAACTCGTCGACGCCGAAGCCGCGCGTCGTGCCAGCCGGCGTGCCGAGACGGATGCCCGACGTGACGGTCGGCTTCTCGGTGTCGAACGGAATGCCGTTCTTGTTGCACGTGATGCCCGCGCGTTCGAGCGCCTGCTCGACTTGGGTGCCCTTGAGGCCCTTCGGACGCAGATCGACGAGCAGCAGATGGTTGTCGGTGCCGCCCGTCACGAGATCGACGCCGCCTTCCTTGAGCACGACGCCCAGCGCCTTGGCGTTGGCGAGCGCGTTGTCGATATAGGTCTTGAAGCTCGGCTGCAGGACTTCGCCGAACGCGACCGCCTTGCCCGCAATCACGTGCATCAGCGGACCGCCCTGCAGCCCCGGGAACACCGCCGAGTTGATCTTCTTCGCGATGTCTTCGTCGTTGGTCAGAACGAAGCCGCCGCGCGGGCCGCGCAGCGTCTTGTGCGTGGTCGACGTGACGACGTGCGCATGCTCGACCGGGTTCGCATGGCGACCCGCGGCGATCACGCCCGCGATGTGCGCCATATCCACCATCAGCTTCGCGCCGACGCTGTCGGCGATCGCCCGGAAGCGCGCGAAATCGAGCTGGCGTGGATACGCGGAGAAGCCCGCGATGATGAGGCTCGGCTTGTGCTGCTGAGCGAGCGCCTCGACTTGCGCGTAGTCGATCAACATCGACTCTCGATCGACGCCGTACTGCACCGCGTTGAACCACTTGCCCGACAACGCCGGCTTCGCGCCATGCGTGAGATGGCCTCCCGCATCGAGCGACATGCCGAGCACCGTGTCACCCGGCTTCGTCAGCGCGAGCATCACCGCGCCATTGGCTTGCGCGCCCGAATGCGGCTGCACGTTCGCGTAGCCCGCGCCGAAGATCTGCTTCACGCGATCGATCGCGAGCGTCTCGACTTCATCGACGAATTCGCAACCGCCGTAGTAACGCTTGCCCGGATAACCCTCTGCGTACTTGTTGGTCAGCACGGAGCCTTGCGCCTCGAGCACGGCGCGCGACACGATGTTTTCCGACGCGATCAGCTCGACCTGCGACTGCTGCCGCTCGAGTTCCCGCAATACCGCGCCGCGCACCGGCGCGTCGCGCTCGGCAAGAGTCTGCGCAAAGAATGGAGACGTGTTCGACATAGTGAGTCCCTGGAGAGTGGGGGGAGCACACCCGCTTGCAGCAAGGCTTGCGGGCTCTCGTACTTGACGGCTCTATTCTTGTCGTTCGCTTTTGGAGCCGATTTGGGATTTCAGACGCTTTCTTGGTATTTCCCGCCATCGAAGTCCATTTTGGACAAGTGACCGGTCGTGCGGATTTGTCGATTCCGCGCTTCGCAAAGAATTGCTGCATCGCAACGCCTTCGCACTGCGCAAGTGCGGATCGCGCGCGAAACCGTGCCGCCGCCGCACGCGCACAGTGCATCGCAATGCAACGCTGCTGCGGCGCGCCGCCGTGGGCTAAGGGTTAAGCCGTATGGCACGCTTGTTGCCATCGATTCCACAATGAATGAGCCCATGTCCCCGCATCGGCAGCAATAATCCGGATTCGAAGGAACGCCTCTCCATGTCGCCCGACCGAACTGCGTCGCTGTCTCACTTCGCCTTCATGCCGTTGCCGAACTTCACGATGATCGCGTTCACGAATGCGATCGAAGTGCTGCGCATGGCGAACTACTTGAGCGGCGAACCGCTTTATCGTTGGTCGGTCGTGAGCCCGGAAGGCGGACCTGTGACGGCGAGTAATGGTCTATCCGTCGAATCGGGTCCCGTCGAATGCGTCGGCAAGCCGGATATCGTGTTCGTCTGCGGCGGCATCGACGTGCAGCGCGAAACGACCCCGGCTCATTTGTCGGCACTGCGCCGCTTCGCGCGCGAGGGTGTCGCGCTCGGCAGTCTTTGCACGGGCACGTATGCGCTCGCGAAATCGGGATTGCTCGACGGCTACGCGTGCGCGATCCATTGGGAAAACATGTCGGCGCTCAAGGAAGAATTCCCCGGCACGCGTTTTCTGAAAGAACTGTTCGTGGTCGACCGTGATCGCGTGACTTGCACGGGCGGCGTTGCGCCGCTCGACATGATGCTCAACTTGATTGCTGCGCGCGTTGGGACGGCGCGCGTGACGCAGATCGCCGAACAGTTCATCGTCGAGCATGTGCGCGATACGAGCGCTCAGCAGCGCATGCCGCTCGTGGCGCGGCTTGGGTCAGCGAACAAGTCGCTGTTCGAAGTGATCGCGCTGATGGAAAACAATATCGAGGAGCCGTTGTCGCGCGAAGAACTCGCGCGGCTCGCGAATATGTCGCAACGGCAATTGCAGCGGCTTTTCCGCGAGCATCTCGGGATGACGCCGACGCATTACTACCTCACGTTGCGGTTGCGGCGCGCGCGGGAGTTGCTGCTGCAAACCGATATGTCGATCATGCACATCACGATGGCCTGTGGTTTCCAGTCGGCTTGTCATTTCAGCAAGAGCTATCGCGATGCGTTCGGTACAGCGCCGACGAGGGAGCGACGCAGGCAGGTGGCCCCGCTTGCGCCTGCGGTGGCGGCACCTTTGCTGCCAACCGCTGGCATGACCGGCGGCGTGCTGATGCACGCTTAGGTTGCACGAAACCGGACGTCCGGCAAGCGTCGCTGGCGATTAGGCCAGCGAGCTTCCTACAGCGATTTACCCACCACCTGTTTGCTTGCGCGGTATTGGGTCGGAGTCGTTTCGAAATGCTTACGAAACAGCTTCGATAACCGCCCGCCACTGCCGATGCCGCATCGTCTGGCGATCTTGTCGACCGGCAGATCCGTTTCGACGAGCAGGCGGCGGCTCATGTCCAGCCGCACGTTCGTGAGGTAATCAGAGGGCGTGACGCCCATCTCCATCTTGAAGCGCCGCAGGAAGTTTCGCTCGCTCATGGCGGCGATTTGCGCGGCGTCGTCGATGGCGATGGGCCGGTCGCCGTTTGCCTCGAGCCACCGGGCGGATTCCTGAATCTTTTCGTTGACGCAAACCGGAGTGTTCTTGCGCACGATCGAAGTGAACTTCGTTTCCGCGGGCGGAGCGACGCGGCTCGAGATATGACGCGCGGCTTCCGAACCGAGATCCCCTTGAACCACCGACATCGCGACTTGCAACGGATCTCCTGACTCCGCTGCGGAGGCGGCATTGGCCCCGCTCCGCCATGACCTGGCGACACCTGCCCCTTCGACCCGCCCGTTGGCGGTTCGCCCGAAGCCAGCGGCTTCGAGGAGCAAGCTCCCTTCGGCGATCGGGAATATCAGTTCGGTGCGAGGATACGCGCGGCGCAACCAAGTAACGAGGCGATCATCCCGCGAAGCACTGGCCGCCCCAATGCCGCCGACGATGAAGAGCGCATGGAAATCGTCTGTATCGCGCTGCGTTTCGAAACTCTCAGTCCAAACGAACACGGATGACGAACTTGCGATTCTGCCGCCGGCTGCCGACAACAAGCAGACTTCGTAGCGCGCGCCATCACAATCTTCGGCATTGGAAGATGCGTTCGCCGAGTGAAACACCTCGGTGATTGCAACTGCACCCGGAAGTGCAAAGCCATTGAACAACACCACGCCAATACGCCTCGCGCTGCGCGCGTCAGGCGGAACGGGCGGCAGTACGGCATTCCGTTGAATTTCGGAAAAGCATTCCATCTGATGTTCCCCGGCAAATAACTGGTCCCGCTCAAACCGCCTATGTGTCGCGGCAAGCGGGCTACGGCAAGGGGCGTGCGATCGCCCACGTCGTCCCGCTCGCAAGCGGGAGCCGCCTATGCGCGGCAAAGCCTCGGGCAAGCGTGCGCCGCTAGTCCTTCAACGTGGCGAGAAGCTGGGAGATTTCTTCGAACTGGCTTTTCGACAATTGATGGCTTTCAATAATTTCCTGCAAGCGCTTTCGCCAATATGCCGGCGGCAATCGCGATTCATTCAAGTCTTGTATAGACAATCGCTGAATCACGGACTTGATGTGTTGAATATCGCCATGCGCGACTTTCAGCGAATAGGCGCCCGATTTTTTCGGTTGCCCGCCGTCGTTCAAATGCCGTTCAGAAATTATTTCCATCGTTTTTTTGCCGTCGGAATTCGGTGGCGCGCAAGCAAGCGCGCCACCGATCCGTGGCCCCCGTAGCTATTTGTCTGGATAAAGCGCACCGTGAATCCGGTGTGCCGCCTCTCGATTTATTTATATTGTTCCGCTCTGCCGAACGCTGTTCGGTGAGGTATTCATGGTACGTTCCACCCCTAATGACTGTCAATATCGTCTATGCGAAGCTAGCTAATACGCTCGGCCGCCACGCTATTGGTTAGAACACGAAATACACATGACACAAACAGCTGAAACCACTGGAGAACGCAACGCACTTCGCAGTGTTAGCCGGGCACTCGACGTTTTGGAGACATTGGGGACCAGCGGCGCCGAGGGGCTCACGGTCGCGGAGATCGCGACGGCCATCGGCGTTTCGAAGAGCACTGCTTTTGCGTTATTGCAGACCTTGCTCGCCCGCGACTTCATCACCGATGTGCGCCTCGGCGGCTCGCGGCGCTATCGGCTTGGGTTTGCGCTCGTCCACCTCGGCGACCGGGCGGCAGCCGACATCGGCGTATCCCAAGTCGCGATGCCGGTGCTGCAGGAGCTGACGGAGACGACCGGGCTCACCTCCCGGCTCGCCGTGCTCGACGACAACGGCTATGCCGTGGCGATCAACCGTGTCGAGGCGCCGGGCATCGTGCGGATCGCCTCCGCCCTCGGCCAACGCGAGCTCCCGCACTGCTCGGCTCTCGGCAAATCGCTAATGGCACTGTTGCCGCCGGCGCGGGTCGTGAAACTGCTGGCTATTACCGGCATGCCGCGCCGCACCGAATACACGCGCGTGACGCCCGCGGAGCTGATGAAGGATCTGATCCAGGTCGCCGAACAAGGCTACGCATTCGACGACGAGGAAGACAACATTGGCGTGGTCTGCGTCGGCGCGGCGATTACGAACCGCGATGGCGAGGGCGTGGCCGCGATCAGCGTCACCACGCTCAAGAACGGAATGAGTGAGGACGACCTGCATGCACTGGGGCGCACCCTGCGCGCGCATGCCGAGCGCATCAGCCGGAAGCTCGGCGCGCGGTCGGACCCGCAGCCCGGCGCGCCGAGCTGACTCGCTTGTGCTCAGCGGAACACCCGCGCCCCGCAACAGGCAAGAACCTCATGCTGAACACCTTTCTCAATCTGTTCGATCTGCACGACGCGAGCAACTATCTGCCCGACCTGCTCAGAGGGGCGCTCACGAGCGTCGAGCTGACCTTCAGCATCCTCGCGCTCGCCCTGCCGTTCGGCCTGCTGCTTGCGCTCGCCAGGATCGGCCGAGCGCGGCTTCCGCGCGCGCTCGCGTCGATCTATATCGAGGTGATCCGCGGCACTCCCGCGCTGCTGCAGTTGTTCTACATCTACTTCGTGCTGCCCGCGTTCGGGATTCGCTTCGCCCCGTTCACCGCAGGCGTGATCGGGTTGTCGATCAACTATTCGGCGTATCTCGCCGAGGTGTATCGCGCCGGCATCGAGGCGGTGCCGAAGAGCCAGATCGAAGCGGCGAAGGCGCTCGGCTTGTCGGGCCGCCAAACGATGCGCCTGATCGTGCTGCCCCAGGCCATCCGCATTGTCGTGCCGCCGCTCGGCAACTACGCGATTTCGCTCTTCAAGGACACCTCGCTCGTGTCGATCGTGACGGTCAAGGAGCTGATGTTTACCGGCCAGGTCGTCTCGTCGACGAACTTCCAGTACGTCACCATCTTCACGATAGTCGGCGCGATCTATTTGGCGTTTTCGTGGCCGAGCGCGCTCGTCGTGCACTGGCTCGAACGCAAGATGGGCACGCCCCGCACGGGGAACGCCGCGTCGCGCTCGCCGCGTGCCTGGCGAGTTCTCCGTGGCCCGTCGCGTCTCTAATACCAACCATTTGAGGGCGTTTCATGCGCAAAGCTACGCTGGTGTTTGCTTCGATATTGACGGGTCTTGTGACGCTGTCCACTGCCCATGCGGCGGATAGCGCCGGAATCAGCGGCGCGAGCTTCGAGGGCGGCGACGGCTCCTACAAGCGCGCGATCCAGAACGGCATCACACTCGTCATCGCCGCCGATCCGCCGTCGACCTACCAGGACGACAAAACGCACACCTACGACGGCGCCGACGTGCGCATCTTCCGCGAAATCATGAAGCGGCTCGGCATCACCAAGGTCACATGGGACATCGTGCCGTTCGACGCGATGATTCCGGCGCTGCTCGCCGGCCGGGCCGACGTCATCGTCGACAACCTGCACGAGAACGAGAAGCGGCTGCGCGTGGTGGCGTTCACGAGCCCAGCCTACTGGTACGGATCGGGCATCGCTGTACAGCATGGCAACCCGTCGAAGATTCATGCGTGGGACGACTTCGCCGGCCATACCGTCGGCACGATGCGCGGGAGCATCAATCACCAGCTGCTCGAAGGCCGCAAGGACCTGAAGGAGCTCAAGCTCTACACGAACAGCGAGGCGGAGTTCGCCGATCTGATCGCGGGGCGAATCGACGTCGCGATGGAAGACGACATCAAGATCGGACAATTCCTGAAACAGCATCCGACTGCGGCAATGGAAATGGTGACCGACTACAGACCGCTGCCGCAGGAGTACGGGTATGCGCGCTACGCGTTGCGCAAGGGCGACGTCGACTTGAACAGCGCGGTGTCGCGAGCGCTCGACGAACTTCGCGCCGACGGAACGCTGGCGTCGATCATCAAGCAGTTCGGCTATAGCGACCGCAACCTCTGGTATTACCCGGTGAAGAATTGAGCGCGACCCGGGGCGGACATCCATTTAAAAGGATCACCGCCCCGGGCATCATCTTCAAAGCACAGCGATACAACCGCGGCTTACTGCCTCAAGCCGCGTTCAACAAGCCATGCGGATCGATCACAAACTTCCGCGGCGCCCCACCATCGAACTTGCGATAGCCTTCCGGCGCTTGATCGAGCGAAATCACCGACACATTGACGATCTTTGCAATCGGCAACCGATCCCACAGAATCGCCTGCATCAGATTGCGGTTGTACTTCATCACCGGCGTCTGCCCGGTATGGAACGAATGCGACTTCGCCCAGCCGAGGCCGAAGCGAATGCTCAAACTGCCGCGACGCGCAGCGGCATCGACAGCACCCGGGTCATCCGTCACATAGAGCCCGGGAATCCCGATCGCCCCCGCCGCCCGCGTAATCTCCATCAGCGAATTGAGCACCGTAGCCGGCGCTTCTTCCGCGTGGCCGCTACCGTGCCCATGGGCTTCGAAGCCCACGCAATCGACCGCGCAATCCACCTCCGGCTTACCCAGAATCTGCTCGATCTGTTCCGCAAGCGTCGCATCGAGTGAAAGATCGACCACTTCGAATCCCATCGCCTTCGCATGCGCGAGACGCTCGGCGTTCATATCGCCGACGATCGTGCAAGCCGCCCCCAGCAAACGCGCCGACGCAGCCGCCGCCATCCCGACCGGCCCCGCGCCAGCGACATAAACGGTCGACCCAGGTTTCACGCCCGCCGTCACAGCCCCGTGATAACCGGTCGGCAAAATATCGGAGAGACAAGTGAGATCGCGGATCTTCGCCATCGCCTGATCGCGATCGGGGAACTTGAGCAAATTGAAATCCGCGTAGGGCACGAGCACATATTCGGCCTGCCCGCCGATCCATCCGCCCATATCGACGTAGCCATACGCGCCGCCCGCACGCGACGGGTTCACGTTGAGACACACACCCGTGTGCTGATCCTTGCACATCGGACATCGTCCACACGCGACGTTGAACGGCACCGACACCAGATCGCCGATCTTCAGCGTCTCGACATCGCGCCCCACTTCGATCACTTCGCCCGTGATCTCATGCCCCAGCACGAGCCCGACTTCCGCCGTCGTCCGCCCGCGCACCATGTGCTGATCGGAGCCGCAGATATTCGTGCTCACCACTTTCAGAATCACGCCGTGCCCGATCGCGCGGCCGCTCGGATCGACCATCTTCGGGTAATCGATCGATTGCACTTCGACCTTGCCCTGCCCCAGATAAACGACACCTCGATTGCTGCTCATCGTTCTGTCTCCTTTACGTTTCGACGCTCGTTTACACGTCCTTTCAACGTCCGTTAAGCGCGGCGTCCGCTGCGAGACCGCCATCAATCACTAGCCGCCGCGACTCGTTCGAGCGTAGTCCGCAAGGCCCTGCGGCAATCGTTCAAAACCCGACACGTGCTTGCCCAACGCCGACATCTCGATACTCCGTCCGTTTTTTATTGATTGAACGTTCAACATAAAAAGACTATCCTTGAGGCCTTTTGACGCACAACGAAACTGGAAACGACCATGCCAAAAGTCGGAATGCGCGAAGTGCGCCGCGCGCAATTGATCGACGCCACGCTGCACACCATCGACGAAGCCGGCCTGTCCGGCACGACGCTCGCGCTCGTCGCGCAGCGCGCGAACATCTCGACGGGCATCGTCAGTCACTATTTCGGCGACAAGAACGGCCTCATCGAAGCGACGATGCGCCACGTGCTGCGCGACTTGTGGGCCGCCACCGCGCGGCGGCGCACCGCGGCGAAGTCCGATCCGCGCTCGCGCTTGCGCGCCGTCGTCGCCGCGAATTTCGACGTGAGCCAGATCAGCGCCCCGGTGATGAAGACCTGGCTCGCGTTCTGGTCGCAAAGCATGCATGAGCCATCGTTGAAGCGCCTGCAGCACGTGAACACGCGGCGCCTCTATTCGAACCTGTGCGCGGAGTTCGGCAAGGCGCTGCCGCGTGCCGCCGCCCGGCGCTCGGCGAGCGGTCTCGCCGCGATGATCGACGGGCTCTGGCTGCGCGGCGCGCTAAGCGGCGAGCCGTTCGACACGAAGGCCGCGATCCGTCTCGCCAACGACTACATCGATTTGCTGCTGGGTCAGCACGCATAGCGGCAAATCACATCTACGTCCCATTTCATTCGCTCTCGGTCGCCTCTCAAGTCGCGATTTGCGCATCCAAGGAGATATTCGATGCCCTCTTCCACCGCCTACGGCCTGCAACGTCTTTACATCGGCGGCGCTTATGTCGATGCCACCAGCGGCGTCACGTTCGACACATTCGATCCCGCCACCGGCGAAACGCTCGCGTCGGTTCAGCAGGCGAGCGAAGCCGACATCGATCGCGCCGTGCAATCCGCACGCGAAGGCCAGCGTGAATGGGCGGCGATGACCGCGATGCAGCGCTCGCGCATTCTGCGCCGCGCGGTCGAATTGCTGCGCGCGCGCAACGACGAGCTCGCCGAACTCGAAATGCGCGACACCGGTAAGCCGATTGCGGAAACGCTCGCCGTCGACATCGTGACCGGCGCCGACGTGATCGAGTACTACGCGGGTCTCGCCACCGCGATCGAAGGCCAGCAGATTCCGCTGCGCGCCGAATCGTTCGTGTATACGCGGCGCGAACCGCTCGGCGTGTGTGCAGGCATCGGTGCATGGAACTATCCGATTCAGATCGCTTGCTGGAAGTCCGCGCCCGCGCTTGCGGCCGGCAACGCGATGATCTTCAAGCCGAGTGAAGTCACGCCGCTGTCCGCCTCGAAGCTCGCCGAGATCTACATCGAAGCCGGCGTGCCGCCGGGCGTGTTCAACGTCGTGCAGGGCGACGGGCGCGTCGGCGCATGGCTCGCCGCGCATCCGGAGATCGCCAAGGTGTCGTTTACGGGCGGCGTCGAAACGGGCAAGAAGGTGATGTCGCTCGCCGGCGCATCGTCGTTGAAGGAAGTGACGATGGAGCTCGGCGGCAAGTCGCCGCTGATCGTGTTCGGCGACGCCGATATCGATCGCGCCGCCGACATCGCCGTCACCGCGAATTTCTTCAGCGCCGGGCAGGTGTGCACGAACGGCACGCGCGTGTTCGTGCATCGCTCGATCAAGGAAGGCTTCAAGGCGCGCGTGCTCGAGCGCGTGAAGCGCATCCGCGTCGGCAAGCCGTCCGATCCGCAGACTAACTTCGGCCCGCTCGCCAGCGCCGCGCAGCTCGACAAGGTGCTCGGCTACATCGAGAGCGGCAAGCGCGAAGGCGCGCATCTGCTCGCGGGCGGCGCGCGTCTCGTCGACGGCGAATTCTCGCGCGGCCAGTATGTCGCGCCGACCGTCTTCGGCGACTGCCGCGACGACATGCGGATCGTGCGCGAGGAAATCTTCGGGCCGGTCATGTGTCTGCTCGCTTTCGACGACGAAGACGAAGTCATCGCGCGTGCGAACGCCACGTCGTATGGCCTCGCGGCAGGTGTCGTCACCGAAAATCTCGCACGTGCCCATCGCGTGATCCATCGCCTCGAAGCCGGGATCTGCTGGATCAACACCTGGGGCGAGTCGCCCGCCGAAATGCCGGTAGGCGGCTACAAGCAGTCGGGCGTCGGCCGCGAAAACGGCATTACGACGCTCGAGCACTACACGCGCATCAAATCCGTGCAGGTCGAACTCGGCCGCTATAACCCGGTGTTTTGAGGGGACCGTCCATGACCATCCGTGAATTCGACTACATCATCATCGGCGCCGGCTCGGCCGGCAACGTGCTCGCCACTCGGCTGACCGAAGACGCCGGCGTGACCGTGCTGCTGCTCGAAGCGGGCGGCCCCGACTATCGCTTCGACTTCCGCACGCAGATGCCCGCCGCACTCGCCTATCCGTTGCAGGGACGGCGCTACAACTGGGCCTACGAGACCGACCCCGAGCCGCACATGAACAATCGCCGCATGGAATGCGGGCGCGGCAAGGGGCTCGGCGGCTCGTCGCTGATCAACGGCATGTGCTACATCCGCGGCAACGCGCTCGATTACGACGGCTGGGCCGACAACAAAGGCCTCGAAAACTGGAGCTATCTCGACTGCCTGCCGTACTTCAAGAAAGCGGAAACGCGCGACATCGGCCCGAACGATTATCACGGCGGCAACGGTCCGGTCAGCGTGACGACCAGCAAGCCCGGCAACAACCCGCTCTTTGCCGCGATGGTCGAGGCCGGCGTGCAAGCCGGCTATCCACGCACCGACGACTTGAACGGCTATCAGCAAGAAGGCTTCGGCCCGATGGACCGCACCGTGACGCCGAAAGGCCGGCGCGCGAGCACGGCGCGCGGCTACTTGGACCAGGCCCGCCAGCGCCCGAATCTGACGATCGTCACGCACGCCACCACCGATCGCATCCTGTTCTCGGGCAAGCGCGCGATCGGCGCGGAGTATCTGCATCGCAACGATCGCATGACCGCGCACGCACGGCGCGAAGTGCTGCTGTGCAGCGGCGCGATCGCATCGCCGCAGATCCTGCAGCGTTCGGGCGTCGGCCCCGGCGCGTGGCTGCGCGAACTCGATATCCCGGTGGTGCTCGATTTGCCCGGCGTCGGACAGAACCTGCAGGACCATCTCGAGATGTACATGCAGTACGAGTGCAAGGAGCCCGTCTCGCTCTACCCCGCGCTTCTGAAGCGCAACCAGCCCGCGATCGGTATCGAATGGATGCTGAAGGGCACCGGCATCGGCGCGAGCAATCACTTCGAGGCAGGCGGCTTCATCCGCACGCGCGACGACGACCTCTGGCCGAACATCCAGTATCACTTCCTGCCCGTCGCGATCAACTACAACGGCTCGAACGCGATCGAAATGCACGGCTTCCAGGCGCACGTCGGCTCGATGCGCTCGCCGAGCCGCGGTCGTGTGAAGCTGCGCTCGCGCGATCCGCACGAACATCCGAGCATCCTCTTCAACTACATGGCCGAGCCGCTCGACTGGCGCGAGTTCCGCGACGCGATCCGGATCACGCGCGAGATCATCCGTCAGCCTGCGCTCGATCGTTATCGCGGCCGCGAGCTGAACCCCGGCGCCGATCTCAAGACCGACGCCGAACTCGACGCGTTCGTGCGCAACCGCGCGGAAACGGCGTATCACCCGTCCTGCTCGTGTGCGATGGGCTACGACGACATGGCCGTCGTCGATGGCGAAGGGCGTGTGCATGGGATCGAGGGCTTGCGTGTCGTCGATGCGTCGATCATGCCGCGCATCACCACCGGCAACCTCAACGCGCCGACGATCATGCTCGCCGAGAAGATCGTCGATCGGATTCGTGGGCGCGACGCGCTCGCGCGCGCGGATGTGCCGTATTTTGTCGCGAACGGGAAGCCCGCGCGGGGCAATGCGGATGCTCATTTGAGCCGTTCGCCCGTCGGCTTCGCCCCCAATAGTTTGACCACGTGACCCTCGCGTAGAACGGGTGATCCCATAATGGCTTACCCGTTCTATGCCGAGATGCATTCGCTAGTCATATAGCCCGTAACAGGTCATCAGATACTCCACCGCCCCGTTTGCATCGCATCTTCCAACATGCCGAGTGTGAGCAATCGGCCACCGAGCGTTTCGCGTGCCGCTGCGTTAAACGGCGACTTGACTACCGCGGTAAGGAAGGAGCCAATGCCTAGCTTCGCCGACGGGTAGTAGTAGTAGATATCGAATGCCGCCATATCCACGTTGAACTTTGCGGCCCACTCCGTCATCAATCGCTCGATGTGGCCTGGATTCAGATCCAAATCATGGTACAGATCAGTGTCTCGTGTCAGATCCAATTGACCGATAGTCGGTTTCCCCACATCCGCTGCGATAAATTCTTCGAGATTCTTCCAAGCTGTATCTGCCATCACAAACGATCCTCCGGCTTGGCGAGACTATTGTATGCGTTCACTGAACGGTAAATGATAGTCGAAACATCGGCCGCCAGAATTACCCAACCAACGCCTGGTATTGCTCGGCCAACGAACACGCCAAGGCTGCGCGTGAATTTGATTCGGAGCAGAAACAGGCTCTCGAAGGACGTCACGGTAGGCAGAATCTTGTGTTCCAGCTCATAGGGAAGCAGTCTCCGAGAAACGACGGAGGCGACCGATGTACCTTCGACCGCGCCGTTGAATTTTCCGCGGGTTGGAATAAATCGCTGTCCGGCCAAAATAGCGCCCACTGCCACTACGTCATCCACACCAAGTTGCTTGCACGTCTCATCGATCGCGACCAGTAAAAACAATTCCTCGCGACTGAGTCCATCATGTATTCCATATCGATATTCATTCGGCATGCCAATCATCCCCACAAAAATAGCGACGACAGAATATCGTGGGGAGATCGCATGAGCAACCAAGTGGACTGCGGTCTGCGCGTTCATGCCGCGCATCGTCACCCGCAACCTCAATGCGCCGACGACTTACGATGACGCGCCCATTCCATGCCAATGCCGGATTCCTTCTATAGCGACGATTAATGGCGGCATCTACTGAGTGAAGGCCGGCCTCGAACCATCACGAGGCCCTTCTCTTTCACTCGGAGGTGTCATGCCCCCCGCCTTCCGCAAGTCCACCACGACCGCCGCGCGCGCCAGCACTGCCGCGCGTCTCGAACGTCTGCCGTTTTCCAGCTATCACCGCACGATCTTCCTCATCATCGCGGTGGCGTTCTTCTTCGATTCGGTCGATCTCGGCACGATGACATTCGTGCTTGGGTCGATCAAAAAGGAGTTCGGACTATCCACCGCGACCACCGGATTGGTTGCGAGCGCAAGCTTCTTCGGCATGGTCTTGGGCGCGGCAGCCGCCGGTCTCCTTGCCGACCGCTTCGGGCGCCGTCCGGTGTTTCAGTGGAGCATGGTGCTGTGGGGCGTCGCGTCGTATCTGTGCTCGACGGCGCAAAGCGTCGATGCGCTGATCGTCTATCGCGTGCTGCTCGGCATCGGCATGGGGATGGAGTTTCCGGTTGCGCAAACGCTGCTGTCGGAATTCGTGCCAGCCGCCCAGCGCGGGCGGCTGATCGCATTGATGGACGGATTCTGGCCGCTCGGCTTCATCACGGCCGGCGTGGTCTCGTACTTCGTACTGCCGCATTTCGGCTGGCGCACCGTGTTCGCGCTGCTCGCCGTGCCCGCCGTCTTCGTGCTGATCGTGCGGCGCATCGTGCCCGAATCGCCGCGCTGGCTCGAACATCGCGGGCGTCTCGCCGAAGCGGACAAAGTGATGGCGCGCATCGAAGCGAAGGTGTTGAAGGCGACGGGACTGGCGACGCTGCCCGCGCCGTCGCAGCTCGTGGCGCAGGCGGCCGCGCGCACGCGCGGCGCCTTCCGCGAACTCTGGAGCGAAACCTACCGCCGCCGCACGATCATGGTCTGGACGCTGTGGTTCTTCGCGCTGCTCGGGTTCTATGGGCTCACAACGTGGCTCGGCGCGCTGATGCAGCAAGCGGGTTTCGCCGTCGCGACTTCGGTGCTGTACACCGTACTGATTTCGCTCGGCGGTATTCCCGGCTTTCTGTGCGCTGCTTGGCTCGTCGAACGCTGGGGACGCAAGCCGACTTGCATCGCATCGCTGGCCGGCGGTGGCGTCATGGCCTACGTGTACGGCCAGACGGCGCTGCACGCGGGCGACGTCACGCTCATCATCTGCGCCGGGCTCGCGATGCAGTTCTTCCTGTTCGGCATGTGGGCCGCGCTCTATACGTACACGCCGGAGCTGTACGGCACGGGCGCGCGCGCAACCGGTTCGGGCTTTGCGTCGGCGATCGGGCGCGTCGGGTCGTTGATCGGGCCGTATGCAGTTGGCGTGGTGTTGCCCGCGTTCGGTCAAGGCGGCGTCTTCACGCTGGGCGCGTTGTCGTTTGCGGTCGCAGCGTTGGCGGTCTGGATCATGGGCATCGAGACGAAGGGGCTCGCGCTCGAAGCACTGGCCTCCGCCGACGGATCGGCAGAGGCGCACCAAGCCGCCATGACAACGGCATACGCGGCGAAGCTCGACGAGCCGCGCTAGCGCATCAGAACCGATGCACGATCCCCACGCCTGCCGCAAACATGCTGCGCGACGATGACGGCGTGGTCTGAAAACCGTCGCCGATGGTCGCGGTGGCGTCGATGATGTGACCCGCGCCGGCCGTGCCCAAGGTCTGACCGTTTGCGCGCTGATACGCTTGCAGCGCGTAGATGCCCGTGCGCTTCGAGAGCGAGTAGTACTCGGACAGGTTGAACTGCTGATATTGCGCGCTGCTGGTGATGCCGTTGGCTTTCGTCCCTCGCGTATAGCTGTACCCCGTCGCGAAGTCCCATGCGGCGGCCGGTTTCCAGTGCAATACGACGCCGCCGGTATTGAAGATCGCCGTGTTGGTGAACGCCGATCCTGTGCCCGGAAGGTATTGGACGTTCGTGTAAGTCGCCGAGACATCCCAGCTGCTGTTGAACTTGTAGAGCGCCCCCACGCCCAGCCGCTGCTGAGCCTGAGCGGTCTGATAGCCGTTCGTGACGGCCGACACGCCAATCTGCGCGCCATTGTTCGAGGTCGTCGAGGCCGCGCCGAATGCGCCGCCGCCGGAGGTCGAGTTGTTGATGCGCGAGAAGGCCACCGCGCCGCCGAGCGGACCATTCGAATACTGCAGCGCCACGGACCATGTCGATCCGGCGTTGACGCTTCCAGCGACACCGCCAAGCGAATACGAGCCCGAAGCCGAGAAGCCGTAGTAGTTGGGCGACGTGTACTCGAGCGTGTTATTGGCGCGATAGATGCTGTCCAGACCGTCGACGTCGCCCGGGTGCGCACCATAGAACCCGGTCAGCCAGGTGGTCGGGCTATACGCCGTGAGGAACTGGTAGTACGACGCATACTGCCGCCCCGCCGTGAACGTACCGTAGGTGGGATTGGTCACGCCGACATAGGCCTGCCGGCTGAACATCAGGTTCGACACCGACATCGCACCCGTGGCGCCGCTGAATCCCTCTTCCAATTGGAAGATCGCCTTGGTGCCGCCGCCGAGGTCTTCACTCCCCTTGAACCCGATACGGTCGCCGAGCCAAACGCCGCTCACCATTTTTACCGCCGATTTGCCGCCCGAAGTCGACCCCAGCGTCGACGCATTGCTTTGGTATCCGATCCCGTTGTCGACGACGCCGTACAACGTGACGGTCGACTGCGCGAACGCAGGCGCCGTAGTGAGAATCGCCGCCGCGCCGGCTATGGCCGCTTTCCCAGAGTAAGACCTTTTCACCATCTCCAATCCTTCATCGTTTTAATGGGCGCAACTCGTCCACTGCGCGGGGGCGATCGCGCCCCGAACAGGTTGGCTGTGCGAAGTACCGTGGAACCACCGCAGCGCTGCGAGCTTGCTCGACGGGCCGCTTAGGAAGACCCGCTCAATGTACCGAACGGTGAGTCAAGGATAGGGATGCGTAGCGGGTGCGGCAATGTAGTCAAAAACCGGCTTGAACGATGATCGAACACTTTGCGCGATTAGCGCACGTTTTTGGGGTTTGCACCGACGAACCATGTGGACTGTCGGCAACAAAACGGGCTCAAGAGTCCGCTGCTACGGGTCGATATATGCACCAAGTAGTTAACTTTGCGGACTTATCATGAAGCTTTCCAGACAATTGTTGGCGCTCGTGATTGCGGCGCTCCTCGGCGTCCTGCTGCTCGCGGCCACGTCCTTGTACACCCTGCGTGACACGCTGATCGACAGCCGGCGCGAGCAGATCGTCACGCTTCTGACCAAGGCCGAGCACCTCGTCAATGCTTACCGCGCCCTGCAGGAAAGCGGAACGCTCACTCGCGAGCAAGCGCAGCAGCAGGCCAGGGCAGCGCTATCGCAGCTGAACGCGAATACAAAAAGCTACTTCTGGGTCACGACTTCCGACGGCATCAACCTCGTGCATCCCAACGCGAAGTTCATCGGCACCAAGGCAAAAGGAAACCGCACGACGAGCGGCCTGACCGACAGCGAAGCCTACCGCGCCGGGATGGCGCAATCCCACTTCGCGCTGGTCGATGTCCTGATCAAGCGCAGCCCCGAGGCGATGCCTGAGCCGAAGCTGCAAGGCGTCGTCGCGATTCCGGATTGGGATTGGTGGATCGGCACAGGCTTTTTCTATGACGATATCGACGAGGCGTTCCACAGGCTCGCCATCATGCTTGGCGCCATCACCGCCGCGATCGCCTCGGCCGTCGCCGCGATCGCTTGGGCGGTGCTGCGCGGCGTCAAGCGCCAGCTAGGCGGCGAGCCCGCGTACGCCGTGCGGATCGCCACCGAGATCGCCGACGGCAACCTCAACGTGAAGCTCGACGCCGCGGACGTCAAGCCCGGCAGCCTGCTCGCCGCGCTCGACGAGATGAAGGCGCGGCTTGCCGCGATGATCGCCGAGATCCAGTCGGCCAGCCATTCGATCGCAAACGGCTCGGGGGAGATTGCTCAGGGCAATCTCGACCTCTCGCAGCGCACCGAAGAGCAAGCGGCATCGCTGCAGGAAACCGCCGCGAGCATGGAGCAGATCACGGCGACGGTGAAGCGCAATGCGCAACACGCGCGGCAAGCCAACGATCTTGCGGTGTCGGCGACCGAGGCCACCGAACTCGGCCGCGAAGCCGTGCAAGAGGTGATCGTGACGATGCGTGAGATTACCGACGCATCGGGAAAAATCTCCGATATCACGTCGATCATCAGCGGCATCGCGTTCCAGACCAACATTCTTGCGTTGAACGCCGCCGTTGAGGCGGCCCGGGCTGGCGAGGAAGGCCGCGGATTTTCCGTCGTGGCGTCCGAAGTCCGCTCGCTCGCGCAGCGCAGCGCTACTGCGGCAAAGGACATCAAGGAGTTGATTCAGGCGTCCGTGTCCAAAGTGGATAACGGCAGCCGGCTCGTGGAGGTGGCGGGCGAACGCATGACGAACATGGAGTCCGTCATCCGCCAGGTCGCGACCATCATGGAGGAAATCAGCGTGGCCTCCGACGAGCAAAGCACTGGCATCGATCAGATCAGCCGGGCCGTGGCGCAAATGGACGAGGTGACGCAGCAAAACGCCGCGCTCGTCGAGCAAGCCGCCGCCGCTGCTGCGTCGCTCGACGAACAGGCGGGACGGCTGCAATCGGCGGCGTCGGTGTTCCGGTTGCGTTGAGGGCTCGCTGTTCTTTGCGTCGTTTGGCGGCCCGCTGGTCCCTTGCGGCGACGCGCGTCAACCAGCTTGTTGACGCGCGCGAGCGAGCGCGGCGAGATTGCCCGCGCCGAAACCTTGATCCCCTTGCCGCTGCACGATCTCGATGACGATCTCATCGGGACGCGGCTTCACGAAGGTCTGGAAGAACAGCTTCGGCACGCCATCGCCGCCGATCTCGCCGTCGATCAGCACAGCGCGGCGGCGCAATGCATCGAGGTCCACGCCATGCCCTGGCAAACGCGCATCGACTTCGTCGTAATAGCGCGCGGGCGGCTCGATCAGCTCGACGCCGTTGGCCCGCAGCGCATCGACGCTAGCGAGGATGTCGTCGGTCGCGAGCGCGATGTGCTGCACGCCCTCGCCTGGATGGCCCGGCAGGTAGGCATGCATCAGCTCCGTGCGCGGCGCCCCCTCTTCGTAGATGGGAATGCGCAGCGCGCCGCACGGCGAAACCATGACGCGCGAGTCATCGGCGAGATGGCAATTCGGGTCGATTTCATGAATCTCGCGGAAATGCAGCAGGCCATGGTAAAAGTCGAGCCATTCCTGGGTGCGGCCCTGGCCGACCGTCTGCGTGAAGTGATCGACCTGCTGCAGCCCCGTGCCTGCGTATTCGAGGTCGGCATGGGCCGTGGCGATGTCGAGCGGCCGGAAATCGATGTCGAAGATCGAGATGTCGCCCACGCCGCCGCGCTGACCGCCGCGTCCGCGCCAGCGATCGACGAAGTACAGGTGCGAAGCGCCGATTCCCTGGATAGCCGGAATCCGCAGCTCGCCAACCCCGACCCGCTCGCCTTCGAATGCCCATGCGCCCAGCTTGAGCGCGCGCTCGAATGCGCGCCGCGCGTTGTCCACGCGGATGCCGATGGCGCACACCCCCATGCCATATTCTTCCGCGTAACGCCCCGCGAACGAGTCCCGCTCCGCGTTGATGAGGAAGTTCATCTGCCCTTGCCGGAAGAGCGTGACGTCCTTGCTGACGTGTCGCGCGATCGCTTTGAAGCCGAGCTGCTCAAAGCGCTTGGCGACCGCTTCCGGCGCAGGCGCCGCGAATTCGACGAACTCCAGGCCGGCCATGCCGAGCGGATTCGTGCCGGATGTCGATTCGCTGGAAAGGGTGGGATTGCCGGGCATTCAGTCTCCAGGGAAAGGCAAGTCTTGCGGGTACGGGTGCGGTTTCGGCGGCGTCAATTTTAACCACCTCGTTCAAATTGTGCACCTTAGGCGTATCCCTGAGCGCTGACTCGTCGTGCCGGCGGCTCAGAGATTCTCAAGCGGTCCAATCCTCAGCGATCTGCACCAGCATCTCCCGCAGCCAGACGCTGCCCGGATCGGCCTGATTGCGCGGATGCCATGCGGCGGACAGCGAAAATCCGCGCGCCTCGAACGGCAGCTCGAACACGTCTAGCACATCACGATAGCGCGCCACGAGTCGCGACGGCAGCGTCGAAACATAATCCGTTCGCGCGAGCAGCTCGGGCACGAGCGTGAAATGCTGAACCGATAGCACCACGCGGCGTGCGCGCCCGAGCGTCTGCAAGTGCTCGTCCATGAAACCGAAGAAGCTGCCGCCACTCGTCGAAACCAGCACATGGCCAAGCGCGCAGTAGCTGTCGAGATCCAGCGGCGCGAGCCCGCGCGGGTGCCCTTTGCGCTGCACGAAGACGAAGTGCTCGTCGTAAAGCTTGCGCGCCTTCGTCCACGCCGGGACCATCCGCTCCGAACCGATCAGCAGATCGATTTCGCCGCGCTCAAAGCGCTCGACGCTCGTCGATTGCTCAGCGACGACGAACCCGAGCTGCACGCCCGGCCCCGCCCGTTCGGGCCACGACTGCATCAGCTCAAAACCGAGCACGGCGATCGCCTGATCGCTGGCCGCGATCGTGAAACGGCGCGTGTCGGCAAACGGATCGAACGCCGGCTGCTGGCGAACGACGGCTTCGAGCTGCTTGAGCACATCGTGCAGCGGCATCATCAGCTCGATGGCGCGCGCACTTCTCGCCATGCCGCGGCCGCTCGGCGACGGAATCAGGAGCGGATCGCCGAAGATCTGCCGCAGCCTCGCCAGCTGCGTCGAGACAGCCGGCTGGGTCAGGTGGAGCCGCTCGGCCGCGCGCGTCACGTTGGCTTCCTCGAGCAACGCATCGAGCGACACGAGCAGATTCAGATCGACGCCCTGCAGATCAATCATGTTGATAGGTCCAATCTTGACTATTGATTTCAAGAATACGTCGGCGACGACTACAGTTCAATCGTCCGATGTCCCTTCCTTTGGAGAAAAACGATGAAAGCCTGGATGCTCGATGAACCCGGCAAGCCCTTGAACCTACGCGATGAGCCGACGCCGCAGCCGCGACGCGGCGCCGTGCTGCTGCGCATGGAGGCCGTGCCGCTGCTCAGCTATACGCGTGCGTACATTGAAGGCAAGCTGCCGTACGCATTTCCGCCCGGTCCGTTTTCGCCGGGGACGAACGGGGTCGGCAGGATCGAGGCCGTGGGCGTTGGCGTGTTCGGCTTGCGACCCGGACAGCGCGTCGTCGTGCATCCGTATTGGGTGGCTGATGAAGCGGTCGCTGAACCTGAGCAGATTCTGATTGGCCTGACCGGCATCAGCGCCGGCAGTGCCGCGATGCTCGCCGATTTTCCGCATGGGACGCTGCGCGAGTTAGCGGAATTCCCGGCGTCGGCCGTGCTGGCGCTCGATGGCCTCGATGCCATGCCGTCGGCGCGCCTCGCGGCCCTCGGCAAATTTTCGGTGCCGTTCGGCGGCTTGCGCCGCGGCAGGCTCGCGGCCGGCGAAACCGTGGTCGTGAATGGCGCGACGGGCTATTTCGGTTCGGCGGCCGTCATCGCGGCGCTGGCGCTCGGGGCGCGCCGCGTGGTCGCGCTGGGCCGTCGCGCCGAGCCGCTTGCGAAGCTCGTCGAGTTGGGCCGCGGCCGCGTCGTGCCGGTCGTGTTGACCGGTGACGGCGCACGCGACGTCGCTGCGATCCGCGAAGCAGCGGGCGGCGGCGCCGATCTCGCGTTCGACATGGTCGGCCACGCCAAGGAACCGAACGCGACGCTCGCGGCGCTGCGCAGCCTGCGCCGCAACGGACGGCTCGTGCTGATGGGCAGCATGGAGGTCGATCTGCCCATCACCTACCGCGAGATGCTGCTCAACAACTGGGAGCTGATCGGTCACTTCATGTACACGCGCGCCGATTACCTCGCGCTCGTCTCGCTCGTGGCGTCGGGGCAGTTGTCGCTCGATGCCGTCGAACTCGCGACCTATCCGTTCGCGCGGCTCGAAGCTGCGATCGATAGCGCGGGCGCCGCGCAGGGGCTGCAGTGCACGGTCGTCAGCATGACATCCGACTAGCGCGCCGCGTCGCCCCAACGGTATTCATGGGTGAGTTCGTCGAGCTTCGCCTTCAAATCGGCGTCGAGCGTCATATCGGCGGCCGCAAGCGTGGCGGTCAATTGCTCCGGACGGCTCGCGCCGATGATCGCCGAGCTCACTGCGGGATTGGCCAGCACCCAAGCCACCGAAGTCGTGGGCAGCGACAGGCCAGCCGCTTCGACAGTCTGCTTCAGAGCCTCGATCGTATTGAACTCGCGTTCGTGCCAATAGCGCTCCTGATACATCGAGCCCGCGTTGCCGACCGTGAAGCGCCCTTCGGGCGGCGGTGCATCGTGCCGGTGCTTGCCGCTCAGAAGGCCGCCCGCGAGCGGGTTGTACGGCATCACAGCGAGCCCTTCTTCGCGCGCGAGCGGCAGCAGCTCGCGCTCGATTTGCCTGAACAGCAGGTTGTAGCGCGGCTGCACGGAAACGAAGCGAGCGAGGCCGCGCAGGTCGGCGCGGCCTAGCGCCTTCGCGAGCCGGTACGCCAGAAAGTTCGACACGCCGATATAACGCACGCGCCCCGAGCGCACGATTGTATCGAGCGCGTCGAGCGTTTCGTCGAGCGGGGTGTCCTGGTCGTCCGAGTGCAGTTGGTAGAGATCGACGTAATCGGTGCCGAGTCGCTTGAGCGACGCATCGATCGCATCGAGCAGATGCTTGCGCGAGGCGCCCTTGTCCCATGGCGACGGCCCGACCTTGCCAACCGCCTTCGTCGCGACGATGAAGTTCTGACGCTTGCCCTTCAGCCAGCGGCCGACGATCTCCTCGGTGCGTCCCGCCAACTGCTCGCCGCCGCCGAGCGGGTACACGTCGGCCGTATCGATGAAGTTCACGCCGGCTTCGGTGGCTTTGTCGAGGATTTGCGTCGACAGGGCTTCGTCGATCTGTAAGCCGAACGTCATCGTGCCGAGGCACAAATTCGACACCGTCAGGCCGGTATGGCCGAATTTCCTGTATTGCATGGAGGCTCCTGGGTTGCGAGGCTAAGCGAGGCGTTGCTGACAACGGCACAGAATAGCGCTCGCGCGCGACTTGCGCAGGACGTCGCCACGGTAGCTTTCAGTGGTCAGGTCCACGCGCGCCGCAACAGGTCGAGCCCTTCGACGATCGCCCGTTCGTCGAGTGCGCCGTAGCCGAAAGCGAGCCCTTTGTGCCAGGCGCCGATGCGTCGGCGTGCCGATGCGTCCGAGCGGCGGCTTAAAGCGTAACCGCCGAGCGTTTCGATCCGAACGCCTTGCTCGGCGACACGCTTCGTTATCGCATCGTAGTCAGCCGGCCTTCGTGCCAGTGCGGAGAGATGCAGTCCCGCATCCGACGACACGGGCTCGAGCCAATCGCCGAAATCGCGCTCAAGGACATCGAGTACGAGCTTGCGCCGCGCGCCGTAGACGTCGCGCATCTTACGGACATGACGCGCGAGATGGCCTTCACCGATAAATGCAGCGAGCGTGTCCTGCGCGAGCGTGTTGCAGTGCCAGTCGGCGGCTTGCTTGGCCGCCGCGAGCGCATTCCGCGCCCAGGGCGGCGTCACCACGAAACCGAGCCGTATCGCGGGAAAAAGGCTCTTCGAGAACGTGCCGACATAGAACACCGACTCCGCGCGATCGAGCGTTTGCAGCGCGTCGAGCGGCCGGTCGCCGAGGCGGAACTCGCTGTCGTAATCGTCTTCGACAATCACCGCATGGCGCGTTCGCGCGAACTCCAACAGCTCGGCGCGACGCCGCATCGACATCGCCATGCCGAGCGGAAACTGATGCGATGGGGTCACGCAGATCACGCGCGCGTCGTCAGGCAGGCGCTCGACGACGAGCCCTTCGCTGTCCACCGGCACGGCTGCGAGCGTGGCGCCCGCGGCGGCGAAGGCCGAACGCAGCGGCGGGTAGCCCGGATCTTCGACGGCCACCACCGTCCGCCCCGGCGTGACGAGAATGCGCGCGAGCAAATCGAACGCTTGTTGCGCGCCGGCGGTCACGATAAGGTCGTCCGCCGTGCAGGCGACTGCGCGCGCGAACGAGACGTGCTTCGCGGCGGCATCGCGCAAGGCGTCGCTGCCGCGCGGGTCCGCGTACCCGGCGGGCGCTTTCGATGCGGCGCGCAGCGTGCGGCCATAGAGCCTGCGCCAGATATCGGCACGAAAGAAACTGACTTCCGGGATGCCCAATTGAAAGTCGCGTGCCGCCACCGGCATCGGGCCTGGCGCGGGAACCGCGATATCACGCCAATACGCGACGAGGCCGCGATCTTTGCGCGGAACCGTCTTGGCCGCTGGCGACACCAGCCGCTGATTCCCAACACCGCGTGCGTCGAGCCGCACATCCGCGACATACGTGCCCGCCTTGCGGCGCGTCACCAGATAACCCTCGCTCAGCAGCAGGTCGTACACGGCCATCGCGGTATTGCGCGAGATGCCGTACGTGTCGGCAAACGCACGCGTGGCGGGCAGCCGCAGGCCCGGCTTGAGACGGCCATCGACGATCGCCGCGCGCAACTGGCCGTGCAGCGCGCGCAGCAGATTGCGCGAGCCGCGCGGCGGCAGCGCCAGCGAAAACTCGAAATCTGGCTCCTTAAATTTTCCCATTTATGGTGCTTTTTCCATGCCAGAGAAGCGCCTATTCTGCACCCAACCTCTCACCGGAGCCAACCATGAATCCGACCGGAAGCACGATCAAGCAAGCCGACGCGCTGGGCCTCGTATCGCTCGCCGCGTTGTGGGGCGCGTCTTATCTCTTCATTCGAGTGAGCGCCGGACAGTTCGGTGCGATTCCGCTCGCGGGCGTACGCGCCGCGCTCGCGGCTCTAGTTCTCGCTCCGCTCCTGGCACGGCGCGGCGGCCTCGCCGAGCTGCGCGCGCACTGGCGACCGATTGCGCTCGTCGGCATCACGAACTGCGCGCTGCCTTTCGTGCTGTTCAGCTTCGCGGCGAAGACGCTTCCCGCGAGCTTGTCGGCGATGTTCACGGCCGCGACGCCGCTCTTCGCCGCGCTGATCGCGCGGCTGTGGCTGAAAGAGCGGCTCGGCGCGCAGCGCGTCGCCGGTCTCGCGGTTGGGTTTGCGGGGGTGATGTGGCTCGTGGCGAGCAAGACGGGCTTCGAAGCGGGCGCTCATGCCACGGCGACGCCGCTCGCCGTCGGTGCGTGCCTCGCCGCGACGCTGCTCTATGGGTTCTCGGCGAATTTCAGCAAGGCCCGGCTGGCCGGCGTGCCGCCGCTCGCCGTGGCGGCGGGCAGCCAGATCGTCTCCGCCGTGGTGCTCGCCATTCCCACGGCCGTGCTGTGGCCTGCCACGCAGCCGACCGCGCTCGCTTGGAGTTCACTGGGCGCGCTCGCGGTGATCTGTACGGCGCTCGCCTACGTGCTGTTCTTCCGATTGATCGAGAATATCGGCCCCTCGCGCGCGATGACCGCGCTGTTCATGATCCCCGTGTTCGGGATGCTGTGGGGCGGGCTGTTTCTCGGCGAAGCGATCACCCGCGATATGGTGCTCGCGTGCGCGATCGTGCTAGCCGGAACGGCGCTGACCACCGGCGTCGTCAAGATCCGGCCGATCTTCCGCACTCGCGTGATGGAAGGCGGCGACAGAACCGCCGCTGTGCCCCGCCGCGTGAGCTGATGACTGACGCGACAGCGATCGCGATCTCGCCTCGGCGGCCACACGGCCCAGCGTTTCCGCGCTCATTCTTGCGGCGACATCGCGAACATAGGCGTGATGCCGCGCTTCCAGTGGCGCTTCGACGAACTGCGCCTGCAAATAGCGGATGAGCGCGATACGCCGGTGGCCAAGCTCGATGCTGCGATCAAGCAGCGCGAGCGCCGCCGCCGGATCGCGTGATTCATACGCGAGCTTCAGCAAGTGAGAAATGTGGGCGCGCGCCATCGCAACACATGCATGCCGAAGTCAGGTCGCCGCCATGGCGTCGGCGCTCACCTGGGCACGGGACCATGCATCATAGTCGGCGCGCGTCCATTCGAGCTCGACACCGATACGCTTCGTGCCCGGCCGAATCTTCGGCTTGTGCAACGCGAGCGTCAGCGCATCGAGCGCCGGCCATTCGCGAAACGACAGCATCGCCATCTCTACGGCCAGCATCTCCAGCAAGCGCGTATGCGGCTTCGTTGCGAGAAACGCGGCGATGCGCTCGCAATAGCGTTCGTAGTCGATCCACCCGCCGGTTTCCGAGGGAACGCAACGGTACGTCAAGCTCGCATCGATCACGATCGGTTGCGGCGCCACGTGCTCATGCGAGTGAATGCCGATGCGCGTGGGCACGACCAGTTCGTCGATGAACACGCGCCAGCCGCGTCCGCGGCGCGCCGCATGTTCATCGTGTGCATAGCGTGCGAGCGGCGACACCCGATCCAGGAGCGGCCGCTCGGCGAGCGGCACAAAAGGTTCGCGCGGTTTCACGACATCAGCGGCGCGGCGGCGTCGAGCAGGATGCGGCAGAAATAGTCGGCGAAGCTGCGGCGCACGACGATATCGAACGCGTTGTCTCCGGTGGGGATCAGCACGATCGACGCCTTGAAGAAATGGCTTTGCGCGCACTGCCCGCGTGCAAACAAACGCGGATGCAAATCGAGCGGACACCCGCGCGCCAGCACATCGCGCACACGCTCGCCGCTCACTTCGACCACCGTATAGCCGCTGCCGACATCGACGGCTGCCGCATAAGCGCCGTCGAAAGCGACGCGCAGCTTCGTCTCGAGCGTGGCGGCGCGCGCCTCGAGCGAGCGCACGAGCCACTCGTCGGGGCCGAGCCACAGCACGTCGCAGCCGTTGCCCTGCACGACCGTGTTCGCCTTCGCGGGCGGTTTGCAGCCGAGCACGCTTTCCACTGCGCCGACGAACGCGGCATCCGTGAGCTCGCCGCGCAGATTGACGAGTTCGAGAAACGGCCGCTCGCTCAAGCGGAAATGCTTCGACGCCGCCGCTTGATGCGCCTGCATCAGATCCTGCACACCGACGAGCGGCGATTCGTGGCGCACGCCGCGCTCCACGACGGCCGAAGCATGGCCCCTACCTTCATTCCACATGTTGACGCACTCCTTCGGTGTCGTAGAAAACCGGGCTCGAAATCTTCGCGGCGACCTGCTTGCCGTTCGCGAGCGGAATCGTGACCGTCTCGCCCATCTTGCCCAAACCGCCCTTCACCACCGCAAGCGCGATCGAGCGTTTGAGGATCGGGCTGTAATAGCTCGACGTGACGTGGCCGATCATCGGCGCGAGATCGCCGAACTGGTGATTGACGAGCGGCTTCGCGACGATCTGACCGCCTTCCGGCAGCACGAACGAAGCATCGTCGGTCAGCAGGCCGACCAATTGCTTGCGGCCCTCCTTCGTCGTATCCGAGCGCGTCAGCGAGCGCCTGCCGAGGAAGTCCTTCGACTTCGCAACGAGCCCGCCCATACCGAGATCGAACGGCGTGATCGAGCCGTCGGTGTCCTGACCGACGATGATGTAGCCCTTCTCCGCGCGCAGCACGTGCATCGTTTCCGTGCCGTAGGGCGTGATGTCGAACTCGCCGCCCGCGGCCATCAGCGCTTCCCACACGGTGCGTCCGACGTTCGCGGGCACGTTGACCTCATAGGCCAGTTCGCCCGAGAAGCTGATGCGCATCACGCGCGCCGCGACGCCCGCCACGGTCCCTTCGCGATACGTCATGAACGGGAACGCCTCGTTCGCGAAGTCGATATCGCCGCACACTTTCTGCAGCACCTTGCGGCTCTTCGGGCCGACCACGGCGAACGTCGCCCAATGGTCGGTCACCGAGCCGAGACGCACTTTCAGGTTCGGCCACTCGGTCTGCAGCCAGCGTTCGAGCCACGTGAGCACACGCGCCGCGCCGCCGGTGGTCGTCGTCATCACGTAGTGGTGGTCGGCCAAGCGCACCGTCACGCCGTCGTCGAACACCATGCCGTTTTCGTCGAGCATGAGCCCATAGCGGCACTTGCCGACTTCGAGCTTGCTCCACGGGTTCGTGTAGACCCAGTTCAGCAGTTGCGCGGCATCGGGGCCCTGGATGTCGATCTTGCCGAGCGTCGACGCATCGAGAATGCCGACACCGTTGCGCACCGCCAGACATTCGCGCGCCACCGCCGCGTGCAGGTCCTCGCCCTTTTTCGGGTAATACCAAGGCCGCTTCCAGTTGCCGACGTCCTCGAACATCGCGCCGTTCTCGACGTGCCATTCGTGGATGCAGGTCTTGCGGATCGGATCGAGGAAGTCGCCGACTTCACGTCCCGCGAACGCGCCGAAAGACACAGGCGTGTAGTTCGGTCGGAACGTCGTCGTGCCGGTTTCGGGGATCGTCTTGCCGAGCGCCTCCGCGAGAATCGCCATGCCGTTGATGTTGCCGAGCTTGCCTTGATCGGTGCCGAAGCCCATCGCCGTATAGCGCTTGACGTGCTCGACCGATTCGAAGCCTTCACGCGCGGCGAGCAGGATGTCGGCCGCCGAGACATCGTTCTGGAAATCGACGAACTGTTTCGGCCCGCGCGGCGCGGCCTCGCGGCTGCCGACGAGCCACAGCGGCAGCAACGGCGTCTCGTTGATCTCGGCGACGCGCGGCGCCACCGGACGCTCGACCTTGCAGCCAACCGCCTTCGCCGCCTCGGCGCCCGCATCGACCGCGAAACGCAAGCCGCGCGCGAGACCGAACTCGCCCGCCGCCGCACCGACGCTCGCTTCCGCCTGCATCGCCTTGCCCGGCACGAAGCACACTTTCTGATCGTTCCAGTGGGCCTTGCCGCCCGATTGCGCAAACAGGTGCAGCACGGGGCTCCAGCCGCCAGACATCGCAAGCAGGTCGCACGGCAGGCTCGATTGCTTGGCGCCGACCTTGCCGTTCGCAAACGACGCCACTTCCGCCGACGCCACGCGCAACTTGCCGCGCGCTTCGGTCACCACCGCGCCGTTCAACACCTTCACGCCTTGTTTGCGCGCCGCGTTCGGCAAAGTGCCGTTGCTTTGCGCACGCGGATCGACCACGGTCACCTTCGCGCCGCACGCCTTGAGATCGAGCGCGCATTGATAGCCGTCGTCGTTGTTCGTGAACACGACCGCTTCGCGTCCCGGCAGCACGCCGAAGCGATGCACGTAGGTTGACACGGCCGACGCCAGCATCACGCCCGGCAAATCGTTGTTGCCGAACACGAGCGGACGTTCGTGCGCGCCGGTCGCGAGAATCACGCGCTTCGCACGCACCTTCCACATCAGCTCGCGCGTGCCCTTGCGCATCGACACCGGCAGATGATCGGTCAAGCGCTGCACGACGGTGACGAGGTTGTGGTCCTGATAGCCGAACGCCGTGCTGCGCGAAAGGATCTTGACGTCGGGCATCTGCGAGAGCGCCGCTTCGATCTTCTCGACCCATTGCAGCGCGGGCTTGCCGTCGATCTCGGCTTTGCACGACAGCAGGCTGCCGCCCAGTTCGCGCTGATCGTTGACGAGAATCACGCGCGCACCGGCAGCGCCGGCCGCATGCGCCGCGGCCAGCCCAGTCGGCCCGCCGCCGACGACGAGCACGTCGCAATGCGCGTAGCACTTGTCGTAGCGATCGGCATCGAGCATCTCGGGCGCCTTGCCCAAGCCCGCCGCTTCGCGGATCTTCTCTTCATACTTCGGCCACCATTTGCGCGGCCACATGAACGTCTTGTAGTAGAAGCCCGCGGGCAGGAAGCGCGCGAACTTCTGGTTGACGGCCATGCGGTCGTGCTCGAGCGACGGCTCGGCGTTGACGCTCGTCGCGACGAGCCCTTGATACAGCTCGATTTCAGTCGCGCGCGCATTCGGCACCGTGTACGCGCCGCGCTCCAACTGCACGACGGCGTTCGGCTCTTCGACACCCGCCGTCACGATGCCGCGCGGACGGTGGTACTTGAAGCTGCGCGCGACGAAGTGCACGCCATTGGCGAGCAGCGCCGACGCGAGCGTATCTCCCTGATAGCCCTGATAGGTCCTGCCGTTGAACGTGAAGGTCAGCGGGATCGCGCGATTGATCCGGCCACCGGAACCGAGGCGGTCTTTTTGGCTCATTTTTGCTTGCCCTCTTGTGCAGCGTTGCCAGCAGAACCGGCGGCGATCTTCGCGGCGGCCTCGGCTTGCGTAGGGAATCGTTGATATCCCTGGATTTCGTAACTCACCGTATCGCGCGTGGCCATGAACCAGCGGCGGCATCCTTGCGTATGCAACCATTGCTCGCGATGCACGCCGCGCGGATTCTTGCGCATGAAGAGGTAGTCGCCCCACTCGCGATCAGTGAGCTTGTCGGTGTCGAGCGGACGCGCGATGTCCGCCTCGCCTCCGCATGAGAATTCGGATTCGGCGCGCGGCCCGCACCACGGGCATTCGATCAGCAACATAGGTTTCTCCGTGTGTGCTTAGCGTTAATGGGCCACGGCTGCCGCGCCGTGTTCGTCGATCAGGTGACCGGTGTAGAAGCGGTCCAGCGAGAACGGCGCGTTGAGCGGATGCGGCGCATCGTTGGCGATCGTGTGCGCGAACGCCCAGCCCGAGCCCGGCGTCGCCTTGAAGCCGCCCGTGCCCCAGCCGCAGTTGAAGTACAGGCCCTTCACGTCGGTCTTGCTGATGATCGGGCACGCATCGGGCGACACGTCGACGATGCCGCCCCACTGGCGGTTCATCCGCACGCGCGAGAACACCGGGAACATTTCGACGATCGCCTGCAGCGTCCCTTCGATGATGTTGAAGCTGCCGCGCTGGCCGAAGCCCGTGTATTGATCGATGCCCGCGCCGATCACGAGGTCGCCCTTGTCGGACTGGCTGATGTACGCGTGCACCGCGTTCGACATCACGACGGTGTTGACGACCGGCTTGATCGGCTCCGACACCAGCGCTTGCAGCGGATGGCTTTCGAGCGGCAGACGGATGCCGGCCATGTCGGCGAGCGTCGACGTGTTGCCTGCCGCGACCACGGCCACTTTCTTCGCTTTGATGAAGCCCTTCACGGTTTCGACGCCGGTCACCGCGCCGTTTTCGCGACGAATGCCGGTGACCTGGCAGTTCTGGATGATGTCGACGCCGCGCGCATCCGCGCCGCGCGCGAAGCCCCAGGCCACCGCATCGTGCCGCGCGACGCCGCCGCGGCGCTGGATCGATGCGCCCAGCACCGGATAGCGGCTGTTGAGATTGATGGTCGGCTCGATTTCCTTGATCTGCTCGGGCGTGAGGAACTCCGCATCGACGCCGTTCAGGCGGTTCGCGTTCACGCGCCGCTCGGTGTCGCGCACGTCCTGCAGCGTGTGGGCGAGATTCATCACGCCGCGCTGGCTGAACATCACGTTGTAGTTGAGATCCTGCGCGAGCCCTTCCCAGAGCTTCATCGCCTTCTCGTACAGCGCCGCCGATTCGTCCCACAGATAGTTCGAGCGCACGATCGTCGTGTTGCGCGCGGTATTGCCGCCGCCGATCCAGCCCTTCTCGACCACGGCGATGTTGCGCACGCCGTGCTCCTTGGCGAGGTAATACGCGGTGGCGAGGCCGTGCCCGCCGCCGCCGACGATCACCACGTCGTACTCGCGCTTAGGCTCGGGGCTTCTCCATTGACGCTCCCAGTTCTCGTGATACGACAACCCGTTGCGCAACAAACTGAATATCGAATAGCGGCTCATGGCGTAAGTCCTGAAGCGTTAAGCGTGGTGGTGGTTCTTCAACTTCATCAACATTCGATGACGTTCACGGCGAGTCCGCCGCGCGACGTCTCCTTGTATTTCGTTTTCATGTCGGCGCCGGTCTCGCGCATCGTCTTGATGACGGAATCGAGCGACACGTAGTGGTGGCCGTCGCCCTTGAGCGCCATCCGCGACGCGTTGAGCGCCTTGACCGCGCCCATCGCGTTGCGCTCGATGCAGGGAATCTGCACGAGTCCGCCGACCGGATCGCAGGTCATGCCGAGGTTGTGCTCCATGCCGATCTCGGCGGCGTTCTCGACTTGGGTCGCCGTGCCGCCCATCACGGCGGCCAAGGCGGCCGCGGCCATCGAGCACGCGACGCCCACCTCGCCCTGGCAGCCCACTTCCGCGCCCGAAATCGACGCCGTTTCCTTGTAGATGATGCCGATCGCGGCGGCGGTCAGCAGGAAGTCGACGATACCGTTCTCGTTCGAGCCCGGCACGAACTTCACGTAGTAGTGCAGCACGGCGGGAATCACGCCGGCCGCGCCGTTGGTCGGCGCGGTGACGACGCGCCCGCCCGCGGCGTTTTCTTCGTTGACGGCCATCGCATAGAGATTGACCCAGTCGAGCATCGACAGCGGATCGCGCAGCGATTCTTCGGAGCGCGTGCGCAAGTGCTTCGACAGCTCGGCCGCGCGGCGCTTCACGCCCATCGGGCCCGGCAGATTGCCCTCTGCCTTGCAGCCGCGCTCGACGCAAGCGGCCATCGTGCGCCAGATCGCAAGCAACCCCTCGCGCACTTCCTCGGGCGAGCGCGACGCGCATTCGTTCGCGAACGCAACCTGCGCAATCGACTTGCCGCTCGCCTGGCATTGGCGCATCAGGTCGTCGCCGGTACGGAACGGATACGGCGCCTCGCCGCCCTGACGCGCGCCATTCACGCGATCGCCCTCGCGGTTGACGACGAAGCCGCCGCCTACCGAGTAATACTCTTTCTCGACGAGCAACTGGCCGTGCTCGTCGAACGCCTGGAAGCGCATGCCGTTCGGATGCACGACGGCCGTGCCGGTCATCAGCTTGCGATAGAAGGCGATGTCTTCCTTCTCGTCGAAGCGGATCGCGTGCTGGTTCAGGAGGCGCAGCGACTTGCCGCGGCGAATCTCGGCAAGACGCGGCTCGATCAGGTCGGGGTCGATCGCATCGGGCAGATGACCTTCGAGCCCGAGCAGCACCGCCTTGTCGGTGCCGTGCCCCTTGCCGGTCGCGCCGAGCGAGCCGTACAGCTCGACTTTGACGCGCCGCACGAAGCCGAGCAGGTTCGTATCCTCGACGTGCGACGCGAACCGGCAGGCGGCGATCATCGGCCCGACCGTATGCGAGCTCGACGGTCCGATGCCGATCTTGAACAGATCGAAGACGCTGACGTTCATGCTTGGCTGCCTCATCGTTCGTAACGTGACGCCAGTACACCAAACCGTAAAATCCGCAGATAGAACAAAAACGGCATCGACGTGGGATGCCGTCGCCAAAGCCGCTCGCAGACGGCCCGGAAGTGCGTTTCGCCGATGGTTTGAGGCGGAAAAGCACAAGCCAGGACGCAAGCGATCAGCGACGCTCGAAGCGTGGCAGTCACCCGCAGCGCCTCCACAGGACACCCTCGACCGATCCGCATGAAACTCGCCGACTCGCCACCGCTCTCCACCGCCGACGCGGCCAAATCCGCGCCGAAAGCGCGCATCCGCTTCGGCATCGTGCTGTTGCCGAACTTCACGCTGACGGCGTTTTCGGGCTTCGTCGACATGCTGCGCCTGTCCGCCGACGAAGGCGACTACAGCAAGCCCGTGCGCTGCTCATGGAGCGTGATCGGCGACACGCTCGCGCCCGTGCGCGCGAGCTGCGGGATTCAGGTGACGCCTTGGGAAACGTTCGAAACGTACGATAGCGCCGCCGAGCCGTTCGACTACGTCGTCGTGGTCGGCGGCCTGCTGCACTCCGGCCCGCAGGCAAGCGACGCGACGCTGCGCTTCATCCAGCGCGCCGCGCGCGGCAACACGAACCTGGTCGGCATCTGCACAGGCGTGTTCGCGCTGATGCGCGCGGGCGTGCTCGATGGCCACCGCATCTGCGTGAGCTGGTTTCACTACTGGGATTTCGTCGAACGATTTCCGGCGGTCAGCACCGATGCGCTGATCGCCGACCGCCTCTTCGTGATCGACCGGCGGCGCATCACGTGCTCGGGAGGACGCGCGTCGATCGACGTCGCGGCGGCGATTCTGCTGCGCCACTTCGAGCACGCCACGGTGCAAAAGGCGCTGCGCATCCTGCTCGTCGGCGAGATGCAGAAGGGCAACGCGCCGCAGCCGCATCCGCCGGGGCTCGAGCCCGCGACGCATCCGAAGGTGAAACGCGCGATTCTGCTGATGGAACAGCATGTGGGGCGCTCGCTGCCGCTCGAGGAACTCGCGTGCAAGCTCGATTTGTCGGCGCGTCAGTTGGAGCGGCTCTTCAAGGCGGAGACGGGGAAAAGCCCGCAGGTGTTTGCAAAGCAGGTGCGGCTGCGCACGGCGGCGTGGCTTCTGACTAGCTCCGATCGGACCGTCGCCGATATCGCATCGAGTTGCGGGTTCTCCGATGCGTCGCACCTGGGGCGCGAGTTCCGCAAGCAGTACGGCGTGCCGCCCGTGATGTTTCGGGAGCAACAAGGCAAGACCGAAGACGACGCGCGTTCCCAAGACGAAAGCTGCGCGTTGACCGGCGGGCTTTACTAAAGCGAGCGCCCCCGCGATCCTTCTGCTCGCGGGGGCACATCACTTCCGCCTGAGGGCGAATTCGCCTCAAGGCGTGCCGCTGAACTGCGTCGTCTTCAGATAGGTGCTCGCTCCCGTTTGCAGATTGAAGCCCAAGGCCAGCAGGTTGGAAATCGTCAGCTTGAGCCGTTGGCTGCTAAAGGCCGGCAACGTGCTGACCGGGAACGTCACCGTATGCGTGCCGCCGACACAAACCGCGAGCGGCTCGGAGACGGTGGCGAGCGTGGTGGCCGAACCGCCCGACGAGTCGGTTTCCTGCAACGTGTAGCTCAGGCCGACCCCGATCCCCACCGTGCAGGGAATGGTCAGCGTGAACGCGGCGCCCGTTTGCGAAGACCCCGTCATGACCGGATCGGTCAGCCAGCTCAGGCTGCTCAGCACGCCGAGGAAGAGCGTCGAACTGGTGGCGGGCGCGGTCTGCGTGGCGGCATAGCTGCCGTCGATCTGCGCAACGTCGTTGCCGTGGAGATAGAACTGCAGCGTATGCGGCGTGCCTTGAACGTTCACCGTCCGCAGGAATCCGGGATACTGGCCGACAGCCACGGTGGCCGTCACCGCGTTGGTGGACGTGCTGAAGACATACACCTGGTTCTTGGTGACGTCGCCGACATAACCCACCGTGCCGTCCGGACTCAAATCGATGCCGAGCAGCGAATCGCTGCCGGTGTTGATCGTCGCAGTCACCGTGTTGCTTGTGGTATCGAACACGCTGACCGCCCCATTTCCCTGTGCGATGTACACCTTGGAGCCGTCACTCGATACCGCGAGCCCGTACACCGATTGCCCGATCGAAACATTGGACGTTACCTCGTTGGTGGCCGTGCCGATGGTCACCAAGTTTTGGGCCGTACTGACGTACACCTTGGTGCCGTCCGGGCTGATACGAATATCCTGAACCGGTTCACCCGTCGAAAATATCTGGAACTGCGATGTAAACGTGGCCGTGTCAACCACGCTTACGACGAACCCGCCGCCGCCGTAGAGCGTCTTGCCGTCCGGCGTAATGACAAGCCCCTTCGAAACATCGTTGTTCGTTGAATAGCTGGTGAGGGCATAGGTGGAGGCATTGATCACGGAGATCGTATAGTTCACCGTGGTAACGTCTCCAGACGTCGTCAAGGTAGTGCCCCCAACGTAGACAAGCTTGCCATCCGAGGTCACCGTAATATCGTTGGCTCCCCCCGGCACGCTAATCACCTTGGCGACAGTTTGCGTCGCCGTATTGATGACGGAAACGGTATTGTCCGAGGCATTTGCGACGTAGACATACTGTCCGTTCGACGAAGCCGCAAGGCGAAGCGGGCCACTGCCGACATTGATAGTGGGACCGGCAGCGTTATTAGCCTGGCTGATTACCTGAACCGTATTGGAATTTAGATTCGGCACATAAACCAAACCCGCGGCATTTGCGCCATGAGCCGCGCCCAATGCCAATACCAATCCTGTCAGCCAGTTCATAAAGCCGCGTCTATTCCCGCGGCAAATTTGTCGCAATAACGTAATCACGGGCACCCTCCGGCAATTGAGATTTACTGCTTCAGGAATGGATTTACGACATCACGCTCCGCTAGAAATCGTCTAACAAATCTAGGAGCCCATTTCATGCAGATCAAGCGCCCCAGCAATGAATCTTATTTATTACCGGCTCTTTCGGAATAGCAGCGTAGAAGACGGTTCTGTATCAAAACCAAATTTCAAACAAATCGCTCAGCACCCAAATAAATTGCGGAGCGATTATTTAATGCGTCATCGATACTTAATAGACGTGGATTAATCGAATGGCGGACATTGCGAATGTCTTTAACGTTTTCATCCAGGCGGACGTCGTCCTACGGGTTTCTCCTGGGTTAAGCATGAACTCTCAACTTGTATGATAACCACACAACCCGTTACGCCCGACCCATGTTCGAGAAAATCCCCGCCCGCGCGATGAGCGACTCCGTCGCGCAGCAACTGCTCGCGCAGATCGACAAAGGCAGCTTCGCCGACACTGGCAAGCTGCCGTCCGAAGCGGTGCTGTCGCAGGAATTCGGCGTCAGCCGCACCGTGATCCGCGAGGCCATCTCGCGCCTGAAGAACGAAGGCGTGGTCGAGGCGCGTCAAGGCAGCGGCGTGTTCATCGCCGGCAAGAGCGGCGTGCGGCCGCTGCGCATCGACTACGCGGAGGCGGCCGACGGCGAAGCCGTGCTGCAGATCCTCGCGCTGCGCCGCGCGATCGAGGCGGAGGTGGCCTCCGAGGCCGCAACGCATCGCACCGATGCCGACCTGGCCGTCATCGATGCCGCCCTCGCTCAAATCGACACCGCAGTCGCCGAAGGCCGCGACGGTGTCGCCGAAGACGTCGCGTTCCACCGCGCCATCGCCGAAGCCACCGGCAACCCCTATTTCCTGAAGACGCTCGCCTTCCTCAATCAGTACCTGGAGGCGGGCGTCCTCGTCACGCGCACGAACGAAGCGCGCCGCGAAGATTTCTCGCGCCAGGTGCGCGAGGAACACGCAGCGATCGTCGCGGCGATCCGCGCGGGCGACCCGATGGCCGCCCGCAACGCCGCCCGCACCCATATGTACAACGCCGCCCGCCGTCTCGCGGAAGCCGGCATTTGCTGACAACCTGTGGCGCTCGCGGCAAGGCAAAGCCAGCCGGAGCGCCCTACTTCTGAGGTCATCCCTATGTCGAGAAACATCGGAGTCATCGGCCTGGGCGCCATGGGGCTCGGAGTCGCGCGTTCCCTGCTGCGCGCGGGCTTTCGCGTCCACGCCTGCGATCTGCGCGCCCACGTCGTGGAGTCGTTCGCGGCCGAAGGCGGCATCCCGTGCATCAGCCCCGCGGAGCTCGGCTCACGCTGCGAAGTCGTCATCACGCTCGTCGTCAATGCGGCTCAGACCGAGGCCGTGCTGTTCGGCGAATTTGGCGCCGCCGCGCGCATGAAGCCAGGCGGCGTGGTAATCGCGAGCGCGACCGTCTCGCCCGACTTCGCGGTCGCGCTCGGCAAGCGCGTGGAGGCGGCCGGCCTGCTGATGCTCGATGCGCCCGTCTCGGGCGGCGCCGCGCGCGCCGCATCCGGCGAGATGACGATGATGACGTCCGGCCCGGCCGCCGCCTACGCCGCCTGCGAAGACGTGCTCGCCGCGATCGCGGGCAAGGTGTACCGGCTCGGCGGCGCGCACGGCGTCGGCTCGAAGGTGAAGATCATCAACCAGCTGCTGGCCGGCGTGCACATCGCGGCGGCCGCCGAGGCGATGGCGCTCGGCCTGCGCGAAGGCGTCGATGCGGATGCGCTCTATGACGTCATCACGCACAGCGCCGGCAACTCGTGGATGTTCGAGAACCGCGTGCCGCACATCCTGTCCGGCGACTACACGCCGCTTTCCGCCGTCGACATTTTCGTGAAAGATCTCGGCCTGGTGCTCGATACGGCGCGCGCGTCGAAATTCCCCTTGCCGCTTTCCGCCGCCGCGCATCAGATGTTCATGATGGCCTCGAGCGCCGGCCACGGCGGCGAGGACGATTCCGCCGTCATCAAAATTTTCCCCGGCATCGATCTGCCGGCCGGTCACTGATTTCGCGAGCTTTCTGTCAATGAGTACTCCCTACAGCAGTCCACGGCCGCTCCTCGGCTGCATCGCCGACGACTTCACCGGCGCCACCGATCTCGCCAACATGCTCGTACGCAACGGCATGCGCACGGTGCAGACGATCGGCGTGCCCGCGTCGTCCGAACGCATCGAGGCCGACGCGCTCGTCGTCGCGCTGAAATCGCGCACGATCCCCGCCGCCGATGCGGTCGCCCAGTCGCAACAGGCGCTGGCATGGCTGCGCAGGCAAGGTTGCCGTCAGTTCTTCTTTAAGTACTGCTCGACGTTCGACTCGACGGATGCCGGCAACGTCGGTCCCGTCGCGGATGCGCTGCTCGACGCGCTCGCGATCGGCGACGACCGCGGCTTCACGATCGCCTGCCCGGTCTTTCCGGAGAACGGCCGCACGTTGTACCGCGGGCACCTGTTCGTCGGCGATACGTTGCTCGACGAATCGGGCATGGAGAAACACCCGCTCACGCCGATGACCGACGCGAATCTCGTGCGCGTGCTGCAGAAGCAGACGAACTCGAAGGTCGGGCTGATCCGCTTCGACACGGTCGCGCAAGGCGTCCCGGCCGTGCGCGAGCGGATCGCCGCGCTGCGCGCCGAGGACGTGCGCATCGCGATCGCCGATGCGCTCACCGACGACGATCTGCGCGTGCTCGGCGAAGCATGCGCCGACCTGCCGCTCATCACCGGCGGTTCGGGCATCGCGATTGGCCTGCCCGGCAACTTCCGGCGCGCCGGCCTCTTGGCGAAACACGGCAACGCGGCCAAGGTGCAGGCGATCGACGGGCTGTCGGCCGTGCTGTCGGGCAGCGCGTCGACGGCCACGAACTCGCAGGTCACCGCCTGGCGAGGCTCGGGCAAGCCGCACTTCCGCGTCGATCCGCTCGCGGTCGCGCGCGGCGAGCCGGTAGTCGAGGCCGCGCTCGCATTTGCACGCGAGTATTTGCACGGCGCGAATCCGCAGCCGGTGCTGGTCTACGCGACCGCGACACCCGAAGAGGTCAAGCGCGTGCAACAGGCGCTCGGTATCTCGCACGCAGGCGAAATCGTGGAAGCCGCGCTCGCCTCGATCGCGCGCGGGCTGCACGAACTCGGGGTGCGCAAGTTCGTCGTCGCGGGCGGCGAGACGTCGGGCGCCGTCGTCCAGGCGCTGCGCGTGAAGGCGCTCGTGATCGGCGCGCAGATCGATCCGGGCGTGCCGGCCACGGTCACCATCGGCGACGAGCCGCTCGCCTTCGCGCTCAAATCGGGCAACTTCGGCGGCGTCGATTTCTTCGACAAGGCGCTACGCCGTCTTAGCGGAGCCGCATGATGCAAGCCGTCGACCGAAGCGAAGCCAAGCTGCGCGAAGAGATCTGCACCGTCGGGGCGAGCCTGTATGCGCGCGGCCATGCAGTCGGCAGCGCGGGCAACATCAGCGCGCGGCTTGCCGACGGCTGGCTGATCACGCCAACCGACGCGTGCCTCGGCCGTCTCGACCCCGCCGAGATCGCGAAAGTCGATCTCGCGGGCAACGCGGTGTCGGGCAGCAAGCCGTCGAAAACGCTCGCGCTGCATCGCGGCATCTACGCGAACAACGCCGAGGCGCGCGGCATCGTCCATACGCATTCGACGCATCTCGTCGCACTGACGCTGCACGGCGTCTGGCGCGACACCGACGTGCTGCCGCCGATCACGCCCTACTACGTCATGAAAGTCGGCCATGTGCCGCTGATTCGCTACCGGCGTCCCGGCGATCCGCAGGTCGCGGAGGAAGTCGCGGCGCTCGCGCCGAACGTGCGCGGCGTGCTGCTCGAGCGGCTCGGACCGGTGGTCTGGGGGCCGTCGGTCTCGCAGGCGTCGTTCACGCTCGAAGAACTCGAGGAGACGGCGCGCTTGTGGCTGATGTCCGACCCGAAGCCCGCGCCGCTCGACGAAGCCGCGCTCGACGACTTGCGGCGCGCGTTTAACGCGCGCTGGTAGCCAGCGCCGCGCGAACAGCACGCCGCGGCTCGTGAACTCGTGAACCGCTGATTCACCTCGCCTGGAGAGACAACCATGCCTCGTTTCGCTTCCAACCTGACGATGATGTACAACGAACACGCGTTCCTCGACCGCTTCGCCACTGCAGCCGCGGACGGTTTCAAGGCCGTCGAGTACCTGTTCCCCTATGACTTTCCCGCAGCCGAACTGAAGGCCCGCCTCGACGCGCACGGCTTGACGCAGGCGCTCTTCAACGCACCGCCCGGCGACTGGGCGGACGGCGAGCGCGGCATCGCCTCGCTGCCGGGCCGCGAAGACGAGTTCCGCCGCAGCATCGATACCGCCCTCGACTACGCGAGCGTGCTCGGCAACGACAAGATCCACGTGATGGCGGGCCTGATCCGCCCTGAGCAATCGCGCGAGCTGCATCGCGACGTCTATCTGCGCAATCTCGCGCACGCCGCGCAGGCGGCGCGTGCGCACGGCATCACGGTCGTGATCGAGCCGATCAACACGCGCGACATTCCCGGCTTCTTCCTGAACCGGCAAGACGATGCGCAAGCGATCTGCCAGGAAGTCGGCGAGGCGAACCTGAAGGTGCAATTCGATTGCTACCACTGCCAGATCGTCGAGGGCGACCTCGCCGTGAAGCTCAAGCGCGATATGCACGGCATCGGCCATATCCAGATTGCCGGCGTGCCCGAGCGGCACGAACCGGATATCGGCGAGCTGAATTATCCGTACCTGTTCGGGTTGATCGATGCGCTCGGGTACGACGGCTGGATCGGCTGCGAATACCGTCCGCGCGCGGGCACGTCGGCGGGCCTCGGCTGGCTCAAGCCGTATCTGTGATTCGCTTTAGAACCAAGGATGCGACATGAAAGTCTTGATTACCGGCGGCGCCGGGTTTCTCGGCCAGCGCCTCGCGAGCGAATTGCTCAAGCGCGGCGAAATCGGCGGCGCCGATGGCAAGCGCGAGCCAATCAGCGAGCTCGTGCTGCTCGATGTCGTAAAAGGCGCTGATCTCGGCGACGCGCGCGTCGCATCGCTCGTCGGCGATATCGCTGAGCGCAGCGTGCTTGAAAACGCCATCGATACCGATACGGCCGCGATCTTCCATCTCGCCGCGATCGTCAGCGGTCAGGCCGAAGCCGACTTCGATCTCGGCATGCGGATCAATCTCGATGCGTCGCGCTTGCTGCTCGACGTGTGCCGCGCTCGCGGCCATTGTCCGCGCGTCGTATTCACGAGTTCAGTCGCGGTGTATGGCGGCGACCTGCCTGACGTCGTTCAGGACGACACCGCGCTGAACCCGCAATCGTCGTACGGCACGCAAAAGGCCATCGCCGAGCTGCTGCTGTCCGATTACACGCGGCGCGGCTTCGTCGACGGACGCGTCTTGCGCCTGCCGACCATCAGCGTGCGTCCCGGCAAGCCGAACGCGGCGGCATCGTCGTTTGCGAGCGGCATCGTGCGTGAGCCGCTGAACGGCGAAGCTGCTGTGTGTCCGGTGCCGGGCGAGACGAAGCTGTGGCTGCTGTCGCCGCGCGGTGCGATCGAAGCGCTGATCGCAGGCTATGAGCTCGACGGCACGGCGCTCGGCAACCGGCGCGTCGTGAACCTCCCCGGCATTTCGGTGAGCGTGAATGACATGGTCGAAGCGCTGCGCGAAGTCGCGGGCGAGGAAGCGGTCGCGCGCATCCGCTGGGAGACCGACGAGCGCGTCGTGAAGATCGTCGGCAGTTGGCCGGGCAGTTGGAACACGGCCCGTGCTGAAAAGCTCGGACTCAAGGGCGACAAAAGTTTTGCCGACGTGATCCGCGCTTACATCGAAGACGAAAAAGGTTGATGCCTCACTGAACGGCACGGCGGCAGCGACGTCGTTAATGATTGGCTCGCCGTGCGCCGCGATTACGCGTCGATTCGCGACCTCGCCTGTCCCACCGACTCGCGCATCACGACGCTCACCGGAAAAGTCCGCTCGATTGGCCAGTTCGTGCCGTAGCACTGGTTGATGAGCCAGCGCACCGCATTGCGAGTGAGCTCGGCCGTCGGAATGTGCACCGACGTCAGCGCGGGCGCCATGTACGCCGCCGAGTAGTCGTCGTCATAGCCGATCACCGACACGTCGCGCGGCACGGACAGACCCGCCTGGTGCAGCCGCGCGAGCGCACTCATGGCCATCGTGTCGTTCGCGCAGAACAAGCCGGTAAAGCGCCGCTTCGTGTCGAGCAGCGTCTGCGCGGCGGCATAGCCGCCTTCGGGGGAAAAGTCCGACTCGATGTGCAGCACGGTTTCGCGCGCAATGCCGTGACGCGCGAGCTCGGCAAAGAACCCGTTCAGGCGCGCTGCATTGTCCGGCGACGAAGCCGGCCCGCCAATCACCGCGATCTCGCGATGCCCATGCTCGACGAGCGTGCGCGCCGCCAGCTCGCCGCCCTTGACGTGATCGGCGCAAAACGATGCCTCCGGCATCCGGTCGAACACGCGGTTCAGGAACGCCATGCGCGGATGAAGGCTGTGCAGCATGACGAGATCTTCGTCATGCAGGTCATGGCTGATCACCACGACGCCGTCGCAATCGCGGCCAATCAGGAAGCGCACAGACTCGATCGCCTGCTCGCGCGGCGAGGCCTGCTCGCAGCCGGTCGCCACCACGACGTGGCGATGCACGGCGCGCAGTTGCGCATCGGTCTCCCTGAGGATCGTGCTGTAGTACGAACCGAAGAACGTCGGCACAAAGATACCGATGATGCCGAGCGACTGCGTGGCCATCGCGCGGCCGATCGACGACGGACGAAAGCCGAGCTGCCCGATCGCCGCCTGCACGCGCGCAGCCGCTTCGGCCGATACCGGTCCCTTTCCGGAGATCGCCCGCGAGGCTGTCGACAGGCCCACGCCGGCAAGCGCCGCCACGTCCTTCAAGGTTGCCAAGTCCCGCTCCTCACCTGTTTCACTATCGCCCCGTGCGCTTACAGCCGCGCGCCTGTCTCGCCGTCGAATAGGGACACCTGCGCGCCGTCCAAGCTGAACGGCACCGCGGCGCCGTTCGCGAGCGGCGTCTTGTCCTGATCGATCGACGCGATCTGCGCGCCATGATAGTCGAGCCACACGACGCGGTGATTGCCCATCGGCTCGATCAGCGCAAGGCGTCCCTCCCATGCCGTTTCACCCGCTCGCACGGCGAGCGCCACACGCACGTCCTCGGGGCGCGCGCCCAGCACGCACGGACGGCTGAAGTCCGGCGCGCCGCGGAACGCATAGTGCGTGACGTCCACGGCGAGATGCGGCGTGCGGAACCACAGCTTGCCCTCGTCAGCGTGCAGCGTGCCGCGCAGCAGGTTCATCGAAGGCATGCCGAGGAAAGTCGCCACGAACAAATTGTCGGGATGCGCATAGACCTCGGCCGGCGTGCCGAACTGCTGGATCACCCCGCCCTTCATGACGGCCATGCGCGTGGCGAGCGTCATCGCCTCCACCTGGTCGTGCGTCACATAGATCATCGTCGCGCCCAGTCGCTGGTGCAGTTGCTTGAGCTCGCGGCGTAGTTCGGTGCGCAGTTTCGCATCGAGATTCGAAAGCGGTTCGTCGAAGAGAAACACGTCGGCCTCGCGCACGAGCGCGCGCCCGATCGCCACGCGCTGGCGCTGGCCGCCCGAAAGCTGAGCAGGCTTGCGCGCGAGCAGCGGGCCGAGTTGCAGCATGTCGGCCGCGCGCTTCACGCGGCGCTCGATCTCCGCCTTCGGCGTGCCGTTGACGCGCAAGGCGAACGACAGGTTGCGCTCCACGCTCATGGTCGGATAGAGCGCGTACGACTGGAACACGAGCGCGACGCCGCGATCCTTTGGATCGGCCCATGTCATGTCCTCGCCGCCGATCTCGATGCTGCCGTCGGCCACGTCGATGAGCCCCGCGATGCTGTGCAGCAGCGTGGACTTGCCGCAGCCCGACGGGCCCAACAGCACCACGAATTCCCCGCCGCGCACATCGAGATCGAGATCCTCGATCACCGTGTTCGCGCCCAAATCGATGCGCAGGTTGCGCACCGCCACGTTAGCCAGATTCGCCATCGCTTGCTCCTAGCAGCCTGCTAACCCTTAGCCTTTTACCGCGCCCGACGCGATGCCGCGCACGAACCAGCGTCCCGATACGAAGTAAATCGCGAGCGGCACGAGCGACGTGAGGATGGTCGCGGCCATGTTCACGTTGTAGAGGCGCTCGCCGGTCGTCGTGTTGATGATGTTGTTCAACTGCACCGTCATCGGCAGATTCTTCGCGCCCGCGAACACGAGCCCGAGAATGAAGTCGTTCCAGATACCCGTCACCTGCATGATGATCGCGACGACGATGATCGGCACGGACATCGGCAACATCAGTTGCGCGAAGATGCGCCAAAAGCCGCCGCCGTCGATGCGCGCGGCCTTGAACAGATCCTCGGGCAGCGACGCATAGTAGTTGCGGAACAGCAGCGTCATCACGGGCATGCCGAAGATCGTATGAATCAGGACGATGCCCGGCAGCGAGCTGAACAGGTGCGCGAAGGCCAGCATGCGCACGAGCGGATAGACCATCACCTGCACGGGGATAAACGCGCCTGCCAGCAGGATGCCGAACAGCAGGCCCGCGCCGCGCGGCCGCCAGAACGAGAGCGCGTAGCCGTTCACCGCGCCCACGGCGATCGAGAAAACCGTGCTCGGCACGACGATGCGCACCGAGTTCCAGAAGCCCACGCGAATGCCGCCGCAGTCGAGCCCCGTGCATGCCGACGCCCAGGCGCCGCGCCACGGCGCGAGCGTGACATGCGCCGGCAGCGCGAGCAGGTTGCCGAGGCGGATCTCGTCCATCGGCTTGACCGACGTCACGAGCATTACATAGAGCGGCAAGAGGAAGAACAAGGCGGCCGTGAAGAGGAACGCATAGACGCCGAGACGCGCCGGCGTGAAGCGCGAGCGCCGCTTCGGCGCGCGCTTCGGGCGCGGCGTGAGCTCGAGCGAACCGCCAGACAGCGTGCTCATCGACGGGCCTCCTTCAAGGCTGCGCGGCTGCGCGCGTAGAAGAACGGCGCGAGAATCGCGAGCACCGTGGCCAGCAGCACGATCGATGCCGCCGACGCGAGCCCGATGTTGGCGCGATTGAACAGGTAGTCCATGATGAACTTCGCGGGCACTTCGCTCGCGGTGCCGGGACCGCCCTGGGTCATCGCGACGACGGCGTCGTAGAGCTTCACGACCATCACGAAGAGCAGCACGAATGCCGTCGAGACCGACGTCCGCAGCATCGGCACGACGATGCTCACGTAGACGCGCCAGCGCGGAATGCCGTCGAGACGCGCGGCCTTCCAGATCTCGTCGTCGATGCCGCGCAGGCCCGCGAGCATCAGCGCCATCACGAGGCCGGAGGCCTGCCACACCGTCGCGATCACGAGCGTGTAGATAGCGAAACGCTGCGAGACGATCCAGTCGAAGCGCGCGTGCGTGAAGCCCAGATGATGGAGCACGGACTGCACGCCGAGTTCGGGATTGAGGATCCACTGCCAGACGAGCCCCGTCGCGACGAACGACATCGCATACGGATACAGGAACACCGTGCGCAGCGCGCCCTCGGCCACGACGCGCTGATCGATGAAGATCGCGAGCAGCAGCCCGATCACGAGGCAGGCGACGATGAAGCACACGCCGTAGATCGCGAGATGCTGCAGCGAAACGATCCAGCGGTCGTTCTCGAAGAGCCGCACGTACTGCGTCGCGCCTGCGAACGTGTTGGTGGGCAGCGAGCGCGAATAGCTCATCGAGACGCGCAAGGTCCACAGCATCGTGCCCAGGTACGCGAAGACAACCGTCGCCACCATTGGCACGAGCGCAATCCACGCGGCGAGCGACAGACGCCGCCGCGCGGGCCGCAGCGCCCGCGCCTGCCGTCGCGCGTGGGGCAATTTCAGGGCGTACACGGTGAGCCCTAGCTCTTGAGTGCCGTCGCGAAGGCCTTCTGCACGTCCTCGACGGATTGCGGCTTGTTCCAGAAGTTCGTGATCACGTCCTGCAGCGCGCCCTGCACGTCAGGCGAAATCAGCATCTCCGGGTTCGGCAACTGCCGCGACTTGTCCTTCATGATCGCCATGCCCTCCTTCGCGCAGATGTCGAAGCCCGAGGGATCGACGTCCGGGCGGATCGGAATCGAACCCTTGCGCTGATTGAAGGACGCCTGCGCGGGCGGCGACGTCATCACCGTCGCCAGCAGCTGCTGCGCCTTGATCTGTTCCGCGTTGTCGGTCTTCGGGAACACGAACACATCGCCTGCCACCATGTAGGGCGACTTCGGCCCGAACCCCGGGAAGCAGCCGAAGTCCTTGCCGGCCACCTGGTTGGCCGCCGAGAACTCGCCCTTCGCCCAGTCGCCCATGATCTGCATGCCGGCCTTGCCCGAAATCACGAGCGCCGTCGCATCGTTCCAATTGCGGTTCGGCGAGCCGGGATCGACGTAGTCGTGCAGGCGCTTGAACGTCGCGAGCACGTTGCGGAACGCCGGCGAGTTGACGGCATTCGCGTCGCGGTCGCGGTAGACCTTCATGTAGAGGTCGCGGTCCATGTCCGCGAAGATCGCGTCGAACGTGATCTTCTCCTGCCACGCCTGGCCGCCCAGCGCGAGCGGAATCAGTCCGGCCGCCTTCAGCTTGTCGAGGTCGGCGAACAGCTCGTTGAAGTTCTGCGGCTCGCCCTTGATGCCGGCCTTCGCGAACGCCGGCTTCGAGTAGAAGAACCAGTCCTGCATGTGGATATCGACGGGCGCCGCGTAGAAATGCCCGTTCGCCTTGATCGCGCCGAGAATCGACTCGGGGAAGATCGCGTTCCAGTTCTCCTTCGCCGCGACCGCATCGACGTTGTTCAGGAGCCCCTGGTCGATGAGATCGTGGAACTGCTTGGACGTGTTGAACTGCGCGGCGGTCGGCGGATCGCCGCCGACGATGCGGTTGATCGCTGTCGAGCGCGCCTGGTCGGCGCCAGCGATGGCGTTATCGACCCACTGCCCGCCGGCCTGGTCATAAGCGAGCGCGAACTGCTTGATCGCGGCCGATTCGCCGCCCGAGGTCCACCAGTGAATCACGTTCGCCTTCAGCGGTGCATCGGCATGTGCCGCCAGGGCGCCGGCCAGCGCCAGCGCGGCCACGACGCCGCGCAGGACGGGTACGTTGTGCTTCATTGCGTCTCCTCCGGTCGTACCGGGTTGTTTTGCATGAGCTAACGGACACTACGTTACCGCCGTGAGGCGCGTCGCGCGCAGCGCCTCTACGCGCCGCTGCGCTCGCGCCGTTCGGCGATGAAGCGGGCGAGCAGTTCGGCGCTGCGCTTGGGCGTGCGCTTTTGCGTGGCGTAATCGACATGGACGACCCCGAACCGCCGCTCATAGCCGAACGCCCATTCGAAGTTGTCGAGCAGCGACCAGACGAAATAGCCGCGCACGTCCACGCCGGCCTGGATGGCGGCATCGACGGCGGCGAGGTGCCGTTTGAGAAAGGCGATGCGCTGCGCGTCGTCCACGCGACCGTCGATCACGCTGTCGTTCGACGCCATGCCGTTCTCGGTGATGTAGATGGGCGGCAGGTTGCCGTAGTCGCGATGAAATCCGATGAGCAGGTCGCGCAGGCCGTCCGGATACACCTCCCAGCCCATCTGCGTGCGCTCGACGCCTTCCAGCGGCACTTCCACGAAACCCTGCGCGCCGTCGCTCTTCACGTTGGTGCGGAAATAGTAGTTGATGCCGAGGAAATCGAGCGGCGCCGAGATCGTACGCAGATCGCCCTCGAGAACGAGCGGCTCCGTGCCCGGCCACAATTCGAACAAGTCCTTCGGGTAGGTTCCCTTGAAGAGCGGATCGAGAATCCACGCGTTGTGCTGCACCTCGAACAGGTGAGCCGCGCGCACATCGGCGGTCGCGGGCGAATTGGGCGTGCCGCGGCCCACGTTGGCGACGATGCCCTTCGCCGAGCCGGGGTCGTTCGCCCGCAGCACGGGAATCGCGAGGCCGTGCGCAAGCAGCAGATGGTGCATCGCCTGCGTGGCGTAGCGGCCGTTGGCGAGCCCCGGTGCGTGATGGCCGTTGCCGTAGCCGAGATACGCGGAGCACCACGGCTCGTTGAGCGTCATCCAGCCGTCCACGAGTCCCCGCAGTTCGCGGCTCATCAGATCGGCATAGTCGGCGAAGCGGTATGCGGTGTCGCGGTTGAGCCAGCCGCCGCGGTCTTCCAGATGCTGCGGCAGGTCCCAGTGGTAGAGCGTCGCGAAGGTGCGAACGCCCTTCTCTTTCAGGCGCTCCAGCAACCTGCGGTAGAACGCGATGCCTTTGGGGTTCGGGCGCCCCGCGACGTCCATCACGCGCGGCCACGCGATCGAAAAGCGATAAGCCTCGAAATCCAGGCTCGTTAGCAGATCGAGATCGCTTTCCCAACGGTGGTAATGGTCGCAGGCCACCGCGCCCGTGTCGCCCGCGAGCACCTTGCCCGGCGTCGCGCTGAACGTGTCCCAGATCGACGGAAGCCTGCCGTCTTCAGCGATGGCGCCCTCGATCTGGTACGACGCGGTCGCCGCGCCAAGCAGGAAATCCCGGCGCCACAACGACGAGGCGGGCGGCGGCGTGAAGGGGTCCTGTTCCAGACTGGCGTTGGGGGTGGACGACGGCGAAGCGGTGGCGACGGAAGTCACGGAAGCTCCTGCGCTAGGGGGAGGGGCCGCAGGAGTCCGCCTGCGCCGGAATGTGTGGAAGCGCTTCCACACGCTTGTCGCGCAAGATAGCAGCCGGAAATTTGTCGGGACAATCAGGGTTTGTCCTGAACCATCCGCCGGTGAAGCGGTTTGGCAACCGCGATGCGGTGCTGATCGTGGATGAGACGGGTCTTGCCAAGAAAGAAGGGGCTGCACGCCATCGGCGTGCAGCCCCTCCTCTAAACCACGGCTGTTGTACTACTAGCCGCTCAATGCGACGCCAGATACCCCTTCACCGCCGTCAGCCCATCCTTCCCATCGATCGTCGTCACGCCCGCGAGCCACTGGTTCAACACCTGCGGATTCGCCTTCAGCCAGGCGAGCGCCGCCTTGTTCGGATCTTGCTTGTTCATGATCGGCACCATCACATGGTTCTCGATGCCGGTCGTGAATTGCAGGTTCGACACGAGCTTGGCCGCATTCGGGCAGCGCGCTGCGTAGTCGGGCGGCGTGGCCGTGAACACCTTCGCCTCGCCATAGTTCGGACCGAACACGTCATCGCCGCCGGTCAGGTAATCGATCTTCATCTGCACGTTCATCGGATGCGGTTCCCAGCCGAGAAACACGATCCACTGCTTCTCGCGAACCGCCTTGTTCACTTCGACGAGCATCCCCGCCTCGCTCGACTCGACGAGCTTGAACTTGCCGAGGCCGAACTGATTGCCGTCGATCATCTTCTTGATCAGCGCATTGCCGTCGTTGCCGGGCTCGATGCCGTAGATCTTGCCGTCGAGTTTGTCCGCGTACTTCTGAATATCGGCGAACGATTTGAGGCCGCCGTTATAGACGTAATCCGGCACGGCCAGCGTGTACTTCGCGCCGGTCAAGTTCGGTGTGGACAGCACTTTGATCGAGCCGGCCTTGACGAACGGGTTGATGATCGGGTCCATGGTCGGCGCCCAGTAGCCGAGGAATACGTCGATCTGCTTGCTCTTGATGCCGGCGAACGTGATCGGCACCGACGCGATCGTCTTGGTTGGGTTGTAGCCGAGGCCGCTGAAGATCGTCGACGCGAGGCCGGTGGTCGCCGCGATGTCGGTCCAGCCGACGTCGGCGAAGCGCACGTTGCGGCACACGCCGGGGTCCGACGCCTGCGCGGGTGTGGCCGTGATGGCCGCTGCCATGCTAAGCGCACACACCGCCGCCGTCATGATTCTTTTCATTGCAGTTCTCCTCGGGTTTCGATTTGTGGATCAGTGAAATCAACGACAGGGAAATCCGTTCGCTCGGGCGGTCGCGTATTGGACTGGCTCGATTCGGGTGGGCCTACGCCGGGCCGGCCGGTTATTCGGGCTGACGCCGCTCCAGGCTCGGCGCATGTCCGAACTGCGCGCGATACGCCTTGCTGAAATGGCACGGCGAATGAAAACCGCAGACGGTCGTCACGCGCGCAATCGAGGCATCCGTTGTGCGCAGCAGATCGCGCGCGCGGCGCAAGCGCAACGACAGGTAGTAGTGCGTCGGCGAGACGTTCAAATACACCTTGAACATCCGCTGCAAATGGCGCTGCGACAGTTGCACGAGCCGTGCGAGCTCGTCGAGCGAGAGCGGCTCTTCGATATTCGCTTCCATCAGGCGCACCACCTCGATCAGCTCGGCGCGCGAGAAGCCGACGCGCGCGTCCACCGGAATCGGTTGATGATCGGATGCGCTGCGAATGCGCTCGAGAATGAACTGTTCCGAAACCTGAGCCGCGAGGTTCTGGCCGAAACGCCTGCCGACCAGATGCAGCATCAGGTCGAGCGGCGCGGTGCCGCCCGTGCAAGTGAGCCGGTCGCGATCGATGACGAACAGCTCCTCGGAAAACCGCACGTGCGGAAATTCCTTGTGCAGCACCGACATATCTTCCCAATGCACGGTGCAGCGGTAGTCGTCGAGCAGGCCCGTGCTCATCAGCGCATAGGCGCCGGTGCAAATCCCGCCGAGCGGCACGCGACGCTCCGCCATGTCCGCGAGCAGCGTCTTGACCGGCGTATCGACCGCGCTGCGAATCTGCGTGCCGCCGCAGACGATCAGCACGTCGGGCACCCCGGCCTCTTCGAGCGTGCGCGTGGGCTTGACGGTGATGCCGTTGCTCGCCCTCACGGGCACCCCGTCGGTCGACACGATCGACCAGCGATAGTGCGTCTCCCGCGCCACATAGTTCGTCATCCGTAGCACTTCGATGGCGCTCGTGAACGCGATCATCGAGAAGTTGGGCAACGTCAGAAAACCGAAATGCGCGGGGGACGGCAACGGCGATTCCGTCATGGCAGGCGTCACGTCGCTCTCCAAGGGCACAGGGTTGAGTTGGCTCAGCTCTGCGTCAGCGGCTGTTGTTGCTCGCGGCGCACTCGCATCACATTACGCAGCCCTGCGAAACGCGGCGCCGGCGCCGTGCCCGGCGTGCGGCCGAAGCTCTCGGTAATGCGGTCGAGAATGATCGCCAGCAGCACCACCGAAAGGCCGCTTTCGAAGCCGAGCCCGATATCGAGGCGCTGAATGCTCGCGAGCACGTCGTTGCCGAGGCCGCCAGCCCCCACCATCGACGCGATGATCACCATCGACAGCGCCATCATGATGGTCTGGTTCACGCCCTGCATGATCGACGGTAGCGCGTTCGGGAACTGCACCTTGTAGAGCAGCTGCCATGACGTGCAGCCGAACGCCTGCCCCGCTTCGACGATCTCGCGATTCACGTGGCGAATGCCGAGGCTCGTCAGCCGCACGGCGGGCGGCATCGCGAAGATCACGGTCGACAGAATCCCCGGCACGCGCCCAAGCCCGAACAGCATCGCAGCCGGAATCAGGTAGACGAACGCGGGCATCGTCTGCATCAAGTCGAGTATCGGGCGGACGATCGCGGCCACATGCTTGTTCTTCGCGGTCCAGATGCCGAGCGGCACGCCGAAGACGAGGCTGATGATCGTCGACGACAACGTGAGGCCCAAGGTGACGACCGTTTGATCCCAGAAGCCCGTGGCCCAAATCAACAGCAGCGCGAGCGTCGTGAAGATCGCAAAGCGCCAGCCGACGCGCCACAACCCGACGGCGATGAAGAACGCCATCAGCGCCCACATCGGCACCGCCTGCAAACTATGTTCGACGAAGGCCGCGATGCCCTCGATCACCTTGCCGATCGCGTCGAACGTGTTGCTGTCGTGATCGAGCAGGAAGTGGACCGATTGATCGACCCAACTGCCGAGCGGAATGAGTTCAGACATGGGAGCCTCGCGAACGCGTGAGAACTTTCAGAACAGCGGCGCGATCGACCGAGCCGCAATAACAGCCGTCGTCGTCCACGACCGGGAGCGCCCTCGCGCTCGCGACGACACGCGACACGACATGCTCGAGCGTCGCCGCCCGCGAAATGCTTTCAACGTGAGCGATACGCGGCGCCGCCGAGGTCGTTGCCGCGCCGAGCGCCTCGCGCGTGACGAAGCCGCGGATCTTGTGTTCGGCGTCGAGCACGAACGCGTAGTCCGCACTGCCGTTGAGCGAGGCCGAGACCGCGGCCGTGTCGGCGTGGCGCACGAGCGGCACGGCGTCGGTCTGCATGAGGTCGCCGGCGGTCAGATAGCGGCTCGTGTCGACGCCCTCGAAGAACGCGCGCACGTAGTCGTCGGCGGGCTTGCTGATGATTTCCTGCGGCGTGCCGAGCTGCACGAGCCGGCCGCCTTCCATAATCGCGATGCGGTTGCCGATGCGCAGCGCCTCTTCGAGATCGTGCGACACGAACATGATCGTGCGCCGCTGGTCCTTCTGCAGTTGCAGCAGAACGTTCTGCATCTCCTTGCGCTTCAAAGGATCGAGCGCCGAGAACGCCTCGTCCATGATCATCAGCGACGGGTTCACCGTCAGCGCGCGCGCCAGCCCCACGCGCTGCTGCATGCCGCCCGACAGCTCCGATGGCAGCTTCTGCGCGAAGGCCGCGAGCCCGACTTGTTCGAGCACCGCCAGCGCGCGCTTTTCGCGCTCCTTCTTCGCGACGCCGGCCACTTCGAGCCCGAACGCCGCATTCGAGAGCACCGTGCGCTGCGGCATCAGCGCGAACGACTGGAACACCATGCTCATGTCGGTGCGGCGCAGCGCCGTGAGCTCGGAGCGCTTGACCGCCGCGATATCGCGGCCGTCGACGATCACCTTGCCCGCGGTCGGCTCCACGAGCCGGTTGATGAGGCGGATCAGCGTCGACTTGCCCGAGCCCGAGAGGCCCATCAGCACGAAGATCTCGCCTTCCTGAACGTCGAACGACACGTTGTGCACGCCGACTACCTGACCGGTGCGCGCGAAGATTTCATCCTTCGTCGCACCGCCCGCGAGCATGTCGAGAGCCTGCTTCGGGTTGTTGCCAAACACCTTGCACAGCCCCTCGACCACCACCTTTCTGGCATTCATCGAATCCATCTCCTCCAAGAGCAGGATCGCAGGCGCCAGCCTGCGCAGCGTTAATACATAGTTGCCAGAAAAAAGACCTAGCAGCCGACGAATTCCGACAGACGCTTGCGCAAATGCGACACGCATAGAAACGGACGAACGTCCCGAAAGCGCGCAAACGCCCGCCGCACGCGCGGCTTGGCCGATGGTGCACCGCATGAAGAATTTTGCATGCCAAACCGGCGTGTCGCCGCCGTGCAAATTCGCGTCCGAAACGCTATGCGCAGTGGCTGATTTGGCTGGACATACTCGGGCCGTCATTTCGACCGGACGCCCTCTCGACACCGCACGCATCGATGCGGGACGCCCGCCCCCTCAATCGCACTGCCCGGTGAAGCCGCAAGCACACGCATAAGCACGTAAAGCGGCCCGCCTTCAACGACGGAGATCTTCTTCATGCACGACGGCAAGACGAAGTCACGCCTCACGTCCGCCGCGCTTTGCGGCGCGTTCCTGATCGGCACGCTGCATGCAGCCGCAGCCGAGGCACAAGCGGCGGCATCGAGCGGCACCGGCGCCGCCGACGCTGCGACCGCGCCCGCCGCGGCCAACACCTCGACGCTCGCTCAGGCCGCGGCTCCCGCATCGGACGCCACGGCGGCGCCCACGCTCGCCTCGAATCCCGCCGATCCGCCCGCTCCCGCCGCAGCGGCAGCGCCGGCGCCGGCCGGCGCCTCGCCGTTGACGGCCAACGTGACGCTCGCCTCGCAATACGTGTCGCGCGGCTTCCGGCAAGGCTGGGGCAAGCCCGCGATCCAGGGCGGCATCGACTACGCGCACCCGAGCGGCCTGTTCGTTGGCACGTGGCTCTCCAGCGTGAGCAACAAGTTCGTCGAAGACGGCACCGTCGAATGGGATCTGTACGGCGGCTACGGCGGATCGATCGGCGATCTGTCGTACACCGGTACTGTGTACTACTACGTATATCCGGGCGCGCGCATGGCCGCGAGCGACACGAGCTACAACTACGGCGAGTTCGTCGCGGCGCTCACCTACAAGTGGTTCACCGCGAAATACTGGCTCACGTACACGCCGAACTACTTCGGCTACGACAGCCAATCGCTCGGCATCGGCAGCGGCCAAGGGAGCCGCGGCTCGGGTTATCTCGACCTGAACACGAACATCGACCTGACGCACGGCTTCTCGCTGCTCGTGCACTACGGCTGGGAGCGCGTGCAGAACTTCTCGGCGTACAACTGGCAGGACGCCAAGGTCGCGGTGTCGAAGACCTTCGACGGCGGCTGGACGCTGACCGGGGCGGTCACGAAGGGATGGGGCGCGACTAACGTCTACGACAACTACACGACCGGCGCGCGCGATTCGTCAGGCAACATCGCCGTGTCGAATCCGTTGGCGACGACAGTGTTAGCGACGCTCACGAAAGTGTTCTGACCTGCGCTTTCCAGCATATCGATAGAAGAAAAAGTCGTTTCCGGCGCAGTTAAGCAGTCACTACCATGGCAGCTTGACCAGGTTGTAGACCCGGCGCTCCGGCGCCGCTGACCGACGGAGTGTTGTCTTGACTGCTTTCGAACATCTTCCCTTGCCGCTCGTCGTGGGCATCGGCGGCACCACGCGCGACGCGTCGTCGACCGAACGCGCACTCGGCTTCGCGCTGCGCGGCGCCGAGGCCGCCGGCGCGCGCACGCGCCTCTTCGGCGGCAGGTTTCTGCACAGCCTGCCTCACTACGCGCCGGAAGACCCGGAGCGGACCGACGCGCAACTCGAACTGATCGAAGCCGTGCGCGCCGCCGACGCGATCATCATCGCGACGCCCGGCTATCACGGCGGCGTCTCGGGTCTGGTGAAAAACGCGCTCGACACGCTCGAAGAACTGCGCGCCGACGAGCGGCCGTATCTGGACGGACGCGCCGTCGGCACCGTCGTGACGGCCTACGGCTGGCAGGCGACGGGCACGGTGCTGACTTCGCTGCGCTCGATCGTGCACGCGCTGCGCGGCTGGCCGACGCCGTTCGGCGCCGCCGTCAACACGCTGGAGACGCGCTTCGAGACGCCGGAAACGTGCTCGGACGCGAAGGTCGCCGAGCAGCTCGCGACGGTCGGCCGGCAGGCGGCCGAATTCGCGCTGGTGTTCGGCTCGCAGCGCGCCGCGAGCCTTGCCGCCGCTCAGGCTTCGACGTCCGCCAGGCTGAAAATCTCCGACTGGTCGTTGTACGAGAAGACCTCGCCGTAACGGCCCCAGTTGATGACCGCGTCGAGCGTCTCCTGAGCCGCGTGGTCCGACAGCGAATCTTCCAGCTCCTGTTCGAAACGCACGCGCGGCGCGCGATGTCCCGGCCGCTCGTCGAGCACCTTCTTGATCCGCGCGGCAAGCGGCACGTTGCGCAGCAGATGCTCGGCGAACATCATCTTGCGTTCCTGCGTGCCGAACTCGTAGAACGCGCGCGCTTGCGGCGTAAGGAAAATGTCGCCTTCGCGCATTTCCGCGAAACCCAGGTGCTGCAGCACTTCGGCGATCGGGAACAGATCGTCCACTTCCAGATGCAGCGAGCGCGCGATTTCCGGCATATCCGCGCGGCCGTTATACGGGGGCACGGCCAGCGTCTCAATCAGGCCTGCCATCAGGTTGGTCGACACTTCCGGCAGACGGCTGCCAAGCTCGAGCCCCGCCGTCGCCGCTTCGCTCACCTGACGCGCCGTCATGCGCGCGTAGATATCGTCGACGAGACGGCGGAACGCCGGGTCCAGACGGTTGCGCGGATGCTTGAACGGCACTTTGATCTCGGCGATCACCCTGCCCGGATTCGACGACAGCACCAGGATGCGGTCGCACATGAACACAGCTTCCTCGATGTTGTGCGTGACGATCAGCACGGACTTGATCGGCAGACGGCCTTGCGTCCACAAGTCGAGCAAGTCGGTGCGCAGCGTTTCGGCGGTCAGCACGTCGAGCGCGGAGAACGGCTCGTCCATGAGCATCAGCGTCGGATCGACGACGAGCGCGCGCGCAAAGCCCACCCGCTGACGCATGCCGCCCGACAACTCGCGCGGATAGGCGTTTTCGAAGCCGTCGAGACCGATCAGGTCAATTGCGGCGAGCGCCCGTGTGCGGCGATCGCTGGCGCCGACGCCCAGCGCTTCGAGCCCCGCTTCCACGTTCTGCAGCACGGTCAGCCATGGAAACAGCGCGAACGTCTGGAACACCATCGCGACGCCTTCGGCCGGGCCGTCGAGCGGTTTGCCAAGGTAGTCGACGTGGCCGTCGGTCGGCTGAATCAAGCCCGCGATGATGCGCAGGAGCGTCGACTTGCCCGAGCCCGAGCGGCCCAGCAGCCCGACGATCTCGCCTTCGCGCAGCGTCAGATTCACCCCGTCGAGCACCAGCAGATCTTCCTGGGCTTTGCTGAAGCCACGGGTCACGTCCTTGACGTTGAGGATCTCGCGGCCGGCGTCCCGGGTAGCCACGCCCGACGGCGTCTGAAGCACTTCGGTAGTTGCAGCTTTAGGATTTTGCATCGCCTATCTCTCTCTCAGTCGAGCCGAAGCTTGGATTCGGCATGTCGGAACATCGGACGCCACAACATGCGGTTGAACAGCGTGACAAACAGCGACATCACCGCGATGCCCAGGATGATCTTCGGGAAGTCGCCTGCCGCCGTCGTCTGCGCGATGTAGGCGCCAAGCCCATGCGCCTGGACCTTGGTGTCGCCCCACTGCACGAATTCGGAAACGATGCTCGCGTTCCATGCGCCGCCTGATGCGGTGATCGCGCCGGTCACGTAGTACGGGAAGATGCCGGGCAGCATGACCTGACGCCACCATTGCCAGCCGCGAATGCGGAAATTGGTCGCCGCTTCCTTGTAATCGTTCGGGTACGCAGTCGCGCCCGCGATCACGTTGAACAGGATGTACCACTGCGTGCCGAGCACGATCAGCGGCGACAGCCAGATATCCGGGTTCAGGTGAAAGCGCACGATCACGATCACGAACACCGGAAACAGCAGGTTCGCCGGGAATGCCGCGAGGAACTGCGCGAGCGGCTGAATCTTTTCGGCAAGCGCGGGACGCAGCCCGATCAGCACGCCGAGCGGCACCCAGATCACCGACGAAATCGCGATCAGCAGCGCCACTCGGAACAGCGTGATGAAGCCCAGCACGAACACATGCTCGACTTCGCTCATCGTGACGCCCGTGCTCACGTACGCGATCACGCGATAAACCACGTACACCGTCAGAAGGAGAACGAGAATCCCCCAGATGATGTCGCCGACCTTCGAGCGCTTGCCGGTGAACTCCACCGGGCCGAAACGCCCTGTGCGAGGCAGCGGCAGACGCATCGGTACGCGCGCCGCCTTTGCCAGCAGTACGCCCATCGGTACGAGCCCGCGGTGAATCAGGTGCGTGCGGCGCAGCAGATCGAGCAACCACGATTCCGGCGCAACGCCCGAACTCGTGGTTTCCATGCGGAACTTGTCGGACCACGCGACGAGCGGACGGAACAGCAATTGGTCGTAGGCGAGGATCACGATCGTCATCGTCAGAATCACCCAGCCGATCGCCGTGAGATTCTTGTCCGAAATCGCCTGCGCGAGATACGCGCCGATGCCCGGCAACGTGATCGTGTTGTTGCCGACGGTGATCGCCTCGGACGCCACCACGAAGAACCACCCGCCCGACATCGACATCATCATGTTCCAGATGAGCCCCGGCATCGAGAACGGCACTTCGAGCTTCCAGAAACGCTGCCAGCCAGTCAGATGGAAGCCGCGCGAGACTTCGTTAAGATCGTTCGGCACAGTCGTCAGCGACTGATAGAAGCTGAACGTCATGTTCCAAGCCTGGCTTGTGAAAATCGCGAAGATCGCCGCGCATTCGGCGCCGGCCACGCGCGTCGGAAACAGCGCGATGAAGAACGTGACCGTGAACGAGATGTAGCCGAGCACCGGCACCGATTGCAGGATGTCGAGGATCGGGATCAAGACCTTCTCGGCGCGGCGGCTTTTCGCTGCCAGCGTGCCGTAGATCAGCGTGAACACCAGCGACGCGATCATCGCCGCCAGCATGCGCAGCGTCGTGCGCAGCGCGTATTCCGGCAGGTTCGATGGATCGGTCGAAATAACCTGAGTCTTGAGCGTCGCGATCGGCGCCATCGTCTGATGGAAGCCGATCGCCGCCATCGCGATCAGGCCGATGATCAGCGGGAACGCAACGAAGTCCCAGCGATTGGGGAGCAGCCGCCACGCCGAAGCGTTGGCGGTGCGATTCAGGTCAAAGCTGAAATTCATTCAATGCCTCCCCGGCACGGGTTTTTTAACGACGAATTCAATGGGCACACCTCCGCAGCAGTAGAGGATGGCACCGAAATATGACAAGAGATCGACCGAACATTACGTAACGCAAACAGAGGCTGTTGCGGCGCTAATGGGGCGCTGGTCAAAGCGCAGAGGATGCTGCGAAGGCGCAAGCCGCCTGCCCGGCGGTGGGAGCGCGGTCAAGAACGCGAAGCGGGACGTTCATCCAATCAGGCAGCGAAACGGCGGCTACCGCGGCTGTCCGAGGCATGTGCCCCTTTGTGACAACGGGCGAATTCTAGACAGCCTCGTCTCTCGAAGTCAACACGGATCACTAAGCAGAACCAATGTAATTCCCATTTACTACACCATGACTCATTGCACCCGGAACACTACATAGGCCTTTCATAGAAACCAAAACGAAAGGTCATCGGCGAAACTCATAAGCGGCGTTCGATACTACGCAGTGCGATGCTTCAACCGGTTTGGTCGGAAGAAAACACAGCCGTTGTTTTTATACCTTTTTTACTTGCCGCACTGCACAACCTCGGCCTACAATCCGCCCGTCTCATAAAAAGGAGTCCCTGGTGGACGCATCTTCGAGTAGTGGAAGTCCGTTGCCGGCCCAAGCCGGCACAACCGCGAGATAGCCGCCGCAGGTTCACTCCTTTCGCCGCTAACTCGCATTCGTCGGGTTAGCGCGCTTCATCTTCGATCGGCTCCATGCCCAATACGGGCCAGCCCAATATGGGCCAGCCCAAAATGGGCCAGCCGGTTCGACAGCAGCACGCTCCCTTAAAAAAATTCGACCATCTCTCGCAATCACGCTTGCGAGACGCCGTCGCGTATTCATTCGTCGCTCGACTTCGTCGGGCCGGACGGGGGGAATCATGTTCGTCAAAACCTTTGTCATGTCTTTCGTGGGCGCAGCGCGCGCCCAGCGTCCGCAAGCCGTCGCGCTGCGGCTGGCCGAAGTGCCCGCTCGCGTGCACTTCCTGGTGACGCCATCGGCCAACGCCACGCGCGCCGCACTTGCCGCCGGCCGCTCGGACCGCGGCTTCACGCAGCAAATTCGCGCTTCGGTCGCAGGCCAGTTTCGCCGCGCCGCCAAGTCTGCGGCTCGCGCAGCACTTCGGGCTGCTTACGTTGGCAGCCCGCTCACGCCAACCGGCTATGTGGTGCTGGCGCTGACGGTCGGCGCCATCGCCATGGTGGCGATGCTCGTCACGTCGTCCGCCGGCGGCGAACTGGAGGGTGCGTTACGCGTGAACGGGTATTTCGCCTGAGCGGTATCCGCCCCTTCGCGGGGCATTGATATCGCCCCACGGTCACAGCTTCGCAATAGTGCGTGTGTCAAATCCATTAACACCCTGGCCCGCCCGCCAGAATAAAACCGCCCCACTTGCCATGAAAAAGAACCTTAAAACCGCTCTGCGGATGTCCGGCGCACCGGCCAGCCTCACGCTGCTGCTCTCCCTCGGTCTCGTGCCGCACGCCTACGCTCAAACGAGCGGCGAGGCCGCGCCCGCTGCGAACCCATCGTCGACGCCCGCCGCGCCTGCTGCGACGGAAGCGCCGTCGACCTCGCAGCCCGCCGCCGGCGCTGATAACGGCAGCGCGGCAACGGCGGCGGCAGGTCAAACGCCGCCCGCCCCCACCGGCTTCTGGGAACGCTCGAACCTGCTCGGCGACATGGGCGGCCTGCGTCCGTGGCTCGGCAACTACGGCGTGACGTTCGGACTGCAGGAAACCAGCGAGTACCTGGCGAACCTGTCGGGCGGCACCCATACGGGCGGCGCCTATCAGGGCGTGACGCAGATGGGCATCGGCATCGACACGCAAAAGGCGTTCGGCCTGCCGGGCGGCACCTTCAACGTGTCGGCCTTCCAGATTCACGGCACTGACCTGACGCTGCGCAACACGCAGACGCTCCAGGCCACGACCGGCATCGAGGCCGAGGCTTCGACGCGCCTCTGGGAGCTGTGGTACCAGCAGGCGCTGCTGGGCGGCAAGGTCGACGTCAAAGCGGGTCTGCAGAGCCTCGACCAGGAGTTCATGGTGAGCCAGTACGCGAGCACGTTCATGAACGCGACGTTCGGCTGGTCGGGTCTGCCGTCCAACGACCTGCCCGCAGGCGGCCCCGCCTATCCGCTGTCGTCGCTCGGCATTCGCCTGCGCGCCCAGCCGACCGACGCGATCACCGTGCTCGGCGGCATCTTCGACGGCAACCCGGCGCCCGGCAACGGCGATTCGCAGAAGCTCAACGCGAGCGGCACGAACTTCAACTTGCACAACGGCGCGCTCGTGATCGGCGAAGTGCAGTACGCGATCAACCAGCCGCCGTCGGACCCGAACGCGCCGAAGCCGAGCGGCCTGCCGGGCACCTACAAGCTGGGCTTCTGGTACAACAGCAACCACTTCGCGGATACGGGCTACGACAATACCGGTCTGTCGCTCGCGAACCCGAACAGCACGGGCATCCCGGCGAGCCACAGCGGCGACTACAGCATCTACGCCGTCGCCGATCAGATGGTGTGGCGTCCGAGCGCTGACAGCCCGCAAGCCGTCGGCGTATTCGCGCGCATCATGGGCGCGCCCGGCGACCGCAATCTCATTGACCTCGGCGTGAACGCGGGCGTCACCCTCAAGGCGCCGTTCAAGGGGCGCGACAACGACGTCGCCGGTCTCGCCATCGGCTACGCGCACATCGGCTCGCACGCCCAGGACCTCGCCAGCGCCCAAGGCACGATCACGCCGGGCTTCCCGTCGCGCAGCGCCGAGACGATTCTCGAAGCAACCTATCTGGCTCAGATCACGCCGTGGTGGCAAGTGCAAGGCGACTTCCAGTACGCGTTCCGTCCGGCAGGCGGCATTCCGAATCCGGAGAACCCGACGCAGCGCGTCGGCAACGAAGCGATCGTCGGCGTGAGAACGAGCATCGCGTTTTGATCAGAGGAATTGCACTAAATCGCGCTGCAACAGCGCACGAACGATTTTGAAAACGCTAAGGTACTGCGCACGCGCGTGGTACCCGAGTGTCGCGAACGCGATGCACTCCGAGACCACGCTTAAGAACAACAAGCCAGGTAAGGAGACAACTTGGACGACATCGAACATCGGCCGGCATCCGCAGGCGCAGCATCAACTCCCACGTCAACCTCAAACGCGATCCGGCGCGGCGGCAAGCTGCGCCGGATTTTTATCGGCCGCGACGGCGTTCGCACTGGCTGGCTCGCGTTGCTGTTTATCGCGATCGTCGGGTGCGTCGCCTTCGGCCTTTCGTACGTCGTGCGGCATTTCGTGCTTGGGCCCGTCGATTTCCATGCGCTTCCGGCAGGTCCGGCATTGCTGATGGAGGGCGTTCAAGTCCTCGCCGCAGCCGTCGCGACCGGAGTGCTTGCCGCGATAGAACGCAAGTCGTTTTTCGCGTTCGGCCTGCAAAGCACGGCGCGGGGGCTGCGATTCGTGTCGGGCGTGATTTGCGGCTTCGTCGCGATTTCCGCGCTGGTGCTGATCCTCATGAAGGCCGGTCTGCTCCAGTTGAATGCGTCGACGCTGCAGGCGGGCGAAGCCTGGAAATATGCCGCGATGTGGGCGGGTGTCTTCCTGATGGCGGGCCTTTTCGAAGAGACGGTACTGCGCGGCTATCTGCAATACGCGCTCACCCGCAAGGTTGGCTTTTGGTGGGCGGCGATCCTGCTGTCGGTGCTGTTCGGCGGACTGCATGGCTGGAATCCCGGGGAAACACCGGTCGGTCTCGTGACGGCGGTGCTGGCCGGCCTCGTTTTTTGTCTGTCGCTCTGGTACACGGGCTCGCTCTGGTGGGCGATCGGCTTTCACGCGGCGTGGGATTGGGGCGAATCGTACTTCTATGGGACGTCGGATAGCGGAGAGATTTCGCTAGGCTCGCTGTTTACGGCACATCCGGTTGGGAACGTCCTGTGGAGCGGTGGCGCCACGGGACCCGAGGGTAGCTTGCTCGTGATTCCCGTGCTGTTAGTGGTCGTGGCTTTGATGTGGGCGTGGTGGGGACGGCGGAAAGTGAAGACGCCGTTCGCGCGGCGTACCGCTTGAGCGCTGTTGGTTTGTCAGTTGCACAACAACAAAAAAGGAAAAAAACCAGATGAAAACCGCATTTGCCGTCGCTATTTCGATGCTCCCGCTTTGCGCCTTTGCAGGCTCTGGTGGCTCGCTCAACAACCTTCAGAACGTCGTGACCGTCACGGAAGCGAACAGCGGACAAAACAACGCGCAAGACAAGAACCGCGAGGAGTTGTCGGTCGCCGTGGTCGACACCAATGGCCCCGTCGCCGATGCGAAGTGCACGCTGTCCAATGACAAGGGAGACTGGTCGGTCACCGCACCCGACAAGGTGACGGTTCGCCGCTCCAATTCGGATCTGAAGATCGAGTGCGCGAAGGCGGGATACGACACGGCGACGGGTGTGGTCAAAGCATCCACGACGCAGATCACACCCAAGCGTTTCGCGTTCGGCACCGACGCAGGTGGTGACGGTGAGGAAGACGCGTTGATCACCGTGCCGCAGTACTCAGCGACGATCACCGTCACGCTGAACGCAAAAGCGGTTGCACAACAGAGCGCGAACTAAGTCCGCGTCATAGCGTACGCGCCCGGACGAGGATCACGCCGTTTCAGCGTGACTCGTCCGGCGAACCACAATTTTCGGCCGCTCAAGCATCGCCCATCACTTCCCCGCCACCAGCGTCGAATCATCGATCCTCTGCTTGCCCGGCACGCGAGACGCACCACCAACCTCGACATCGCCGAGCCCCTTCGTCAACTCCAGCGCCTGGCGTTCGAACAGCCTCCGGTACAAGCCGTTCTCGAGCCGGATCAGCGCGTCGTGGCTGCCTTCCTCGATGATCCGGCCGTGGTCCAGCACGAGCAGCCGGTCCATCTTGCGGATCGTCGACAGCCGGTGGGCCACCACCAAGGTCGTGCGTCCGACCATCAGCCGCTCCATCGCCTGCTGAATCAGCACCTCGCTTTCGCTGTCGAGGCTCGACGTCGCTTCGTCGAGAATCAGGATCGGCGCATCCGCGAGGAACGCGCGGGCGATCGCCACGCGCTGCCGCTCGCCGCCCGACAGCTTGACGCCGCGCTCGCCCACCAGCGTGTCGTAGCCCTTGGGCAGCGACATGATGAACTCGTGCGCGCTCGCGAGCTTCGCGGCCCGCTCGATCTCCGCCTGCGTCGCGCCGGGGCGGGCGTAGGCGATGTTGTCCGCGAGCGAACGGTGAAACAGCAGCGGTTCCTGCTGGACGATCGCGATCTGTTGGCGCAGCGTCGCCTGCTGCACCTCGGCGATATCCTGGCCGTCGATCGTGATGCGGCCGCCCGAGATGTCGTAGAGACGCTGGATCAGCTTGATGAACGACGTCTTGCCCGATCCGGAATGCCCGACCAGCCCCACGCGCTCGCCTGCCGCAATCCGCACGCTCAGATCCGAGTACAGCGGCGCGGCCGGCTTGCCATAGCGGAACGTCACCTTCTCGAAGCGGATCTCGCCCTTGTCGATCACGATCGGACGGGCGCCGGGCTTGTCGTCGATGCCGAGCGGCTGGCTGTCGAGCGCCACGAGCTCTTCCATATCGTTGACCGAGCGCTGCAGGTTGCGCACGTGCATGCCGACGTCACGCAGATAGCCCTTCAACATGAAGAACATCGTCAGCGCGAACGTGATGTCGCCGACGCTTGCGCGGTCGTGCATCCACAGCAACAGCGCAGCGCCGACGATCGCCGCCTGCATCGCGACCAGCATCACGCCCTGCGCGCCGCCGTTCAGCGTGCCGCGCACCCACGTGCGCCGCGTGCGGTGACGCCATTTGCCGATGACGCGCGCAATGCGCGCCTCCTCGCGCGTCTCGGCGCCAAACGCCTTGACGACGGGGTTGCAGCTGACCGCGTCGGCGAGCGCGCCGCCCATGCGCGTATCCCACAGGTTGCCGAGACGCGCGGCGGGCGCCACGAAACCCAGCGAAATGCTGACGGTCACGACGGTATAGAGCACCGAGCCCACGCCCACCACCAGCCCCATCACCGGCCAATGCACGCCGAGCAAAACGGTCGCGCCGACCAGCATGACGAGCGACGGCATCAGCGCGATCAGCAGCGTGTCGTTGAGCAGATCGATCGCCCACATGCCGCGCGTGATCTTGCGCACCGTCGAGCCAGCGAAGCTATTCGCGTGCCAGTCGGTGGAAAAACGCTGGACGCGATGAAAGGCGCTCGCGGCCACTTCGCTCATCATCTTGAGCGTCAGCACGATGATGCTGTGGAACACGGCCTGCCGCAGCAAGGTGCCCGTCAAGCCGAGCGCGACGAGCAGCCAGAACGCCGTGGTGGCGGCGTGCCACGCCAGTTCGCGGCTGTTGATGCCGGCCGCGAGCGCGTCGACGAGTTGCCCCGCGTACAGCGGGGTCAGCACATCGGCCACCGCCGCGAGCAACGCCGCCGCCGCGACGACGAAAACGCGCCAGGGCTGCTTGCCCCAGTGCCTGAAAGTGAAGCCAAGGACGTCGTGGAACGCCCTTCCACCGAAGTCGAGTTTTTTGCGAGTCATTTGTCGACGGCCTTGCGACGTCATTCGCGCAAGACGCTCCATGCAAGAGAAACGAAAGAAATAGCCGATGCGCCGGCACGATGGCCAGCGAACACACAACGGATTTTCGGAAAACGACGCAGGCGCTTCTGAAACTGAGCGAAACCTGCGCGGACGACGACCTAACGGTGTCGCGGAGGAACGTTAGGGATGGCCGAACGCATGTTGAACATCATGTTGCGCCTCCCTGTACGTTGAGTGAATGGAAAGTGAAAAAACGGCAGTTAAGGAAGCCGATTCTACCGGCAGTTCGGAGCGCCTGCAAGTTGCCGACTCTGCAGATGAACACGAGCCGTCACTCTAATGATTGAAAAGGGAAAATAGGCGAAACGTTAAGTCCACCTACTCATTTGATTTTCATATTTCCTTGGCAAATCAAGTATTGGTATTTAATTAAAGTTATGAAATAAGCATTAGCACAAGACGGAATAGCGATACCATAATCTCAGCCCAGCGAAGTATTTAACGGAACGAACTGTATTTATTTATAGCGGGGCCGATTCCCATTTCCACGCCATTCGGATTAGCGGTTGTAATCGTTGTCGTTCGGCAACGATTCGATCCATTCGACATCCGACTTCGCTTTTGAGCGCAGCAAACGTCAGCATCTTGATCAGCAGCCTGTTGTCTTCTTAAAGGAGAGCGATATGACTCGCCGTTCTTGGCCACGTGTTGTTATTACCGGAATTGGCGCGGTAACGCCGCTTGCGGCAAATGCGAAGATGACTTGGGAGCGTTTGCTACGCGGACAATCCGGCGTTGTAAAACTGCCCTTTCCCGATCGCCTTTCCGGCGTGGATAAATACGACGCCATCGCGGGTGTCGTCCCTTCTATCGAGAACGACAAAGAAGGCGGTCTTGATGCGTCGAAATACCTGTCGCCTCGCGACCTGCAAAAGGCCAATCGCTATACCCTTCTCGCCCTCGCCGCCGCCGACGAAGCGTTGCGCCAGGCAGGCTGGATCGACCTGCAGGACGCGCAGCTGGAACGCACCGCCATCGTGCTCGGCTCCGGCATCGGCGGTGGCGGATCGCTTCTCGAAGCCAGCTATGCCTATGCCGGCAAGGGTATGGCGACCATTTCCGCCTACTCGATTCCGCTCAGCCTCATGAACATCGCGGCCGGGTTCATCGCGATCAAGTACGGCTTCAAAGGCCCCATCGGCACACCCGGCTCCGCATGCGCGGCGAGTCTGCAAAGCGTCGGCGACGGATTTCGCCTGCTCCAAAGCGGCGAGGCCGACGTCGTGCTCGCGGGCGGCAGCGAAGCTTGCCTGGACCCGGTCGTGTTCGGTGGCTTTACGGCCACCGGCGCGTTGACCAAGGGCCGCGACGAGCCGCCCGAATGCGCGTCCAAGCCGTTCGATAAGCAGCGCGACGGATTCGTGCTCAGCGAAGGCGCCGCGATGGTGATCATGGAAACGCTGGAGCATGCTCGCGCGAGGGGCGCGACGCCGCTCATGGAGGTGGTCGGCTACGCGACGACGTCCGACGCCTACCACATCACGTCGGGCCCGGCCGACGGCAACGGCGTGCGCCGGGCGATGCAACAGGCGCTGCGGCACGCCGAACTCGACGCGGCGGACATCGGCTTCCTGAGCGCCCATGCGACGTCCACCAAGGTTGGCGACAGCCGGGAAGCCTTGGCGATCGCCGACGTATTCGGCAAGTCCGGGCGGCTCCCGGTATCGGCCGTCAAAGGGGCGTTGGGGCACACGCAAGGCTCCGCGGGCGCCGTCGCCACGACGATCACCGTTCAGGCGATGGGCGCGGGCATTTTCCCGCACACGCTGAATACGCATTCGATCGACGAAGCCGCCGACGGCCTCGATGTCATCGTCGGCGAGCCGCGCAAAATGGCCGTGGAGTTCGCGATGGTCAATAGCTTCGGCTTTGGCGGCGTGAATGCGTCATTGGTGCTGCAGCAGTTTGGCTGACGGCGCGCACGTCATATTCGTCATGCGAGACGCGCTGCGAGCCACTCGCGCAGCGCTTCGACCTCTTCGAGACACATCGAGTGCGGCATCGGATACGCGTGCCACTCGACCTTGCAGCCGCGCGCGAGCGCGAAATCGCGACCGGCTTCGCCCAGCTGGATCGACAAGATGTCGTCTTGCGTGCCATGAGCGGCGAAGACCGGCACTTCACGATTCACCGCCTCGAAGCGGCTTTCGATGAAACCGCTCGACGGCACGTAGCCCGACAAGACGATCAGTCCGGCGAGCGCTTCCGGATGCGTGAGTCCCGCCGAATAGGTCATCGCCCCGCCCTGCGAAAAACCGGCGAGAAAGATCTTCGAAGTCGGAATGCCGCGCTGGTTCTGCTCGTCGATCAGCTTGCGCACCGTCGCGCAGGACGCCTCAATGCCGGCGTCGTCGACTTTGCGGCTCGAGCCGCCGAATTCGTAGATGTCGTACCACGCGCGCATCACATAACCGCCGTTCGCGGTGACCGCAATCTCCGGCGCGTTCGGAAACACGAAGCGCATGCCCGGCGCGCCCGCGATGCGAAGCTCGGGAACGAGCGGGACGAAGTCGTTGGCATCGGCGCCGAGACCGTGCATGAGGATCACGGCGTATTCGGGGTTCGGTGCGGTTTCGATTTCGATGGTCGACGTTTGATCGGTCATGACGTAGGGCTCCTGGGGGGTCAAAGGTGTCTTCAGATGAGTGCGGTCAACACCATCAGGATACCGACAAGCGACACGGTCCAGACGCCCGTGCGAACGAACGGGATACCAGAGGCATAGATCGGCACGTAGACGATCCGCGCAATCAGGTAGAGCCACGCGCCCCAAAGCGTCTGCGCGCCTTCGCGTCCGGCCACGTGCGCGATCAGGATCGCGGCGGCGAACACGGGCAGCGTCTCGAACAGATTGCGCTGCGCGCGGATGATCCGCCCGGTGACTTTGCCGATGGGCGCGCCCGCGTCGTCGCGCGGGCTGGCGTTATAGCGAAGGCCCGTTTCGCCGAGGCGCAGCAGCGCGGGCAGCAGGACTTGGACGAGAGCGAGCACGAGCGTCCAGGCGAGGATCGTCAGTTCGGGGGTCATGGCGGCTCCGGTTGGCGAAGGCGGAATCGGGGGCGGTTCGCTGGAGATTAAACCCGTCGATGCCGCGTGCCAACACGGGAGCGTTACCCGCGCTTCTTTAACGCTCACGCCCTGACCACCGTCACCCCCGCCGCCTCCAGCGGCTCGGTCAACGCGGCGTCCGTCGACTTCTCGACAATGATCGCGCTCGCCATCGCCAGCTCGCCGATCCGGTACTGCGACGCGGCGTTGATCTTGTCGGCCGAAGCCAGCACGACCGTCTCCGCCGCATGCGCCGCCAAAGCGCGCTTCATGTACGCCTCCTCCAGATCGCCGGTGCTCAAGCCCGCCGTGGCATGCACGCCCGTCACGCCCATGAAGAACATATCGGCGCGAATGTGCGAGAGCGCCTCGATCGCGGCCGCGCCGACCGTCACGATCGAATGCTTGAAGAGCCTGCCGCCGATCACGATCACCTCGATCCCGGGATGCCCCACCAGCTCCACCGCGACGTTCGGACTATGCGTGACCACCGTTGCCGACAACTCGCGCGGCAACTGCCGCACGAGTTCGATCGCCGTAGTGCCGCCGTCGACGATCACGACCTGCCCAGCGCCGATCATGCCGGCGGCCGCCTTCGCGACCGCGCGCTTGGTCGCCGATTCGATGGGCTGGCGATGCGCGAAATCCGCCGTCGCCGGCGACGCGGGCAGCGCGCCGCCGTGCACTCTTTGCAACAGCCCCTCGCTCGCGAGTTCGCGCAGGTCGCGGCGGATCGTGTCTTCCGAGACCTCGAACGACTCGCTCAGCGCTTTGGCGAGCACCTGCCCGTCGCGCTTGAGGATGGCAAGGATTTCGCTTTTTCGTTGACTGGTAAGCATGAAGGTGTTTGCACGAAAAATCTTGTTATTGCACGAAATTGCACGATATCATCGAGCCAGCCTCACCGCAACTGGAGCCGACACATGAACGCAAACGCGAAGGAACCCGCGCAGTCCACCGCGGACCGCGTCCGCATCCTGGATACCCAAGTGCTCTCCGACGACTGGTACCTCCTCAAGAAAACCACGTTCGACTTCCTGCGCCGCGACAACGTCTGGCAGCGGCTGTCGCGCGAAACCTACGATCGCGGCAACGGCGCGACCGTCCTCCTGCACGACCGCCGCCGCGACACCGTCGTGTTGACGCGGCAGTTCCGCTTCCCCGCCTTCGTCAACGGCCACGACGGCATGCTGATCGAAGCGCCGGGCGGCCTGCTCGACAACGCGTCGCCGGAAGAGCGCATCCGCGCCGAAGTCGAGGAGGAAACGGGCTATCACGTGCAGCACGTGGAGAAGGTCTTCGAAGCGTTCATGAGCCCGGGCTCGGTCACGGAAAAGCTGTTCTTCTTCGTCGCGGATTACGAGTCGACCTCGAAAATCGGACCGGGCGGAGGAGTCGAATCGGAGGGCGAAGATATCGAGGTCATCGAATTGCCGCTCGACGACGCGCTCGCGATGATCCGTGAAGGCGATATCGTCGACGGCAAAACGATCATGCTGTTGCAGCACGCGGCGCTGCGGCGGCTTGCCAAGTCTGACGTGCCCGACGATCGCGAGGCGTGATGAGATCCGGCCCGGAGGGAGCGCTTGCTCGCGAAGGCAATACAAGCGCCAAATGGAAAAAGCTGGCAGCGGTGCTCACCACGCTGCTGGTGTGGTGCCTTTGCGGGCACGTGCTCGTCGCGACTGCCGCCACGGCCGACGACGCCCAGAGCCTGCGCGACACCTACCAAAGCCTCACACAGCAGCTTGCGCACAATCCGTTTCAGCGCGAACTGGTCCTCGTTTCCGAGGAATCGCCGTCGAGGCTCAAGGGCGACATCTACGCGGTGATGGACTATCCGTTCGCGACCGTCAACGGCGCGCTCGACGATCCCGTTCACGGCCCCGGCAACTGGTGCGATGTGCTGATCCTGCACTTGAACATCAAGTATTGCCACGCGTCGAGCAACGGCAACGCGAGCGTGCTGACCGTGAACCTCGGCAGGAAAGTCGAAGAAGCGCTCTCGTCCACTTACCGCGTGCAATTCAACTACCACCCGGTCGAAAGCAGCGCGGACTACTTCAAGGTGGAACTTAGCGCCGATAGCGGCCCGCTCAGCACCAAGGACTACCGGATCGTGCTCGAAGCCGTCTCGATCAGCGGCAACCGCACGTTCCTGCATCTGACCTACTCGTACGGCTACGGCCTTGCCGGGCGGCTCGCGATGAAAACCTATCTCGCGACCTTGGGCGCGGACAAAGTCGGCTTTACTTCGACGCGCGATCCGTCGAGCGGAAAGCCGCAATATATCGGCGGCGTGCGCGGTCTCGTCGAGCGCAACACGATGCGCTACTACCTCGCGATCGACGCGTATCTCGGCTCACTGGCGAGCCCGCCTGACAAGCAACTTGCGCAGCGCCTCGCGACTTGGTTCGACGCGACCGAACACTATCCCGAGCAACTTCACGAAGTGGATCGGCAGGACTATCTGCAGATGAAGAATCACGAGTATCAGCGGCAGCAGACGGCGCAGTGAGGCAACACGCCTGGCGCTACATGTCCGATCGCGTGCGCCGGACCACCGCGAAACTGATCGGAACCGAGCCTCTGGCCGAGGCACTTTGCGGTTCAAACGCCACACGCGCACGACGTTCGGTTCGCGCCAATTGGCCGTACAACTCCGGGCGGCGCGTCGCGAGCCAATGCTGCCCGATGCTGGCGCCGCTCAGGCCGGGGTCGATGTCGGCGGCGATGAAATCGCGCCGCTCACCGGCGCTCTCGGCAACGATGCAGCCGCAGGGATCGACGATCAGCGCGGCGCCGAGCGACGCTTCGCCGTCGCCGGCATCCGCTCCTTCGCTGCACACCACGAACATGCCGTTGTCGAACGCACGCGCCGGCAGCGAGCGGCGCATCCAGTCCGAGGCGACACCGCGCGTCGTTGCGACAGCATGCAACGCGCAGTCGACTTCGCGGTTCGCGCGATCGGCCCGATCGCGCCGATGAGGCGCGACGAGCAGCGTCGCGCCCATCAGCGCCGTCATGCGCGCGTTCTCGACCAGATAGTTGTCGCTGCCGATCAGGATGCCGATGCGTACGCCCCAATGCGTATCGAAGACCGTAAACCGCTCGCCATTCGCGAGGCGCCGATGCTCGAACGCATGCAGCTTGCGATGGCAGTGACGCTGACCGTCGGGCAAGCAGATCACGTAGCTATTGAACAACTGCCCGCCGGGCGCGCGCTCGATCAAACCAACGCCGGCGGCCACGCGCGTTCTTTCCGCGGCGTCCGCCACCGCGTCGACGGACGCGCCGTCAATCCGCTCGGCCAGCGCTTCGAGCTCGGCGTAACGAATGCGTGCGCTGCTGTATCCGGTGAGGCACGTCTCCGGAAACACCGCGAGCCCGACGCCGTCGCGCGCGGCCCGCTCGAGCGATGCGACGATCCGTGAGACGTTGTGCCCCGTATCGCCGCAACGCGAGACGAGCGGTATCGAAGCGACGCGCAGCATCGGAGTGAGCGAGGAAGACATTTCATTGGCCTGATCGATTGCATGGCTCCATTGGACCGCTCGACATTCGATAAGTAAAATGAATGTTTTGACGCATATGATCGCCAATTGGAATGGAAATTCGCCTGCTTCGCGCGTTCGTCACGGTTGCCGAACTGCGCCACTTCGGCCGCGCAGCCGATGCGCTCTACCTGAGCCAGCCCGCGCTGAGCAAACAGATCGCGGCGCTGGAAACAAGCGTCGGCGGGAAGTTGTTCGAGCGCGGCCGGCACGGCGCCGAACTGACCAAGTTCGGCGAGGGCTTTCTTGGCGACGCCGAAGCGCTGGTGCGAGACGCGGATGAAGTGCTCGCGCGAGCGCGCGAGGCAAGCAGCGGCAAGCGCGGCGCACTGCGCGTCGGCATATGTCTATCGACCCTGACACTGACGCCGCAATTGCTCGCTGAATTCCGCACGCTCTATCCGGACGTGAGCGTCACGCTCAAGGATCTTTCCTCATCGGAGCAAACTCGGCTGATGCTCACGGGCAAGCTCGACGTCGGCTTCATGCGCCTGCCGGCCGATGCCGCGCTCTCGGCGTTTCCGGTCATCGACGAGGCCCTCGCGCTCGCCCTGCCGCAGCACGCGCGCTGGAAACGCATCCCGTCGAATCTGAACGACTTGAACGAACTCGGCTTCATCGCGCTCGCGCGCAGCCGCGGCCCAGGGATCGCCGCCCAGATCGACCGCTGGTGCAGCGAGAAAGGCTTCGTGCCCAGGGTGATTCAGCAGACCGACGACATCCAGTCGCTGCTGGCCGCCGTCGCGGCCGGCGTGGGCGCGGCGTTCCTGCCTTCGCGCGCGCAGTACCTGCTGCGCGACGCGTGGGTGCTGCCGCTAAAGGAAGCGGCCGCGCAGTGGCGCGTCGGGCTCGCGTGGCCGACCGATCGCGAGGATGCGGTGGTCGCGCGTTTCGTCGCGTTCGTCAGGGAGGCGATGAAGTCGGCTTCTAAGTCAGGCTCGAAGCGCGCGTCTTGAGGCTGCGGGTGTCAAGCGGGTATTAAGCGGGTGCCAAGCGCCTACTTGAAATGCACCGATCCGATCAGCTCGGCAAGCCCGAGCCACAAGATCTGCAAGCCGATGCAAAAGAGCACGAACGCGAACAAACGCATGGCCACCTGCGTGCCGATCGGGCCGAGCCACTTTTCGACGTAGGCCGCGTACCTCACGCAGACATAGATGCAGGCCCACAGAAACGCGAGCGCGATGGCCACGCCCACCAGGTGAATCGGCTCGAGGCCCTGGCGCGGCGAGCCGGTTCCGAGTGCGATCGCCACTGCGATCGTGCCCGGGCCGACGGTGATGGGAAGCGTGAGCGGATAAAACGCCTTGGCGCGCAGCGTCGCGATCCGAGCCGCGCTCGACGCCACGTTCGGCTCGGCCTCGCGATCGTCATCCGCCGAAGCGTGCAGCAGATCCCACCCGGCGAAGCCGATCACCAGGCCGCCCGCCACCCGCAACACCGGGATCGAAATCCCGAAGAACGACAGCACGTAAGCGCCGATCGACAGCGACACGAGCAGGATGATGAGACTGTTGAGGGAAATGCGCCTAGCGAGTTCGGCCCGCTCGGCATCAGTCGCGTGAGGCACCATGCTCAGCACGATGAAGCCCGCGGCCGGCGGATTGATGATCGGAAATAGCCCGGCGACGATCAGCAAAATGGTTTCGACGAGATCGTTCAGCATGTTTTGATATCCGTGTCGCGCCGGTCATGCATGGCAAGCGGTCAGCCGTTTCGTCATCGGCACGCATTCGAGCGAGAAACCTCGCGGCGAGTGATGGAACGACAGCGTCTCCCCAACGAAGCCGCAGCGTCGATAAAACGGCGCGGCGTTCAAGGTCGCATCGAGGCTCAACTCGGGCAGAGCATGGGCGCGCGCGAGTTCTTCCAGAAAATCCATCATGCGCTTGCCCAAGCCTCGGCCCATGTGATCCGGATGGACGAAGATGGCGTCGATCCTTCCCGTGTCGATTGCGACCATGCCGGTAGCCAGCACGGTGGCATCGTCGTGCGCGACGTAGAACCCGCGCTCGACCAGCTCCGCCCATTTCTCCGACGGCACGCCGGATGTCCACGCTTCAAGCAGATGCCCGGGATAAAACCCCTCGCACTGCGCGAGCACGGACAGCTTTCGGATATCCCACGCCGCCTGCGCGTCGGCGCGCGTTGCCTTTCTGATTTCCGGCATTCTTGTTTCCCTCGTTGGTATTCCGCCGCCGCTTCACCAAGGCAAGTTGGCCTCGCCCCGTGGGCGCTTCTGCTAAAGCGGCACGTCATCCTATCAGGCTGCGCTTGCCGGGCGATGTCATGCCGGCAGCTAGCGCGCATCCGTGATTAGCTTGCGACGAATGATTGGTTCACTCGGGGCGCGATGCCTTCTACGCTAGAGACCATCGTGCCCGCCGCCAAGTCTGTCTTGCGCGAACCACGCGCCGCGGGCGTCCTGCTCTAACGCACTCGCCGTCTACGCCATGACCCGACACATTCTCTACAAAGGCTACGAAGTCGCGCCGATGGCGCAACGCCTGCCGAACGGGCTGTTCGCGGCCGGCATCACGATCGAGAAAGCCAGCACCGCGCAAGGTCGCGCCTATTCGTTCGATGCACTGGACTATTTCTTCGACGAAGAGCACGCCCTCGCGTACGCGTTCCGTTGGGGCCGCATGTGGATCGACAGCCGTAACTGAAACGCCCGCCCGCCGTGCCGATGTAGACCGCCTAGCCGCACCCGCGCGCGCACTGCGCGGGCACTGCATGGTTCGCGGCAATGCCACGCGAACTGTGCCAGAATGGCCGAACTTTGCGCCTGCCCTACATCAGCTACGCCTACGCTATGTCCGAAACGCTGCAAGAACAAGCAGCGGCAGATCATGCAATGCGCCATTGGAACGCCCCCGGCCGCACGCCCGTGCGGATCGGTTCCGACGAGCACAAGCAAATGTTCTGCCGGATGCTGCTAGAAACGCACAATCCGTACAAGCCCGCCGTCATCGATTGGCCGCCGCTCGCGCCCGACGAGCTGCATCGCATCACCTCCCTGCCGATCTGGGACATCGCCGTACAAACGGAAGGCCGCGCGTCGATCCGCGTCGCGACCTTCGCCTCCACCGTGCACGACCCGCTATTGCGCCGAGCGCTCGATATGGACGGCGGCGAGGAAGCGCGCCACAAAGTCGTGTTGTCGAAGCTCGTCGAAGCGTATGGCATCAAGCTCGCGCCGGAACCCGACTATCCCGTTCCCAAAGACCCCGAGTGGGCGTGGCTGGTCACGGGCTATAGCGAGTGCATCGACAGCTTCTTCGCGTTCGGCCTCTTTCGCTCGGCGCAGAAGTCGGGCTATTTTCCGGAAGAGCTCGTCGAGACCTTCGAGCCCGTCATCCAAGAGGAAGCGCGCCACATCTTGTTCTTCGTGAACTGGGCCGCGTGGTACCGCAAGAACTTGCCGTGGTGGAAACGCCCGTGGTTTACGCTGCGGGTCTGGGCGGTGTCGGTGTTCCTGATCTATGAGCGCGTCGGCATTGCGAGAGGCATCGATTCCGATGGCGTCATGCACGACGCGAAATTTGCGGCGACGGGCGCGGCCAGCGTCGGCGAGGCCCTCAGCCCGCGCGCGCTGATCGAGCTCTGCCTCGCCGAGAACGACCTTCGCATGAGCGGCTACGATAAACGTCTGCTGCGTCCGGCCACGGTTCCGCGCCTCGCGAAATTCGCGCTGCGTTTCTTGAAGAAATAAGAAGAAGGTCACATCCCTGATGCGCTCGAACCCTTTCCTCAAAACCGTGCTCGCCGCGGTGGTCTTCGCGGCGGCCAGCACGGGCTGCGAAACCATCGCCTCCGCCGACCCCAACGCGCTGTGGGACATCGTCCATCTCGACTGCGTGCCTGCCGCGCAGAACACCGGCAAGACGGGCCTGTGCGCGAACGTCAATCTCACGCAGCACTACGCGCTGCTGAAGGACCGCAACGGGGTCGCGCAACATCTGCTGATCCCGACCGAGCGCGTGACCGGCATCGAAAGCCCGCTGCTGCTCGGCCCCGCCGCGCCGAACTATTGGGCGGACGCGTGGACCGCACGCAGTTTCGTCGAAGCGTCGCTGAAAAAACCGCTGCCCGACAATCTGCTCGGGCTCGAAGTGAATTCGAAGTACCGGCGCTCGCAAGAGCAACTGCACATCCACATCGACTGCATGCATGCGGACACGAGCGCCGAGCTCGAACGTCATCGCAGCGACCCGCCCGGCCAATGGACATGGGACACGATCGGCGGCAACCGCTATCGGATCATGCGCGTCACCGGCCCGGCATTCGACGTCGATCCGTTCGACATCGTTGCACGCGACCGCACAGGATCGGACCAAATGGCCATGCAGACGATACTGGTGACCGGCGCCGGGCCCGCCGCCGCGAACGACGGCTGGCTGATCCTCAACAGCGGCACCGATGTCACGGGCGGCGCCGGTTCGGCCGAGCCGCTGCTCGACCACGCTTGCGCGGTCGCTCATCGCTGAAAACAGGCGGCCGCCGGCGCGCTATTCCGCTATCGCTTCCGCCCCGCCGCCTTCCATCGCGACACTCACGAGCCAACGTCGAATCACGCGCTCCTCATCGGCGCTCAAGCCGCTCAGCAATTGCCGCTCGATTTCGCGCACGCGCTCGCGACATGACTTGAGCAGCGCTTTGCCGGCGGGCGTCACATCGATGTGCTGAATGCGGCCGTGGATCGCGTGCGGCCGGCGCTCGATGGCGCCCGAACGTTCCAGGTTCGCGACGATCACGCTGACCGTCTGCGGCGTCAGCATCGAGAGCCGCGCCACATCCGCGTTCGATATGCCCGGATACGCGACCAGCATCGTCAGCACGTTGAATTGCGGAGGCGTCACGCCGTAATCCGCCAGGGCGCGCTCCATCCGCAGCCGAAGCGCCGCGCCGGCCTGGCGCATCAGATAGCCGATGTAGCCCTGCTCGCCGCGCTTTCCCTCGCCGACACCGGGGATCACGGGGGCATCCGGCGCAACGGCATGCTTTCGCGGGGCTTTCGTCATAAAGTCAGAACTCGAATATGTTGTTCGTATTCGAGCATCTTAGCCGATTGGCTCGCAGGACAGGAGCGGTTGCGCGCCATGGTCCGCTTTGCCCGCAATGTCCAAATAGGCAAAAGCATTTCGCAACAAATTGGTTCTGTCGGCACGGGCGCCGCTCTACGATCGACCGCATTGCTCAGTTCAATCCGACCGAACCTGCCGATGGCGAACTATCTCGACGACGATCAGCGCAACGCGCTTGCGAGCCTGCGCCGCACATGGACCTGGCGCAGCGAATGGCCAACCTGGTTGTTGATCGCCGTGATTTATGGAGGATGGTTTGGCGTCGCGCTGCATGCCCGGCAACTTGGACTTCCGATCGCGCTTGGCGTGCTGGCGGTGCTAAGCGCGTGGTACATGTCGCTGCAGCATGAGCTTTTGCATGGCCACCCTACCCGTTCGCCGCTGCTCAACGCGCTGTTCGGTATCGCGCCGCTGGCGGTCTGGTTTCCCTATGGCATCTATCGCGATTCGCACCTGCGGCATCACGACGATCCGCTCTTGACGCATCCGGGCCTCGATCCGGAAAGCTTCTTCGTGGCGCCGCATGCGTGGCAGCAGAACGGACGCGTGATGCGAGCGCTTTTGACGGTACGCAATACGTTTGTTGGGCGCATAGTGATTGGGCCAGCGTTTTCGATTGCCGCGCTGGTAACGGACGCTTTCGATAAAGTTACGCGCGGCGATCTGAGCGACGCTCCCGTTTGGATCATCCACGGTGTGACGCTTGCTGCGCTCGTGTATTGGCTCGATACCCGCTGCGGGATCACGCCCTGGCTTTTTATCGGTGTCGTTGGATATGGGGCGCTTGCGCTTGGATCAGTCCGCTCGTTTCATGAGCACCGCGCGGCCGATGCATACGAACACCGATCGGTGATCAACGAGGCTGCGCTGCCTTGGCGGTTGCTGTTTCTCAACAACAACTTTCACGTGGTTCACCACGACTTGCCTTACGTCCCTTGGTTTGCGCTTCGGAAAGTCTATGAAACGTCGCGCCAGCAATACATCGAGCGCTCCGGAGGTTTTCTCGTCAAGGGATACAGTGAATGGGCGAAGTTGTATGCGTTCGCTCCGGTGACTCATCCGGTGCGCGTCGATCGGTCTGACGCCGTTTGATCGAATCCGTCTAAATCCCCCGTCTGGATCCGCCAGCGTTGCTTCTCAGCTAACGTTTGAAACGTTTCTTGTCGCTCTCCTCGATAACGACTATGACGTGATCATTGCCTAATGGTCGGCAGACATTCGGCACGATCCGGCGCTTTGACGCGATGGCCAGAAATGAGCAGTAAATGTCCCCAAACCGTCACAGCTAGAGCGCCTGCGAATACTCCTGAAACGTAGACTTTTCTCGCCAACGTTCAGGGTATTTTTGTTAGGAGTTAAGTATGAGTGAAGCCAATCAAGGCGCCGCGCAGGTGCGCGAGCTAAGGCATTTCATCAACGGCGAACACAGCACCGGCGTGAGCGGACAGTTCGGCGATGTATTCGATCCGGTGCAAGGCCGAGTCGCGGCTCGCGTGCCGTTCGCCAACGCGACTGATGTCGCCACGGCTGTTGCCGCCGCGAAAGCCGCGTTCCCGGCCTGGAGCGAAACCGCACCGCTCAAGCGCGCCCGGCTGCTGTTCAAGTTCAAGCAGCTGCTCGACGAACATCAGGACGAACTCGCCGCGCTCGTCGCGCGCGATCACGGCAAGCTGCTTGCGGACGCGAAGGGCGAAGTGGAGCGCGGAATCGAAGTCGTCGAATTCGCGTGCGGTATTCCGAATCTGCTGAAGACCGATTTCACCGATCAGATCGGCGGCGACATCGACAACTGGAATCTGCGTCAGCCGCTCGGCGTGGCCGCGGGTGTCACGCCGTTCAACTTCCCGATGATGGTGCCGTGCTGGATGTTCGTGATGGCGGCCGCGTGCGGCAACACGTTCGTGCTCAAGCCTTCGGAGCGCACGCCGTCGCCTTCGATTCGGCTCGCCGAGCTGTTCATCGAGGCAGGCTTTCCTAAAGGCGTGTTCAACGTCGTGCATGGCGACAAGAGCGCCGTCGATGCGCTGATTCAGCACCCTGATGTGGCCGCGATCACCGTGGTCGCCTCGACGCCGACCGCCGAATACATCTACGGCGAAGGCGCAAAACACGGCAAGCGCGTGCAGGCGTTGGGCAGCGCAAAGAACCACGCGATCGTCATGCCCGACGCCAATCTCGATCAAACCATCGATGCGCTGATTGGCTCGGCCTATGGATCGGCTGGCGAGCGCTGCATGGCGACGTCGGTGGTGGTGGCGGTCGGACGCATCGCCGATGAGCTCGTCGGGCGCCTCGTGCCGCGCGTGCGTGCGCTCAAGCTCGGCGGCAGCTTGGAGCCCGGTCTGGACATGGGGCCGCTCGTCACCGCCGCGCATCGCGCCAAGGTGTTGCGCTATATCGATGCGGGCGTCGAGGCAGGCGCGAAGCTCGTCGTCGATGGCCGCGGCCAAAGCGTGTCCGGCCACGAAAAGGGCTTCTTTCTCGGCGGCTCGCTCTTTGACGACGTGAAGCCCGATATGAGCATCTATCGAGAAGAGATTTTCGGGCCGGTCCTGTCGGTGGTCCGCGTGCCGGATCTCGCGAGTGCGATTGCACTCGTCAACGCGCACGAACTGGGGAATTGCGTATCGCTGTTCACAACGGACGGCGGCTCGGCGCGCGTGTTCACCCGGCAGATTCGCGTTGGCATGGTGGGCGTCAACGTGGCGGCGCCCGTGCCGTCGGCATGGCATTCGTTCGGCGGCTGGAAGCGATCGCTGTTCGGCGATCATCACCAGTACGGCCAGGAATCCGTGCGCTTTTTCACGCGCTACAAGAGCGTTATGCAGCGTTGGCCCGACAGCATCGACAAAGGTGCTGAGTTCGCGATGCCTGTGATCAAGTAAGGCGGCGCAAAGCCAATCCGCCCCACCCACGAACTATGCTTCGATAATCTTCACTTGATACTCTTCGTCGTCAAAGGCGACGAAGAATTCTTCGGGCATCAACCACGAATCCACACTCACCGTATTGGCGTCGATGTCGACAGACACCTTCGAGTCAGCGTCGACGGATTTCATTGCATGCTCAATTCTCGATATATCGTCTGAGCGAATGGTTTGCTTCACGGAGAATTTCATTTCCATCTCTCCCATTGAGCTTTCGTTAACGCGCTCACCGGCAGCCCGCGCTTACGCTGACTGCCGGTTCGCACTGCGCTTGGTTGCGACTATGGCCTCTCGACACTGCGATTACGGGCGAGCATACATCGCATTCCAATCGGCACCCGAGACCGCCGGGCGGCCCGCAGCCGACGAACCTCCGGCGACACCACCGTACCCGCTTTCTGCCTTGTTTTGCGCAGCCAAACGCGCCTCGGCCGCCTCGATCTGCGTCGGGTACTGCGCTTGATCACCATCGCCTACGTGATAGCCTGCCTTCTCGACTTGAATGAGCTCACTACGGACTTGCGCACGCGTAACGGGCGTGTTCGATTGCGCGAAGGCGACGACAGGAGCGACAAGAACCGCAGCGATTCCAATAGCCTTGATAACGGAGTTCATGATTCACCTCAATGGTGTGGATTTACCGAGAACTGTTGTTCTGAGTAGGTGAAGTCATTGTATTGAGGCCAATGTCCACGTTGAACTCATCGACGAGCAAAACACTTATTACACAGAGCCGGACGAACTCGCTGGACGCGCACCGGCAACCGCAGTCGCCGCACCACGAGCCAGCGACTGATGAATCTGCGCTACCACGGCCGCCCCTTCGCCCACCGCCGACGCCACCCGCGCCACGATAGTGCACGCGCTCGAGACGCGCTCCCCCCTCGAGTCTAGTTAGCGGACATGGAAATGGAAATACGCGACAATCACGCCCATGACCTGGCTCGCCGCCCTCCCCATGTACAACGTCAGTCCTGCGCTCGCCGAGGACTGGCGCATGTTGCTGCGCCACGTCTTGCGGGCGCTGGGCGAAGACGGAACGGACATTCGCATCACCGAGCCCGGCGACGACCTGCATGCGTTTTGGCGGCGCACCGATGTCGCCATTTCACAGACGTGCGGCTACCCGCTCATGCATGGCGTGCGCGAACACGTGCAACTGATCGCGACACCGCACTTCGAAGCGCCCGGCTGCAACGGCGCCAACTACTGCAGCGTGCTCATCGCAGGCCGCCATGCGAGCGCACAGACGCTCGAAGCCTGCCGCGGTCTGCGCGCGGCGTATAACCAGGACGATTCGAATAGCGGAATGAATGTGCTGCGGCACGCGGCGGCGCCATTTGCACGCGATGGGGCGTTCTTCGGCAACGTCTTGCGCACAGGCTCACACATCGAGTCGCTGCGTGCGCTCGCGCAAGGGCATGCGGATATTGCATCGATCGACTGCGTCACGATGGCCTTCGTGCGCGACCATCTGCCGGAATTGGCTCAGTCTGTCAGGGAAATCGGCTACACGGCGGCGTCGCCCGGCTTGCCGTTGATCGCATCGCGCTCGGTTCCGAGTTCGCTCATCGAGCGGATACGCGTGGCGTTGAATGATGCTATCGAAGCGGATTCGCCGCTCGCGCAGCGCCTGCGCCTCAAACGCTTTTCGACGCTCTCACTAGCCGATTACGCACGCATCGAGCAATTGGAAGACGAGGCGCGTGCCGTTGGCTATCCGCGCCTCGGATGACGCACGGCGAACGCGTGCGTCGAACCTGCAAAGCTATTGTTTCAAGCGACAACCGGCGTCACTCGACTTCCATCACGAGCAACTGCGCACCATCGGCGACCTGATCGCCGACCCCATACAGCACCTCGGCCACCTTGCCCGCCGCCGGCGCGCCGATCGTGTGCTCCATCTTCATCGCTTCCATCACGATCAGCGGCGCGCCCTTCTCGACCACCGCGCCCGGCTCGACCAGCACCGCGATCACCTTGCCCGGCATCGGCGCGGTCAAGCGTCCTTCGCCGTGCTCGGCGTCGGCCGCATGCGCGAGCAGGTTCTTCCATTCGAACGCCAGCGCGGCGCCTTGGCAGAACACATGGAAAACATCGCCGTCGATGAACACGCGGCCTTTCACGCGCGAGTTGCCGATCGTCGCTCTGAATTCGTGCGCGCCCTCACCCGCTTGCCACTCGAATGGCTCGCTCGCACCCGCGTATTCGAGCGTGCGCGATGCGCCGTCGCGCACGTACGTCGCGGCGATTGCGGTGTCCGTCTCCACATCGCGCCATTCGATCTTCTGGCGATAGCTGCCGTTCAGCCGCCAATGCGACAGCCCATCCCAAGGCGACGCACCGTGCGCGACGCCGCCTTCGCGCGTCATCAACGCGCCGCACGCGAGCGCGAGCGCTTCCTTGACCGGCTTTTGCGCCGGTGCGAACAACGCGTCGTGGTGACGCTCGATGAGGCCCGTATCCAGATCCGCCGTTGCGAACGGCTCGCTCGTGACGATGCGCTGCAGGAACTCGACGTTCGTATGCGGCCCGACAACTTCGCACGCGCGTAGCGCGCGGTTCATGCGCGCGAGCGCCTCGTCCCGGTCCGCACCGTGCACGATCAGCTTGGCGATCATCGGGTCGTAGAACGGCGTGATCGTGTCGCCTTCGCGTACGCCGCTGTCGATGCGGACCGGCGCGCGTGTGCCCTCGCCAATCGTGAACTCGACGCCCTCAGGCATGCGCAGATGCTTGAGAGCGCCCGTCGACGGCAGAAAACCGCGCGCCGGGTTTTCCGCGTAGATGCGCGCTTCGATCGCGTGGCCGTCGAGCTTGAGTTGATCCTGCGTCAGCGGCAGCGGTTCGCCAGCGGCAACGCGCAATTGCCATTCGACGAGATCCTGTCCCGTCACCATCTCGGTGACCGGGTGCTCGACCTGCAGGCGCGTGTTCATCTCCATGAAGTAGAACGCGTCGCCGGTCATGATGAATTCGACCGTGCCCGCACCGACGTACTCGACCGCGCGCGCCGCCGCCACCGCCGCCTCGCCCATCTCGCGGCGCAGTTCGGCCGAAAGCCCCGGCGCGGGCGCTTCCTCGAGCACCTTCTGGTGACGGCGCTGCACCGAGCAGTCGCGGTCGAACAGATAGACCGCACCGCCGAGCTTGTCGGCGAACACCTGCACTTCGACGTGACGCGGACGCGTCAGGTACTTCTCGATCAACACGCGGTCGTTGCCGAAGCTCGACGCCGCCTCGCGCTTGCACGACGCGAGAGCGGCCGCGAAGTCCGCGCTCTTCTCGACGACGCGCATGCCCTTGCCGCCGCCGCCCGCACTCGCCTTCAGCAGCACGGGGTAGCCGATCGTATCGGCCTCGCCCTGCAGCAGTTGCGGATCTTGATCGTCGCCGTGGTAGCCCGGCACGAGCGGCACCGCCGCCGCGTGCATCAGCGCCTTCGCCGCCGCCTTCGAGCCCATCGCCGCAATCGCGCTGACCGGCGGCCCGATGAACACGATGCCCGCGGCTTCGCAGGCGTGCGCGAAATCCTCGTTCTCCGACAAGAAGCCGTAGCCCGGATGCACCGCTTGCGCGCCGGTCTTCTTCGCCGCGTCGATGATGCGTTCGATCCGCAAATAGCTTTCCGCCGCCGTCGAGCCACCGATATGCACGGCCTCATCGCACGCGGCGACGTGCTTCGCGTTCGCATCCGCATCCGAATAGACGGCGACGCTCAGGATGCCGAGCCGCTTGCAGGTTGCGGCGACGCGGCAGGCAATCTCACCGCGGTTCGCAATCAGAATCTTGTTGAACATGAAAGGTCTCGCTAAGAGGCTGGAGTTCGGCTAAGGGCGAAAGGCTATACCGGGATCAATCGCGCCACACGGGGGAGCGCTTTTCGAGGAACGACGCGACACCTTCGCGTCCTTCGACACCGGCACGCACGCGTGCGATTCGTTCCGCTGTGTCGTCGAGCAACGCTTCATCGAGCACGCGGCCCGCGACGTCCTGCACGAGCTGCTTCGATTCGCGCACCGCGCTCGGTCCGTTCGAGCACAGCGTTTGCGCGAGCTTTTGCACGGTCGCATCGAGTGCGTCGGCGCTCACGGCCTCATGGACGAGGCCAAGACGGAGCGCCGTCGCGCAATCGAACTGCTCGGCCGTCGTGAAGTAGCGGCGCGACGCGCGTTCGCCGAGTGCGCGAATCACGTACGGCGCGATCGTGGCGGGAATGAGGCCGAGCTTCGCCTCAGAAAGACAGAAGCGCGCGGTATCGACAGAAACGACGATGTCGCTTGCAGCGATCAGACCCATGCCGCCCGCGTAGACATCGCCCGAGACGCGCGCGATAACCGGCTTCGTGCAGCGGTAGATCGCGGCCAGCATGTTCGCAAGGCGTTTCGCGTCGGCGCGGTTCTCCGCATCGGAGAACGTCGCCATCTTCTTCATCCAGTTCAGATCCGCTCCCGCGCAGAACGCGGCGCCGTTCGCCGCTAGCACCACGGCGCGAATGTCGTCGCGCGTGTTGATCGAGGTGAACACGTCGGTCAGCTCGGCGATCATCGCCTCGTTGAACGCATTGCGGACTTCGGGACGGTTGAGCGTCACCGTCGCGACGCGTCCGGCGTATTCGACGGTCAGCATTTCGTATGGCATGTGGTGTCTCCGCTCGTTACATCCGGAACACGCCGAAGCGCGTGTCTTCGATCGGCGCGTTCATCGCGGCCGACAAGCCGAGCCCGAGCACGTCGCGCGTCTGCGCCGGATCGATCACGCCGTCGTCCCACAACCGAGCGCTCGCATAGTACGGATGCCCCTGGTGCTCGTACTGATCGCGAATCGGCTTCTTGAACGCTTCTTCCTCTTCGGCCGACCACGCGCCGCCCTTCGCTTCGATGCCGTCGCGCTTGACCGTCGCGAGCACCGACGCAGCTTGCTCGCCGCCCATCACCGAGATGCGCGCATTCGGCCACATCCACATAAAACGCGGTGAATACGCACGGCCGCACATCCCGTAGTTGCCCGCGCCGAACGAACCGCCGATGATGACCGTGAACTTCGGCACCTTCGCCGTGGCCACTGCCGTCACCATCTTCGCGCCGTTGCGCGCGATGCCTTCGTTCTCGTACTTGCGTCCGACCATGAAGCCCGTGATGTTCTGCAGGAACACGAGCGGAATCTTGCGCTGGCAGCACAGCTCGATGAAATGCGCGCCCTTCAATGCCGATTCGGAAAACAGAATGCCGTTGTTCGCGACGATGCCGACCGGATGCCCCCAGATGTGCGCGAAGCCCGTGACGAGCGTCGTGCCGTAGCGCGCCTTGAACTCGTCGAACGCGGAATCGTCGACGATGCGCGCGATCACCTCGCGCACGTCGAACGGCTTGCGCGTATCGACGGGAATCACACCGTAGAGGCTTTGCGCGTCAAAGCGCGGGGGCTTCGGCTCTTGCAGCGCGATGGGCGGCTGCTTCGTGCGATTGAGCTTGCCGACGATGTTGCGCGCGATCGAGAGCGCGTGAGCGTCGTTTTGCGCGAGGTGGTCGACCACACCGGACAAACGCGTATGCACGTCGCCGCCGCCGAGATCCTCGGCGCTCACTTCCTCGCCCGTTGCGGCCTTCACGAGCGGCGGACCGCCCAGGAAAATCGTGCCTTGGTTCTTGACGATGATCGACTCGTCGCTCATCGCGGGCACGTACGCGCCGCCTGCCGTGCACGAGCCCATCACCACGGCGATCTGCGCGATGCCTTGCGCAGACAGATTCGCCTGGTTGTAGAAGATGCGCCCGAAGTGGTCGCGATCGGGAAACACTTCGTCTTGGTTCGGCAGATTCGCGCCGCCCGAATCGACGAGATACACGCACGGCAGCCGGTTTTCCTGCGCAATCTCCTGCGCACGCACGTGCTTCTTCACCGTGACCGGATAGTAGGTGCCGCCCTTGACCGTCGCGTCGTTGCAGACGATCACGCACTCCTGCCCCGCGATGCGCCCGATGCCCGTGATCACACCCGCGCCCGGCGCGGCATCGTGATACATCCCGAACGCGGCGAGTTGCGAGAACTCGAGGAACGGCGTGCCGGGGTCGAGCAATTGCGCGATGCGCTCGCGCGGGAGCAGCTTGCCGCGCGAGACGTGCTTGTCGCGCGCGGCTGCGCCGCCGCCAAGCGCGATGTGCTCGATCTTCGCGCGCAGATCGGCGACGAGTGCTTCGAGCGCGGCGGCGTTGGCCCGGAAGTCTTCCGAGCGCGGGTTCAGCTTGGTTTCGATGATCGGCATGGATTCAGCTCCGGGCAGCGGCGTGCAATATCAAAGCGTTTCGGCAAACAGTTCGCGGCCGATCAGCATGCGGCGCACTTCGCTCGTGCCCGCGCCGATCTCATAGAGCTTCGCATCGCGCCACAGACGGCCCACCGGGTACTCGTTGATGTAACCATTGCCGCCGAGGATCTGAATCGCCTCGCCGGCCATCCACGTCGCCTTCTCGGCCGTGTACAGAATCACGCCTGCGCAATCCTTGCGGACTTGGCGCACGTGATCGCTGCCGAGCGTATCGAGCTGGCGGCCCACTGCGTACAGATACGCACGGCACGCTTGCAGCGTCGTGTACATATCGGCGACCTTGCCTTGAATCAGCTGGAATTCGCCGATCGATTGGCCGAACTGCTTGCGATCGTGGATATACGGCACGACCGAGTCCATGCACGCGAGCATGATGCCGGTCGGGCCGCCCGCGAGCACGGCGCGCTCGTAGTCGAGGCCGCTCATCAGCACTTTCACGCCGCCGTTGAGCTGGCCGAGGATGTTCTCTTCGGGCACCTCGACGTTTTCGAACACGAGCTCGCCGGTGTGCGAGCCGCGCATGCCGAGCTTGTCGAGCTTCTGCGCGACGGAGAAACCTTTCATGCCCTTTTCGACGATGAACGCCGTGATGCCCTTGGGGCCGGCTTCGATATCGGTCTTCGCGTAGACGACGAGCGTGTCGCAATCCGGGCCGTTCGTGATCCACATCTTGGTGCCGTTCAGCACATAGCGGTCGCCGCGCTTCTCGGCGCGCAGCTTCATGCTGACGACGTCCGAACCGGCGTTCGGCTCGCTCATCGCGAGCGCGCCGACGTGCTCGCCGGAGACGAGCTTCGGCAGGTACTTGCGCTTCTGCGCTTCGGTGCCGTTGCGGTGGATCTGGTTCACGCACAGGTTCGAATGCGCGCCGTAAGAAAGGCCGACCGACGCCGATGCGCGCGAGATCTCCTCCATCGCGACCATGTGAGCCGTATAGCCCATGTTCGCGCCGCCGTACTCCTCCGAGACCGTCATGCCGAGCACGCCGAGCTCGCCGAACTTGCGCCACAGGTCCATCGGGAACTGGTCGTTGCGGTCGATTTCGCCCGCGCGCGGCGCGATTTCCTTCGCGGCGAAGTTCGCGAGCGTGTCGCGCAGCATTTCGATGTCTTCGCCAAGCGGGAATTGCAGTCCAGGCAAGTTGCTCATTGATGTCTCCTGTCGATCAGAGTTGGGAAGCGCGATGTGGCACTGCGGCATTGGCAGACTCGTGGCCCGCCGCCTATCTTGCGCTTGATCACCGCGAATTTCACGCTACATTGACGTAAACGTCAATAGGTTTTTATGAGTAACGCTCAGATTTCTGTAACCGGGCTTGAAGCCTTGTAAATGCGTGCTAACATCACCATCAAGCGCACCGCATAAACCACAAAACCTGAACACTACTCATATGACGGCGGAAACCAAGGCCGAGCCCGCAGGCGCGCGCCGCCAGCCGGCAGGGCCCAAATCGCAGCAACGCGTGAAGGACATCCTTCAGGCGGGGCGCGACGTGTTCTCGGAGAAAGGGTACGAGAGCGCGACCACCGCCGAAATCGCGCAGCGCGTGGGTATTTCCGAAGCGACCGTGTTCAGCTATTTCCGCGGCAAGCGCGACCTGTGTGCGCGCGTCATCGCGGATTGGTACGACGAAATCATCGCCGCGTTCGAAACCGGCCTGCCGCGCGACGGCGGCACGCGCCAGCAATTCGCGTTCATCGTCCGCACGCATTTGCGTCTGATGCTGCTGAACGGCACGGGGCTTTGCGCGCTGGTGCTGTCCGAGGGACGCACGAAGCATCACGAACTCAGCGACGAACTGACCGAACTCCAGCGCCGCTACACCGCGCCGCTGATGCGCGTGCTCGCGCACGGCCAGGAAATCGGCCAAGTCCGCACCGACGTGCCGCTGCGCCTCCTGCGCTCGATGGTGTTCGGCCCGATGGAGCATGTGCTGTGGGACGCGACACTCACGAACCGCCGCATCGACATCGATGCGACGGCCGACCGTCTGATCGACGTGCTGTGGGCCGCGCTGCAGCCGCCGCAAACGGAGCTGGCCGCGCTCGTGCAGTTGAAGAACGATCTGGACGAAGCGAAGCGCCGCTACGAGGCGGCGACGCGGGCGAACCAGCCACCCACGGCCGTAAAGCCCGTGTTAGATTGATTCGCGTTGCCGAATCGTCTGACAGGACAGCGCCCGGTCCCACCCGCGAATTGCATCACGCGCGCACCATCCGCGCACCGCCCGTCAGCCCGCCTCACTCCACTTCTGACGACACGCCGATGACCGCTCATCTCACCCCCGCCATTGCGTCGAAGTTCGCCTCGCTGGCGCTCGCCCACCTGACTCGCGAATATCCGAACAAGCTCACCCACTCGCTGGCCGGGCCGCAGGACGTGCAGAGCCCGCGCGCGCTGCATCCGATCTTCTACGGCAGCTACGACTGGCATTCGTGCGTGCATGGCTATTGGCTGGTGCTGCGCCTCATCGACCGATACCCCGACCTGCCGGAAGCGTCGCGCATTGCCGCCGTCGTCGACGAGCATTTCACGGAGGAAAACGTCGCGGGCGAACTCGCTTACTTGAACCTGGCTCACAACCGCGGCTTCGAGCGGCCCTATGGCTGGGCCTGGCTCCTCGCCCTAGCGGACCAGCTCTATTCGATGACGTCGTTGCCCGAAGCCGGGCGCTGGAGCAAGACGCTCGCGCCGCTCACGGAAGCGTTCGTCGAACGCTTCACCGAGTTCCTGCCAAAGTCGACGTATCCGCTGCGCGTCGGCACGCATTTCAACACGGCGTTCGCGCTGTCGCTGGCGCTCGACTTCGCGCGCCGCACCTCGCACGGCGCACTCGAATCGCTGATCGTCCTGACGGCAGAGCGCTGGTATCTGAACGATGCGGGCTGCCAGGCGTGGGAGCCGAGCGGCGACGAGTTCCTGTCGCCCGCGTTGATGGAAGCGGAATTGATGCGGCGCGTGCTGCCAGCCGGCGCGTTCGCCGCCTGGTTCGATCGTTTCCTCCCTGATTTGGCCGCACGCAAGCCTGAAACGTTGTTTGCCCCCGCTACCGTCACCGACCGCACCGACGGCAAGATCGCGCACCTCGACGGTCTCAATCTCAGCCGCGCGTGGTGTCAGCGCTCGATTGCGCGCGCCTTGCCTGCCGGCGATATCCGCGTGTCGCTTTTGAACGAAGCGGCCGAGCTGCACCTGCGCACCGCGCTCGAACACGTCGCAGGCGACTACATGGGCGAGCATTGGCTCGCTTCGTTTGCGCTGCTTGCGCTGGACGCCTGACGCGTTAGCGTCGCTTCGGCCGTTCAAGCAGCTCTAAAGCCGCGCGCGATCACCCAGCTTCCGATCGCATACGGCCGGCGATTGTCGAAGCGCGAAAACCCCTATGAATTAAGGCATTTTTAAGGTTTCGTTCTTACGCTCAAAAGCATCCCCGTTCAGGTCTGCGCCTCGACTCGGACGTGAACAGGGCGAGCAAAGATGACCGGAAAACTCATACCGGTCCTCGTTCAGGCTCGGCAAAAACGACATCGCTTCACCAAGCGAAGCGCAGGGGTCTTTTTGTGTCGTCAAGCGTGTTCGACGGAGAAAGAAATGAAGCTACGTCTGCTTTCGTTCATTAGTGCAGCCACGATTCTCTCGGCCGGTATGTTTCAAATCGCCATGGCCGCAACGCCGGCATTACCGCCGCTTCTGCACAGCGGCAGCATCAGCTATTTGTCGGGCGGGATAGGCAGCGATCAATCCGCGGCGATCAAGAGCGTGATGCACAACTATTCGCTGACTTTGGAATTCGCGGGCAAGACGAACGGCGGCAACGAATATCTGGCCGACGTCCCCATTCAAATCGAAAACGCGCATGGCGCGACGGTCCTCAAGACCGACTCGCACGGACCCTTCATGTTGTTATCGCTGCCTGACGGGCGCTACACGGTCACCGCGCGTCACGACGGTAAAACGCAACGCCGTACGGTGAATATTGCGTCCGCCACGCGCGCGCACGAAGTGTTCATCTGGGCGACGTAGCGCACGGATCTGAGCGCGCCGGGCGCCACAGTTTCGAATGCGTGATGCTCGGAACGCCCAGGAATGGAAAGGAGATCGGTTGATGCCATCCAGCGAAGAGGTCCCTCACGAGCGATCACGTGCCGATTCCCCATCGGCATCCGCGCGAGAGCGCGCACCGTCCAAGCGCCACGGCCCCTATTCCGTCATCGTGCTGGTGCTTCCTGTCATGTTTGCCGGGATGTTCATCGCAATCGGCATGCTCGGTCTCCTGGTGAAATTGTTCTCGCGGTGACATCCACCGCGGTTCACTCACGCCAAAGTTGATGAGGAAACCATGTTGCCTAAACTGATTGCCGCAGCCGCCGCCGCGGCGCCGCTACTCGTCAGTTTTCCCGTTCATGCGCAGGCAGGCGGCACCAAGCTTGCGATGCTCGATCCTCCGGTCGCAACCAGTCATACACGCCTCAATAGCGGCATGCTGCGCGTCAACGGGAAAATGCCGGGAACGAAAATGTGGCCCGTCATCCACGGGCCGGCGTTCTATCCGACGTGGAACGACAACAACGTGCTGCACGATGGCAAAGGCAAGCCTCTCGAAGGCGAGCCCTTCGAGAGCGATCGTTTTCACTTTCGTTAGCGGCGAAGCGGCGCCTCGCTCGCTGCGCGCGCAAACATTTCGTTGATCTCCTTGCTCGGAATCGCCTCGTCCGCGTAACTGAACGTGCCGTGCTCGCTCATTTCGCGCGCGGCGCGCAAGAACGCGCCGAACGCCGCGCGCGCAAGCGAACCGCCGACGCTCACACGCTTCACGCCAAGCTCCGCCAGTTCATCGAGACTCATGCGCACGCCCTGCAGACCCATCACGACGTTGACCGGACGGTCGACCGAACGCACGAGCGTTGCGATCTCTTCGCGCGTCTTGAGACCCGGCGCATAGAGCACATCGGCGCCCGCTTCTTGATACGCCTGCAAGCGGCGAATCGTATCGTCGAGATCCGGACGGCCCCACAGGTAGTTCTCGCAGCGAGCCGTCAGCGTGAACGGAAACGGCAATGCACGCGCCGCCTCCACCGCGGCGCGCAAGCGCTCCACGGCCGCGTCGTGCGCGTAGATCGGATCGTCGACGCGCGTCGTCGCGTCTTCGATCGAACCGCCGACCACGCCCGCCCGCGCCGCGAGGCGGATCGTTTCGGCGCAGTCCTCGGGCGCATCGCCGAAGCCGTTCTCGAGATCCGCGCTCACCGGGAGATCGGTCGCGCCGGCGATCTCCGCGAGGTGCACGAGCATCTGCTCGCGTCCGACCGCGCTGTCGGGCAAGCCGAGCGAGAACGCGTAGGCGGCGCTGCTCGTCGCTAGCGCCTTGAAGCCGGCTTGCGCGAGCAGCCGCGCCGTGCCGATGTCCCACGGATTCGGAATGATGAAAGCGCCCGGCGCCTCGTGATACGCGCGAAACGCGCGCGCTTTGTCGATTTGCTGCTGTTGAGTGCTCTGCGTGTTCATAGCCTGTTCCGCCTTCAAGGATGGGGGTTCGAAAACTGGCAGCCGCATGCCGCGTTTCAACTACACGATAAGCCAAGCTCCGCTATCGACGTTACGCTTTGCGCTGAAATGTCGATGCACGCCATGCCGGCCATACAAACAGCAACGGCCCGCCGATTTCTCTGAGGAAACCGGCGGGCCGTCATTGTCGTGCATTTCTCGAAGCGTCGCGCTCGAACCGCGCGAGGCCACTGCGTCACTCGGGGAACGGCAGCTCCGTTTGCCCGTCAGCGCGCATGTCGAACACGTTCAGCGTCATCGCCACCAGCGCGTAATAACCCAGCAGACCGACCAGGTTGATCGTCGCCGAATGCCCGAAGCGCTCGACCGTCTTGCGGAACGTCGCATCGGACACGCGCTTCGCCTCATAGAGCTCGGTGGCGAAATCGAAGATCAGCGCGTCGTCGGCGTCTTCGAAATCGGGACGCTGTCCCGTGCGGATCGCCTCCGCCGTCGCGGCCGGCAAGCCGGCTTGGAGCGCGATCGGATAGTGGATGTACCACTCGGCCTGCGCTTGCCAGCGCGCGGCCGTGACGAGAATCGCCAGCTCCGACAAGCGCAGCGGCAAGCCGGTCTGATAGCGGCAGAACGCGCCGAGACGCTGGGCGTGCTGCGCGAGTTCGGGACTATGAATCCAGCCGAGGAACGGGCCGTTCAGATTACCGCGCGGCCCCGACAGGATGTCGGCGAGCACTGCTTCCTGTTCCGGCGTGGCTTGCGCTCTGTCGAACACGGGCAGGCGCGCAGCGGATGAGCGATCGGTCATGGTGGTGTCGTGAATGGAGTTCGTTGCAAGTGTTGCGATCAATGCCGCTAAACGGCGCCGTGGCTATCGTCTTTAGCGCACGCCGGCGCCGCGCAGCGCGCCTTCGATCGCATCGGTCAAGCGGCTGACGATGTTGTCGATGTCGGTCGCGGTGCAGATGAACGGCGGCGCGAGCAACACGTGGTCGCCCGTCGCGCCGTCGACCGTGCCGCCCATCGGATACACCATCAGCCCGCGCTGCATCGCTTCGCGCTTGATGGCTGCGTTCAATGCGAGCTTGCTGTCGAATGGCGCCTTGCTCGCGCGATCCTGCACGAGTTCGACGCCGACGAAGAGCCCCCGGCCGCGCACATCGCCGATGAATTCGTGCTGTCCGTAATGTTCCCGCAAGCGCGCGCGCAACTGCTCGCCGCGCGCCTTGACGTTGTCCAGCAGGCGCTCTTCGGCGATCACGTGCTGCACTTCGAGCGCCGCCGCGCAGGCGGTGGCGTGCCCGATATACGTGTGCCCATGCTGAAAGAACCCCGAGCCGCCGACGATCGTGTCGTAGATCTTGCCGCTGACGAGCGTCGCGCCGATCGGCTGATAGCCCGCGCCGAGGCCCTTGGCGATCGTGAGCAGATCGGGAGCGATGTCCTCTTCTTCGCACGCGTACAGGTAGCCGGTGCGTCCCATGCCCGACATGATTTCATCGAGGATCAGGAGCACGCCGTACTTGTCGCAGACCGCGCGGATCTTGCGGAAGTAGTCGCCCACCGGCGGCACCGCGCCGGCCGTTGCGCCCACCACCGTTTCCGCGACGAACGCCGCCACCGTGTGCGGCCCGAGTTCGAGAATCTTGCTTTCGAGCTCGTCGGCCAGGCGCTGCGTGTACGCGTCGTCGGATTCGCCCTCGCGCTGCTCGCGATACGCGTAGCAGGGGCTCACGTGATGCGCTTCGATCAGCAGCGGCAGGAACGGCTCGCGGCGCCACGCGTTGCCGCCGATCGCGAGCGCGCCGAGCGTATTGCCGTGATAGCTCTGCCGCCGCGCGATGAAGTGGCGCCGCTCCGGCTCGCCCTTTTCGACGAAGTACTGGCGCGCGAGCTTGAGCGCCGCCTCGACCGCCTCGGACCCGCCCGATACGAAATACACGTGCTCGAGCCCCTGCGGCGCGCACTCGACGAGCCAGTCGGCCAGTTCCTCGGCCGGCTGCGTCGTGAAGAACGACGTGTGCGCGTACGCGAGCTGCTGCGCCTGCCGTTTGATCGCATCGATCACGCGCTGGTTGCTGTGACCGAGACACGAAACCGCCGCGCCGCCCGAGGCGTCGATGTAGCGCTTGCCGGTGGAATCGATGATTTCGATGCCGTCGCCCGCAACGGCAACCGGCAGCGTCCGCTTGGGGGCGCGGTGAAAGACGGTGGTCATGCTGTTTCCTTTGCTGTTTCGCGAGTCGGCAGTAGCAATGCACGCACTTCGCTTCGAATGAAGCTTTGTGGGCATTCTACAACAACAAATGTTGTCATGCGCGACATCAAACACAACAAAACATAAACCCCTGGCGTGGCGCAGCCGTGAACCTTCAAGCCACGTATGCGCCCTTGCCATGCAGCTCGGCTTCTGCCTTCTCCAGCGCGGCGACAGCGTCATCCCCTTCGAGCGCAAGCAAATGCGCGACGAGCGATTCGGCGATCGCCGACGCGGCCACGAGCGACGGAAAGAACGACGGACTCTCGTGCGAAAAGATCAGAACTTTGTCGGCATTGAGCGCGATCGGCGCGACGGCGCTATCCGTGATCGCGATGAGCTTGCTGCCGCGCTCGACGGCAGCGGCCGCGACGCGCGCCGATTCGACTGAGTACGGCGCAAAGCCCACGACGATCGTCGCACTGTTTTTCTCGATGCCGCGCAGTTGCATTTCGAGGGTGCCTCCTTCGCCCGTCAGCAGCGATACCGACGACCGAAACAGCCGGTAGCCGTAGACAAACCCGAACGCCACTGGATAGCACGAGCGGAATCCGGCGACATGAACGTGCGTCGCCTTGCGCAAGAGCTTCGCGGCATCGACGATCAGGCTCGCGTTGTGCGCGCCGGTGATGTTGAGATTCTGGTGCTGCGCGGCGAGCAGATCGTGCGCGAGCGCTTCTTTCGCCGGGGATTTGACGAGTGAGCGCGCACGGTCGGTCAACGGCTCCGGCCGCGTGCGAACACGCGCGACGAACAGCTCGCGCAACTCGTTCCAGCCGGGAAACCCGAGTTGCTGCGACAGCCGCACGAGCGCGGCCGGTTGCACCTGCGCGCGCTCGGCGATCTTGCGCATCGACGACACGGCGATTTCGTCGGGATGGTCGAGCAAAAAGGCAGCGCCCGCCTGGAACTGCGGGCTCATTTCGGAAAACTGGGCGCGGATCAGGGAGGCTAGCTGATCGAAGCTATCGGGCATGTGGTGCACCGCAAAACGATTGTGACAACAAATGTTATCACCGGGACTGGTATGTTTTGGAGTGTTGCGCGAAGAAGAAGTTGTGAATCCGCAAGCGGAGCCGGACTACAGGCTCACCGTACACGGTGAGCCTGCAAGTACAGCATCAATACCGCATCAAGACTGCTTTTCCAGCTTCACGATGGTCAGCGTCCCGTTGAGGTTTTCGACGCGAACCTTGACCTTGTCGCCTTCCTTGACCTGCTTGACCATTGCGACGTCCTTCGCTTTGTACGCCATGGTCATCGGCGCCATGCCGATGTTCTCCAGCGCCCCGTGCTTCAACGTGACCATGCCCGTGGCCGGGTCCACTTTCTTGACTTCCGCATCGGTGAGCGCGGCGTTCGATGCCGTCGTTGCAGCCGACGTCTTCATGGACATGTTCATGCCGGCCATGTCATCACCCGCAAACGCGGGCGCAGCCGCAACGGCCATCAGAGCGACAGACGCAATCATCAACTTCTTCATTGAACTTCTCCAGTTTGGGTAGATGGCACTTCTGCGCCGGACAGTACTGCATGGGGAAACCGCTCACGCATCGCACGTCTCACGCGACGGCGCTGCAACAAGAACCACGCGGCAGGAATCACAAACATCGAAAGAACTGGCGCCGTGATCATTCCGCCGACCATCGGCGCCGCAATACGCTGGGTGACTTCCGAACCTGAGCCATGCCCGAACATGATGGGTAACAGGCCCGCGAGCACCACGGCAACCGTCATCGCCTTCGGCCTCACGCGCAGTACCGCGCCTTCGCGTATCGCATCGAGCAGCGTCTCTTCGGTCAGTGGCTCACCAAGTTCGAGCCGCCGGTTCAGCGCACCTTTCAGATACAGCAGCATGACCACGCCGAATTCGGCCGCGACGCCCGCCAGCGCAATGAAGCCGACCGACGTCGCCACCGATACCGCATGCCCCAATATCCAGATCAGCCAAAAACCGCCGACCAGCGCGAACGGTACGGTCGACATCAGCAAGAGCGCATCCGCTGCGGAATTGAACGTCAGGAAGAGCAACACGAAGATGACCACGAGCGTCACCGGGATGACGGTGCGCAGTTTGGCCTCTGCGCGTTCCAGGTACTCGAACTGCCCTGACCACGTGATCGAATAACCGGGCGGCAACACCACTTTCTGTGCAACGGCCCGCTGCATCGCCTCGACTGCCGACTGAAGGGCCACGTTCCGGATATCGACATAGATGAAGCCGGTAAGACGGCCGTCTTCGCTGCGAATGGACGGAGGGCCATCGACGATCCGGAGATCCGCCACGTCGCCCAGCTGGATTTGCGCGCCTCGATCAGTCTGCACCGGCAACTTTCTAAGATTTTCGAGCGAGTCGCGAATCTCACGCGGATAGCGGATGTTGATAGGGAAGCGTTCACGCCCCGCAACCACTTCGCCCACGTCGTCACCACCCACTGCCGAGGACACGACCGACTCAATGTCGCCTACCGAAAGGCCATAACGCGCTGCCGCCTGCCGGTTGATGTCGACATCGATATATCGCCCGCCGTTCACACGCTCGGCCAATGCGGACGTCACACCGGGCACGGTCTTCACCGTCGCCTCGACTTGCTCGGCGACCTTGGCGATTTGGTTCAGATCAGGACCAGAAACCTTCACGCCAACCGGCGACTTGATACCGGTGGACAGCATGTCCAACCGGTTGCGAATGGGCGGAACCCAAAGGTTCGACAACCCTGGCACCCTCACGATCCGATCCAGCTCGTCTTTGAGCTTCTCCGGCGTCATGCAGGGGCGCCATTGGCTTCGCGGTTTGAATTGAATCGTGGTTTCGAACATCTCGAGCCCAGGTGCCGGGTCGGTGGCCGTTTCGGCCTGACCCGCTTTGCCGAACACCGTCGCGACCTCGGGTACTGTCTTGATGAGACGATCGGTTTGCTGCAGCAGCTCGGCCGCTTTCGCGGTCGAAATGCTCGGCAGTGCTGTCGGCATATAGAGCAGGTCGCCCTCATCGAGCGGCGGCAGGAACTCTCCTCCCAATCGCGTCAGTGGAATCACGGTGAGAACGAGCGCGACGACCGCGAGGCCGATGGCGAACCAGGGACGCCGCAGCGTGGCTTCAAGCAGCGGGCGATAGAGGCGCACGAGCACACGATTGATGGGATTCGATGCCTCATGCGGAATACGCCCGCGAATCATATATCCCATCAGCACCGGCACCAGCGTCACCGACAGCCCTGCCGCGGCGGCAATCGTGTACGTCTTCGTGAAGGCGAGCGGCGAGAAGAGCTTGCCTTCCTGCCCTTCCAGCGAAAAGACCGGGATAAAGGACAGCGTGATGATGAGCAGCGAGAAGAAGAGCGCCGGACCGACTTCCGCCGCTGACGAGGCAATGAGCTCCCAGCGTTGCGCAGCCGTTATCGGCGCACGGGGATGCTGTTGCTCAAACGCCTCCAGGTGCTTGTGCGCGTTTTCAATCATCACGATGGCCGCATCGATCATCGCGCCGATGGCAATCGCGATGCCGCCCAGCGACATGATGTTGGCGCTCACCCCCTGGTAGCGCATCACGATGAACGCCGTCAACACACCGAGAGGCAGCGACAGGATCGCCACGAGCGCGCTGCGCAGATGAAAGAGAAACACCGCGCAGACGATCGCGACGACGATGAACTCTTCGATGAGCTTGTCCTTCAGGTTATCCACCGCGCTATCGATGAGTTGCGAGCGGTCGTACGTCGTGACAATTTCCACCCCCGGCGGCAGCGAACGTTTCAGATCGGCAAGCTTTGCCTTTACCGCCTCGATGGTCGTCAGCGCATTCTTGCCGGAGCGCATGACGACAACACCGCCCGCAACCTCCCCCTCGCCGTTGAGCTCGGCAATGCCACGACGCGGCGCGGGACCAACCTGAATGCGCGCCACATCGCCAAGCAGCACCGGCGTACCGGCATCGTTGGTTCGCAGCACGATATTACGGAAGTCATCGAGAGAGTGGAGATAGCCCGATGTGCGCACCACATACTCGGACTCGGCGAGTTCGACGACCGAACCGCCCGACTCCTGATTGGACTTACTCAGCGCGTCGGCCACCATGGACTCCGTGATGCCGTATGCGCGCAGTTTGTCCGGGTCGAGCACCACTTGATACTGCCGCACCATGCCGCCGATGCTTGCAACCTCCGATACATCCGGCACGGCCTTCAGCTCGAATTTCAGGAACCAGTCGTTGAGCGCACGCAATTGCCCGAGGTCGTGCTTGCCGGTCTTGTCGACGAGCGCGTACTCGTACACCCAGCCCACGCCAGTGGCGTCCGGTCCGAGCGAAACGGTCGCGCCGGGTGGCAGTCGGCTTTGCACCTGGTTCAGATATTCGAGCACCCGGGAGCGAGCCCAGTATTGGTCGGTCTTGTCGTCGAAGATGACATAGACGAACGCTTCGCCAAACGACGAATACCCACGAACGGTTTTTGCGCCGGGCACGCCAAGCAATGTCGTGGTGAGCGGATAAGTGACCTGGTCCTCGATGACCTGCGCGGCCTTGCCTGGATAGGATGCCTTAATGATGACCTGCGTGTCCGACAGGTCGGGTAGCGCGTCAAGCGGCGTCTGCTGAAGCGAGTAGACGCCCCACGCCGCGACGAGCACGGTCGCGAGCAGCACCAGAAACCGGTTGTGGATGGACCAGCGAATCAGGCGGGCGATCATTTTGCGTCTCCCATCGGCTCGACCTTGGTCAGCTGATAGCCACTATCGGATTGCTTGAAGACGAAATGCGCGGTCTGCCCGGGCTTCACGTCCGGGAAGGCGTTGGGTTCCGGTTTATTGAAGGACATCGTCATCGCGGGCCAGCCGAGCGCGGGAACCGGTTGATGCGAAAACGTGATGTCTCCAGCCGTCACCTTTTCGACTTTGCCGGTGGTCTCATACGTTTGGCTTGCCGCAGATGAGGAGGCAGGTGCGGGGGTGCTCGTTCCCGCTTCGCCGCCGCTTTCCAGTCTCGGCAGGACGGCTTTCAGGCTGGCTTCCGAGTCGATCAGGAACTGGCCGGATGCCACCACCGTGTCGCCGTCGCTCAAGCCGCTCAGCACCTCGGTGTCGTTGCCGGCGTCATTCCCGACGGTGACCTCGACGGGCTGCAGGCCGCCGTTTGCGTTCTTGACGATGACCAGGGAGCGCTTGCCGGTCGTGATGACCGCTTCGGAGGGGACCAAGAGACGCGAGACCGCCTTTTGTCCTTCGACGCGCACGCGCATCAGCATGCCCGGCGTCAGTTGCTGTGCCGTGTTGTCGATTTCCAGACGTGCCTGCAGCGTGCGGCTCGTCGTGCTGATACCGGGCAGGATTTCGCGAATCTGCCCCTTGAAGTGCCGGGTTGAATCACCCGAGAACGTTGCGTCCACACTCATGCCGGGCTTGACGCTTAGCGCCAGTGCCTCGGGAATTTCGACGATGAGCCATAGCTTCGAGAGACCTGCGACTTTGGCAAGCGTCTGTCCGGGCAACACCTGCGCGCCGTCCCTGACGTTCAGCTCGCTCACGACCCCTGCCTCCGGCGACGACAGAACCACATGCGTTTGCGCCTGTCCAGTCCGGTCCAGACTGGCGATGACGCTGTCAGGAATCGACAGTGCCCGCATGCGGGCGCGGGACGCCGCGAGGAGATCGGCGTCCATTCCGCCACGCTTGAGCGCGAGATATTCTTCCTGAGGCGCGAGCCAATCGGGCACGAAAAGGGACGCAATCGGCGCGCCCTTGCCGACGTGTTGCATCGGCGCGCTCGCGTACAGGCGGTCGATGTACCCCGCGACGCGCGATTGCACGACATACGCCTGCGATTCGTCGAATTGCGTGGTGCCGACGGCGTCGAATCCTTCCGTCGAGTCCTGCCGGCGCACGGTCGCGTAGCGAATGCCGAGGTTCTGTTGGAGGCCCGGGTCAATCTTGACGCCGGCGGAGCCGCCGCCTTCATCCGCGTAGACCGGCTGAAGCTGCATGTCCATGAAAGGCGACTTGCCCGGCTTGTCGAAGTGCTGGTTCGGCACCATCGGATCGTGCCAGAACAGCACCTTCCGACCTGTCTTCGGGTCGATCTTGTCGCCGGACGAAAGCGTTGGCGCCGCAGTCGGACTCACATTCGATTTGCCGGGGCTGTGAAGCGTGCCGACAAAATAGCCGGCGCCGAGTAACGCGGCTGCGGCAAATACGGTCGAAGCCGCGCGCACCAGTGGTTTGTTTGTCATGGTGTTGGTGTTTCCTTCACTGAGTGTCGGTCATCGTTGCCGGCACGACCTGGTATTCAAGTTGAGCCCACGTTTGCGATACCTCGCGCTTGAGGTCGAGCACTTGCAGCTCTGCATCGATTTGCGCGCGACGCGCCGCGAACGTGTCGGCAAGCGAGCCGGTGCCAGCCTTGTACGCGGCGGCCGCAAGATGTACGCGCTGGTCCGCCGCCGGCAGCAACGACTGGGTCAGATTCGAGATCCGTTCGCGACCGCTTGCGAGCGTGGCCGACTCCGCGCGGATATCCGCTTGCACCTGCAGAAGCGCGTCTTGGTACATCAAGCGGGCCTTGGTGGCCAGCTCCCCTTTTTCGGCGACGTCACGGTCCTCGATGTTTTTGCGGTTGAGCGGAAGCGGAATGCGTACCCCGACCGAGACGAAATTCGAAGCGTCGCCGCCCCGCAAGTAAGAGACGTTCCAGGTCCAGTTCGGGGTGCGGTTGCTGTCGGCAACCGCCGTATCGGCATCGGCCACGGAGATCTCCTTGGCGGCTGCCACGAGGGTCGGCTGGACTTGCCGCAGGGTGTCCGGCGGCAGTGAGGAAACATAGGACTCGGGTGCAGGAGGCTCGCCCGCCACATCGGCAACAGGCGCCGTCGTCCAGCGAGACAGGCTGATCAGCGCGGTTTGGAAGGTCTGTCGGGCTTTGAGCAGCTGGTCTTGCGTCTGGGCCAGCATCGACTGCGCTTGCACCACGTCGGCGGCCGTCGCCTTGGCGCCTTTATACGAGGCCTGCGTCGCCGCGAGTTCGTGGTTCATGTGATCCAGCAGTTCTTCCTGCAGCGAGACGGCTTCTTTCGCGTAAATCGCATTCAGCCAGGCGACGGCCGTTTGCTGGCGAACGTTCGCAAGCTGTTCGAGGTATCCAGCGCGTTCGCGGCTCACCGTTTCGTCTGCTAATGCGGAGCGCAGTCGCCGCTTGTCGCGGGACACCCATTCCTGCTCGATGCCAATGCGGCGCATCGTCAAGATGTTCTGGCCGATCGTGAGTCTTTGTGGCCCGTTGATCGGCAAATCGTCGATGCCGGCCGACAGCGCAGGCTCCGGCAGTTGGCCTGCTTTGACAGAAGCCTCCGAACTGGCGCGCACGGACGCCTGCGCCGCGCCGATGGCGGCAGAGTTATCGGTAGCGGCCTGTATCGCCGCATCAAGTGTGACGGGGGCTTCCTGAGCGTGCGCGGCAACGCTTAGAAAGGCCAGCGCGGCGAGCAGTGAACGCGCGCGCAGTGGTGCACGCCAGCGTGGTGGCGTGCCGAAAGTGAAAGGCATGTTCTAACCCCAACGGCGGAATCCCAACGGAAAAATGGGAATCCACGTCCTGGACGCAGGACGACCTCACCGCAAACGCGGTGAACCTGTCAGCAAGGGATTAGATGGCGCGCGGAGGTCGCCACAGCCCGGCCGGCTCGCGGTCGGAGAGCGATTGCGCGTAGTTGAAGACGACAGAGGTGGAGAGACCAGCGGGACGGGTTACCTCAAGGGTGGCAACCGGAAGATATTGGCAGCCGATTTGGCATTGGGCGCTCATCTTGCAGAAAACGCCCTTGGCCTTGCCGGCAGTCGACGATTTCATCAAGTCGCAGTCGGGCATGGTGGCGGACATTTCACCGCCGTTGCCCGTGCCCATCGACTGTTGCATCGGGCATTCACCGACCAAGCCGCTAGCTGCCAGCCCACTGATGGGCAGCACCGCACAAAGCAGCAAGAGGAGGAAGGTTCGGAGAAGTTTCATGACCGCAAATATGGCGCCGCCAGTTTACCCAAATTTCGAGAGAGCGTTCGCGATTTCTTTCGCGCGAGCCTGCGGTAGACCGCGCGACCGAACAGACTGCACGATCCCACCAGCCAATCGGACATTGGCACTGTAAACACCGTACATGCGCTTTTTATTCAAATCCGCGCGTTTCTTAACCGCAGTGCGTTGGCAATCACCGAGGTCGAACTCAGACTCATCGCCAGTGCCGCGATCATCGGCGACAACAACCAGCCGGTAAGCGGATACAGCGCGCCGGCCGCCAGCGGCACCCCCAGCGCGTTATAGACAAATGCCCATGCAAGATTCTGCTTCATGTTCATGGAGAAGATAGGCTGAGCGGGTCACGAGGTCGACGGTGCGAAGAGCAGTCCTGATGAATGGCTGACGCGGTAGCCGCAGGCTGACGGTCGGGGAGCGACCGTCAGCCTCTCTCCTACAGCAACGCCACCACCCGCACGTCGCCCTGCTCCGCCGACGCCACGACCTTGCCGCCGACCCGGCTGAACATGATCGACACCGTCTTGTCGCCGACGCGCAAATCGCCGATCTCGAGCCAATCGATGCCCTCGGGCAGCGCCGGCTGTTCGATCCGCACTTCGTGGCGCTCGGCGTCGATCGTCATGCCGAGACACGCTTCGAGCATCATGAACGGCGAACCCGCGGCCCACGCTTGCGGCAGACACGCGACCGGATAGGCCGTCGGCGGCTCGCCGCGACGGCGCGGGAACCCGCAGAACAGTTCGGGCAAGCGCATGTCGAAATTGACCGCTGCTTGAAAGAGCGCTTGCAGCAGCCGCACCGCCGCGCCTTTGTCGCCATAGCGCGCGAGGCCGCGCGCGCAAAGCGCGTTGTCGTGCGGCCAGACCGAGCCGTTGTGATACGCCATCGGGTTGAAGCGCGATTGGTTGGCCGCGAGTGTGCGCACGCCCCAGCCGGTATGGAAGATCGTCGACTCCAGATGTCGCGCGACCGATTCGCCGCGCTCGCGCGCCGGCAGTCCGAAGGCGAGCAGATGCCCCGCGTTCGACGCCATCACGCGGCACAGATCCCCCTTGCCGTCGAGTGCGATGCCATAGAACCCTTCCTCGGGCATCCAGTACTTTTCTTCGACGCGCTCGCGCAACGCCGTCGCGCGCGCCTTGTAGCGCACCGCGTCGGCGGGATGGCCGCGCAACGACGCGAAATGCGACATCGTGTCGAACGCGGCGCATGCGTAAGCCTGCACTTCGACGAGCGCGATCGGCCCTTCGGGGAAGCGGCCGTCCGCGTGGAAGACGGAATCGTGGCTGTCCTTCCAGCCCTGGTTCGCGAGGCCGCCATCGGAGGCGCGCTGATAATCGAGCAGCCCGAGGGGGTTCTTGTCGCACACGCCCGCGACCCACTGCGCCGCGCGCTCGAGCGCGGGCCACAGTTCGTCGATCAGCGCCATGTCGCCGGTGCGTTCGGCGTAGGCGCCCGCCAGCACGACGAACAGCGGCGTCGAATCGACGCCGCCGTAATAGAGCGCGAACGGCACCTCGCCCGTGGCGGCCATTTCGCTCTTGCGCATCTCGTGCATGATCTTGCCGACGGACGCATCGCGGAACGCCGAGTCCTCATGCGCCTGATGCTCGGCGAGAAAGCGCAGCACGCCGCGCGCGAGCAGCGGCTGCAGCCACAGCGTCTGCAGCGAAGTGATGATGGCGTCGCGTCCGAACGGCGTCGAGAACCATGGAATGCCGGCGTACGGGTATGGCCCGGTCGCGAGATCGGTCGTCAGCAAACCGAGGTCCGCGAACGAACGGTCGAGCCAGGCGTTGAACAGCGGATTGCTCGACCTCACGCGCGCCGTTACGCGGCGGCGCTCGCGCATCGCCAAGTGCGCATCGACGAGCGCGGCCCGCACCGCGGCGCGGCCGACACGCGGCCGGGCGGCATCGATCTGCGTCAGGTGCGCGGGGCTTGCGCTATGCGGCGGCTTGGCCACGTCCGCGCTCGATGCGGCGCCTTGCTGCGCGCGCGCCTGCACCGCCACCGACAAATACACCGACACGCATGCCTGCGCCGGCAATTGCACCGAATAGTCGGCGCGGCCTGAGAGGAGCTGGTCGGGCTCGGGCGAGAACGCGATGCGCACGTCGCGCTCGACGCGATCGAGCCCCACGTAACCGAGCAGCACTTCGCCGTTCTCGACACGCGGCGCCTCGACAGCGCCCTTTTTCTCGCGCTTCAGGCCGCGGACTTCGAACATGTCCTTGAAGTCGCTCGCGAACGAAACGGAGAGCGGCACGACCGCATCGGTCATGCCATAGTTGGTGAGCGTAATCGCTTCGTAAAGAATGGTGCCGCTCAACACGCGCAAGCGCTCGACGTGGATCACGCCTTCGGGCGTCACCGCGCCGCCGAGCGGCGGCAGCGGGCGATTGGTCAGGTGCGCGGTGAATGCGGTGTTGTCGCTGCTGACGTTGCCCGACAGAAGCGACGGCGCGCGGCCGCCGAACGTCAGGCGCAATTGGGAGAGCACGCGCGTGTCGTTGACGAACAGGCCATCGTCGTGGCCGATGATGTCGCCGAGCGGATCGTTGACGACGAAGGTGTCGCCCGATTTCAGTACGTACTGACTTGCGCTTGCAATGTTGGGGTTTTCGGTCGGGATGAATGCGCCGTCCGGTTCATGCTCGTGCTCGGGGGGTTCGCCTGGGCTAATACCGCCGAGTGACTCTGGGTCCAGCATCGTCTTGCCTCCGTGCAGAAACAATGAGGTCGTTCCGATTGTAGAGAGGTATGCGCGAACCGGAAGTTCAACGAGGCGATGCGTTGCGCTCGCGTCACGGCGGACACGTTACTCGCATCCGCCGCTTCTTTCACGTCGAGTTACGAATGAATTCGTCGACAAAGCGATTGAATGCCGACGGATGCGCGAGATTCATTCCGTGCGACGCGCCGCGCACGGTTTGCCGGCGTGCATCCGCGAGCCACTCCTGCAGCGCGGCGACCGTGCGCTTGAACATCAGCGGGCTCTTTTCGCCGTCGATCAGCAGCACCGGAGAGCGCACGTCGGCGGCATCGTCGGCGGTGTAGGCAGGCAGCGGGTCCAGGAACTGACGCGGCAGCGTGCCCGCGTTGTCGGTCGCCATCGTGCGGAAAGCTATCGTGCTCTTTTCCCAGAAGCCGGGGCGGCTCACGGAATCGACGAACAGTTGCAGCCCCGCGTCGATCTCGCCGCTCTCGATCAGTTGCGCCGCGCGGGCGCGCAGCGCGTTCACGGTTTCGGGCATTTGCGCGAGCGGCCGACCGGGAATCTGCAGCGGACCGCCCGGATCGGCGAGCGTCAACGTGCGAACGTGCTGCGGGTGACGGCGCGCGAAGTGATACGCGACGCAACCGCCGCGCGAGTGTCCGACCACGTGGGCCGGTCCTTCATTCAATCGTGCGAGAAAGTCGGCCAGTTCGTCGGCGTGGCGGCTCCAGCTGAACGGCACATCCTCGCCTAAGCGCGCGTGCGGCCAATAGTGCGTGAGGCTCACGCTCACGCAGCGGTAGCGCGGCGACAGTCCGTCGAGCTGCGGCTGCCAGTAGCGGTAGTCGCACAGCGAGCCATGCACGAACAGCAGCAACGGACCCTCGCCGCGTTCGACATACGGCATCCGCAAGCCGCTTGCCAATTCGATTTCGCGCAACGACGGCTCGACGGCATCCGTGAAGCGGGACGCCTGCGGCGGCGCCGCACTCGAATCGGGCTCGTCGGGTAAATCCATTTTCGTGGGGAAGTGGAGGTTCGATTAAAGCGGTGAACGGAGCGCGCTAGTCGCCGAAGCCCAGCTCGGCGTCGAAACTTTGCCCGACCGCGAGCTGCGCCCCCGCGCCAGTCACGACGATCGCGTTCTGGCCGAACGTCAGCGCGCCGTCGAGCACGCTGTTCGCGCGATAGGCGCTCATCGTGTCCGTGGGCTCGTTCGGCCATTGCGGATCGGGCGCGCCGGTCGCTTGATCGATGGTCGGCATCGGGCAGCGCGCGCATGGCTTCACCACGCGCAGTTCGATGGCGTCGCCGCCAATGCTGCGCAACGTCTCGACGTAGTCCTCTTCGTACGCCTCCAGCCCCGTCACGACGATGTTCGGACGAAAGCGGTTCATCGGAATCGCGCTCGCGCCTTTGCGCGTGAGCCGCTCGTTCAAGTCGTCGAGCGAGGCCTGACCGATCACGAGCAGCGGGTAGCCGTCGGCGAAGCGGGTCGGAACCTCGATGTCGCCGGTCCACGTGCGGCTAGCAAGGCGCAGAGCTTGGGGATCGAAACGCACAAGCCGCACCGGCGTGCCGAGCAACGCCGAAAACCAGCGGGCCGTATTGGACCCCGTATCGAGCGCGGCAACCCTATCGCGCCAGACCGTTGCTTTGACGACCGTAGCGCCACGCAAATCGTCAGCCGCGAGCGGCGTACGCAATGCGTCCATGCCGGGCGCGCGGATGACGAGTTCGGAGGCGCCGATCTCGACCGCGACGAGCGCGAGCCGCGGAAACGTACGCTGCGTGATGAATTGGCCTGCCGCGTCGACGAGCATCCAGTTGCGGTCGTATTCGAGGCCATACGGCAGCAGACGGACGGTATCGAACGCGATTCCGGCGCAAGACTTGATCGGATAGACGATGAGTTGGCTGATGGCAGGCATGGGGCGACGCGGGGGATGCGCAAAGGAACGGCCGAGAGCCGCGATGGTAGCACCGCTTCGCCAGAAAACGCAGACGCTTACTCGAACGCGCCCATGTCGACCCACTCCGCCGCGGCGCCGGCCCCACGCACGGCGCAGGTCAGCGGCTCGTCCGCGACGCGCACCTCCAGCCCCGTCTCCTCGACGAGCCGCCGGTCGAGATTCGCAAGCAGCGCCCCGCCGCCCGCCAGGACGATGCCGGTGTCGGCGATATCGGTGATGAGCTCGGGCGGCGCATTTTCGAGCGCCGCCTTCACCGCGCCGATCACTTGCTTGAGCGGCACGGCGAGCGCATCGGCGACGTCGTGATTGGACAATTCGATCGTGCGCGGCAGGCCGTCTTCGAGACTGCGCCCGGTCGCGCGCATCGTTTCCTGTGGGACATCGTAGCTGGCCGTGCCGATGGTTTTCTTGACGTACTCCGCAGTCTGATCGCCGAGCACGACGCCATACAGGTTGCGCACGTGGCTGATGATGGCCGAGTCGAACTGGTCGCCGCCGACGCGAACCGAGCCTTTGTAGACCACGCCCCCGAGCGCGATCACGCCGACTTCGGTCGTGCCGCCGCCGATGTCGACGACCATCGAACCGCGCGCCTGTCCGACCGGCAGCCCTGCGCCGACCGCGGCCGCGAGCGATTCGCTGATGAGGTTGACCTTCGACGCGCCCGCCGCCATCGCCGCCTCGCGGATCGCGCGGCGCTCGACGTCAGTCGCGTTCGACGGCACGCAAACCGTGAACTCGGCGCGCCGCCCGAAGAGCGAGCGCAGCCGCGCCATGTCGACGAATTCGCGGAACATCTGCTCGGCTGCGGGGAAATTGGCGATCACGCCGTGCTGCAGCGGCCGCACAGCTTCGAGGTTGCCGGGCGAGCGCCCGAGCAATTGCTTGGCCTGAGTGCCCACGGCCGCGACGCGCGCATAGCCGGGCCCCGGCATGCCGTGCTTCTGGAAGCACACCACGGAAGGCTCGTTCAACACGATGCCCTTGTCGCGCATGTAAATCAGCGTGTTTGCGGTGCCGAGGTCGACCGCGACGCTTTGTTGGAACAATCGTCCAAAGAATGGTGTGTGCGACATCGTAGCCTCTGAAGTAACTCGCTCGCCAGCGGCCTGATTGTTGTTGAGTCGTGCAGGCTACCCGCCGCCGCAGGCTGAAGGGTCTACATCTGCCCTGCTAATAAGCGAATTACGGCATCCCTGGCCATTACTTTAGGTCAGGGAAACCCCAATGTTCAGAACAATTTGCGAGGACTAACGATTTTCTCGCGCACATCAAAGCGTCTTATGGGCGCCGATGGTGGTTCTGCTGCGCAAGTGAGCGAGTACGCGCGGGCGCTCGACGAGCGTGCGCACCAGCGCATCGCGTCCGAGCAGCGCGCCATCGCTGGAGATCGTGTGGCCGACGGACGGCAGCGCGTAGGCCTCGACCGCACAGCCGGCGTCGCTGAACGCGTGCGCGGCGCGTTCGAGTTCGAGCACGGGGACGACGTCGTCGTCGGTACCGTGCACGAGCGTGATGGACGTGCGGCACCGCTGCCCGATCGGCGACGCGAGCCGGCCCGAATAGGCAACCACGGCCGCCGCGCCTGCGGAATTCGACGCGGCGTGATGCAGCGCCATGATCGAACCTTGCGAAAAGCCGACGATTGCAAGGCAATCGAAATCCAGCTCGTAGCGCGCGAGTTCGCCGCTCAGCATGCGATGCAGCGCCGGGTACGCATTGGCGACGCGCAACGGACGGCGCAACTCGTCGATCTCGCGCCGGCTGAACCATTGACGGCCGCCCGCGCCGCCGTCAAACGCCTCGCTGCCGTCGAGCGATGCGAAGGCCGTGTCGGGCAAGGCCTCGCGCCAGGAGTCGGCGAGCGACAGAAGATCGAGCGCGCTGCCGCCAACACCGTGCAGCAGCACAACGAGCGACTGCGCCGGGCCCTCGAGCGGAGCGCGGCGCCAGCCGTGTTCGAATCGGTTCCAGTCCATGGGAATCTCCCGGGCAGCCCTTTCGGGGTAGACAAGTCACCCCGCGGACGGCGGGATGTTGCGCACAGCCGGGAGCATACGCCGGGTTGGCGATTCGTGTGTGTGACCGGTACGTGACTAGGGTCTGTTCACATTAGAAACAGGCTTGCGAACGTGCGTTTCCGGGCGCAGTGCAAGGAGTAAGGAGCGCCGTTTGGCCGCGCCAAACAAGCGACGCACGACGCCGCAATGCGCCCGGAAACGCACGTTCCCCAAGTTAATAATTTCATAGCGGGGCTGGCCACCGGAAGGGCCGATCGCCGCGTCATGCTCCTCACGAATACGTCGAGTATTCGCTTCGTCGCATTCCTCGCGCTCGGCTCTTCCGGTGGCCAGCGCAAGCCTGTTTCTAATGTGAACAGACCCTAGGGTATGAGGCGGGCCTCAGCCGGTTTTCGATGCGGCCTCGACGGGCAGGATGTAGTGCATCTCGTGAAACAGCACGTCCCCGCGCGACGGTAGCTGAAATGGCGGCGCGGAACAGGCGAATCCCAGCGTCTCGTAGAAACCGCGCGCGGACTCTCTCGCCGTGCACCAAGCGAGCCGCCCGCCCTTTGTCTGCACGTGGTCGAGACACAGCTTGATCAAAAGCCGGCCCAAACCGTAGCCGCGCAATCGCGCTTCAACGGCGACCCCGCGCAAGCGCCACTCATCGAGCCGCTCGGAGCCCGGCAACGATTCCTGGCAGATGGTTGCGACCGCAACGATCCTCTCACCGCGATAGACAGCCAGATGCAAGGTCGAGTCATTTTCGTCGTGGCGGAAGCGGCTCGATTCGGCGTCGCCGTCCAGCAAGACTTCGCTTCGCAGCGGAAACACCTGCTCCGCGGAAACGGAGCGGACAGAGAAAAGCATGTGATGGTCGGACATGAGTCGGAGCTATTCCCGTAGCAATGGATCGACGGATTCTGTATTCGACTGCTTGTGGTCTCATCGCGTGCCGACGTCGAACCGTTAGAACCGCTAGGCGTGCACGCTACCCAGTCTTTGTGCGCTACGCAACACTCGGAGCATCGCGTGGCCGTTATTCGGCCTGATACCTCATAAACCTGACAGGTGTGCAACTCAACACGACTGAGTATTCTCGGACTCGTCTTAATTTCAAGTTGGTTATTTAAGAATCTTGAGATCTCAAATGCTCGTGAATGACCAGTCCGATACGCAGGCGGCCTATGTCCAGATCCGCTCTCGCATCCTCGATGGCCGTTTGGCGCCGGGCCGACCGGTTTCGCCGCGGAACATGGCCGACGAGCTGATGCTCGGCCACACGCCCGTGCGTTCCGCGATCCAGCGGCTGGTGGTCGAAGGATTGGTCGAAGTCGTCCCGAGGAAAGGGACCTATGTCGCCGCCCCGACGTTCGACGACCTGCGTGAAATCTTCGAAGTCCGGCTAGCGCTGGAAAGCACGGCCGCTTACCTCGCCGCGGTCAACGGGGCGACCCCGGGACTGACCCAGGCCGCCGAGCAACTGCAGCAACTGATCGAGGACGACGCGGCCGACGTGATGATCGAACAGCGAGTCGGCTGGGTGTTCCATCAAGAGATGTTCGCAGCCTCAAAAAACGAGCGGTTGTATACCACATACAGAATGCTGCGCGTACAGACCGGCCTCGCGCTCAACGAGCTGCAGCGCAGCGATGTGGCGACGGTGCGCCGGGGCACCTTGGAGCACCTCGAGATTTACGCGGCGATCCGCGCCCAGGACCCCGAAGCGGCGCGACGCCACATGTGGAATCACATCATCGACGGCACCGACGCACGAATCAAAATCATCCGAGGCGAACATGAATCAACCGCGTAAGCGAATCTCCATGCCGGTGCAAATGCTCGCCGGGCTGGTGCTGGGCATTCTGTTCGGCATCTTCGCGCCGTCGGCCGGCACCAAGCTCGCGTTTCTCGCGACGATGTTCGGACACGCGATCAAGATGGTCGTCATGCCGCTGATCCTGCTGTCGGTGACGGTCGGCGTGTTCCGGCTCGGCGTGCAGCGCGGCCGTCTCGGCAAGACCGTGCTGCTCAGCATCGGCTTCTTCGTGCTGATGACGCTCATTGCCAGCGCGCTCGGCCTCGGCTTGAACCTGTTCTTTAGGCCGGGTCTGAACGCAGCCATGACGCAAACCGCCGCGATGCCGAAGAACCTCGCGGGCAGCCTCGACTGGACCAACTTCCTCGTCGACATGGTGCCGACCAACATCGTCGGCGCGCTGGCATCCGGCAATGCGCTGCCCGTGCTCGTGTTCGGCGTGCTGCTCGGCTCGGCGCTGTCGACGATCGAAGAGCGCGCGGCGCCGTTCATCGCGGTGGTGGAGTCGCTGCTCGGCGCCTTCTTCAAGATGACCGAGTGGATCATCGCGCTCTCGCCGCTCGCGATCTTCGCGGGGCTCGCATCGATGCTCGGCGCCAAGGGGCTGACCGCGATCCTGCCGTTGCTCAAGCTGCTCGGCGTCGCGTATCTCGGCATGGCGATCCTCGCGCTGCTGCTCACGCTGATCGTCAAGTCGATCGGGCTCTCGCCGTCCGCCGTGATCAAGCGCGTCAGCGAGCCGCTGATTCTCGCGTTCACGACGCGGTCCTCGGAAATCACGTTCCCGGTTCACCTGAAGCGGCTGACGGAGATGGGTGTGCCGAAGTCGGTGGCTTCGACGATCTTGCCGCTCTCGTACATCTTCAACCGCGACGGCGCGGTGCTGTATACCGCGCTCGCGGTCGGGTACCTCGCGGACGCGTATCACCTGACCTGGAGCTGGCCGCTCCTCTTCACGATCGCCATCCTCACGATCATCACGATCGACGGCGCCGCCAACGTGCCGTCCGGCGCGATCGTGGCGATCACCGTCATCCTGTCGGCCATCGGTTTGCCCGCCGAAGCCGTCGTGCTGATTCTCGGCATCGACGCCTTCTTCGACATGGGCCGCACCGCGCTGAACGTCTACGCAAGCACCGTCGCCACGGCGGTCGCGATGAGGATGTCGGGCGAGCCCTACCCCGAACTCGCGCAGGACGAACCTCTCGACAATCTGGGGGCCATCGGAAGCGACGCGTGACCCCGCGTTTCACACGCGCCGAGTGCCGGAAGCCCGCCCCCTTTTGTCCAGCCCATCCATTGAGCGGAGCAAGCGATCATGGGAAATGCCGCCTATCCCAGCGACTACACGCTGGTCGATACCGCCGAGTACGCGCTCGGCTTGAAGGACGTCGAAGCCGTTGCCGATACGCTGGAACTGCTCGCGTCGCTCATGACCGACCCGCAGGTCATGCTCGAGGACGAGCACCTGCGCCGCGTGCCCTCGGCGCTGCATGCGCTGGGCGACTACCTGAGCATCCGCAGCAAGCATCTGCGCTCGATCGGCTCCACGAGCGACGCGGCCCTCTCGACCTTCAGCTTCTCATGCGCGAGTGTGCCGGAAGGCTCTTAGGGGCCGTTTCGCACCGACATTAACGGGCAATCGTTTGCGCGCTGCCAGTCGAGCGCCCTTAGCAACGCCGGCAGAACCCGTCCTGCGTAGAACCGGCCACAGCCGGCTCCTGCTTCCGTCCCCATCCGCCACGCCTTCGGCCATCAGCAAGCGTTGCGGAAAGCGCGTATTCTCGGTGGCTTCGCTGCATTTGGCATGCCGTATCTTGCATACCAAATGCCACATTTGGAGCTCATCGCCGGCTCGTCATTGCGAAGCGGAGCATCGATTGGATAACTCTCCTTCCGCTACACCCGCCACACCCAATGCCCCTGCCGCGCCGCCGGCGCCGCCACCGCCGCTGCAGGGCGCCCAGCTTGCGCTCGCCACCTTCGCCGTGGCGCTCGCGACGTTCATGAACGTGCTCGATACGTCAATCGCCAACGTCGCGATTCCGACCATCTCGGGCGATTTGGGGGTATCGGTCGACGAAGGCACCTGGGTCATCACCGTGTTCGCCGCGGCCAACGCCGTCGCGATTCCGCTGACCGGCTGGCTCACGCAGCGCATCGGCCAGGTGAAGCTCTTCGTCGGCGCCATCCTGATGTTCGTGCTGTCGTCGTGGATGTGCGGCGTCGCGCCGAACCTGCCGTTCCTGCTCGCGTCGCGCGTGTTGCAAGGCGTAGTCGCCGGGCCGCTGATCCCGCTCTCGCAAGCGATCCTGCTCGGCTCTTATCCGAAGGAAAAATCGTCGGTCGCGCTCTCGCTTTGGGCGATGACCGCCACCGTCGGCCCGATCGCGGGCCCCGCGCTCGGCGGTTGGATCACGGATAGCTACAGCTGGTCGTGGATCTTCTATATCAACATTCCGGTCGGCCTGTTCGCGGCCTTCACGACCTGGGCCATCTACCGCAAGCGCGAAACCCCGACCAAGCAGCCGCCGATCGACGTCGTCGGGCTCGGGCTTCTGATCGCGTGGGTCGCGTCGCTGCAGATCATGCTCGACAAGGGCAAGGACCTCGACTGGTTCTCGTCGCCATTCATCGTCGGGCTCGGCATCACGGCGCTCATCTGCTTTGCGTTCTTTCTCGTGTGGGAGCTGACCGAGGAGCATCCGATCGTCGATCTGCGGCTCTTCTCGCAGCGCAATTTCATGGGCGGCACGATTGCGATCTCGGTGGCCTATGGCGTGTTCTTCGGCAATCTGGTGCTGCTGCCGCAGTGGATGCAGGAGTATCTGAACTACCGCTCGGTCGACGCCGGGCTCGTCACCGCGCCGCTCGGCGTGTTCGCCGTGATCCTCGCGCCGGTGATGGGACGCGTGCTGCCGCGCTCGGACGCCCGCATCATCGCGACGCTCGCGTTCATCGGCTTTGCCATCGTGTTCTGGATGCGCTCGAATTACGTGATCGAGATCGACACCTGGCACCTGGTGCTGCCCACGCTGTTGCAAGGCATTCCGATGGCGCTCTTCTTCGTGCCGCTGACGGCGATCATCCTCGCCGGACAGCCTCCGCACAAGGTGCCCGCGGCGGCGGGCCTATCGAACTTCGTGCGGGTGTTCTGCGGGGCGGTGGGGACGTCGATCGCCAGCAACGAGTGGAACAACCGCACGATCCTGCATCACGCGCGGCTGACCGAGGTGGCGACGGCCACCAATCCGCAGTTCTCTCAGCAAATGAGTTCGACGCAATCGCTCTTGAACGTGAACGACCAGACCGCCCGCGCATTGTTCGATTTCAATGTGAACACGCAAGCCGCGATGATGGGCCTCAACGATATCTTCTACATCTCCGCGATCATCTTCCTCGTGATCATCCCGCTGATCTGGATTACGCGGCCCGGCAAAGGCGGCGGCGGGGATGCGAGCGGCGCGCATTGATGATGCGATGGCCGCACGCGCGATGCGGCGTTTAACGCCGCTTCACGCGACCAGCAGCTCCGGGCCGCGCGCGGCGAGCGCCTTGCGAAGCCCGCGCTCGGGCGCGAGTTCCGTCACGACATAGCGGGCGTTTTCGAAACCGTTGATCCGCACGGGCGTCACGCGGCCGAACTTCGAATGATCGGCGACGACCACCGCGACGCTCGCCGACGCGATCATGCGGCTGCGCACTTCCGCGGCCATGCGCGTGTAATCCGTTAGATAAGCCTCGGCCGAGATACCGCCCGCGCCGACGAACGCGAAGTCGACGTGATACTGCGCAAGCTGCTGCACGGTGTCGAGGCCGAAGGTCGCGTCTTCGTCCTCCGACAGTTCGCCGCCGAGCAAGCTCACGCGGTTGCCGTTGCGGCGCGCGAGCACCTGCGCGATGCGCCAGTCGTTCGTATAGACGGTGAGCTGATGGCGGTCCGCGAGCGCGCGCGCCACGGCGTGCGTCGTCGTGCCGGAATCGATGATCAGCGACGCGCCGTCCGGCACCAGCTCGGCCGCGCGCACGCCGATCGCGCGCTTGGCCGCGGCGTTGGCCGCTTCGCGTGCTTCGAGGCTCGGCTCGCGGCGGTCCGCGGCGAGCGCGCCGCCATGGGTCGTCATGATGAGGCCGCGCTCGGCGAGCGCGTTGAGATCTCTGCGGATCGTTTCGCGCGAAACGTTGAGCGCCTGGACAAGTTCCGCCACCGACAGCGCGCCGGTCTTCGTCAATTGCGACAGGATGTATTGGTGTCGTTGTTCTGCAAGCATCGCGAATGGCGGCCTAAAAGCGCCTGAAACGGCGCGTAAAGTCGAATGTAAGCGCGCGTATTGTATTACGTACGCACGTTTTAGCCTGTAGGACAATCCTTACAGCCAAAGTGGGTGCAACTTACATCCGGCACGAAAACGAAGCGACGCTCCCCATCGCCGTGCATCCCTGCTAACCTAAGCGACCTGCCCGCCCCGCTTGCCTCACCCCGCCCCGTTCATGAGGACTTTGTTTCGTCGGCTGTCGCTGCTTTTTTGCATCCTGCGTTACGGCACGCGCCTCATTTGGCTTGCGGCGCCGCAGGACCACAAGCTTCATTGGTTCGCGACCCTCATCAAAGACATGCACGAGGCCAGCGGCGCGCGCGCGAGCCTGCATCGCGCGCTGCCGCAATTGGGCCCGCTTGCAAGCGCGTTCGCCGAAAGCCTCGGCGAGCATCCCGAACTCGCCACGCACACGCTGCACGACGCGATCGACGCCGTCAGCCGCCTCGAAGCGCCGTTGTCTCCCGAGCAATCCGAGCATGCATTGAAGGCCGCCTTCGGCCGGCCGCTTGCGGACCTGTTCGCCGACATCAACCTGGTCCCCGTGCAAAGCGGCTTTGCCGAACAGATCCACGTCGCGCGGCTCGCGGTGCCCGATAACGGCCATACGGAAGTGGCGATCAAACTGTTGCGGACGCAACAAGTTCAGACAATCGCCGACGAAGCCGCGCTGCTGCGCTGGGCCGCGCGTTTGATCGAGAAGTTTTCTCCGGCCGCGCGCAAACTGAACGTGCACGCGCTCGCCGAATCGTTCGCGGCCGACATCCTGCGCCGCTTCGACACGCGCGCCGAAGCCGCCAATCTCTCGCAATCGGGCCGTCATTTCGAGGGCGATGCGCGGCTCGTCGTGCCGGACATCATCTGGGACCTCGTCACGCCGAGCACGCTCGTCACGCAGCGCATCGATACGCTAGCCGCCACCGATATCGACGGCCTGCATGCGCACCATGTGAACGTCGCGCGGCTCGCGGCGCACATTGTCGAGGTCATCGCACAGCAGGCGTTCGAGCACGGCTTCTTTCACGCGGCGCTCGACGCGCGGCGCGTGCGCGTGAGCATCGAGCCCGCCACGCTCGGCCGCCTCGTGCTGTCGGATTTTTCGATCATGTCGAGCCTGTCGGCGCCCGAGCGCGAGTTTTTCGTGCATGGCGCGACAGCGCTATTCGAGCAGGACTACGGACGCATCGCCGATATGCATCGCGAAGCCGGCCACGTGCCACACACGACACGCACCGAACAGCTCGAAGCGGAATTGCGCCGGCGCAGCGAGGCGCATTTCGCGGCGGATACGCACGAACGCACGGCAAGCGGTCTCTTGCAGCACTTGTTGGGCGCGGCGCATGCATTCGAAGGTGAAGTGTCGCCACGGCTCGTCGCCGCGCAATATTCGCTTGCGCAAGCCGAAGCGCTCGCGCGCACGCTGCATCCGAGCATCGATACGTGGCACATCGCTAAAGAGGTGCTCGGCGAGATCGCACGCAAGGACCTCGATCACCGCGGATGGATCAAGCGGCTCTCGCAAGAGCTGCCGCACCTCGCGCATATCGTGCCGCGGCTGCCGCAGCTCGTGATGCGGCGGCTGCAGCAGCATCACGATCGGCATCGGTCGTCATTCGATACGGTTGCGTGGGCGCATGAACTGCAGCGCGAGTATCGGCGCACTCGCGTGCTCGTGTGGGCATGTGTGGTGTGCGGGGGATTGCTTGGGGTCGGGGCGGTTTGGCTTACCCACTAGCGCCGGTTTACGCTCAAAGCGCCAGCACGCTCACCGCCACTTCCACCTGATGCTGCCCGCCCCCCAGAATCATCCCGCGCAATAGCGACACGTCGCTGTAGTCACGCCCCGTCGCAAGCGTCACGTGATCGAGATCGGCGAGCACGTCGTTGGTCGGATCGAGATCGACCCAGCCGCTCTCCGGGCAAAACACCGATACCCACGCATGCGAAGCATCCGCGCCGATCAGCTTCGGCTGCCCTGGCGCGGGATCGTTGCGCAGATAGCCGCTCACGTAGCGCGCCGGAAGCCCAAGCGAACGCAGGCATCCGATCATCACCTGCGCAAAATCCTGGCACACGCCGCGACGCAACTCGAACGCGCGCGAGGCCGGCGTATCGAATGCGGTCGCCGAGGGCTGGTATTCAAAATCCGCGTGGATGCGGTGCATCAGGTCGATGGCGCCGGCCACCACCGGTGTGCCCGGCGCAAAGCTCGGCAGCGCGTAAGCCCGCCATTCGGCGCGCGGCAGAATGTTCGGCGACGCGAAGCAAAACTCCGATTCCGGATGAAACGCGGCGCCCGCGCGATAGCGCAGCCTTTCGGCGACCTGCTCCCATGCCGGGGTCTTCTGAGCGTCGAGCGATGCCCAGCGCGGCACCAGATGCACCATCGTTTCGCTCGTCATATGCAGGCTGTCGTGCGGCGCATCGAGCGAAAAGTACAAGACGTCATTGCCGAATGCATCAACGCGGCTCGTCTGGTACGACGGCTTCGGTTCGATCTTCTCTTCGTGCGACATCACGTGCTGCCACGCGCACGACAACGGACGGATCGTCGCGAGATGCTGCGCCGTCTCGACGAAGGTGGAGTAGCGGTAAGTCGTGCGGTGCGAGACCGACAGCACAGTACGGGCGGCCGTCATGGTGACACCTGCGCAACAAACGTGTTCGCGTGGCTGAAGTAGCGCGCGCTGATCTCGTTGGACGCCGCCGAGACATACATGCCAAGCTGATCGCACACGTCGCAAAGCTCGGGGTAGGCGCCGTTGTCATCGGACTTGCACAGGCGTTCGAGCGTCGGCAGGGTGTCGACGCTCGGCATCAGTTCGGCGAACGGCAGTCGCCATGTACTGCCCGCCGCTTCCGCGATCTCGTCGAGCTTCTTGCACAGCCGCGCGTAGACGCCATAGAGCCCGCGCGGATTGGTTGTGTCCACAACCAATAGATCGAGCAGCGCGGGCACCTCATAGCGTCCGGGATAGAGCGATCGATACGTGAGCGTGCTGTCGAACATCTGCAGCAGCAGATCGAAACTTTCCGGGCGCGCGAGCCGTCCGTGCGTGGCGACGACGCGCAGGAGCGTTGACATCGCCCACACGCGCTCGATGTGCCGCCCGGCGAAGAGCAGGCGCCACGCTTCGTCGCGGGTCATGCGGTCGCCCTGCGCGCCGCTGATCGCCGAGAGCTGCGTCGCGAGATGTTCGAGCGCATCTGTCAATGCAACGCGATCGTAGCGCGCACCGTTGCCCGTATGCGTGAAGCGCGCGAGCGCATCGCGAAAGTCGTTGCGCGACGCGAGAGTCGTGCGCCAGTGGTCGGTCGACAGCCTTGCGCGCACTTCGCCGCACGCGCGCGCCTGGCTTGCGAGGTTGTAGCCGATGCCGGACGCGCTCGTGTGTTCGCTGAGGCCCGCGATGAGCGCGCGCTCGAACGCGCTCGGCGTGAGCTTTTCGGGCGCGTCGTCGTTCGGCAGCAGGCCGAAGCGCGTCGCGAGATCGGTGAGCGTGGCAAGCGTCGATTCGTCGTCGGTGCTTTCGAGCGAGCCGAGGATCAAGCGGCACAGGCGCACGCTGTTTTCCGCGCGCTCGCCGTAGCGGCCCGACCAGAAGAGGTTCTCTGCCGCGCGGCTCGACACGATCCGATGATGCTTGCGGGCGAGATCGCCAGGGGCGATCGGCGATGGCAACAGCGTGAATGTCGAACTGGGCTGGCTCGACAGCACCCAGGTATCGACGCTGCTGCCGCCGAACTGCATCGACGCGCTCGCCTGCCGCGCAGCGGCCAGGCGCGTGAAGCCGCCGGGCATCACGTGCCAGCCGCCGATGGAATCGGCGATCGCAAAGACGCGCAGCACGGCGGGCCGTCCCGCGAGCGTGCTTTCCTCGTAGCGCGGCGTGTATGAATACGGCAACGGCGCCTGGATCGTGTAGGCGTCCGGTGCGCGCTCGATGCGCTCGCGCCAGGCCTCGAGCCGCTGCGGCCCCTGCGCCATGCCGGGCGCGCCGCCCGGTTGCGGTGCCGGCCAGGTCGGCAGCAGGAACGCTTCGTCGAGCTGGTCGAACGCGGCCTCGCGCGCGGCGTCCTCGCCGCACCACCAGGTCGCGACGCTCGGCAGCGCGAGCGGCTCGTTCAAGAAAACTTGCGCGATGCCCGGCATGAAGCCGTGCAGCGCCGCGGATTCGGCAAAGCCGGCGCCGGGTACGTTCGACACCATCACGTTGCCGGCGCGCATCACCTGCAGCAGACCGGGCACGCCGATCGTCGAATCGGCACGCAATTCAACCGGATCGCAGAACGTATCGTCGAGACGCCGCAGCACGGCGTGCACGCGTTCGAGCCCGGTGAAGGTCTTGAGATACAGCATGTCGTCGCGCACCGTCAGGTCCTTGCCTTCGACGAGCGTGATGCCGAGATAACGCGCGAGAAACGCGTGCTCGAAGTAGGTCTCGCTGAACGGGCCCGGCGTGAGCAGCACGATGTGGGGCGAATCGCCCGGATCGCCGCCGCGCATCGTCGTACGGGCTGCGTCCGCGAGGGTCGCCATCAGTTCCGAGTAGGTCGCCGCGAGCCGGCTCACGCGCATCGCACGAAACGGCTCGGCAAACAGGCTCGACACGATCAGCCGGTTTTCGAGCGCGTAGCCGAGGCCCGACGGCGCCTCCGTGCGATGGGACATCACCGTCCACTGGCCGTCGGGCGCGCGCACGAGGTCGACTGCGACGATCTGCAAATAGCGGCCGCCCGGCGGCGTGAAGCCCTTCACCGCACGCAGATAACCCGCGTGCCCGAACACCAGCGCGGGCGGCAAGAGTCCATGCGAGAGCAGCGTCTGCGGGCCGTAGATGTCGGCGACGATCGCATTGAGCAGATGCGCGCGCTGCGCGACACCGCGCTCGATCACCGCCCACTCGGCGTCATCGATCAGGTACGGCAGCAGATCGAGCGACCACGGACGCGGCTCGCCCTTGTCGGCATAAACGTTGTAGCTGATGTCGTTGTCGCGCACTTGCTGCGCGACCGACGCGCACGCCTGATCGAGCCCGGCCACGCCTTCTTCGCCGAGCAGCTCGAAGAAATGCCGCCACGGCTCGCGCAATAGGCCCGACGCGTCGCGCAGTTCGTCCCAATGACCCTCGCGCACCGGCAAAGCACGAAGGCGCGCCACGGCGTCCGCATGGAGCGTCGTGGCGTCGAAGGGCAAGGTCGGTTGAAAAGACAAGGTCGTATCGGTTCTAGTCGTTCAAAAGCACGGCGGCCCGCTTCACTGCCTGCTTCACAGCCTTTCACTCAACGATGACGCAAATCCAGCGTGAACGGGAACTCCAGCGTGCGATCGGGCACTTTCACGTCGAGCGGGCCGGGCGTATGGCCGGTCGTGAAGAAGCGCGCTCGCCGCCGGCTTTCGGCTTCGTAAGCGTTGACGGGAAAGGTCTGATAATTGCGGCCGCCAGGATGTGCGACATGATACTGGCATCCGCCGAGCGAGCGGCCGGTCCAGGTATCGACGAAGTCGAACGTCAGCGGCGCGTGCACGCCGATCGTCGGATGCAACGCGGACGGCTGCGACCACGCGCGGAACCGCACGCCGGCGACCGATTCGCTGACGCGCCCCGTCGGCTGCAGTGGCAACGGCGCACCGTTGACGGTCACGACGTGGCGATTCTCGTTGAGGCCGAGCACGCGAACTTCGAGCCGCTCGACCGACGAATCGACGAAGCGCACCGTGGTGCCCGCCGCGCCCTCCTCGCCCATCACGTGCCACGGTTCCAGCGCGTTGCGCACGGTCATCGAGATGCCGCCCGTATGAAGCTCGCCGACGAGCGGGAAGCGGAATTCGAAATGCGGTGCGAACCAACTGCGTTCGAACGCGAAGCCGGCGTTGTTCAGGTCGGCGAGCACGTCGTCGAAATCCATCTGCACGAAGGTGCTCAGCAGGAAGCGGTCGTGCAGTTCCGTGCCCCAGCGCGTGAGTCGCGTCGTGTACGGCTCGCGCCAGAAACGCGCGACGAGCGCGCGCAACAGCAGTTGCTGCACGAGGCTCATGCGCGCGTGCGGCGGCATTTCGAAACCGCGCAATTCGAGCAGACCGAGACGGCCTGTGGGGCCGTCGGGCGAATAGAGCTTGTCGATACAGAACTCGGCGCGGTGCGTGTTGCCGGTCACGTCGATCAGGATGTTGCGCAGCGCTCGGTCGATGAGCCACGGGGGAATCCTCTCGCCGCTTCCGTCGATCCCGCCGAGCAGGTCGATCTGGCGCTGCAGCTCGCGGAACGCGACTTCCAGTTCGTAGACCTGGTCGTTGCGCGCCTCGTCGACGCGCGGCGCCTGGCTCGTCGGTCCGATGAAGAGCCCCGAGAACAGATACGACAGCGACGGATGGTTGTGCCAGTACGCAATCAGGCTCGCGAGCAAATCGGGCCGACGCAGGAACGGACTGTCGGCCGGCGTCGCGCCGCCAAGCACGAAGTGATTGCCGCCGCCCGTGCCACAGTGGCGGCCGTCGAGCATGAACTTCTCGCTCGACAGATACGACTCGTGGGCCGATTGGTACAGGTATTCCGTGTGGTCGACGAGTTCGTCCCAGTTCGACGCCGGATGGATGTTCACTTCGATCACGCCCGGATCGGGCGTCACCTGCAGCACCTTGAGGCGCGGGTCGCGCGGCGGCGGATAGCCCTCGATCACGACTTTCACGTTCAGCTCGGCCGCGGTGGCTTCGACGGCCGCGAGCAGGTCGAGGTAGTCGTCGAGCGCGGCGAGCGGCGGCATGAAGACATGCAGCAATTGGCGGCCGCGACCGAAGGCGTCGGCTTCCACTTTGGGCCCAGCGGCGCGCGCCGGGTCGCGCGCTTCGACGCATAGCGCCGTGCGGCGGACCCATGCGGCCGATTCGCCGCGCGCGGGGATGCGCTGCGCATCGGCGTCCGCGGGTTCACCACGGCCTCCTGCCGAAGCGCCGTCGCCTGGACGCCCGCCTCCGCTTTCGCCGTCATACGGCTGCCCGTTTGCGCGCACTCCAGGTACGGCATTTTGTATACCGTCGACCGCATATTGCATACGCAATTCCGCCGCCGAGCGCAGCGGCGACGGCGGCGCAAACGGATCCTGCGCATGCCGATACGGATAGTCGGCCTCCGACACCCACGGCAAAGCATCTAGCGGCAGCCGATAGCCCATCGGCGAATCGCCGGGAATCAGGTACATCCGCTCGTCGCGGAAGAACCACTGCCCGCTGACCCAGCGCGGGCCTTGCAACGCAGGACTATCGTCCGCGCGGTCGAGCGGCAGCACGTAGCCCGTCACCGCCGAGAGCCCCGCGCCGAACACGCGGCGCAGACGCACGCGCTCCATCTCGTCGTCGAGCCGCGAGTCGAACGGATCGACGTTCACCGGCAGGCGGCGCTCGCGCCACAGGTAGTACCAGACATCCTCATAGCCCGGCAGCACATGCTTCGCGTCGACTTGCAACTTGCCCGCGACATGCCGGATGAAGCGTTCGGCGTCCGACGACGTATAAACGCCCGGCTCGCGCTCGTCCGCAAAGAGTTTGGGATCGTGCCAGCACGGCTCGCCATCGGTTCGCCAATAGAGCGACATCGCCCAGCGCGGCAACTGCTCGCCGGGATACCACTTGCCCTGCCCGGTATGCAAAAACCCGTTCGTGCCGTAACGCTCGCGCAGCTTGCTCATCAGCGCGACCGCGTAGCCGCGCTTAGTCGGGCCGAGCGCGTCGGTGTTCCACTCGGCCGCGTCGCGGTCGCGCACCGAGACGAAGGTCGGTTCGCCGCCCATCGTCAGGCGCACGTCGTGCTCGACCAGTTGCGAGTCGACGTGCGCGCCCATCTTTACGACGTCCGCCCAGTCTTCCTCGGTGTAGGGCTTGGTCACGCGCGGCGTTTCGAGCACGCGCACGATCGACATCGCATGCGAGAACTCCACCTCGCATTCGTCGACCGCCCCCGAAATCGGCGCGGCGCTGCCCGGCTCCGGCGTGCACGCGACGGGGATATGCCCCTCGCCCGCCAGCAGGCCGGAGGTCGGATCGAAGCCGATCCAGCCCGCGCCCGGCAGATAGACCTCGCACCACGCGTGCAGATCGGTGAAGTCGACTTCGGTTCCGCTCGGGCCGTCGATCGACTTCGTGTCGGGCGTGAGCTGCAGCAAATAGCCGGACACGAAGCGCGCCGCCAGCCCAAGATGGCGCAGCGTCTCGACCAGCAGCCACCCGGTGTCGCGGCACGAGCCCGAGCGCAGTTCGAGCGTCTTTTCCGGCGTCTGCACGCCGGGCTCCATCCGGATCAGATAGCTGATCTCGCGCTGCAGCCGCTGGTTCAGTTCGACCAGGAAATCGATGGTCTTCATCGGCGTGAGGTCGATGCTCGCGAGAAACTTGGCGAAGCGCGGCGTCGGCTCGCGCTTCACGCGGTACGGCGCGAGTTCGTGAACCAGATCGTCCGAGTAGACGAACGGAAACTTCTCGGCGTCCGGTTCGAGGAAGAAATCGAACGGGTTGTAGACCGCCATCTCGGCGACGAGGTCGACCGTCACCTTGAACTCGCGCGTCTTCTCGGGAAACACGAGCCGCGCCTGATAGTTGGCGAACGCGTCTTGCTGCCAGTTGATAAAGTGCTCCGCGGGCTCCACGCGCATCGAATACGAGGCGATCGGCGTGCGGCAGTGCGGCGCGGGCCGCAGGCGGACGACTTGCGGCGACAGCCCGGCCAGGCGGTCATAGCGATAATGCGTGACGTGATTCAGCGCGACTCGAATAGACACACAGGGCTCCTGACTAGATCGTGAACGGGTTGAATCGATAGAACCGAATGAACCGACGAACAAAGCGGTATTCTTGCGCGCGCTCCAAGTGAAACGCGTGACACGGCCGCACCGCACGGCATAAAGTTTGCGGCACGGCGCAATGCAACGCGCGGACGCGTTGCCGCCGCGCGACGCGTTTCAATGTCGTTCACGCGCATGCAACGAAACCAGAACCAACGCGATGAAAACCTTCCACTGCAACCGCTGCCAACAACAAGTGTTCTTCGAGAACGTGCTCTGCGAGCGCTGCGACGCGCTGCTCGGCTACGTCCCCGAAGTCGGCGAGATCAGCGCGTTCGAAGACGCGGGCGACGGCCTCTGGCGCAGCCTGCATCCCGGCGCCGAAGCTGCGCTGTTCCGCCAGTGCCACAACTACGCGGTCGAAAACGTCTGCAACTGGATGATCCCCGCCGAGGCGCCCGACACGCTGTGCCGCTCGTGCCAGCTCAACGGCACGATTCCGAACCTCGACATTCCGGACAACCGCGTCTATTGGTACCGGCTTGAAACGGCGAAGCGGCGCCTGCTCTACACGCTGATGGCGCTCGGTCTCAAGCTCGAATCGCGTGCCGAAAACCCCGAGACCGGTTTGCAATTCGACTTCCTCCAAAGCACCGGAGACGACGACGCCGTGATGACGGGCCACCATCGCGGCATCGTCACGCTGAACGTCGCGGAGGCCGACGACGCCTATCGCGAGCACACCCGCTCGTCGCTCGGCGAGCCGTACCGCACGCTCCTTGGCCACTTCCGCCACGAAACCGGCCACTACTTCTTCGACCGCCTGGTGGGACAAACGCGCTGGCTGCCGCTCTTTCGCCGCCGCTTCGGCGACGAAACCGCCGACTACGCAGCGGCGCTCGACGCCTACTACAAGAACGGCCCGCCCGCGGACTGGGCGCAGTCGCACATCAGCGCGTACGCGACGATGCATCCGTGGGAGGACTGGGCGGAGACGTGGGCGCACTACCTGCACATCGTCGATACGATCGACACCGCCGTGTCGTGCGGACTCGCACTCTTGCCCGACAGCCCGCACGAACCGACGCTGACCGACCAGACGCCCGTCGAGGACGCCGGCTTCGATAGCCTGATGGCGCGCTGGTTTCCGCTCACCTATGTGCTGAACAGCCTGAACCGCAGCCTCGGCATGCCCGACGGCTACCCGTTCACGCTGCCGCCCCCCGTCGTCGACAAGCTGCGCTTCGTGCATCGCGTGATCCTCACTTCCGCTCCCAAGAGTTAGCAAGGCAAGGCCTGACTGCAGCCCGGACCACGCGCTCACGCCGCGATGCTCTCGGGCTCCGCCGGCGCAAGCGGCACCAGGAAATCGCGGCTGATGCACAGCGCCAAGTCGTTGACGCGCGCGAGAAACTCGGTGAGATACGCGTGCAGGCCGCTCGAGAGAATCTCGCCGATGCGCCCGCGCCGCACGTCGCCGAACAGCTGCTCGGCCATCCGCTCGGTCTGCGCGGAACGCGCATTGCGCACCCGGCCAAGGATCTCGCGCACCTCGTCGAGGCTCGCGGCGAGCGAGCGCGGCCAATCCGCGAAAAGGATCAAGAGACCCGCCACGCGCTCCGGCGTGATCACGTCGCGATAGACCTTGCGATACACCTCGAAGCCCGACACCGAGCGCAGCAACGCCGTCCAGTGGTAGTAGTCGAGCGACTGCGTGCCGCCGGGCGTGCCCGTCTGCTCACGCATTTCGAACTTCACGTCGAGGATGCGCGCCGTGTTGTCGGCGCGCTCGATGACCGTGCCGAGGCGGATGAAATAGAACGATTCGTCGCGCACCATCGTGCCGGTCTGCACGCCGCGCGCCAAGTGCGAACGGAACTTGACCCATTCGAAGAACTCGGCCGGATCGCGCTCGAGAATGCCTTCGGCGAGCAACTTCTGGCAGTCGAGCCAGGTGGTGTTCAGGCTTTCCCACAGCTCCGTCGTGATCGAGCCGCGCACGGCGCGCGCGTTTTCGCGAGCGGCGCGCAGGCAGCTCACGATCGACGACAAATTGTTTTTGTCGCACGCCATGAATGCGATCACGTCGCGGCTCGTCAACTTCGCGTGCTCGGCGGCGTAGGCGCCCGACAACTCGGAGATCGAGAGCATCGCGCGCCAGCCGGACATCGCGAACTCGTCCGATTGCGGCAGGAGCGAGAGCTGGTAGTTCGCGTCGAGTATCCGCGCGGTGTTTTCGGCGCGCTCGATGTAGCGCGCCATCCAGAAGAGGTGGTCGGCAGTGCGGCTCAGCATGACAGCTCCCAATAAGCGTGTTTCGTCTTTGGCTTGTTCGGCGTATTTGATTAGGTTTGACTGGCTCCGATTAGCGTTCCAGCACCCACGTATCCTTCGTGCCCCCGCCCTGCGACGAATTCACGACGAGCGAGCCCTCGCGCAGCGCGACGCGCGTGAGACCGCCCGGCACCATCTTCACGTCGTGCCCGGACAGCACGAACGGACGCAAATCGATGTGGCGCGGCGCGATGCCCGCTTCGACGTAGGTCGGGCACGTGGAGAGCGCGAGCGTCGGCTGCGCGATGTACTTCTCGGGATGGGCGACGAGCACCGCGCGAAACTCCTCGATCTGCGCCTGGGTCGACGCCGGGCCGACGAGCATCCCGTAGCCGCCCGCGCCGTGCGTCTCCTTCACGACCAGCTCCGGCAGATGGTCGAGCACGTACTTGAGGTCGTCGGGCTTGCGGCACATCCACGTCGGCACGTTGTTGAGGATCGGCTCCTCGCCGAGATAGAAGCGCACCATGTCGGGCACGTACGGGTAGATCGACTTGTCGTCGGCGACGCCCGTGCCCACCGCGTTGCACAACGTCACGTTGCCCGCGCGATAGGCGGACATCAGGCCCGCTGCGCCGAGCGTCGAATTGGGGCGGAAGACGTCGGGATCGAGAAAGTCGTCGTCGACGCGCCGGTAAATCACGTCGACGCGCTGCGGGCCCTGCGTGGTCCGCATGTAGGTGTAATCGTTTTCGACGAACAGGTCCTGCCCTTCGACCAGCTCGATGCCCATCTGCTGCGCGAGGAACGCGTGCTCGAAGTAAGCGGAGTTGTACATGCCGGGGGTCAGCACGACGATGGTCGGGTTGTCGACGCCTTGCGGCGCCGCGGCGCGCAACGTGTCGAGCAGCAGGTCCGGGTAGTGCGCGACGGGCGCCACCCGGTTGCGCGCGAACAGGTCCGGAAAGAGCCGCATCATCATCTTGCGGTTTTCGAGCATGTAGGAGACACCCGACGGCACGCGCAGGTTGTCTTCGAGCACGTAGAACTCGCCGGCGCCCGCGCGCACGATGTCGATGCCGGCGATGTGGGCATAGATATCGCGCGCGACCGACACGCCCTGCATCTCCGGACGATATTGCGCATTGCCGACGATCTGGTCCGCCGGCACCACGCCCGCGCGCACGATGTTCTGCTCGTGATAGATGTCGTGGATGAACTGGTTCAGCGCATTGACGCGCTGCCGCAAGCCGCGCTCGAGCCCGGCCCACTCGTCGGCGGGAAAGATGCGCGGGATCACATCGAACGGGATGGTCCGCTCGGTGCCGACGCCGCTTTCATCTTGTGCACCGTATACCGCGAACGTAATGCCAACGCGGCGGAAAATCAGGTCGGCTTCGGCGCGCTTGTCGCGGATCTGCTGCTCGCTCTGGCTTTGCATCCAGCTGAGCAGTTGGCGGTAATGCGCGCGAGGCTCGCCGCTCGTCAGAAACTCGGCGGCGGCCGCGCCGCGCGCCTCGATCTCGCAGCGCTCGAACATCTCGTTGAAGAATGCTTGCGTCATAAGCGGTACCCGTTTGTTGTGCGTGCCCAATGTGCCGCCCGGTTGCACCTCAATCCGTCGCTTCGCGTTCTTCCGATCGAACCGCTGATCCGCCGGCGTCTTCGCTTCGCGCCTGCCGGCGTGGCCAGGCTCAAAGAGGACATCCAGCGAAAATGCGCTGCGGCTCGCAGCGTAGTTCGCGCCCGATCGGAACATCGCTCATGCAGTCCGATGCTGCCGGACCGCTCACTCGTTGCGTCGCAATCAAGCCGTAGATCGCCATGTGCGGCTGAGGTCGCGACGCCGAGACAACCAGGCGTCGATAGCGGCAGACGCAACTTCCATGCCGAAGACAGGGTCTTCCGCCCGCCTCGCCTATCGCGCAGCGCAACAACGCGCCGAGCGCACCTGCCGCGTGCGTGCGATGCACTTGCGAGTCGCCAAGAGGCGTCCTGCCGCTCTAACTGTCGCCGGTGCTTACGCACGGATCAAGCACCAACTTAGTGCTCGATAAGTGTCTGAGCGCCGCCGCGCGCACCGCCTTGGCACGGTGCGTCATTCGTGATTAAGCCGCACGAATGTGCCCGGCACAAACGCGGGTTTTCCCGGTCGTCACTGCGTTGCAGTCTCGAACAAGACGTGTTGCGCCGCACGCGCAATACTGCGGCTCGTCTTTTTTGCGTTGATGCCGTCGCCCATTCGCAATGCTCGCCACCTTCCTAGCCGCTGTTTTCGTTGTGCTCTGGTCGACCGGATTCGTGGTCGCCCGCGCGATCAAGCCTTACGCCGATCCCAATCTGTTTCTGCTGTGCCGCTTCGGCGGAACGGCGATGCTGTTCGCGCTCGCCGCTTGGGCGGCAGGCGTGGCGTGGCCGCGCGGACGCGCGCTCGGCAAGCATGTGCTTGCCGGGGCGCTGCTGCAGGGCGTCTATCTGGGGGCTGGCTATTGGGCCGTCGCGCAAGGCTTGAGCGCCGGCGTGATGGCGCTGCTCGGCGCGCTGCAGCCGCTCATGACCGCCGCGCTGGCCGCGCCGCTTTTCGGCGAGCGCCTGTCGGCGCGCGGCTGGAGCGGCATGGCGCTCGGGCTCGCGGGCGTGGCGCTCGTGCTGGCGCCGAAGCTCGCCGCCGCATCGCCCGTGCAGCAAGGTCACGCGCCGGCGTGGCTAGTCGTCGGGATTTCGATTCTGGCGGTCGTCGCGATCACGGCGGGGACGCTGTTTCAAAAGACGTCGCTGGCGAAGGCCGATATCCGCAGCGCCAGCGCCGTGCAGAACTTCGGCGCGGCGCTCATTGCCGCCGTGCTTGCCCTGGCATTGCATGAAAAACATTGGATACCGTCGACCACACTTTGGATCTCGGTCGCCTGGGGGATCGTGATGTTGTCGGGCGTCAGCGTGACGCTGTTGATGTGGATGGTGCGGCGCGGCGACGCGTCGCGCGCCACCGCGCTGCTCTTTCTTGCGCCGCCGCTGGCGGCGCTCGAAGGCTATGTAGGGTTTGGCGAGACGCTGTCGATCGTGCAGATCGCCGGGTTTGGCGTCGCGCTGGCGGGTGTGTTGCTGGCGCGGTCGTAAGCGTCGGCGGCGCCGTGCGGCGGGCCCGCGCGCCGCTCATCGATTTGCGCGAATGCTCAATCGGCGGTGTCGGTTGCCGCGGGCACGCGAGCGCGAGCCTTGCTGCCGGGAGCCGGCGACCACGCCGGACGCGCTTTCGCCTCGGAATCGACGACCACGATATAGCGGCCCGCCCACGGCGTGACCTGCCGGTCCGAATGCAAAATCCACAGCGACCTGCCGGACCTGACGAGCGCTTCGTATTCGGCATCCAACACACCGTAGTGGTCGAGAAACACGTTGAGCGACGCCGGAATTCGAATGCAGCCTTTTGAATGCCGTATACCAAGCAAGGGTTCGAGCTTGTCCGGATCGGTGGCGTGCATCTGGAAACGCATCTGCGAGACGCCGCCGTTGCCCCAGCCGCGTTCGCCCTGGGCCCAGCCGAGATCGAAGATCCGCATGTCGCGCTTGCCATAGCCGCGAATGCCGTTCTGGTTCTCCGTGCCTTCCGCGCGGAAATCCATGTTGGCGGGCGTGTGCTCGAACACGCCGAGCGGCGTGATGAAGTGATCGAACTGGCCGGGCCGGCCCGTGGCGACGGGCGAAGCGCCGATCATCTGCCAGCTTGCCTCCGGCGAGGTTCGGAAGTAGATGAAGAGCGCCTGGACGTTCTGGCTGCGGTCAACGAGCGCGATGTATTCACCCGACAGGCTGCCAAGGTCCTTTTCTTCGAGCGCGGCCTGCAGGCGTTCGCCGTAGGCGCGCTGGTCGGCGGCAGAGACGTTCAGGCGCCGCTTGACGTCGCGGGCGAAGTCGGCGCGCAGGAGAAGCGCGGCGTGCGGGTCGAGGCCAGCGGCGGCGCTCGCGGCGACAGGTGGAACAGCGGAAGCCGCCGGCAGCGAGGCTGCGGATGCCGGTGCGGGTGTCGAAGGCGGTGTCGATGCGGGAGCCGGTATAGAAGCCGGCGCAGCGACCGATGACGCGACTCGCGTCACCACGCCATATACGACGTGCGACGCGTTCTCGTCGGCTGAAGCCGAAACAACGCCGGACGCGGCAAAGACCGGCGCCTGCTGAATCGCCCCCCAAGCGAGCGACACACAGCACATCAGCGCGCAACACGCAGCGCCAGCGGTCCTGATCGCATCGTTGATGCGGTGCATGGAGCCGGTACGTCCAGCTGGATGGTCATCATCGTCGTTACCCCGCTGTCGAGCGGCCGCGCCAATCCGGCAACGGCTTGCCGACGGGCCGAAAGCATCCTTGTCGTTCATTACGTAATTCGGCAACACGCCTTTGTTTTGTCATGGGTTGTCCGCCTCGGCCGGCGGACAGGCGCGATGTTACCAAGAGAACGATGCCGTCTGCGGGTAAACCAGATGATGAATTCGATTCTTTGACTTTGATCGGCACCACCGCAATTCGCGTCACACTTCGGCGCCGAAAACCGCCGCTCGGCAAATCGGCGCGGTCTTGCCTCAAATCAACCTTTGACCGGCACCCAAATCTCCACCACCCCATTGCCCGTCATCGGATCGAACCGCTCGTCGTAGCGCTCGAAGTCCGGCGCGTCGGCGGCCTTGAATTCCGAATTCGGCAGCCACTGGCTCAAAATCGTGTTCCAGGTGCGCCGAATCGTCGTGATATGTCCGCGATGAGAAAACACCGCATAGCGCTGCGCCGCAATCCGCACCCGCGCAAACTCGGCAGGCAGCCGCCCGAAGTCCGAGACTTCGACGCCGCAGATGTAATCGAAATTGCCGGTGCCGTCGCCGTTGCAGCACACGCCGTAAGCCATGTTTCCGACCTGGCCCGGCAAAGTGCCGATATGCGGCCCAAAGCGCTGCCACTGCGCAGGAATGCCGGCGGTCGTCTCGCAGGCGTAGCGCTCGCCTAGTCCCGCGATCAGCAATGCCTTCGCGTCTTCGAAACGCGGCGGTTCCAGGTGGGTGATGAGGTCGTCGTCCATTCTGATCGGCTCCACGAGTTCAAGGTTATCGATGCGGCGCTGTGCGCGAACCTGCTCGGGCGTGAGCCCGAACTGCTCGCGAAACGCGCGCGTGAATGCCTCGTGAGAACCGTAGCCCGCTTCGAGCGCGACGGAGAGGATGTCCGGTGCGCCGCTCGACAGCGACTTCGCCGCGACGCTCAGCCGGCGCGCGCGCACGTAGCGCATGATCGAATGTCCCGTCGCGACGCCGAAGGCCCGCGACAGATGAAAGCGCGACACGCACCCGGCGCTGGCGATGTCGTCAAGCGAGATGTCGCGGGAAAAGTGACTTTCGATAAACCACAGGGCGCGGCCGACGGGGTTCATACGGTTCCTGGTGAGGGCATGACTGTTTTATATCCGCAACGCGAGCCGCGAGTTTGATCGGCCTTGCTAATTCCAAATGCCGACGGGGCTGACCAAATCGATTCGGTCAGCCCCGCCTTTTACTGCACTGCGGCCTTGAAGCGTTAGACGTCAGGCCTTATGCCGCTGCTGCAACGCACGAATCCGCCCCATCGCCGGTTGATCGGCCGTCGCCGCCTCGTACATCTTCGCGAGATCTCCCTTCAACGCCGTGCGCGAATTGCCGTCGAGATACACCATATGCCCCGACGGATAAAACCGCGCCGACAAGTTCGCGCGCACCTGCTGCTCGATCAGCGGCATCTGCTGCAGATCGAGCACCGTCTGATAGAACGGCGTGACGAAATCGTAGAAGCCGTTCGCCGACAGCACCTTCAAGTCGACGTTCAGCGCCATCACCGCCGCCAAATCACCTGCCGTGTAGAGAATCACATTGCCCTGCGCGTCGACGCCCTTTTGCGCACCGGTCGGATCGATGTGGCTGAAATTCCAGTTCGCGAACGCCTGGTTGTTCAGATCGGTGAACGCCGAGTTCGACGTGTACTTCAACTGCTCGTTCAGGTACGAATTCCACATCGCCGTGTAGACGCCCGTGACCGCCGTCATCGTCGGGTCGTTGCCGCCCGAGTTCGGATCGATCTTGCCCGCGATGCCCGTCTCGATGCCGGTCACGCGGCCGTCGTACTCGCCGAGCGCCTGGCCCTTCGACTTGAGCAGCGTCGTCAGGAACAGCGAGTTGCCGCGGCTGTCGTAGCCGGCGATGTCGAGGCTCCACGCGATCAGCGTCGTCTTGTCGATGCCCGTGAATTCGCTGAGCTTTTCGACGGTGGCGTCGTCGGTCTGCGGGAATTTCTGCAGCGCTTGCAGATAGTCGCTGCGCGCGAACTGCGCGACTTCCTCGGCGAAATCGCCGAGGTTGGTCGGCGTCGGCGAGACGCCGAGCTTCTTGTGATACCAGGCATCGGCGGCGGCGGTCGGCAGCGCGCCCACCGGGTTGCCCGCCTGCGTGTAGTCGAGGATCGACGATTGCAGCGTGACGCCGTTCAAATCGACACCGTCCTCATGCAGCATGTACGCGAGCACGCAACTGCGCGCCGTGCCGTATGACTCGCCGAACAGGAACTTCGGCGAATTCCAGCGGTTGTTCTTCGTCAGGAACCGCTTGATGAACTGCTTGATCGAGACCGCGTCCGGATCGGTGCCCCAGAAGTCGATGTTCTTGTTGGGCGCGACCGCCGCCGAATAGCCCGTGCCGACCGGGTTGATGAACACCAGATCGCTCTTGTCGAGCAGGCTGTCGGGGTTGTCCTCCATCTGGTACGGCGCGGGCGGCGTGAAGCTCGGCATCGCGGTCTTGATGCGGCGCGGCGCGAACGAGCCGAGCAGCACGAACACCGCCGACGAGCCCGGCCCGCCGTTATAGAAAAACGTGACCGGCCGCGTCTCTTCCTGCTGGTTGTCTTCGGTGAACGCGACATAGAACATCTTCGCGTTCGGCTGCGAGCTGCTTTCGTCGACGGTGACGAGGTGCCCCGCCGTCGCCGTGTAGGCGATCTTGCGCCCGCCGATCACGACCGAGTGATGCGTGATGGCCGCGCCTTCGCTCGTATCCGTGACCGAATCGTTGGGGCCGTTGCCGTAGGCGACCGGATCGAAGAACGGCTGGTCGCCGTTGGCATTGCCGAGTGCTTGCGCCATCGAAACCACCCCCGGCGTGGGCGAGGCATGCGAGTTATGAGGCGAGTGATGCGATTGCGTGCTGCCGGAACCTGAATCGGTATTCATCATGACCGCTCCATCGATTTCGTTAGCGACGTTTGGCGTCGTTTCAATGTTTAGTTTTGCGGACTGCGTTGACGAACTGCTGCTCCTGCGGACTGCGTTGCTGACTGTCATTGCTGACTGCGGTCTCTCACTACAGCGCCGCGGCCACCTTCTGACCGTTGGGGCTCCCGAGGCCGGTGCAGGCATCCCAGCCGGGCGATGCCACGAAACTGCCGTTGTTTCCCTTTGTAATGTCGTTGAACGCGCTTGTCGCCTGATAGAGCTTCGGATTGACGAAGCCGGCCGGCGTGCCCTTCGCCGCGTTGATGCGCGCAATGAGCGCCGCCCAGAGCGGCGCGACCGCGCTCGTGCCGCCGACCACCGACTGGCTGCCGTCGACCAGCACGACGAAACCGGAATCGGGCGAGGCGTCGCCCGCGACGTCGGGCACGCCGCGATTGGCAAGCTGCGACGCGCCGCCCTTCGTGCGCGTCACCGAGAGCCCTTCCTGCCAGGACGGCAGCGCGAACAGCGTGCTCACGCCGCCGCCCGACGCGCCGCCGGAGGCGCCGTCGTTCCACACGACTTCGCTCTTGATGGTGTTACCCGAGGCGCTGATGCGCGTGCCGCCGCAGGCGAGCACGTACGGGCTCGAGGCGGGAAAATCCACATGATCGGCGCCGTCGCCGACGCCTTCGCTCGACCCGCTGTCGCCCGACGCGGCGCAGATCGTCACGCCGAGCGCCGCTGCTGCTTGCAGCACGCTGTTGAAGGCCTGCGCCGACTGCTGCGTCCACCCCGCTTCCGGCCCGCCCCAGCTGATCGAGATGACCGACGGACGGTTCGTCGTATCGTGCACCGCCTGGTTGACCGCATCGACAAAGCCGGCGTCGCTGTTGGTCGAGAAATAGACGGCGATCGTCGCAGCCGGCGCGATCGCCCCGGCGATTTCGATGTCGAGCGTCACTTCGCCGTCAGGACCGTTCGGATCGCCGCTGGGCGCGTTGCTGCCGCTGTCGACGGACACCGGCACCACCTTGGGCAGCGGCACGCCAAGGCTCGAGAAATACGATTGCAGGTCGCTGCTGTTATAGCCGCCGCCGAGTTCGATGATGCCGATGCATTGGCCGCCGCCGTCGCCGGCCGGGAAGTTGTAGAGCGACGCGATTTGCAGCGGTGTAAACGATTCCGCCGCCGCTTGCGCCGGCTGGAAGCGAGGACGCATCCGGAAATGCGTGCGCGCCTGCGGCCGGTTGTCGAGCCCGAGCACGGCCGTGACGATGCCGTGCAGCTCGTCGGGCAGGTTGATGGTGCCGCTACGGCCGCGATATTGGCCGATCGTGTGGTGCTCGTAGCGCTCGAGCTTGACGTCGAACGCCGCTTCGAATTGGGCGATCGTGCCCGACAGCACGACCGTGCTTTCCGCCGAACTCGCGCGCACGACCGCGAGCCCATGTTGCGCCGCAAAGCCGCGCACCTTGGCGATGTCTTCGGCTGCGGCGCCGAAGCGTTGCGAGAACGCGTCGCGCGCGAGCGGCGCGACGTTTGAACCTTTGCCGATTTCCCCCAGTAACTGGTTTAACGCTGCTTCCGATTGGCGGCGCAGCATTACCACCACGCGTATCTTTTCGCCTGGGTCGCACTGCCCCAAACACTTCGAACCTTCCGCCACCGCTCGTTCACTGCCGGCCAGTGGATGTTTTGCCATGGTTTGACGCTCCTATTCGAGGACTACGCCAAAGCTCCGACAATAGTGCTCGTGCGCAGTTCCTAGATACACGACACAGCGCCCCATGTTCTTGCGCGGCGCGAAAAACGCACCGCCTGAACGATCGGAGTCGCGCGGCCTCGATATCCGTTGGACGAATCACCGCAGCCGATTTGGAAGCCGGCGCGGTGTGCCGCTTTCGGCATATCATGCTGGCGGCGGTTTTTGTCGGCCGACGCCGCCGCGTTACATCCGTTACATGCGGTACCTGAGGCGCGCGTTGCGCGCGCCCATCGAAGAACTCGAGGAAGAATCCATGACCCTGTCCATGTACCAAGCGTCGGTGCCCGTGCTCGTGCGCGGCCTGACCAACCTGAAAACCATTCTCGGCAAGGCCCAGGCGCACGCTGCCGAAAAGCAGATCGACCAAGCGGCGTTCGTCAGCGCCCGCCTCTTCCCGGACATGCTGCCGCTGAACCGTCAGGTGCACATCGCCACCGACACGGCGAAGGGCTGCGTGGCCCGTCTCGCCGGCGTCGAGGCGCCGAAATTCGAAGACGTCGAAGTGACGTTCGACGAGCTGTGTGAACGCATCGACAAGACCATCGCGTATCTGAACGAATTCACGCCCGCGCAGATCGACGGCAGCGAGGAGCGCACCATCGTCCTCAAGATGCGCTCGGGTCCGATCGAGTTCACCGGTTCGAGCTACCTGCTCGGCTTCGTGACGCCCAACTTCTACTTCCACACCACGACCGCGTACGACATCCTGCGCCACAACGGCGTCGAAATCGGCAAGCTCGACTATCTGGGCAAGTCGAACTAAGCACCGAACCCAGCACGAAAGCGGCGCCCCCGGCAGCGGGGCGCCGCTTATCCGTGCACCTTATCCGCGTAATCCACACCCCCTCCCCCTTGAAAAGCCCGGCCGCCGCATTCGTCTTGACCGCATGAAGGCCGCGATGCAAGCAAGCCCGGACCGCGAAGGCGAGCCTCGCAAAAAACGGAATAAACACGCGCGACGCCGTGTTATCCAATCAAGAACTGTGGAATTCAAACGAGGGGGCGCAAATGGACATCATCGACTTGGCGCGTGCTTCGGGCATGCAAGTCATCCTCGACGGCCGGATCGGCAGCGAGATCTACCAAAGCGTGTGCGGCTCGGTGTCCGCGCTCGAACGTTTTGCGGCGGCCGTGCGCCGGGCGTCCGAGAGCGCCCGCAACCCTCGAGCGAAGCGGGCGCCGCGCAAGCCGCGCGGGAAGACGTCCGCGGCTTCGCAAGACACCTCCGTTAGTTCGGATTCCCTATCGATCCGAATTATCCGCTGAGCGGCTTAGGGGCGAACTGCGGGGCCAACCGCGGGGCCAGCAGCGTTCAGTCCAACGACAAGCGCAACGCAAAACCGATCAGCGCGGCGGAGAACGTCCAGCGTTGCAGGGTCTGCGCCAGCGGATGCGAGCGCATCCAGCTCGAGATCCGCGCGGCGCCGAACGCGTAGATCATGTCGAAACACGCGCCAGTCACCACGAGCAGAACGCCCAGTTCGGTCACTTGCAGCGCGACCGGGCCAGCCTCGGGGCGCACGAACTGCGGCAGCAGCACGGAACAGAACAGCAGCGCCTTCGGATTGAGCAGGTTCGTCAGCAAGCCCTTGAAGAACATGGCGCGCAACGGGCTCGCCGAGCGATCGGTTTCGTCGCTGGCCGGTAACGCGAACACCGGCGAGCGGAAAATCTGAATCGCGACGTAGGCCAGATACACCGCGCCGCCATAGCGCACCACTTCATAGAGCCACGGCGCGCTTTGCAGAAGCGCCGCCACGCCGCACGCCGAGAGCGTCACGTGCGTCGCCCGCGAAACGGCCAGCCCGCCCGCCACTTTGAGCCCCGAGCGCGCACCGCGTCCGATGCTGGTTTGCAGCACGAGGGCCATGTCCGGCCCCGGCACCGCAAACACGACGACCAACGCAGCGATATAAACGATCAGCAAATGACTGGAAACCATGACGCGCACCGCAGATGAAGAGGGTTCTAAATAGGGCTCTATCTTGCAATCGACGGCGGAGCGATTTCAGGCCATTTTCAGAGCGTCATCTTGATATTTTGGAGCTTTCCCCTAACCCACCCGGGCTTCACATGGCATAGTGGCGACGCTAATGAACCATGGAGTCTTACCGATGAATCCCGAACAGGCACGAGCCGAAGAAACCCGCGCGATGGAGCGCGTCCTGAACGCCACGCGCCAAGTCCAGACGGCGTTCGCGTCGCTGCAATCGCAATTCCCGCCGCAAGGCGCAGGCAGCCCGTCGCAATTCGCGCTGCAAACGTTCGACGCCGCCTTGCAGGAGCTCGAAGACGCGCAAGCGGCGTTCGACGAAATCCTCGGCGATCTGCTTGACGGCAACCGTTGAGTGAACTAGTTGTGCGCTCGCCTTGAGCGCGCTGGATAAGGACGTCGACGTTGTTATCCGCTCGAGCCTTCGCCCAATTCGGAGGGGGCTGGCGGGGCTGACCGTTAGTTGCGATCGATGACCGCCAATAGAACCTCGCCTCGGCATCTACCCCTAAATATTTCCAAATCTTCGCCGTAATTCCCTCTTGGGCCCCGCTCGACACCGGGCGGACCTTTACAAAATAAATGGCTTACGAGGGTTTTCATGCGCATTACAAAATTCGCGGCCTGCGCCGCGATGGCCTCCTTTTGCTTTTCGTCCGCGGCGCACGCCGCACTTGGAGGTAGCCCCTCCACCCCCGCCAACCTCCACCCCACCGCTTCGGCCAGCGTCGCGACACAAGCCGCGTCAGGCTACACGGTCGATGTCACGACCTTCAGCGATGGCCTCGTCGTGCGCGAGTACGTCGCGAGCGGCGCCGTTTTCGCGGTGAGCTGGAGCGGTCCGTCGATGCCCAACCTCACCGAGCTGTTCGGCAGCTACTACGGACCGCTGCAACAAGGCGCGGCCGACTACCGCAAAGCCAACGGCGGTTTGAGCGTGGTCATCGTCAATCAAGCGGGGTTGGTCGCGCAGGTCGGCGGCCGGCCCGGCGCCTTCAGCGGCCACGCCTATCTGCCCAACGCCCTGCCCGCTGGCGTCGCTGCCGGCGCGATTCAATAAGGAGGCGCGGACATGAAGATGACTCGCCTTCTCGCGCCCTTTGCCGCGCTGATCGCGGCGCTCGCTCTGACCGCATGCGGCGGCGGCGGTGGCGGCGGCGGCACGACCGCCAATTCAAGCTCGACCACGTCGACGCCGGCTCCGACGCCCACGCCGGTATTGGCGGGCAACCAGCAAGCCATCACCATCAGCGCGAACCCGTTCACCAACGCGCCCAACGTGCCGATGACGAGCGTGACGATCTGCGTTCCCAACACGACGAACTGCCAGATCATCCCCAACGTACTCGTCGATACCGGCTCGTCGGGACTGCGCCTCCAAGCATCGGTGCTGAACTCGACCATGGCGGCGCTCGCGCCCGCGACGGCGACCGGCGGCGGCTCGCTCGCCGAGTGCGCCGAGTTCGGCAGCGGCTACACGTGGGGTTCGGTCCGCATGCTCGACGTGAAGCTCGCGAGCGAAACGGCGTCGAACATCCCGGTGCAGATCGCCGGCGACTCGGTCGGCCCCGTGCCGGCCAGCAACTGCACCGGCGTGCAGGCCATGGACACGCCCTCGAACATGGGCGCCAACGGCATTCTCGGCATCGGCACGCAAGACGCAGACTGCCCGAGCTGCACGACGAGCACGACCGGCACGCCGTCGTACTACTCGTGCACGTCGTCGTCGACAGCCTGCTCGCCCATCTTGACGCCGGCCGGCTCGCTGGTCGTCAATCCCGTGGCGCACTTCGCGACCGACAACAACGGCGTCGCGCTGCAGCTCCCGGCCGTGGCGACGACCGCGCCATCCATCTCAGGCACGCTGACCTTCGGCATCGGCACGCAGTCGAATAACCAGTTGGGTTCGGCGCAGGTCTTCACGACACAAACCGACACGCACTTCTTCAACTCGACTCTGAACGGCACGTCGACGCCGTTTACGATCGTCGATAGCGGCTCGAACGGCTACTTCGTGGCGAACACCGGGCTCCCGGTTTGCACCGGCACGAACTGGCTGTGTCCCGCGACGACGTGGGTGATGTCGGGGACGGTGCAGGGGGTGAACGGCACCAACGCGGCGGTGAAATTCGATATCGTCAGCGAAGCGACGCTGCACGCGACCGGAGACTGGGTGCAAAATTCGCTCGCCGCCGATTCGACGTCTGCGACCCCGCTCACTGCGACGTTCGGCACCGGCCAGCTCATGGATCTGGGGCTGCCGTTCTTCCTTGGCCGCACGGTGTACACGGCGATTCAGGGCCATTCGACGCCTGGCGGCACTGGGCCTTACGTCGCGTTCTGATAGCGGCGGTTCGTCAACGCGTTGTAGTGCGTTGACTCGCCAAGACGAAAAGGCACGACGACGTCGTGCCTTTTTTCATGGGTTGTCTCGCGCCTCGCGCAAGAAATCAATAACTGGCGACCTCGATGATGGCGTCCGCAAACGCCTTCGGCGCTTCCTGCGGCAAGTTGTGGCCGATGCCGCCCGTGATGGTCCGATGCGTGTATTTGCCCGAGAACTTCTTCGCATACGCCTCCGGCTGCGGATGAGGCGCGCCATTGGCGTCGCCTTCGAGCGTGATCGTCGGCACGGCAATCACCGGCGCCGTGGCGAGACGCTTTTCCAGCTCGTCGTATTGCGGCTCGCCCTCCGCGAGACCCAACCGCCAGCGGTAGTTGTGGATCACGACGGCGACGTGATCCGGATTGTCGAAAGACTTTGCGCTTCGGTCGAAGGTCGCGTCGCTAAAGTTCCATTTCGGCGAGGCCAGTTGCCAGATCAGCTTTGCGAAGTCGTGCCGATTCGCTTCGTAGCCGAGCTTGCCCCGCTCCGTCGCGAAGTAGAACTGATACCACCAAGCCAGCTCCGCCTTCGGCGGCAGCGGCGCCGCATTGGCTGCCTGACTGCCGATCAGATAACCGCTCACCGACACCATCGCCTTGCAACGCTCCGGCCACAACGCCGCGATGATGTTGGCCGTGCGCGCGCCCCAGTCGTAACCGCCGATGATGGCCTTCTGGATTTTCAGCGCATCCATGAACGCGATGATGTCGACGGCGACCACCGACTGCTGACCGTTGCGGACCGTTTCGCTGGAGAGAAAGCGCGTCGTCCCGTAGCCGCGCAGGTACGGAACGATCACGCGATACCCCGCCGCCGCAAGCCGAGGCGCGACATCGGCGTAGCTCTGAATGTCGTACGGCCAGCCATGAAGCAGGAGGACGACCGGGCCATGACTCGGCCCGACTTCCGCATAGCCGATATTCAAAGCGCCGGCGTTGATCTGCTTGATGTCGGTAAACACCGCGTTCGATGTTGATGTATTCGCGTTGCTGGAAGGCTCGCTCGCTTGCGCGGATTGCGCGTGCACGAGCCCGCTCAAGATGGATTCCATCGCACCGACGCTGACGACTGCCGCCCCAAAAAAGCGCCGGCGACGGTTGTTGATCTCGTTCGACATGAGTCGTTCTCCTTGTTGGGTCGGAGTCATTAGACCGTGCGGGCGTATCTGGCTTGTGTCAAGCCAACCGTGCTTGTGAATGGTTTTGTATCCCATCCGGCCCTGGATACATTGCGACACAAAAGGGGCGTGGATGACCGGGTTGACATGCCCATCTCCGCATCCTAATATACAACCATGCTGTACGCATTCAATATTGTTGAATTAGGAGTTCACGTACGGCAGGCATGAGACGTCAAGATTTTTCGGATCGCCATCATTTATTAAGGATTCCTTTCAATGAGCAGCATCTACTTCGAGCGTCGCGAAAAGGTCGGTCACATCGTATTGGCCAATCCTCCGTTGAATCTGATCGCGGCAGATTTCGCCGACGCCCTCGAAAGCGCCGTCCGCGAAGCCAGCAAGACCGACATCCGCTCGCTCCTGATCCGCGCCGAGGGCCCCAACTTCAGTAAGGGCGGCGACGTTCTCGACTTCATCGACAAGGAATTCGATGACTGGAGGACGTTCATCTCGCAGATGCACCACACCTACCGGCAGATCGAGGCACTCCAGATTCCGACCATCGCCGCCGTGCGCGGCGCGGCCTTCGGCGGCGCGTTCGAGCTGGCGCTCGCCTGCGACTTCATCGTCGCCGCCGAAAACGCGACCTTCCAGAACATTGAGGCATCGGTTGGCTCGGCGCCCGTCGCCGGTGGCGTGCAGCGTCTGGCCGAACGCGCGGGACGCGCTTACGCCGCGCGTTACGTGATGCTGAGCGAACCGATGTCGGGCGTCACCGCCGGCCAGCTCGGCGTAGCCGCCTTCGTCGTCGGCGAGGATCAGGTCGAGCGCTTCGCCGAGGATCTCGCCAACAAGCTTTCCAACGGCCCCACGCGCTCGTACAGCGCTATTCGCTCGCTTCTCAAGGCCTGGTCGGGCGGTGGCGTGCCGGCCGCCGATGCACTGATCCTCGACCTCACCATGGGCCTGCACAAGACGGAAGACGCCAGAAAAGGACGCACTGCCCGCGCGGAAGCCGTTGCCCGCGGCGTAGAACCGGCCCCGGTCGTTTTTCTCGGCAAATAAGCCGTGGTTCGGGTCAACAGCCAGAGAGATTGATGAAGACGCCTTCCTATGCGAGCGGAGCGCACACCCCGCAGCTAATCGACAAGACCATCGGCGACGCGTTCGACGACATCGCGATCAAGATGGGCGACCACGTTGCGGTCATCAGCCGGCATGAAGGGATCCAGTTCAGCTACGCCGAACTGCGCGACAAGTCGGACAGCCTCGCGGCTGCGCTTCTCGCGTCTGGGCTCGAGCCGGGCGATCGGATCGGCATCTGGTCGCACACGAATATCGCCTGGCTGCTGATGCAGTTGGCCACCGCGAAGGCCGGCTTGATCCTCGTGAACATCAACCCCGCCTACCAGACTTCGGAACTCGAGCACGCCCTGAACCTCGTCGGCTGCAAGGCCATCGTGACGATGGTTCGATACAAGTCGAGCGAGTATCTGAACATGCTGCGGGAACTCGGCAAAGCCCGGCTGCCAAGCCTCGAAACGATCTGGTGGATCGACGAAGACGGCTGCGCCGACGAACCCGGCGCACGACGATTCTCGGAACTGCTCGCGCTTCCCGGCGCGAACCGCGCTTTGCTCGAGCACGTACGTCGTAACGTGCGCCCGGGCGACGCCGTCAACATTCAGTTCACGAGTGGGACGACGGGGCTTCCAAAAGCCGCAGCGCTCAGTCATCGCAACATCCTGAACAACGGCTTCTTTGTCGGCGAGTGCATGCGGCTCACACACGTAGACAAAGTCTGCGTGCCCGTTCCGATGTACCACTGCTTCGGCATGGTCATGGGCAATCTGGCTTGCCTGACCCACGGCTCGACGATCGTCTACCCGTCGGAGCGGTTCGACGCCGAAGCCGTTCTCGAAGCGGTACAGGCCGAAAGATGCACGGCGCTGCACGGGGTTCCGACCATGTTCATCGCCGCGCTCAATCACCCGCGCTTCGCGCAATTCGATATGAGCAGCCTGCGCACCGGCATCATGGCCGGCTCGCCCTGCCCGATCGAGATCATGAAACGGGTGGTCGACGACATGCATCTGTCCGAGATCACCATCGCTTATGGCATGACGGAAACGAGCCCCGTCAGTTGCCAAAGCATGACGGACACACCAATCGACAAGCGCGTCTCGACGGTCGGCCAGGTCTTGCCTCACCTGGAGATCAAGATCGTCGACCCGGCGACCGGAGAGACCGTCGAGCGCGGCCAGCCCGGGGAACTCTGCACGCGCGGCTACTCGGTCATGCTCGGCTACTGGAACCAGGAGGACAAGACGCGCGAGGCCATCGACGCCGAAGGCTGGATGCACTCAGGCGATCTCGCCACGATGGATGCGGACGGCTACGTCAACATCGTCGGGAGAATCAAGGACATGGTCATTCGCGGCGGCGAGAACCTCTACCCCCGCGAAATCGAAGAGTTTCTCTACACCTGCCCGGGTGTGCTCGACGTGCAAGTGGTCGGCGTGCCGGACCCGCACTTTGGCGAGGAACTCTGCGCATGGATCGTCGCCAAGCCTGAGGCATCGCTGGACGAAACGACTGTGCGCGGCTTTTGCAAGGGACGGATTGCGCATTACAAGGTCCCCAAGTACATCCGGTTCGTCGACTCGTTTCCGACTACGGTGACGGGAAAAATCCAGAAATTCCGGATCCGGCAAATCATGAGCGAGGCGCTCGATCTGAAGGAACAACAGACTGCGTGACGCGCGTCGATAGCGAAACCGCACTGATCCCATTCCCCTATTTTCCGGAGTATTCCGATGGCAGAAGTCGATCTGCAAACCGTGTATTTGGTCGCAAAGGATGTCGGCCGGCTGGAAACATTCTACGCGCAGGCCCTCGGCTTGCCGGTCCAGTTTCGCGACGAGAACAAGTGGACTCAATTCCGTCAGCACCGCAGCGCGTTCGCGTTGAGTTCCGCGGAGGAAGCGGCGACGGGGGCCGTCGGCGCCGTGCCCGTCTTCCAGGTTGCGGGCGAAGCCCGGGAAGAACTGCAGCAAAAGATCCTGTCCGCCGGCGGCCAGCTGCTTGCACAGCGGGACATGGGAAGCCATGGCGTCGTCGCCACTTACAAGGACCCTGAAGAAAACGTCTTTCAGGTATTCAGCAAGTCTTCCGCGCGCTAAGCCGGAAGTCCGCTCAATTCTCTATATTGGAACGTCGATGAAGTTCGGCATCTTTGATCAGAACGACCGCAACGGCCTGCCTATCAATAAGCAGTACGAAGACAGGCTGCAACTCATCGAGCTTTACGACAAGCTCGGTTTCCACGGCTATCACATGTCGGAGCACCATTCGACACCGCTGAGCGCCTGCCCGTCGCAAAGCGTGTTTCTTGCCGCCGCCGCGCAGCGGACCAAGAAACTGCGCCTGTCTCCGCTCGTCTATATTCTTCCGATCCATCACCCCGTGCGCCTTGCCGAAGAGATCTGCATGCTCGATCACCTCAGCAACGGCCGCCTCGAATATGGCGTCGGCCGGGGCGCCTCGCCCCACGAGATCGAAGCGCTCGGCATCGATCCGGCTACGGCTCAGGCCCGATACATCGAGGCTTATGAAATCATCAAGCGGTTCTTGAGCTCGGATACCCTCGACTACCAAGGGGCGTTCTGGCAATTCAAGGACATGCCGATCGAACTCAAGCCGCTGCAGACTCCGCCTCCGACCTGGTACGCACTGGCTTCGCCGGAGTCGACGGTGTGGCCCGCGCAGGAAAAGATGAACATCGTGTGCGGCGGCCCGATCCAGCGCGTCAAGGCGATCACCGATCGATATCGCGAGGAGTTTGCCAAGCGGCATGCGTCGGACGCCGAGCCGCTGATGGGAGTGAATCGCTACATCGTCGTTGCGGAAACGGATCAGGAAGCCTTGGAAATCGGCAAGCGCGCATGGTCGGTTTTCTATCCGAACTTCTTCAAGCTCTGGAAGAAGCACGGCACGGAGCCGGTCAATCAAAAACTTCCGTCGACGTTCGAGCCGCTCATCGAATCGGGCCTCGCGGTCGTGGGCCGTCCCGAAACCGTGCGCGAAAAGCTTCTGGAGCAGGCGCACAACGGCGGGTTCAACTACTTGATCGGATCGTTCATGTTCGGCGACATGTCCGTTGCCGAAGCGAAGACGTCGATCGGCCTCTTCCACGAGAACGTCATGCCGGCCTTCGGCGAGTCGCTTAAGGAAAAGGTCCTGGCATGAACGCAAGACCTCCGTCGGACCACGACCGCCCGGCCATTACGACGTTCGACAAACGCCAACTGAGGGACGTGCTGGGGTCGTTCGTCACCGGCGTCACCGTGATCACCACGCGCGATGCCGAAGGGAAAATGCACGGCCTCACGGCCAACTCGTTCTCGTCGGTCTCGCTGGATCCGCCCCTCGTCTTGTGGAGCCAGGCAACCTCCGCCGGAAGCCATCCGGCGTTTAGGGATGCAGAGCGATTTACCATCAACATCCTGGCCGAAGATCAATACGACGTCGCCAATCACTTTGCAGCCCGCTCGCCTGACAAGTTCTCGGGCATCGACTACGACTTGGGGGTCGACGGGCTGCCGCTATTGCGCCACTGCAGCGCCTGGCTCGAGTGCAAGGTGGTCTCGCGCTATCCGGGCGGCGATCATGTGATCTTCGTCGGATCGGTGGATTGCATACGCCAGAGCGCGAAGCGGCCCCTCGTCTTCGGCGGCGGGCAGTATCTGGTCGCCGACCCGCACGACCTCGGCCACGCGCCGGTCGGAACTGCGGGAGCGATGAAATCGCAGCCCCATGCCGTCCGGCTCGCGAGCCGCACCATGCTGCGGCTGGCTCAAGCCCTCGACAAGACGCTTGCGCTCGTCGCCTGGGGCAATCACGGTCCCACGGTCATCGCCTGGCAAGCCGCGGCGACGCCCGTGGCTGCCGATCTGCCGCTGGGGCTCGTGCTGCCCGTGACGTCGTCGGCTTCGGGATTGGCGCTGGCGGCCTTTCTTCCGCCCGAAGCCATCGACCGGTTCGTGACGGCGGAGCTGCGCGACAACGAGCGCCGAGCACCGGACGACCTGCCTCTCACCGCGGAATCGCTCGCCAGCGTATTGGAAACCGTCAAGACCTCGCATGTCGCGACGCGGCGCCCCGGCCCGTTCTACGACGACCGCGTGCTCGCCAACGCCATCAGCGTGCCGATTCTTTCGCCGAACGGGATGGCCGTGCTGGCGCTGACGGCGATCGGTCCCGCCGAGCAATTCGATGCCGCTCCAGACGGTCCTTGTGCGGAAGCCCTCAAGGCCGCTGCGAACGAAATCTCCGCTGCCTTGAGCGCAGCGTGAAACGGGATTCGCTCAAGGCGCTTTTCACTCCGGCCACACTCCAATCATGACTGAAGCAGACAGCCAACTTCTTGAATCGACGTTGCCCGAGCGCGAACAGGTGCACGTGGACCTTCCCACGCTGAGCGGTAACCGGGTCCTCTCTTACCGAACTGCCGGCGAAAAGCACGCAAGCGCAATCGTGATGCTGCACGGCATCGGCTCGAGTTCCGCAGGCTACCGCGCGCAACTCGCCGCACTGAGCCAACACCATCGGGTCGTTGCCTGGGATGCCCCCGGCTACGGTCAAAGCAGCCCGTTCACGATCGGCGCGCCAACCGCGTCGGACTATGCCGACGCACTCATGGCGCTGATGTCCGCGCTAGACATCTCGCGCGCCACCGTCGTAGGCAGTTCGTGGGGCAGCGTCATCGCGACGACGTTTGCAGCGCGGTATCCGATAGCCACGCACGCCCTCGTATTGAGCGCGCCCAATGTTGCACGAGGCCATCTCACCGGCAGCGAACGCGACGCGGCACGAGAAGCGCTGATGCGAAGCGGCGCGGCGCAGTCGGCCGAGGCGCGCGCCGCCGTGGTCGATGCGCTCATCGCTCCGAATGCCGCCCCGCTCGTTCGCGCGCTCGTCGCGAGGCTCAGAGACTCGGTGACACCGACAGGCTGGCAGCAGGCCGTGGACATGCTCTTCTCCACGCACACGCCCTCGGTGATGGCTTCAGTGCAGGCGCCGGTCTCCGTCATGGTGGGCAGCCTCGATCGCGTCGCGCCGCTTGAGCAGCACGCGCGGCCCATCCACGAGGCAGCCCGCAAATCGGCGCTTCACGTGCTCGACGCAATCGGCCACATGCCGAAGATCGAAGCACCCGGAACATTCAACTCCGTTGTGCTCACGGCAGCCGCAGCGCCTTTCCGCCCAACGCAACCGTGGCCCGAACCGCGCTCTCCAGCAGCGCCTTGACCTCCTTGCCCTCGACATCCGTGTTCAGAGTAGCGGGCGTGCCGATGAGACTGATGGCAAAACGCAACTCCCCGTCCCTGTCCCAGATAGGGGCGGCGACCGACACGTAACCCAGGTCCGCGCGATGAACCGTCGTGAAGCCGCATTCGCGCAATTCAGCGACCGCCTCTTCCCGCAAGGAAGCCGGCGTTCCCCCCTGTCCCTCGGAGAGCTCGCGGCCGATGAGATCGTCTGTGCGGGCAGCCTGCAGGCACGCGATGAACAGCTTGCCCGCTGCCGTCGTGACGAGGGGGATCAGGCCTGTTCTCAGTTCGAGAATGCTGCGCGTCGTCCCTTCCTGCTTGAAGAGGCTAACGGGCCCATCCTCGGTCCACGCGGTCACGGCCGCGCCGCTAAGCGTTGCATCCCGCAGCGCGATCACCTCGCGCCGGACGACATCGAATCCGTCCAGCTGGTTGATTGCGCTCATGCCCAGCGCGAGCGATGCGGGGCCGAGCTTGTAGCACCCGGGTTTCTCGTCCGCGGAAACCAGCCCCGTTCGCACGAGGCTGATCATGTAGTTGCTTGTCGCGCTCGGCGACAGGTCCGACAACGCAGCAATCTCCTTGAGAGGCAGCGCTCGCACACTCGTCTGCAACGAAGAAAGGATTCGGAATGCAATCTCGACAGATTGAATGCCGCGCCTCGCAGTCGCATTGGTCATCTTTTTAGCCCTATGAAAGTCACCAATAAACACCGCACCGGGTTTTCACGGACGGCCGCCACGTTGACACCTCTAGCGGCGCGCCCCTATAGTATTCAACAGAAATTATGTCATTCATTATTGTTGAATGCAAGACCGGCAAGACGGAGACAATCGCGGGCGATGCCAGCAACCCTGTGACGATCTCGATTTTTTATCGGTTGATTTTTCAGTACTACTACTTTTCATCTTTTCCACTTGTTTAAACCAGAAGAATAGCGACCGCATCGGAGTCAAGCTAATGGCAATTCTTGGACGTAGAGTGGTAGGCGCAGGTATCGCGCTTGTCGTAAGCAGTGCTGCAAATGCGCAGTCGAGCGTGACCTTGTATGGCATTGCGGATACCGCCGTGCAGTACATCAGCAACGTCGGAGGACACGCCCTCTATCAAGAGGAGAATACGCACGCGCCCGATATCTTCGGTCTGAGGGGAACCGAGGATCTCGGTAACGGACTGCATGCCATCTTCGATCTTCAGAACGAGTACCTGCTGAACAGCGGCCAGGCGCTGGTCCCGGGCACGTTGTTCAACAGAAAATCCTACGTGGGATTGCAGTCGGACAGCTACGGCACATTGACGCTCGGTCACCAGCCGAGCTTCATGTACGACGTTCTGGCCAATTACCAAACGCCGCTTCTGCTTGGCAATATTCTCTCGCTTCACGAAGGCAACCTCGACGAAGTCGCCAACTTCTACCAGTTCAACAACGCAGTGAAGTATGTGAGCCCGACCTTCGGCGGGTTCTCCACGGGGGCGGAATTCGCGTTCGGCAATGTGGCCGGCAATTTCGCCCAGAGCAGGGATTACTCCTTCTTCGTTCAGTACAAGTCCGGCCCCCTGAGTCTGGCCGCAACTTATGCGAACGAGAACAACCGCTTTCTGGAGCTTTCGAGCTTCATTGGCCTGCCGGCCCTGTTTGGCACGCCGCTGCGTCAGGCCGAAGGCTTAGTGGCCAACAAGCTCGTCGATTGGGGGCTGGGCGCGTCGTATCAGTTCACGAAAGTTCTGGTCCACGCCACCTTCACGCAGTCGCGCATCACGCTGTCCACGGGCCAGGGCAACGCCAACACCATCGACGCCGGCGCGAACTGGAATGTCAGGCCCGACGACGTCATCGCGATCGGCGGATGGGTGGAAAACCTCGACGGCGGAAACTGGAAGACCATCACGCTCTCGAACACTTACCTCTTTTCGAAGAAGACTTCCGTCTACCAGCAGGTGACTTTCCAGCACGCATCGGGCGCCAACGCCCTCGCTTCACTCACGGGCGCGGGCGTGGCATCCGGGCGCTCGACGACCGGCGTCTCCGTGGGGATCCAGCACCTCTTTTAGGCATCGAACGAATCGGACTTATTTTTCACGCGCATTCTTTGATTCGAGGGCCCCAACCTCACCACCGCTATTGTTTGGCGCGATTCAATCTGTTGCTTGCTTGGCCTTTCCGATGCCACACATCGACACCTATACTTCGTGAGGCGAGGCCAAGCCGTCCTCCTTCAACGCCTCGCTGGGAGTGTGATCATGAACATGTCTCTAACAATGTCGACGATCGCGGCAGCCCTCGTGTTGCTTCCTGGCGCCGCATTCGCCCAAGCATCGACCGGCGAGCAAGTCAGTCGCGCACAGGTCAAGCAGGAACTCGCCGATTGGGTGGCGACGGGATATCGAGCCAATTCGGCCCGGTACAACACCTACCCGAACGATGTTCTCGCCGCACAGACGCGTCTCGCTGCGAAACGTGCAGCGCAAGGGATATCGGCGGAACCTGCGCAGTAGCGAGCGGGGCGTCCAAGACATCTTCGTTCTGAAGGACGGCCCCCGTTACCTCGTTTAGCTCAACGTCTGAGCGCGTGCGGGCGGAGGCAAAACCTCCGGCGGAATCGGACAACGATAAGGTTGCCGCCCGCGCTTTTCGTGCAGTTCCGCTTTCGCTTCACTCAGCACCTCGGGCTGCCGGACCAGGTCGATTGCGGTGGCGGCCAGCGTCTGCGCGGCCATCAACATGCCCCGATGCGCCAGTGTCGCCTTTCCTTGCGAAACCATTTGCCAGGAATGAAACCCCGTTCCCCAAGCAAAGCATGCCGTCAGGCATTGTGTCGTCGGCACCACCCAGGTGACGTCGCCGACATCGGTCGAGCCAGTGACCGGACGCACCATGTCGGCCCGATAGGGCTGGATTTCGGTGACGATCGGCCGCGGGTCCCGAAGCGCCGCCGCGAAGTGACGCGAGCTGTTTTCGAAATCGTCGGGCGCGATCGTCTGCTGAATCCGCTTGGCGAGTTCGACATCGTCGTCGCTGACGTCAAAGCCGCCGAGCGCCCGCATATTCCTGTCCAATACCGCGTCGAGCGTGTCGTTGTGCAACACGTTCGAGCAGGCCTTGTCGAAAACGATTTCAAGCCGGGTGCCGGTCATCAATGCGGCGCCGGCGGCGATCTGCTTGACTCGCTCGAATAGCTCGCGCGCGTCTTCACTGCGCGGTGCACGCACCGTGTACAACAACTCCGCGAACACAGGCACGACGTTGGTCGAAATGCCGCCGGAATTGATGTACGCAAAGTGGACGCGCGCCTGGTCCGGCATGTGTTCGCGCAAATAGTTGACGCCGACGTTCATGAGCTCCGCCGCGTCCAGTGCGCTGCGCCCCAGGTGCGGCGCCAGCGCCGCATGAGCGGCCTTCCCGTGAAAGCGGAAGTAAGCCTGCACGTTGGCGAGCGTGGCGTTCATGAACACGGAGTTCGCAACCGACGGATGCCAGCTCAGCGCTACATCGAGATCGTCGAACAACCCGGCGCGCGCCATGAACGTCTTGCCCGCCGCGGCCTCCTCGGCGGGGCATCCGTAAAACCTGACCGTCGCCTCGATACCGTTCGCGGCAAAGTAGTCTCGTGCCGCAACCGCCGCGAGATGCGCGCCTGTCCCGAGCAAATGATGGCCGCAGCCGTGGCCGTTCGAGGTGGCTCCGCCGGCCGCCGGACGGCAGACCAGCGCGCCGCTTTCCTGGCTCAGTCCCGCCAAAGCATCGTATTCCCCAAGAAACCCGATGACCGGGCCGCCGCTGCCGGCTTCGGCGACGAACGCCGTGGGCATCCCGGCTACGCCCCGCGTCACGCGAAAGCCCGCGTCTTCGATCATCGACGCATGAAGCTCCGCCGAGCGGTGCTCGCTATAACGCATCTCGGCCAGCGCCCAAATTTCGTTGGCGAGTTCGATGTACCGCTCCTGCTTCGCCTCGACGAGGTCCTTCACGCGTGCGACGTGCTCCACATCACCTCCAATTGTTCAAGATGGACAGTCCGTTTGCACACGCGCGGGCTGCGACCAGACCCGCACCTGCCAAACGGCGGTCGGCGTAGAGTACGTCGGCAAGCGGTTCGCTTGCAGGTGAAGGAAAGTGTTGTCGTTGACTCCCGGTTGTCTCCTCCCGCAAAAATTTGATGTCATACATTGCACATGAAACTTCATCAATTGCGCGCACTGGTTGCGATTGCCGATACGGGCAGCATTCGAAACGCCGCGCGAGCAAGCGGGCTTTCGCCGGCCGCCATCACGAAGGCGATACGCGAGCTCGAGGAGGATCTGAACGTCACCTTGATCGTTCGCGAGGCGACTGGTGTGACCCTCACCGAGGCCGGGCAGACGCTGCTCGGCCACGCAAGGCTGACCGTCGGGCAACTGGCGCGCGCGCGGCAAGAGATGGAGCGGCTCTCGGGCAGCCGGCACGGGACGCTTTCGATAGCGGCCGTGTCGTGGGTCGGGCTGACGCTGCTAGGAGAAGTCATCAACGCGTTTCAAACGCAGATGCCAGAGGTCAAGCTTGAATTCTTCGAAGGATTGGCGACCGTATCGATGCCGAAGTTGCGCGACGGGACGCTCGATCTTTCGATAGGCAGGGTCAACGCGATGAATCAATCCGACGAGTTCATTCATGTTCCGCTATTTCGCACCGGCTATGCGGTCGTCGCGCGAGCGGAACATCGACTGGCTGGCTGCCGGTCATTGGAAGAACTGGGGCATGCGGAGTGGATCTTGAATCGCGACTCCTTTGCCGACGAAATCGTCGGGGACAATGCCTTCGGTGAGTACTGTCGCGCCCACGAACCGCGCATTCATATTTCGCATTCGAGCGCGATAGCGCTGGGACTCGTCGCCAGCACCGATATGTTGACCCTGATGCCTTGGCCGCTCGCCGAACAGCTCGTCAGCAAGGAAGGACTGTCGGTGCTTCCGCTCGTCGACTCCATCGCCGAATCCGAGACCAGCCTGGTATACCGGCGCGCCGCGCCACTCAGCGCGGCAGCGAAATGCTTCGTCGAGTGCCTGAAGAACGTGATTCGCGACTCGATGAATTCCGACGATCCACGCAAGCGGCGTCTCTTTCATTCTGTCGAGTGCTTGCTGTAGGCGGTCGCCACGCCGGCCGCGACGGGCGCCATTTCGTTGCTGCGTGATGCAGCGGCATGGCCTGATGCGCCGCGTATTAATCAATTCATTCATACGCAGTCCAAAATTTATTTTTGACACGTTGACCTCACAAACAACGAATGTCATTATTTTTTCAACCGGCGGCGATCGTGCCGCGGAAAACCAATTCGGAGACGGGTGTGCCAAATCAAGCAAACGATGGCGGTGCTTCATCGATTGGAGACTTCATCGCCGTGGTGTTGGGCAACGCACTGGAGTTCTTCGACTTCACCGTCTACGCGTTCTTTGCGGTGTACATCGGCAAGGCCTTCTTCCCGGCTTTTTCAGCGGCGAGCCAGGTCATCGCTTCGGTTGCCGTATTCGGCGTGGGCTTCGTCGCCCGTCCCATCGGCGGCGTGGTGATCGGCGCTTACGCCGACCGCGCGGGGCGCAAGGCAGCGCTCTCCCTCACCATCGCGATGATGGCGGCCGGCACCGCGATCCTGGCATTCACACCGTCCTATGCGGCGATTGGGATGGCGGCGCCCGTCCTGGTCGTCATCGGCCGCCTGTTGCAAGGCTTCTCGGCCGGCGGAGAAATGGGACCCGCGACGACCTACATGCTCGAAATGGCAGCGTCGAACAGGCGCGGCTTCTACACGAGCTGGCAGCTTGCGACGCAAGGCGTCGCCTCGCTCTTCGGCGGCGTGGTCGGCTATGTCGTCTCGTCGACGCTCTCGGCTTCCGCGCTGGCCGCATGGGGGTGGCGCGTGCCGTTCGTGGTCGGCCTTCTGATTGCGCCGATCGGGATCTACATCCGTCGCCGGCTGCACGAGACCCTCGATACCGAAACCGCCGTCAACGATACGGCGGAACTGGCGACGTCCATCGTCCGGCATCATCTTTCCGATTTGCTGATCGCGTGCAGCGTGCTGATCGGGCCGACGATCACGGTGTATGTCGTCGGCTACTACATGACGACCTACGGTATGCGGGTACTGCATTTCCCGGCTTCGACGTCGATGCTCGTGGGGTTCATCACCGGCGGCGTGGGAATCGTCGCATCGTTGGCCGCCGGATTAATCTATGACCGATTTCCCAACCGGAAGTGGATGGTATTGCCGCAGGTCCTGACGGTGGCGGCCATCATCCCCGCTTTCGCCTGGATGACGCAAAACGGGACCTCGAGCGTCTTCTTCCTGATGGTCGGAGGCCTCACGCTGCTGAGGGTCCTGATGGCGCCGTTTCAGCTGTGCTTCATTCCCGAGATCTTTCCGAGCGCGATTCGCAGCACCTGCGTCTCCATCTGCTTCAGCGTGCCGACCACGATCTTCGGCGGCAGCGCGCAAGTCGTCGTCGCCTGGCTCGCTACCGTCACGCAAGATCCGATGTCGCCCGCTTGGTATTTGCTGGCAGCGAACGCGATTTCGCTGCTGGGCGTCCTGGCGCTCTTTGCGCGGCATCGCTCGACGGCGGGACGCGACGACATGCTCCGCGCGCGAGCGGGGGTCTAGCGCAGACCAGCACCTCCATAAGCTATTTCAATTCGCTATTGAATCACTGCCCCTGCAAGGGCAGGTGGCCCCCTCATGCCTTGAAGCAACAGGAGAACTCGTGAAACTCAGTGAAATCGATCAAGAGATTGGTGCTCGGATCGAAGCCTATCGCGACCTGTGTGTCCACCTGAGCAACCGGCTGTGGGACCTTGCCGAAACTGCCTATGCGGAGCACGAGTCCGCGGAGTTGCAAATACGCGAACTCGAGCGCCACGGTTTTCGCATGACCCGCGAAGCGGCCGGCATCCCCACGGCGTTCGTCGCCGAAGCCGGCGACGGCGGCCCCGTCATCGGGTTTCTCGGCGAATACGACGCGCTCCCCCACTTGAGCCAGGTCGCCAACACCGCCACGCGGCAACCGGCGGTTGACGCGGGTAGCGGACATGGTTGCGGCCACAACCTGCTGGGCGGCGCAACGTTACTGTCGGCGTTCGCCATCAAGGACTGGCTCGCGGCCTCCGGGCTTCCGGGACGCGTGCGGTACTACGGCTGCCCCGCCGAGGAAGGCGGCGCCGGCAAGACGTTCATGACGCGGGCCGGCGTGTTCGCAGATCTCGACGCCGCGTTGACCTGGCATCCGGCAAGCATCCAGGCGATCGACGCGATGACGACCCTCGCGACGCTTCACGCACGCTTCACGTTTTCCGGCGTCGCGGCTCACGCCGCGGCCGCCCCTCACCTGGGGCGCAGCGCGCTGGACGCCGTGACGCTGATGAATGTCGGAGCGAACTATCTGCGCGAGCACATGCCCAGCGACGCTCGCCTTCACTACGCGCTCCACGACACCGGGGGCTCCGCGCCGAACGTGGTGCAGGCGCGCGCCGAAGTCGTCTATCAATTGCGGGCGCCCGAGTTGTCGACGATCAACTCGCTGCTGGAGCGCTTGAACAAGATTGCGGACGGCGCCGCATTGATGACGGACACCACCGTGCAATGCCGGGTGGAAAGGGCCATGTCGAACATGCGGCCCAACAAGGTTTTGTCCGATCTGATGTACCAGCGCATGCTCGCGATTGGGCCGGCGCCCTTCGATGCCGACGATCACCGTTTCGCAACGAACATGCAGGCCGCCATTTCAGCCGCGGAAGCACGAGGCAGCTTGTCGATTTTCGGCGCCCAACGGCTCGCCGGAGCGTTGCACGACAGCGTGTTGCCCGAGGAATGGATGCCATCGCTTTTGCCGGCTTCAACCGATGTAGGAGACGTCAGCTGGGTTGTCCCGACCGCCCGCTGCCTCGGCGCGTGCTTTGCGCTGGGCACGCCGTTCCACTCCTGGCAGCTCGTCGCCCAGGGCAAGTCGACGATCGCGCACAAAGGCATGCAGCAAACGGCCAAGGTCATGGCCGCGACGGCTGCGGCCCTCTACATGAATCCCACGTTGCTCGACGACGCCAAGGCGGAACTGCGCGAACAGTCAACCGTGGAGCCCTATGTGTGCCCTATTCCCGCCGAAGTCCCGCCACCGGTCCCGAAGAAGCAAGACCGGGCGCCGGCAAACTCGGTACGAGGTTCGTTTCCGGTTCAATACGCGGGGAGCAATGCGTGAAGCGCGAAAACATTCAGCAAATCTCGCTCATCGATCAACGGGTCGAAGCCAAACGCGACGAATACATCCGTCTCTCGGATCGGATCTGGGACCTCGCGGAAACGCGGTGGGAAGAATTCCTTTCAGTCGATGCGCAAATCGAAGTCCTCGAGCGCGAAGGGTTTCGCATCACGCGAAACCTCGGCGGCCTGCCCACGGCATTCGTCGCGCAAGCGGGCGATGAAGGCCCTGTCGCGGGTTTCCTCGGCGAATACGATGCGCTGTCGAACATGAGCCAGCAAGCCGCTGCGACGCAAGCGTGCCCGGTTTGCGCCGGCGGCAGCGGCCACGGATGCGGCCACCATCTGCTCGGCGTCGGCGCGATGCTCGCAGCCGTCGCCACGCGCGACTACCTCGCTTCGCAAGGCTTGCCCGGCATCGTCCGCTACTACGGATGTCCCGCGGAAGAAGGGGGCGCGGGCAAAACCTACATGGCCCGCGAAGGCGTGTTCGACGACGTCGATTTTGCCTTGACCTGGCACCCCGGCCCGTTTTCGGGAATCTTCAAATACAAATCGCTTGCCGTGATTCAGGCGTACTTTCGCTTTTCCGGCATCGCGTCGCATGCTGCCGCCTCTCCCCATCTTGGGCGCAGCGCCCTCGATGCGGTCGAGTTGATGAACGTCGGCGTGAATTTCCTGCGCGAGCACATGCCCGCCGAGGCTCGCGTCCACTACGCCATCACGGACGCCGGCGGCACCGCGGCAAATGTCGTCCAGGCCGCGGCGGAAGTCCTGTATGTGATTCGCGCGCCTGACATCGAGCAAGCGCGTGATCTATTCGAGCGCGTACGGCGCATTGGCGACGGCGCCGCATTGATGACCGAAACGACCGTCGATGTCGAAGTCGATCGCGCATGCTCCGAGGTCCTGCGCAACGCGACGATTGAAGCCTTGATGATGGCGAACCTGGAACGGCTTGGCCCTCCTCCCTTCGACGGGCCCGATCGCGCATTCGCCGCCCGGCTCGCAGAGTCCATCAGCCCGAGCGATCTGCATGAATGCCTCGATGCCTACCGAGGCCCCGCCGACACCATCGGACTTGCCGATATTCCACTGCCGCTTGCCGACGAACAGGGCTCGCTGACCGGGTCCAGCGATGTCGGGGACGTAAGCCAGATCGTGCCGACGACCCAATACCTGGGCGCTTGCTATGCCGTGGGCACCAACATGCACACCTGGCAACTCGTATCGCAAGGCAAGCTGCCCGCCGCGCACAAGGGGATGCTGCATGCGGCAAAGGTGCTCGCCGCCACGGCGGTTGACCTCTTGACCGAACCCTCGTTGATCGACGCAGCGAAAGCGGAACATGCGCGGCGCAAAGGGGGACGCCCCTACACATGTCCGATTCCCGATGCGGTGCTCGCACCGCCTTTGCGCAACCGTGCGTCAAAGAGAAATCTGACTTGACGGCAGTTCGCCGCCCTTAAAGAACATCATCGGACTTCACTCATGACGTTTTCCTACTTCATCACGGCGCTCAACGAGCGCGATGCGGATGCGCGAGTTAGCGCAGAGCATCAAGAGCGACTTGTGGAGATGTTTCAAGCCACGCCCGAATTGCTGAAAGCCGAGGTGTACACCCCCGCCGGCATCGCGACCTATCACGATGACGGACCTGCGCCACTACTGGCCCTGCGCCTCGAGTTCGCTTGCATCGAGGCGCTCGAAGCCCAAGTCGCCGAAGCCGGTTACCTCTGGCGGCTCGCGCAATCCGATGACTGGCTGGCGCTCCAGGCGACCGACGTCACCCATCAAGCCATGCTCACGCGGACCTTCCTTCCGCTGACGAAAGCCGCTGACGAATCCTCGTTCTGCAGCTACCTCGTGCACTACCCCGGCGCCGCCCAAGACTTCAATGCATGGCTCGCCTACTACGTCGCGCATCACCCGCAAATCATGCTCGACTACCCGAACGTTCGCCAAGTCAACGTTTTTACGCGCGTGGACTGGTGCGACTCCATGCCGTGGACGCGCGTGAACTACATGCAGCGGAACACGCTGACTTTTCCTTCATCGCAATCGCTATCGGAAGCGCTGACCTCACCCGTGCGCGCACGTATGCGCGAGGACAATGCCCGGTTTCCCGCGTTTTCCGGACGAGCCCGCCACTACCCGATGTCGACCACGGTAGTCGCTCCAAGCCAGATCACCAGCACCTTCCCGATATAGCTTGCAGGCCGCTCAAATAGGGCGGCCACCCACCCAAAAGGAGAAAAATGATCTGAACCCGTTCCGCACGCTGTCCCACATCACACACCAATAATTACGCATCCCTAATTATTTAATTAGGTGGTTTGGAAATCTCAATTCAGTCAGCGAATCGCGTCAATACGCCGGACTCCGAGCGGTACCTCTTTGGGGCGATTCAAGCGGCACTTAGAAAGGATCCTTGAAATGCGAAAGACAGCATTTGCCGTCGCCACTGTGCTTGGCGCGGTTGCAAGCGCCGCGCATGCGCAAAGCAGCGTGACGCTGTACGGCCTCGTCGATTCGGCGATCGGCTACACCACCAACCTCGGCTCGACCAATGGCCACATCAACCACGGCGTCCAGGCGTTGCCCGGCGCGATGTCGGCAAACCGGTGGGGGCTGCTCGGCTTCGAGGACATCGGCGGCGGAACGAAGGTCACCTTCCGGTTGGAAAACGGCTTCAACATTCAAAACGGCACGCTCGGACAAGGTGGCCGGATGTTCGGCCGCAGCGCCTATGTGGGTATCGGCAACAACAGTTGGGGCACGGTGACCGCCGGCCGCCAGTACATGCCGTTCCAGGAAGACGTGGGTAACGAAATGGCTGCCTACTACATGTCGGGCTACACGTTCCATCCGTACGACAGCGACGACATGAACGCCACGTTCCGTCCGAACAATGCCATCAAATATACGACGCCGACCATTGCCGGCCTCACGGCAAAAGGCATGTACGCGTTTTCGAACCTCGCCGGCCAGATCAATACAAACCGTTTGTGGAGCGCCAGCGCCGACTACGTGAACGCTTACCTGCACCTCGACGCGGGTTTCTTCACCGTCAATCAACCCGGCATCAATACGGTAGGCGCCGAAGCTTCCGACAATACCTACGGCGCGCTGCCCACGATTGCGGCCGGCGGCATCGCGAAGCACACGGTATGGGGCGTGGGCGCAGGGTACACATTCGGCTCCCTGCTCTGGGATTTCGTCTATACCCATGCCGCCTTCGACGCCACGGTCGGCGGAGTCCTGCGCTTCAACAACTACGAAACCAGCGTGCGCTATCAACTCACGCCGGCCACGGTATTGACCGCTGAGTATCTCTACACGAACCAGAGGAGCACCGTTGCCGCCAATGGCAACACCCACTACAACCAAGGCGCGGTAGGCATCAATTACTTCCTGTCGAAAACTTGCGACCTTTACAGCAACCTCGTCTACCAAAGAGCCGCCGGCAGCGCCCACGCCTGGATTCTCAACGAAACGTCGATGTCCAGTAACAACAGCCAGTTCCTGGCGTTGGTCGGGATCCGGAAGAAATTCTGAGGGCCGCGTTCGTGATGATGCTCGCGCCGTCTAGGGAATGCGCGATCGCATTCGCCCGCACGCCAGCCGTGTATCGCGCGTCACCGCCGAAAATAATGAGCGTCATGCGTTTATTGACGGCGAGCTTGTTAGAATAAGTTTCCTTGATCAATCAGGTACGGCGCAGCGCTGAAAGCCGCCCGCTGCGCCGTACCCGCATAGAGAGAACGAAGGTGCCGCAAGTCAAGAAAGCCGGAATGCGCGAAGCGATCCTCGCGGCCGCGTTCGACCTGTTCTGCCGCAAAGGCTATACGCCCACGACCATGTCGGAGATCGCCCGCACCGCGGGCATGACCGTCGCGAATCTGTACGTCTATTTCGATTCGAAGCTGCTGATTCTCTATGAGATCTATCAGCCCTGGCTGAACGATCAGTTGCAGGCGCTGCGCGAATCGGTGGTCAAGCTGCGTACGCCCCGCACGCGCCTGAATCGTGTCTTTACCGGCATCTGGTCTGACATTCCGGCAGCCGACCATTGCTTTGCGAATGCCTTGATCGAAGCGCTTTCAAGTGCGCCATCGGGCATGGGCAAGCCCGTCAATTTGCTGGTCCAGGTCGAGGAGTTTCTCAACGAGCTGCTGATCGAGATCCTGCCGCCGGAACGGGCAGAGATGGTCCGTGAAGGATTGCTTTCGCACGTCGTCTGGATGGCGTTCGACGGTTTCGTCATCAATCAGCGCATCGGTGACTTGAGGGACATCGAGAAGATCGCCGACCTCATGACGGATATGTTGCTTGGCGGCGCAGATACGGAAGGCACCAAGGCGGCACGGCCGCGCTCGCAGAGTGTGGCGGCCCGCTAACGGCGCTCCGACATGCCTTCCTAACGGTTATCGGTCGAAATCGCCAGCGAGCAGTGCGCCATAACCAGCGCGCTGCTCCGCGATGCCGAGCGCGCGCAGGCAATACCACAGCAATGCCTGATTGCTTGCCACCACGGGGCGCCCGAAGCGTTTCTCGATGGCATCCATGTGCGTTGCCAACTGAATGCCCGCGCAACTGATCAACAGCGCATCCGCTGTCGCCGAGGCTACCTGCAATCGTTCGGATAACTCCAGCCAACGCTCAGGGGGAATCATGCCCTGCTCAAAGGGGGTGGCCCGGGATTCCGCGTATTCGGTAACGACCTCAATGCCGTGCAGCCCAAGGAAGCGCATTTCGGCGTCCACCACTTCCGGCAGATACGGCGTCAGCAGCGCAACCCGCTTTGCGCCCACCGCATCGAGCGCAGCAAGCACCGCCTCGACGGTCGTCACCGCGCGAATCCCCGTCGCGGCCTCGATGCGCTGATTGATATGCTTTGCGCCCGCCACCACGCCGGCGGCGGTGCAGTTCAGCGCGATCAAGTCGACGCGCGCGTCCGCAAGCAGCGATGCGTGGACCTCCAGGTCTTCAAGCAAGGCGGCGTCATCGACTAGCGATGAGCGTCGAAATGGCAATCGCGACGTGAGGAACTGCACCCCATCGGGCGCCATCAATTGCATCTCATAGTCGCACAGGCCACCGGATGGGTAGAGCTGCCCGATGCGTGCGCGCGTTCCGAAACCACAACTCATGTTGGACAGATCGCCTGAAATAAATCATTGCCCTTGCGACGCGGCGCTAGATGCAAGACATACGCCGTCTTCGCTCTCCGTCTTACCGGGCAATCTGAGCCGCGCGGACGCCGGCGTGATGAAAATCGCAAAGGCAGCGAGTAACGCCGCAGCCGAGAACACATAGAAATTCCACGCCACGTCGACATGCTGCGCAGCAAGCACGCCGCCGATCAATGGCCCGCTCATCGCGCCGAAACGGCCGATTCCCACCGCCCAGCCGGTCGCGCTCGCACGCGCATGCCCGGCGTAGTAGTTCGCGATATAGCCGAGCTGCACCATCGCGACGCCGATGCTGCCGAAGCCCGCGCATGCCACCAGCGCGTAATTCACCGACAAGGAGCCCTTGAAAGCGAGCGCGGCGATCGACGCTGCGCCAATCACATAGCATGCGACGATCGTCAAACGCGCGCCGCGACGGTCGGCGATCCGGCCGATCAGGATGCCGCCAATCGCCGATGACAGCATGAACACCGCCAGGAACGACAGACTCGACCCGAGGTCGTAGCCGAGCTTGCGCATGATTTGCGGCAGCCAGGTGCCGAGTCCGTAGATCACCATCACAGCGGCAAACTGCGCCAGCCACAGGCTCAGGGTCGCCCATCGGTTGTGTGTCGAAAACACTTCGGCAAACACGTCTTTGACCGACACCTTGGGCGTCTCCGTCGCGCGGACAGCCGCGATGTCACCCGCCATGCCAAGCCGGCGCGCCAGCTTGCTCGCGTCCTCGAGCCGCCCTTTCGCCACCAGGAATTCGAACGATTCCGGCAGTAAGCGCATGAGCAGCGGCAGCCCCAGCAACGGCGCCGCGCCAACGCCGACCACGAACCGCCAGCCGAATCCCTTGAGGAACGCGATACCGACGAGCGCCGACAACAGCGCCCCGAACGAATACCCCGAGTACATCAGCGCAAAGTTGAGATTCTTCCGGTGCGGGGGCGAGTACTCCACCGTCAATGCGGCCGCCACCGAGATCACGCCGCCCAGCCCCAGCCCGCCGACGAATCTCGCCACCGAAAAGATGACGGGCGTCGGCGCGGCAGCGGCCGCCAGCATCGAGAGAGAAAACAGCGCTACGCAGCCGATCAGGAGCCGCTTGCGGCCCGTGAGATCGCTGACGACGCTGATGAAATACGACCCGAAGAGCGTCCCGAAGAGCGCGGCGCTGCCCATTGCGCCGATCTGCACAGGCGTCAAGCGCCAGTTCGGATCGGTCATCAAGGCTGGCACAACCGTGCCCATCACGCCGACGTCGTACCCCTCCGCCACGATCGCGCAGAAACAGAGGAACAAGACGAGATACGTGGTTCTCGGCGCGGGAACAGGCGATCGCCCGTGCGCGTCTTCACTAGCGATATGCATGCAACTCTCCAGGAGAGGCTTCTAACAATAGGTCAATGAAAGGATTCGCGCAGCAGCATCTGAGTCAACGCCGAGGGCGGGTGCGCAACGTGCGCTGCCGCGTGGTTGCCGAACCGGCTGCCAAACCTCAAGGCCAATGAATTCGCTCGGTTAATAAAGAATCACACTCTCTTTTTCCATTGTCAAAGATTTCAATTTAGGGGTTTCCACCAGCCTTCCGCCTCCGTTCCGCACCCTCACTTGCCCGCCTCAAAAGCACTTGACATTCGTTTTTTTCAAAAACAGAATGCAATTCATTATTAGACGGCGCGCCACCCGCGCTCTTTTAGTCAGAGGAACAGCATGGATCGCACAGACATGCCGGCAACGACGCTCACAGGGCGCTACCCGGAACTCGGGACGGGCACGATCCCGGTCGAACCCTACATTTCCCGCGAGTACTACGAGCGCGAGAAGCAGGAAATCTTCAAGAAGACTTGGCTGCACGTAGGCCGCGTCGAGGAAATCCCCAATGCCGGCGACTACTTCGTCAAGGATCTCGCCGCCTGCGATACGTCGATCATCGTTGTGCGCAACAAGCAAGGGCAGATCCGCGCGATGCACAACGTCTGCGCGCACAGGCTGAATCAGATCGCCCACGAGAAGTGCGGCCACACGCGCAAGTTCTTCTGCAAGTTCCACGGCTGGGCCTATGATCTGGACGGCAAGCTCACGGGCGTGCCGGACGAGCAATGCTTCTTCGACCTGGACCGCGAGCAGTACGGGCTGACGCAAGTGAGCTGCGACGTCTGGCAGGGCTTCATCTTCGTCAACATGGAAACCGAGCCGCGGCTCTCGCTCGCGGACTTTCTGCGGCCGATGTTCGGAGACATCGAGGGCTACCCGTTCGACAAGCTCACCACCGGCTTCGCATGGAGCACCGTGGTCGATTGCAACTGGAAGCTCGCGCTCGACGCATTCCAGGAGGCGTACCACGTCGCCTACGTGCACGGCCATTCGATCGCCGACGCGATCGACAAGAGCGCGGGCGGCAGCATGCCGCCGCTCGACGCGCTGTGCGGTGAATTTCACCGGCGCCTGTCGCTCGCGGGCAACCAGAAATCGGTCTACGGCAATCCGAAAGCGGTCACCTCGGGCGGCGCCGCAGCCGAGGAAGCGCTTGCCACCGCCGCCAAGACACGCCCGATCTCGGCAGCCGCGCTGCGCGCCGGCATCGGCAGCGCAAAGCACGACTTTCCGCTCGACGCCTTGCCCTCCGGCATCAACTGGACCAAGAGCCCGAATTGGCTCTTCGACATCAACGTCGTGTTTCCGGATTTCTACCTGTCGCTGCGCCCCAACTACTGCCAGGCCTACAACTTCAGGCCCATCGCGCACAACAAGACCCTGCTCGAAGCACGCGTCTACTACCCGGAGATGACCACCGCGGGCGGACGCTTCTTCCTCGAATACATGAAGGTGGCGCTGCGCGACGTGCTGCTCGAAGACCTCAGCACGCTCGAGCGCACTCAGCGCGCCGCCGAGACCGGCGCTAAGAAACACATGATCCTGCAGGACCACGAACTGCTTGTGCGACACAACTATCACGTGGTCGAACGGGTGCTGGCCGCCCGCGCCGCCTGAACGAGAGTCACTGCCATGAACGAACAACCCATCGTCATCGTCCCCGCCCGCTCGAGCCGTCCCGAGGCTGTGCTGCCCGAACCCTTCACCGCGCTGCAGCCGTTCGTGAGTGTCTGGGCGCTTCCTACCGAGACTGAGCGGAATATCCGGCGCCACCAAACCTCGATGGCCGACATCGTCGCCTTCAGCGACGCGATGCTTGCCCACGCCGACGCGATCGTGTCCTACCTGAACGCGTTTGACGTGAACGCGTTGCCGGCTGAGGCCACAGCACTCATGCAGCTTTTGCTGTCGCTTGCCGAGATCGCGCCCGCCATTGAGTTTTACCGGCAGCCCGCAGTTGTCGACGGCTACGATCCGCGCCGCTTCGCGGCCGACGAGACGTTCGTGTTGCGCCCGGCGCTTTAAGCGGCTTCGTACTTGGAGAATGAAGATGACCCAATGCCGCGTATTTGCAATCGATGACGGTCTCAACGAGGTCGTCGCGGACGGCCTATACATGAAGACGCTCCGTGGCCAGTCTGTCAGCGTCGCCGTCGTCAAGTTCGTCGAGAAGGCCGGGCGCGAACTGTCGGCGAAAGCACATAGCCACGGCGAAGAAGCGTCGCTACAAGTGAGCGGTTCGTGCTCGATTTTCGCGGTTGGCGCAGAAGCCGATCGCGAATCGGTCATGAACCAGGGCGACGCGACGCTCATCCCCGCGGGTTGCAGTCACTACGGGGTCAACCGTTTCGAGCCGGCGGGCGTGAGCCTTCGGCTGAACGTCGTGACGCCGCCACGCGAGGAATATGGCCAGCAAGACCAGGCTGCGCCTTATTACCCGCTGGCGGATCGAGATCGGGGGCACGCATGACTCGCTTTCCTGACAAGCCGGTCGCGGATGACGCCCATTGCGTGCGCCTCGATGCCGGATCGCGCTGGTCCGATCCGAGCGTCCCGAAGGCAATGTATGCGGCAAGCGGCGAAGCGCTCGACGTGTCGATCCGTGTGTTCGACGCGGACGAGTCGATCGAAGCTGCCGAGCAAGCGCTCGGCGAGGAGATCGGCGCCATTCTCGACGGCGAATTTGAAGTGGAGGCTGCCGGCGAGCGCTACGTGCTGAGAGCGGGCGAAGCGATTCTGATCCCGCCGGGCGCAAAGCGGCGCTGGCGTTGCCGCTCGGCGCGCGGCGTGGCTTACCGCGTCGTCGTCAAGATCCCAGCGCTGCCCGGAGTCTCCGCATGAACGCCCCTTCCCCCGCGAGCCGCGTCGCGATAGTCGGCGCCGGGCATGCCGGTGGCCGCGTCGCGCAGCACCTGCGCGCAATGGGGCACGACGGCCCCATTGCGCTGATCGGCGACGAAGCACACGTCCCGTACGAACGCCCCGCCCTGTCAAAAGAACTCCTGCTCGGCCGAAAGTCACCAGACGATCTCGCCCTGACGCCACACACGTTCTGGACGAGCGGCTCGGACGATGCACGCATCGAGCGTCACCACGCGCGGGCACAGCGGCTCAGAGCCGCCGAACGCACGCTGCTGCTCGACAACGGCGTCGAGCTCGAATTCGACCAACTCGTCATCGCAACGGGCGGCGCGGCGCGGCGGTTCGCGCTTGAAGGCACGCAACTGCCCGGCGTCGTCTATCTACGCACCATCGACGATTCGCTCGCGCTCAAGGAGGCTTTGCGAAGCGCGCAGTCGCTCGTAATCATCGGTGCCGGAGTCATCGGCATGGAAGTCGCAGCGAGTGCCTCCGAGCTCGGCGTGTCCGTCACGGTGCTGGAGGCGGGCGAGCGCGTAATGGCGCGCAGCGTGCCGCCGATGGTCAGCGAATGGATCGCGGCGCTGCATCGAGCACACGGCGTCTCGATCGAGACCGGAGTCCGGGTCGAAGCCATCTCACGCGGCACGAACGGGCGCGTGCTGCGCGTGCTGGCGTCACGCGAAGGAGGCACTAAGGAAATCAACGCCGACCTCGTGTTGATCGCGGTCGGCATCGAATGCGATCTCGCGTTCCTCGACGGAACCGGCATCGCCGGCGCCGCGGGTGTGCCTGTCGACGCGTATTGCCGCAGCCCGGCCGCGCCTTGGTGCTATGCGGCGGGAGACGTGGCGAGCACGTTCAACACGCACTATGGCCGCAATGTGCGCCTGGAGACTTGGCGCAACGCCGAGAACCAGGCACGCGCCGTGGCCGAATTCATCCTTGGACGCACGGATCCCTACGTCGAAATTCCGTGGATGTGGACCGACCAATTCGGCCACAACATCCAGGTCGTCGGCCTGCCGGACGCAGGTGATACGGCGATCGTCCGCGGGAACGCCGACTTGGGCCCGGCCACCGTGGTGCTGCTGCGCGAAGGCCGCGTGACGGGCGGCGTGATGATCGACCAGGGCCGCGATCGCCGTTACCTGGAAGCGTTGCTCGGCCGCGCACCAAAGGTTTCGCTCGAGCAGCTTGCCGATCCGGCGATGCCATTGAAAGGGATGGTCTGAATGAACGGCGAACCAACCCGCTCCACCACGGAACCGCCGCAACACGACGACCTGGCGTCGCGTGTCGCCAGGCTCGAGGCCATCGAGGCGATTCGCGAGCTCAAGGCCCACTACACCGCACTGGCGGACGCGAAGTACACGAGCGACGGCTACGACCGTGTCGACGAGCGAACCATGAACGCAGTCGCCTCGCAGCAGGCGCAATGCTTTACCGAAGACGCGGTCTGGCATGGCGGCGAAGGCTTCGGCGACAAACGAATCGGCCGCGAGGCCTTGCGTCTATGGTTCATGCGTTCGCCGTGGCGTTTCGCCATCCACTTCTACAACGGCGAGTCCATCGTCGTCGACGGTGATAGCGCCCGCGCGAACTGGCGGCTCTGGCAACTCGCGCTGCGCGATGACGACACCAGCGCGGTGTTCCTCGCCGGTGTAACCGACGAGGCTTACCGGCGCGGAGCAGACGGAATCTGGCGAATCCGCGAGATGCGCTTCGCCGAGTTGCAGATGATGCAGGCAAGCGACCTGTCCTTCCCGCTCTCCCCCACATTTGCGGGGCTCGACGCGTTACGCGCCGGCCTCGGTTGCCCTGAGAGGAAATGATGCAGCAGCTTATATCGCTATCGGACATCCGCTTGCGAGACGACGAATCGCCCTCGTGCGCAAGCGATCCGGTGTTCCCCGTCGCAGAGAACCTGTGCCGGGTCGTCAGCAACGAATGGGTCAATCCCGAATACAAACATCTGGTGCTCGACGCGCCCCCTACCGCGCTCACGGCAAAGCCGGGCCAGTTCTTCCACCTGGCGTGCCCGCCCGCGGACGACCAGGCCGCGTTCCTGCGCCGCCCGATGAGCCTCTATCGCGTATCGCCGGCTCGCGGTCAAATTGAATTCCTGTACAAGGTGCAAGGCGTCGGCACGCGCGGGCTGGCGTTCCTCGAGGCCGGCGACACGCTCGACGCGCTCGGACCGGTCGGCCGCGGCTTCACGCTGCCTGAAGGCGCACAGCACGTGCTGCTGCTCGCCCGCGGCGTCGGGCTCGCGACCCTCGCGCCGCTTGCCGAGTTCGCGGTGGCGCAAGGCGCTGCTGTTACGGCGCTGCTGAGTGCGCGCTCGCGCGGCCTCGTGATGTCGGCGGACTACCTGCGCGAGGTGGGCGCCCGGATTCGGATCGTGACCGATGACGAAGACAATAGCGACGTCGTGCACGTCGAGCAGCTGATCCGCGAGACGCATGCGCAGCAGCCGTTCGACCTGCTGGCCACGTGCGGCTCCAACCGTCTGTTGATCCTGTTGCAGCAGCTTGCCAAGGAGTTCGGCATTCCGGGCCAAACCGCGCTCGAGCAGCACATGGGCTGCGCGCTAGGCGCCTGCTTTGCCTGCGTGCGGCCGTTCCGCAAGCCCGGCGGCGAAACTCAACTCACCTACCGGCGCGTCTGTTGCGATGGCCCGGTATTCGACCTGCAGGAGACCGTCTCATGGTAGATCTGAGCGTCAATATCGGCGGGCTCACGCTCGCGAATCCCGTGATGCCGGGGTCGGGCACGTTCGGCGAGCAACTCGCCAACGTGTTCGATCTCAACCGGCTCGGCGCCATCGTCACCAAGACCATCACCGACGACGTGCGCGAAGGCAACCCGCCGCCGCGCGTCGCCGAATTCCGGGACGCCACGCTGTTTTCGATCGGCATTCCGAGCAAAGGCGCCGAGCATTATGTGCGTGAGGTGGTGCCGTTCTACCGGCGCTACACGCCGCCTCTCGTCGCGAGCGTATCGGCCAACACGGCCGAAGATTTCGGCCGCCTGGCGCGCAAGATCGCCGTGCCCGGCGTCGCCGCGATCGAGGCGAACGTGTCGTGTCCGAACCTGAAAAAAGACGGCCAGGCGTTCGGTATGGACCCCGAAGCAACCTATCAAGTGGTGCGCGCGATGAAGGCGGCCACCACGCTGCCGATCTGGCCAAAGATGACGCCGAACGCAGGCAATGTGGTCGAAGTCGCACTGGCCGCGCAAGAAGCCGGCGCCGATGCGCTCGTGGTCAGCAACGCGATCCTGGCGATGGCGATCGACGTCGAAACCTTTCGTCCGAAAGTCGCCAATTTGATGGGCGGACTCACGGGGCGCGCGACCAAGCCCATCATGCTGCGTCTCGCCTATCAATGCGCGCAAGCCGTGTCGATACCGGTGATTGGCTGCGGCGGGATCACCGACGCGGCCGACGCGGTCGAGTATTTGCTTGCCGGCGCCACCGCCGTGCAGGTTGGAACCGCCAACTTCCTGTCGCCCAATGCGATGCCGAAGCTGATCGACGACCTGACCGCGTTCTGCGCGCGACGCGGACTCGCACACGTTCGCGACCTGATTGGCGCGATGCAGATGCACGAACCCATGATGCTCGAACGGAGGGCCGCACTATGAGTACCGTTACCGATACCTGGCACTGCATCGGCACGCTTGGCGACCTCTTCGGCGAGCGCGCTTGCAAGGGCGTCGAGATCGATGGCGTGAAAATCGGGCTGTTCCGGGTCGAGGGGCTCGTGTTCGCGATCGACGACATCTGCACGCACGGCCAGGCCCTGCTCAGCGACGGCGAATTCGACGGACACGAAATCGAATGCCCGCTGCATGCCGGACTCTTCGACGTGCGCTGCGGCAAAGCCCTCACGCCGCCGCTGACGCGCGACGCGCGCGCGCACGAAACCCGCGTCGAAGGCGACACGCTCTTCGTGCGGCTCGCTGATTGAGAGGAAGCCGACCATGACCGTCTCCTCGCTGCCCGCGGCTCGCCGCGCTCGGATCGCGGTAATCGGCACGGGTGGAACCTTTGCGATGCACGGCCGGCACCGTTTCGACTGGGTCGAATACGGCGAAAGCGGCGTCGTCCATCCAATCGGAACGCTGATCGAGCAAATGGGCGAACTCGCGCCGGATGTCGACCTCGTGCCGATTCCGTTCCGCATGCTCGGCAGCACCGCAATCGAACCCGCTGACTGGCTCGAACTTGCCCGTCTGATTGCACAGCATGCGAGCGCCGATCCGACGCTCGATGGCTTCGTCGTCACGCATGGCACGGCGACTCTTGAAGAGACTGCCTGGTTCCTCGATCTCACCGCCCCGGCTCAGGCTGCGATTGTCGTCACAGGCGCGCAACGTCCCGCCAACACCGACGGCAGCGACGCCGCCGCGAACCTGCGCGCCGCGCTCGCGGTCGCGACCGCGCCGGGCTCACGCGGCGCAGGTGCGCTGGTGGTGATGAACAACCAGATCTTCGCGGCCCGCGATGTCAGCAAGGCGGCAAGCTTCGAACTCGCGGCATTCGAAGCGCCGCCGTTCGGCCCGCTCGGCTGGGTCGACGCCGACGCGCAGGTGATCTGGCGGCGCCGCCTGTCCCGTGAGCCGGGCCCACTGCCCTCGTTCGCCCTCGACGCCTTGGATGCGTTGCCGCGAGTCGATATCGTCTTGTCCTATGCGGGCGTGGATCGCGTGATGATCGACGCGTGCGTGGCGGCGGGCGCACGGGGCATCGTCTGTGCCGGGCTCGCGCCGGGACGACCGGCGAAGGGACAGACGCAGGCGTTGGCGGACGCCGTTGGGCAAGGCGTGGTCGTCGTCCAGGCGACGCGAACGCCGCGCGGCTACGTCCCGCCACAGCGATTTCTCGAGGTCGACGGTATCCTGGCTGGCGGTGACCTCGCGCCGCAAAAGCTACGCATTCTGCTGATACTCGCGCTCACGCAGACGAGCGAGCGCAGTGCTCTGCAACGCCTGCTGCTCGCGGCCTGAACTTCAGACGGACTTCAACGATGCACTTTTCCTATCTCGTCACCTTCGAAAACGCCGATCCCGATGCGAGGATCGACGCACAGGATTTCGAGTCGATTGCGCACATCATCAGAGGCACCCCGCAACTGCGACGTGCGCGCCTTTACACGCCCGAAGCCGCGAAGGACTTCTACACCGACGACGGCCCGTCTCCGCAGTTCGCGCTGCAACTCGACTTCGACACCTTGTCGGCGCTCGAAGCGGCGATAGCGGCCGACGGCCATTTGCAGGGACTGGCCCGCACCGAATACCCGAGTCTTGCTGGCTGCACCGTCACACAGCAAGCGATGGTGCGACGACCGTTTCCGGTGCTCGATCCGCAACCGCGCGTGACGCCGGGAACGTTGCCTTGCAGCTTCCTGGTCCACTACCCCGGGCACGCCGCCGACTTCGACGCGTGGCTCAACTACTATCTGGCTCATCATCCGCAGATCATGAAATTCTTCGAGGGTGTGCGCGAGATCGAGATCTTTACGCGCGTCGACTGGATCGACGCGATGCCGTGGACACGCGTCCACTACATGCAGCGCAACAAGCTCGTGTTCGACAGCGCCGCGGCAATCACTGCCGCGATGAACTCATCGGTTCGTCACGAGATGCGCACCGACTTCGAGAAATTCCCGCCGTTCGAGGGAAGCAATATTCATCACCCGATGGCGACGACAACCTACTTGCTTGACTGACGCTGCCGATGCGCCCGTGCCAAAGCACTCTGAAGCTTACCAATCCGCTTGCGGATGTCCTGACTCCCGTCAAACAACAGGGATTCGAGATGATCACTCAGGAGGTGGACCAGGCCGTGATACCCGGGGATCGCCGGGGACGGAACCGTTCTGATCTGGCGTTTCTTTGCCAGTTGATCGATGACTTCAATGACGCGATTGCGTTGCAATACGTAATAGTCTTCGGCGACCGAATAGCGGGAACTCCCCGCGGCACCGTGAAGCACAAAATACTTCATGAGTTCGGGCGATGCCAAGGTCTCTATCGCCCGCCAAGCCTGGCGTGCAGCAATTTCGCCATTCCTCGCAGGTATCGCGAGCAAGGCGCCGCCAAGCGGTGATACCGGCGTTACACCAGGCGCGAATGTCGGGTGAAGTTGAAGTCCAACGCGGCCACCCTTTTGCCACAACGCATGGCTGTCAAGCATGCCGTAGCGATTCGACCAGTGATAGCACATCGCAGCCTTGCCCGAACCAAAGATCTGCGCATTGCGCGACCAGCCCACGCTGCGGAGCTGGGCAGGCGATAAGGGAACCAGCGCGCGAAGATAGTCGATGACCTGCCTGCCTGTTTCATTGTCCACCTGCAAGATGCCGTCCTCGAAAATCCGCCCTCCCTGGGCGCCGAGAATCTGCAGGAACGATTCCGCAATCGGCAAGCCCGAAGCCGCACTCCATGTGATGCCGGCCCGATCTTGACTCGGGCGTTGCAGTCGAGCTGCGCAGCGAAGCACGTCGTCGAAGCTTCGAGGAGGTTCGAGCCCTTCCGCTTCGAACAGATCTTGCCGGTACCAGAGAAAGTCAACCGCAGGTTGCAGCGGAATGGCATACAACTGCCTTTCGAACCACCCAGCCTGCCACACCGCATCATAGAAGTCCGCACCCGAAAAGCTGCTTTCCGCGTGCAAGGCTTGCAGCTCGAGCAAATGACCGTCGTCGCACCTTTCCGCGAGCCACGGAAACGGAATCGCCACAAGTAGCGGCGCTGTGGTTTCGACTGGCGAAGTGTCCGTGAGCGCCTTGTCCAGAGCCAAACGGTAGGTATCCTGAGGAAATGTCATGATGCGCACGCGATGCCCGACGAAGCGCTCGACGTCAGTCCGGTTGCGTTTGAGGATGTCGAATACCGGGTCCTCATAGGCGACGAGTGTTAGCTCGACGGAGTCATTGAAACCATCCGTCGCAGGACGCGGCCACGGAATACCCGAATCTCGCGTAAGACTCCCGGCGTCGAAGCGATCGACTGAGCCGTCGTGACTCGCGCCCACAATCATCCTCACCGTCTCTTCCGTGATTCTGTCGAGTCGATCGAGCAACGACGCAGTCGGCAACACCACGGAGCGATTACCTGAACCCAATACAGCGCGAAACTGCAGCCACCCTTTGGCCTTCAGTGCAAACACGATACGACGCGCGCTGGTTCGCGGCAGGCCCGACAGATCGGCAAGCGCGGTGATGGTGATTGGCCGGTCACGCAGATGATCCCGCAAAAGAGCGCCCAGGACCGGCCAGATCGCCTGCGCCTCGTCGCCCAGTTCGGCGCGCAGTATCTCCCCCACTTTGTCGAGCACGGCGATGGCTGCGAGCCGGTCTTGCGTATGCATGTTGGGACTCTTTGCTGTCAGCGAATATCATCCTAAATTCATGATAACAATGAAAATAACCAAAGTGGTCATTTCTTTTGGCAGCGTTTTTGGAGCGTTGCCATAGGATGCACGTACGGACTTGCTTGCGAACCGTCCGGCTATAAACAGAAGGAGACATGCATGAAAGGAGTAGCCCGCCTCGTCGCCCTACTGGCGACAGTGGCGTTCAGTGTGAGCGCTGCCGCGCAGGGAGATAGGTTTGTGGTCGTATCCCATGCGCCCGACGCGGATCCGTTCTGGAACGTCGTGAAGAACGGCATCGCAGATGCCCAAAAAGACTTCGGCGTCTCAGCCGACTACCGGAATCCACCCAATGGCGACCTGGCCGACATGGTTCACCTGCTGCAGCAGGCCGCGGCTCGCAACTATGACGGTGTGGCTACGACAATCGCCGACCTCGATGTCGTACGTGCGCCTGTTAAGACCATCGTCGCAAAGAGTATCCCCGTCATCACCTACAACTCAGGAACGGCGCAGGAGAGCAAGGAACTAGGCGCGCTATTACATGTCGGCCAACCGGAGTATCTCGCGGGCAAGGAGGCCGGCGAGCGCGCCAGGGCGGCCGGAGTCAAAAGCTTCCTCTGCGTGAATAACAACGTCACCAACCCTTCGTCTTTTGACCGTTGCCGCGGTTTCGCCGAGGCCATTGGCGCCGATTTCAAGAAATCGACGCTTGATTCCGGCAATGACCCGATCCAGGTCGAGAACAAGGTTTTTGCCGCGCTGCATACGCACCCGGAAACACGGGCGGTGTTGGCGCTTGGTCCGACGTCCGCTGTTCCCGCCCTGCGGGCAGTCGCCAAGCTCGGGCTGACGGGTAAGATCTTCTTCGCCACGTTCGACCTCACACCGGAAATCGACAAAGGCATTGAGGCAGGCTCGGTAGCGTTCGCTATTGACCAGCAGCCCTACCTGCAGGGATATATCCCGGTCGCACTACTGGCGATCATGAAACAGGACAAATCGCTCGATATCCACAAGGCTATCGCAACGCTGCAAGCCAATCCGCAGTTTCAGCAACGTATCAAGACTTACGGTCTCGCACCGCGCTTCGGCCCCAATGGCGTCGACACGGGGCCGGGCTTCGTGACGCGCGATAACGTCGCGCTCGTCGAAAAGTACGCTGGGCAATATCGCTGAAGCTGATTTCACCGCCGAGTCGAAATTCGCCCTGATGCGCGCGATGCGATCCCGGACACCCCCTATAGAGGCTCACTATGTTTCAACTGGCAGTATGCGCAGAAATGGTATTTCGCCATCTCCCGATCATCGATCGCGTGAGAAAGATTGCTGAACTCGGATTCCATGTGGAGATATGGGACTGGACGAAACACGATATCGCGGCGCTGCAGGAAACGGGAGCATCGTTTTCTTCGATGACGGGATATGTCGAGGGCGACCTGATCACGGATGAGGGAGCCCAGCGGCTGATGCTGACCGCCGAGCAATCCATCGAGGTAGCGAAGCGGCTGCATTGCCCTCGTTTGAACCTGCATGGAACGGGCCTCGACGGCAACGGCATGCCGGTCAAGCCGACGCCCGTCGTGACGGGTGCGATGTGGCTTGCCGCACAGCATACGCTCAGCCAGGTAGCCGACCTTGGACGCCTTGCCGATGTGGTCTTCTGCCTCGAAAACCTCAATACGAAAGTGGACCACCCCGGCGTTCCTTTCGGCAAAGCGGCCGACACGCTTGCACTGGTGAAGGCAGTCGACAGCCCGAATTTGCGCCTTAATCTCGATCTATATCACGCGCAGATTGGCGAGGGCGATCTGATCGAACTGATCCGCAGCGCATTGCCATTTATTGGTGAAGTGCAGGTTGCCGACGTTCCAGGACGCTGCGAGCCGGGTACGGGAGAGATCAATTACCCAGCCGTTTCCCGTGCACTGGCGGAAGCCGGCTATCGTGGCGTGGTCGCTATGGAGGCGTGGGCAAGCGGTGACGACGAAGTTGCGTTGCGCCGATTCAGGGACGCTTTCACCGTCTAGCTCGTTGCCAGCATTGCGACATGCGCTAAAAAAGATTCCTTCGCTTCTCCTATATACATAGCAATCCAAATTAATTATCGACAATCAATAACTTGATCTGATTGCCCATCAATCTTTGAATGGAAGATCCTTCAAAATGCTAAGAATTGCCCTTTTGGGTGCCGGCCGGATTGGTCAAGTTCACGCCAGGTCCATCTCCGCCAATCCCGATTGCCAGCTCGTGGCCGTTGCCGACGTCGCCGTGGAAGCTGCTCAGACGCTTGCCGCCCGTTATCGCGCCGAGGTTCGTTCCGTCGACGATATTCTCGCCGACGCCGCAATCGACGCGGTGCTGATCGCAACCTCAACGGACACGCATTCCGACCTCATCGAGCGCGCCTCGGCAGCGGGAAAGGCGGTCTTGTGCGAAAAGCCGGTGGATCTGGCGCTCGAGCGCGCACTGCAATGCCAGACCAAGGTCGCGAGAACAGGCAAACCAGTCATGATCGGCTTCAATCGCCGATTCGACCCAAATTTCGCCGCGCTCAAAACGGCCTTCGACAACGGGGAAATTGGCAAAGCTGAAATGCTGGCCATTACATCCTTTGATCCCGCGCCCCCTCCCATTGCCTATATCAAGGTGTCTGGTGGCTTGTTCCGCGACATGATGATCCACGACTTTGACATCGCCTGCTGGATCATGGGCAGCGCGCCATCAAAGGTGACAGCGGCCGCCTCATCGCTCGTCGAGCCTGAAATCGGCGCGGCCGGCGACGTCGACACGGCTGTCGTGACGCTCACCTGGGCCGATGGCCGCATCGCCGTGATAAAGAATTCGCGTCGTGCAGGTTATGGATACGATCAACGTATCGAACTCCTCGGCTCGGGGGGGCTACTCGCGGCGAAGAATGAGCTGGAAAATACGGTCGAAAAAACCACCGCCGAAGGCACACAATCCGCAAAGCCCGTCTATTTCTTCCTCGAGCGCTACATGCGAGCCTACGAGGCCGAGTGGGCCGCGTTCATCCATTCCGTCAAGACAGATCAGCCCGTGCCCGTCACGCTTGCAGATGGGATCGCGGCACTCGCCTGTGCCGAGGCGGCAACACGCTCCGCGCGGACCGGCGAGACCGTGGCGCTCACTCCACCCGAATTGATCCTGCGCTCTTCCGACGGTTCGCCGCGCCGCTAGTTCGATACCTATCGGACACATCGATGTCCGAATGGAACAGCCGCGATTACGCTACCTCGCCCGCGGCGGACTGCGGCTGCCCCGTTGGCGCGTTGTTCGGCGGTGGTGCTCCTCGGCCCTGCCGACGCGAAGCGTGCGCGCCCTTCGCCTGGTTGCGCGCGAACGCAGCGTCGCGCGCGGTAACTTGGCCGGCCGACGCGCCGGTCAAGTCGACCCGTGCTGCTCCATCGGTCAGGCATGCCCAGTAACGGCTGCCGCGGCACCACGTGCTGACCGCTTGACGGATCTCTGCCTCATTCAGCGCGAGTTCTCCAGCGTGGGTAAGGAGGTCTGCCAGAATCCCGATCTTCAGCGGCAACTTCGGCGCTGGATTTTTCGGGAAGGCGGACGGAAAGCGCTTCTGTAACTTGCCGATCACACGCAGGACCGGATCGACCGCCCCGCTCTTCGCGCCCGTACGGCCAGCCGTCTTGGATTCGGCAGGCTGTGCGGGTCGAAGGGACTTCGCCGCCTGCCGCTTTGCTTCCTTCGCTTCGTTTGCCAGCTGCTGCTTAAGTACTGCGAGTTGTTCGAAACCCATGCTTCGTCCTGTGACTGTCCCTCAAAAAAGCAGATATTAGCAGGCCATCGCCAGCCCGCCTCGCCAGCACGCTCTTCCCACGACGCGGTTTGCGAAACAATCCGTGACTCCAAAATTCGCAGCGGATCCGAAGCGATGCCCCCTAGAGCGATCCTTACCTTCCGCGTTACTGCCGTGATGCCGTGTCCACACAGGTCGGCGCCATGTCCAGCAATGCCGGCCAGCGAGTGCTCCAGTCACCGTCGTGCGACACGCCGGGAACCGTCAGCGCTCGCGCGCACTGTTTGCCCGTTGCCTCGATGAAGCGCTGTGCGACCGAGGGCGGAACCGTCTCATCGTCGGCGCCGCTGAAATGAATCTGGGGAATGGTGGCGACCCGGCTCGCGACATCGATCGCGTTTTCCGACTCCGGCATCGGCGACACGCCGTGCAGCCGGTTGACGAATTCGTCGTCGAGGTTGCCGGCTACCGTTCGAATCGAAGCGACGTCGGAGCGGCGCGACGCGATCAGCACCGCGACGGCGCCGCCGCCTGAATAACCGACCAGCTCGACAGGTTGCCCGGGCGTCAGCGCGGCAAAGTGGTTGACAGCGTCGTTCATCGACGCGATCACCTCCGGCGCGAAGCGCTTGCCGGTCCAGTACGGAATGCCGCAGCGCGGATTCATCGCCATCGGCGTGAACTGGCAGGGGCGGGCCAGATACACGACGTTGGGCGCGGGGTCAAGCGCTGCGAGCGCGAGGCCGGCGGCCTGACGCGGTGTCGGATCGAGCGAGGGCTCGGTGCGCGAGAGCCACGCGAGGCCGTCGCCTTCGATGTAGACGCGCAGCGGCTTGCCGGGCTGCGAGATGCGCGAGAAGGCGGTCAGCACGAAGCGGCCGGTGTCGACGGTTTCGCGCTGCAGATGCGCGGGCTGCGCCAGCGCGTCGGCATGCGCGTCCGGGTCGAGCGCGGCGCATCCCGCCAGCGTGCCGGCGAGCAGCAGCACGAGCGGCACGAGCAGCGCGCTCGCCGCACGGTACGCGGCAGATCGCGTCAGACGATTGCACCTGTGCATCCCCGGCACGCCCCTCATAGCGGTGTAAAACGCGCCAGTTCGGCCGCCATCCGAGCAATGACGCCCGCCCAGTCCGCACGCACGTCCTGACGGAACAAACGCATATCCGGATACCACGGCGTATCGGTTCTCTCGAGTAACCAGCGCCAGTCCGGCACCTTCGGCAACATGACCCACACGGGGCGTCCCAATGCGCCGGCGAGGTGGACCGGGGACGAGTCGACCGAGATCAGCAGATCGGCGATCGAGAGGATGGCCGCGGTGTCATCGAAATCGGCGATCTCGCCGCTCAAGGACAGCAGCCGCATGCCTTCCGGCGGCGAGTCGGCCTGGGCGGCAGCCGGGCCTTTCTGAATCGACACGAACGACACGCCGGCCTGCGCGAGCGGCGCCAGCTGCGCGAGCTTCAGCGAGCGGTTCGCATCGTTGAAATGCGTGGGCCGCCCCGCCCAGACAAGTGCGACGAGCGGGCGCGGCAGATCGCGGAGGCGCTGCCGCCAGTGCGCGAGACGCTGCGGATCGGCGCTCAAGTACGGAACCGGGCCGGGCAGATCGTCGAGCTTCAGGCCGAGCGCCATCGGCAGGCTCATCATCTCGCAGTGCATGTCGAATGCGGGCGGCAGCGTTCCGCGCACCACGATGTCGTCGAAACCCGCGCTGCGTTGAGCGAGCGACAGCGTTTCCGCGTTGATCTCGAGGACGACCCGCGCGCCGCTCTTCGCCTTGGCCCATGGCACCAGGCGCATGAACTGGAAGGTATCGCCATAGCCCTGCTCGTCGTGAATCAGCAGCGTCTTGCCCGGCATGGCGCGGCCGTCCCAGCGCGGGCGTTGCACCTTGCGCTCGATGGCCGTCGTATGCGCGAGGCTGTAGCGGTAGCGATATTCGCGCCAGCCGCGCTCGAACTCGCCAGAGAGCAGCAGCGTTTCGGAAAGATCGAAACGCGCCGGGAAATCGCCGGGTGTCACGCCGACGATCATTTCCTGAATCGCGCGCGTTTCGGCGATACGGCCCTGCGGACGAAGCGCTGCCGCGAGCAGCTTCCAAAGCACGAGCGGCCCGCTGCCGCCGGCCAGATAAGGACGCAGGATCGCCTCGGCCTCCTCGAACCGTCCGGCGTCGAGGAGCGGACGAACGCGAAGCTCGATGGCGCGGATATCAGGCACTGCACTATTCACGTTGGTCAAATCCAGTAAACGTCCCCTCTTGCCAGCATCGCCGGCGCATGGCGCGCGGCCACGCGCTGCAGATCGCGCATCGTCTCGTCGGCGTAGCCCGGCTTCACATGCGTGATCAGCACGCGGTACGCGCCGGCGTGCGACGGCAGTTGCTCAGCCAGCAAGGCCGGGCACAGATGCTCCGAGAGGATCGCAAGCTCGCGTTGTGAATCGGGAAACGCCGACTCGACGATCAGATAACGCAGATCGGAGATTTGCGCGACCGCCTCCCAGAATGCCGGGCACGTGGTCGAATCGCCGCCGAACACGAGACTACCGCGTGGCGTCGCGACGCGATAGCCCACCGCCGGCACCCCGTGCTCGGCCGGCAACGCGGTGAAGATCCGCTCGCCGATGGCGCACGACTCCCCCTCTTCCAGCGGCGCAAAGCGCACGAACGGCTTGCTGCGCGAAGGTATCCGCGTGAAGTCCGGCCACAGCACGCCGTTGAACAGGTGGGCGCGCAGGATCGCTTCCGTCGCCACCGTGCAATGCACGACGAGCGGCTTCGCGCGCCTGGCACCCACCGTATCGAGCATCAACGGCAGGCAGGCGATATGGTCGATGTGCGCATGCGTGACGAACACGTGATCGATGCGGGCGAGCGCGTCGATGTCGAGATCGGCGACGCCGGTGCCCGCGTCGATGAGCGCATCGTCGTCGACGAGCAGCGCCGTCGTGCGATGCGCGTCGCCGCCGATCCCTCCGCTGCAGCCAAGCACGGTCAATTTCATCATCAGCGTTTTGCGCTCACTTGGTGTCGAACTCGTGGACGCCGTCCCACGCTTCGACGCTCATCCGCTCGCGCATCGTCGCGAGACGCTCGAGATAGAGCGCGTAAAGACGGCTTTCGGGCGCGGCATCCGCAAGCGGGCGCAGCACCGCCTCGGCCGTGTCCCAATCCCCGCTGCGATAGTGCCGCAGCGCCTCGTGCCAACGCGCGAGCTCGCCGCTCGACGCGGGATGCAACCGGTCCGCTTCGGCCACCGGCTCGTAGATCGCCACCGCTTCGCGCTTGCCCTTGACGCGCACGCGATCGAGTTCGCGCCAGACAATGCCGTCAGTTTGCTCCCGCGTCGTTTCGCCTACCACGATCTCGACGCCATAGTGCTTCGAGATGCCCTCGAGCCGCGCGCCGAGATTGACCGCGTCGCCCATCACCGTATAGGCGCGTCGCACGTCGGAACCCATGTCGCCGACCGTCATCGGCCCCGTATTGATGCCGATGCCGATGCGAATCGTCGGCTTGCCGCGTTGCGCCAGCGCGGCATTGAGCGGCGCCAGCGCCTCGCGCATCCGCAGCGCGGCGAGCACCGCATGCTGCGCGTGCCGAGGGTCCGCGACGGGCGCGCCCCAGAACGCCATGATCGCGTCGCCGATGTATTTGTCGAGCGTGCCGCGCTGCGCGCGGATCACCGCCGTCATCGCGCCGAGGTACTCGTTCATCCAGCGCGTAAGCTCCTCCGGCTCGAGCGATTCGGCGATCGTCGTGAAGCCGCGCACGTCGCTGAATAGCACCGTCAATTCGGCGCGCCGCCCGTTCATGCTGTAGCGATTCGGCTCGCGGCTCATCTCCTCGACCAGTTCGGGCGGCACGTACTGGCCGAACAGGTTGGCGAACTGGCGGCGATGGCGAGATTCCAGGAAGAACCCGAGTGACATGTTGAGCACGAACAGCGCCGCGATCAGCACGACGCTCGCGGCCACCGGCAGCACGGCGTTGTCGTATTGCCAGAGCGCGAAGTCGCCGGCAATCAAGAGTGCGAGCAAGGCAACCGCGCCCGCCGTCGCGCGCAACGGCGCCTGCCACGGCAGCACAAAAATCATCACGAGACTGATGACGGCCATCGCCACCACCTGGATCGCGTCGGCATAGTCGAGCTCGTGCTTGATCGTGCCGTCGAGCATGCCGCTCACGAGATTGGCGTGAATCTCGACGCCCGGGTAGACGCTGCCGACGGGCGTCGAGCGCATGTCGAGCAAGCCCGGCGCCGTGGTGCCGACCAGCACCACGCGATTCGCGAGCTGGGCATGCGGCACGCGGCCGGCGAGCACATCGGCCGCCGACACATACGGAAAACTGTGGTCGCGGCCGCGATAGGGAACGAGTGCCGCGCCGTGCTCGTCCACCGGAATCCACAGGGCGCCCTTCCGCCCATCCAGCCCGTCCAGCCCCTTCATCTCCAGCGTGTCGAGCGGGTCGTCGCCGTTCTCGCCTCGTTCGCCGAAGCCCGCCACGACAGCAGGATTGCCGAGCATGCTGCGCACGACCGCAAGCGACAGCGATTCGTACACCGCGTTGCCGTGCTGGATCAGCAGCGGCACGCGCCGCACATTGCCGTCGAAGTCGATCACCGGATTGAAGAAGCCCGCGCCGGCCGCGGCCCGCTGGAAGACCGGCAGATTCCCGCCGTAGCCCTCCGCCTCCCTCAAGCCGCCGCGATGCCCGGCGAACTCGATCGCCGGCAGGACCGGAGCCGGCAACGCGCCATGCGCCGCGCCGCGGCCGTTCATGTAGTAGCCGAGCACGACCGGGCGGCCCGCCAGCGTGGCGGCAAACCGCGCATCGAAATCGAGCTGCCCTCGCAGGCCGGCCAGGACCGCGGCATACCTGGCGTCGTCGCGCAATGCGCCGGCGGCCAGCCGGTCGAGCGAAGCCAGCCCCGAGCTGCCGTCCGGCTCGGCCATCACGATGTCGAAGCCGACCACCTTGGCGCCCGCTTCGAAGAGCCGGTTGACGAGCATCGCCATCCGGTCCCTCCCCCACGGCCAGCGGCCGACTTCAGCCAAGCTCCGTTCGTCGATGTCGACGATCACGATCCGGTCGTCGGGCGTGCGCGGCATCGTCAGCCGCAGGCGCGCGTCGTAGATGAGGTTGTCGAGCACATCGACGGCGAGCAGCCGGTAGCAGCCGGCGACGTGGCCGAGCAGCACGGCGAGCACGGCGGCGCCGGCAATCCAGCGCAGCAGATTGCGTTTCAGCGCGGCGCTCATTGGGCGGCCCGCACGGCTTCGTTCGCGACGGCGAGCCGCGAGGCCAGCACCTTCACGACGAAGCGGTGGAATTGCCGCGCGGTGTCGGCGTCCGTCGATTCGAGCCGCTGCAGCGCGTCGAACGAGAGACGCCGCACCATGGTCGGCTCGTCGGCGCGCACGTCGGCGCTGCGCGCCTGCTGCGTATAGAGCGCCATTTCGCCGACCACCGTGCCCGCGCCAAACGAGCGCAGCCGCATGGACTTGCCGTCCGCGAGCGGCAGCGAAACGGTCACGCGGCCCGCTTCGACGAAGTACACCGCATCGCCCGCATCGCCGCGCGCAAACAGCGGCTCGCCTTTCATGAGCCAGCGCACCTGCGTGCAGCGCTCGAGCTGCGCCAGCGCCGTCTCGGTGAAGTGCGGCCGGATCGCCGCGAGGCCGGGCGAGCCGGCCTCCTCCGCTTGACTATCGGGCTGCGGCTCGAGCAGCCTGTCCTCGACCCATTCGAGGCCAGCGTCGAGATCGACGAAGGTCCTGACCTCCGCGCTCAGCACGCCGGCCCGCTCGAGCAGCTCCTGCGCCCTGGGAGGCAGCGCGGTGAGGACGAGCGTGTCCCCGCTGGCCGCGCAGCGCTGCTTGAGCCGGAGAAAGGTGGCCGAAGTCGAGACGTCGAGACCGCTCACCTGGCGGAAATCGAGCATCACATAGCGCGGATGCCTGCCGGCGGACTCGCCGAGCCGCTTGGCGAGCCGGCGCAGCACGAGGTTCGCCGTGCCGAAGAACAGGAAGCCTTGCAGGCGCACGCCGACCACGGCGTCGCGCTGCTCGCGAAGCCGCTGCGTATCCTCGATCGAGCGCTCGACGTTCGAATGGCACGCGTGCGTATCGAACTCGCGCGCGATCGCGCTGATGCGGCTGTAGTTGAAGACGAACAGCGCGCAGGCCGCGGCGATGCCGAGCACGATCCCCGCCACGGCCCCCTTCACGGCGATGACGGCGACGATCACCACGACCAGCAGATAGTCGGCGAGACCCAGCTTGCGATAGGAGGCGACGAGCCACTCGCGCAGGATCCCCCACGAGAGATAGAGCTGCAGCCCGACGAGCACGGGCTTCGGCAGCCACGCGATGGCGCCCGGCACGAGCCCGACGACAGCGAAGCAGCCGAGCCCCGCGACGATCCCGCTCAAGCGCGCCGTGGCGCCGGCGCGGCGGTTCAGCAGCGTGCGCGTCATCGATTGATAGCCGACGACCCCGCCCGTCACGCCCGCGAACAGGTTGGCGAGACCGGCTGCGCGCATCTCCTGGTTGAAGTCGGCGTCGAACCCGGTCGCGACGCTCGCCCCGCTCGCGTTGAGCAGAATCGTCAACGCGGAGACCGCCGCCACCGCCAGGCACTCGGGCAGATGCACGGCGATCGTGGCCCAGTCGATCTCGCGCCGCGGCAGCAAGAGCGGCACTTGCATCGACGACAGCGATTCCCGGTCGAACAGCAGGCCCGCCGCATGCAGTTGCTGGGCCGACTGCCCCATCGCGGCCATCCCGGCGAAGAACACGGCGACGCCCGCGCCGAGGCCGAGCGGCGTCAGCAGAAAGGGCTTGACGCGGCCTTGCGCGGCGATCAGCGTGCCGCACACCACCAGCGCCGGCAGCCACGCGAGCCAGGGCAGATCGGGCAGCGCGGCGAACGCCGGCCAGCCGATGCTGTGCCCGGTCAGCGTGCGCATCGCGCCGGAGAGCAGCAGATAGCCCGAGCCGCCGAGAAAGCCGCCGACGACCGGAAACGGCAGGAACTGGATCACCGCGCTGCGGCGCGACCAGCCCACCAGATAGAGCAGCGCCCCGGTCACGAGCGAGCTCACCGCGATCGCGGCGAGCACGGTGGCGAGCACGCCGCTCGGCGGGAGGCCCGCGGCGCTCGCGCCGGCCGCGACGCTGCCCGCGAGACCCACGAGGACCGCGACCGCATTACTGTCGGGTCCGCCGATCGTGAACGGCAGCGAGCTCTTCACCGCGACGACGAGCGCGATGATGCCGCCGCTCACCAGCGTGACCATGATGCCGACGTTCACGAAATGCGCGAGGCTGCCGCTGAAGATCAGCGAGCCGTAGGCAATCGAATAGCAGAGCGAAACGAAGCCGGACAGCAGGCCGGCGACGACGTTGGCCGCCACCGGCGTGCCGGCGTGGGCTTGCGCGCCCGCGCCGGCCGCGGAGGCGCCGCTGGCGGAGGTAGCACTGGCGGACGTTTCCAGCGAGAGGGTCTTGTCGTTCATGGGCATTACTTGCAGGCGGCGGGAGACGGGATGACAGGCTTGACGCTGGTCCCTGGCAAGGGGGCGAAGGTCGAATGCCGCGAGCGGATGATCGTGCCGTAGCCCTCGGACAATTCGTGATGGTCAGTGTCGGTGCGGACGTCGATCGTGCCGTGATAGACGCGCAGATGCTCGCCGGCCTCGCCGCTCGGGCATTCGATCCCGCATTCGAGCACCGACCACTCGGTGCCGCGAATGCCGATCGTCGCGGTCTGCGTCTTCAATTGGTACGCGTCGGGGTTGCCCTGCTTGCCGATCAGCCCCGAGATCACGCGCAGCCCGCCCCTCACGAGCGACGAGACGCTGACGTTGCTCTTCGGATCGTCCGCGCCGAACCGGTAGTCGTCGATCCGGTAGACCGTGTCGCCCTTCAGGTAGACGCGCTGGTGATCGGCCATCAGCAGCACCGCTTCGGCGTTTTTCGTGGTCTGGATCGTGTCGCCGCTCTCGATCGCGGAGCCCGCCACCGCGAAACGTTTCGCGCCTGCCGCCGCCTGGATCGCCACGACGCCGGACGTATAGGCCACCGTGCCGGCCGGATCGGCCGCCCACGCGGCGGACGAGATGGACGAGGCGGCAGCCAGCGCCGCGAGCCACGCGAGGAGACGGATGAATGCATGCATTGGCCGCCTCATCAGAACGCCTTGGTCAACTGAAGCCACACGCGGCCCGCGTGGTCGGTGTCGGCCACCGCTACCGCGTCGCCGAGCTTGTGCGCATAGACGAGGCGCACCTCGTAGCTCGGCGCGTTCGCGAGCGTGACACCAACGCCCGCGCCGGACAGCCGCCGGTGATTGGAGTCGGTCGTGAACGGATCGACGTTGTCGCGCACGAACCCCGTGTCGACGAACCCATAGACGCCGAGCTGCCCCGGCAACAGCGACTGCGTAACGGCCCAGCGCACTTCCGCCGTCGCGAGATAGCCTTCGTCGCCTGGCGCTTCGCCGGTCGGATACGCACGCACGCCGTACGGGCCGCCCAACGAGAACTTCTCCGACGAGATGAGATTCTTCGAGGCCTGCTGCCCGGAGAGCGCGAGGTAAAGCTGCAGCTTCGGCGTAAGCGCCTGATAGAGCGCGAACGAATAGGCGGTCTTGCGGTAATGCCCGGCCGATTGCGCCGAGGCCTGGTCCGCGGCGAGCGCATCGGCCGATTCGAAATGCACGTCGCCCGCCTCGACGCGCAGCGCGTAGCTGGCGAACGTCTTGCCGGCGAGCACATTGCCGTTGATGCCGGCGCGATAGACGTTGTCGAACTTCTGGTCGACGCTGCCGTCCGCGTGATCGGTCAGGCTCTTGCGGTCGAACCCGCCTTCCGCGTTGAGGTTGAGGGTGCGCGAGCGGATCAGCGGGTAGCTCGTCGTCCACGAGAGCACCGTGGCGTGACCATAGCCATCGAGCGACGAAAAATCGGCGCCGAGCCGGTACGTCGATTCGGTGAGCGTGAGGCCCGTGCGCAGGCCGTCGCTGCCGACCGGCACGCTGTAGCCGAGCTGGCCCAGCGTCTGCCCCGTGATCGACGTCAGCGCGTACGCATCGAGCCTGTCGCCGAAGCCGAGCGGGCTCAGCCATTGCAGCGCGCCGCCGGTGCGCACGCGCCCTGTCGGCCGGATGCCGTAGTTGTCGGCCTGCAGGCTCGCCGTGAGCGCGCGCACCGGCGGCACGTCGAGCGCGAGATCGGAGGTGCCCGGCACTTCGCCCGCGCTCAGGTTGCCGGTGACGGCGCTCGCGCCCGTCACGTCCTGCATCAGCAAGGCGGCGCGATCGAGGCGCCGCTCGTCGATCACGTCGCCGAGATGCGCGGGGCTCGCGTAGCGCTGCAGCACGGCGTCGCGCACGGGCGAGCTGTTGTGCAACTCGACCTTGCCATAGCGGCCCTCGACGACGGCGATGCCGACGATGCCGTCGCGAATGTCCTGCGCGGGCACATAGGCGCGCGCCACGAGATAGCCGTGCGCGCGATAGAAGCGCGTGATGCGCGCGGCGGCTTCGTCGAGATCGCCCAGCGTGCGCTCGTCGCCGAGCGCCGGCGCGAGCAGCGGCATCAGCTTCGCGCTGCTGAACTTCGTGTTGCCGTCGATCTGGAAACCCTTGACGGCGAAGCGCAGCGTCGAAGCCGACGGCCGTGTTGCGGCGGGCGCCTCGATGTGGATCTCGGCATTCGATGCGGGCAGCGCCGGCGGCGGCAGGCTCTGCAATTGATTGCGCAGCGTGCTGCCGGCGTCGGGCACATTGGGCATGTTCGGCACCGGCGTGAACGATTGCGCCGAGGCATCGGACATCGCCGCGCAAGCGAGCGCCGCGCCGAGACCGGCGAGGACTGTCAGCCGAGCCGGATGGCGCGAACTCATGAAGTCAGTGGCAATCATCTCGCTGACGCTCACGGCACGCATGCCGCGGCCACCGGCCATGCCGGCAGCGCCGACGAATGGCCGCCATTGGCAACGACGATCGTTTGCTGGGCCGTGCTGAACGCCGCGGCGACGGCCGCGGCTTCCCTTCTGCGCACGGTGCTGTTGCCCGAGGCGCCGCTGTCGGCGTCGCTGTTCGCGATCGCGTTGACCTGATCGACGACCGCGAGTGAAGTCGAGCCCGTGACGGTCAGGTCCGCCGTTTGGCCGTCGGCCACGGCATAGCCCGCCGGCAGGCCCGACACCGAGTAGCGGATGCGATAGCGGCCCACGCCGTCGTCGCCGTTCGCGCGCGTCGCGCTCGCCGCGTCGCCGTTGCTGTAGACGAAGACCGACACGCCCGCCGGCACGCTGGCATCGGTAAAGGCGTTGCCGTAGTTCGAACCGGCGTACTTCAACGACAGCGTCGCGCTTTCCTGCGCGGTGGTGCCCACCACCTTCTGATTGGCGTTCGCGTTGACGAGAATCACTTGGTCGGTCGAGAAGAGGTAGCGATTGCCGCTCGCCGAGACCGTCGAGCCGATTTGGTAGCTTTGCCCCCACAACGCATCGTTGCCGCTTTGCAGGCCGCCGAACGTGTCGGCGTCGGGGCTGCTCGAGGACACGAGCCAGCGCCCATTGCTCGCGGTGATCGCACTGGAGCCTGCGAGGTTCGCGAAGGCGGAGCTCGCGAGCACGACCGCGTCGCCGCTCGCCGACGACGTGATGCCTTGGGCGAGCGTCAACGCATTGCCGGCGGCGGACAGCGCGACCGCGCCGCCCGCCGTGATGCCCGCCGTCGATCCGACCTGGCCGACGGTCAGGCTCGTCGAATCGTCGAGGCTGAACGCGCCGCTCACGTTGGCGGCCACCGTGCCGATCTGATTGGCGCCGTCGAGCGTCACGTTGCCCGCGCTCGTGACGCCGAGCGCGCCGAGCGTGAACGCGCCGCTTTGCGTGATGTCGCCGCCCGAGGTCTGCAAGGTCAGCGTCGAGCCGCTGCCGCTTACGGAGCCGAGCGTCATTTGCGACGCGGAGATCGTCGTGTCGCCGCTCAAGTCGAGCGTCGTGCCCGAGTTGAACACGAGCGAGACGCCGCTTGCCGTCGCGAGCGCGTTCGATTGCAAGTTGGTCAGCACGGACGGCAACAGCGAGGCCACCGCCGAAACGGTCCCGCCCGAGAACGGATTGCCGAGCGCCGCCGCGATGTCGCCGAGGCTCACACTCGTGCCGCCCAGCGTGACGACGTTGTCCTGGAGGTTCATCGCCACGCTCGCGCCCGAGGTCTCGGCCGCGCCGAACGTGGTGCCGCTGCCGCTCGGCGAGAACACGGCCACGGCCGTCGTGCCGCTGCTGAACGTCGTCGAGGGCAGCATCAGATAGTAGAAGCCGTTCGCGCCCGTCACGACGCGGCCGATCAGCGAATCGTTCGCGGCGAAGTCGAGGGTCGAGCCGGTTTTGATCGTCCCCGATGTGCCGGTGTAGGTGCCGGACAACACCGTCGGCGTGCTCGTGAAGATCGATGCGAGATACGGATACGAGGTGCCGGGAATGAAGCGCCAGACGCTGCTGAAATCGAAGCCGGCGAAGCTCGCCGCCGTGCTCGTCAGCATCTGCGCGTTGGTGAGGTCCGTGCCGCCGTTGCTCGTGCTCTGACCGGTCGTGTCGATATTCCAGTAGCTGTTGGTGACGGTGCCGATGCCGACCGCGGCCAAGCCGCCCGCCACGCCGGTCCCGCCTTGCACGAAACCGGCCGCGTAGCTGTCCGTGATCGTGCCCATGTTCTGGCCGACCAGGCCGGCGGTCGCGAAGGGGCCTGTCACCGAGCCGAGCGCGTAGCTGTCGGTGATCGTGCCCGTGTTCAGGCCGACCAGGCCGCCGACATAGCCCCAGACCGAGTCCACCGCCCCGCTCGCGAACGACTGCGAGACGGTGCCGTCGTTCCTGCCGGCGAGCCCGCCGACGAACCGGTCGCCCGTGACGGAGGCCGCAGACCACGAGCTCGTGACCAATCCGTCCACGTTCAAGCCGACGAGGCCGCCGACCTGGCCCAGCGTGAGCGGGCCGCTGCTGCCGTCGCTGGCCGTCACGGTCACGCCCAGGCCGCTGCTCGAGTCGGCGATCGTCGCGATCGTCGCCCCGTCGTCGAGGTTTTCTCCAACCAAGCCGCCGACGTTGGTCGTGGCGTTCGAGCCCGCCAGGATGTCGGAGGCGCTCGTGCCCGTGCCCGTGCCCGTCACCGTCCCGGTATCGACGGAGACGCCGGAGATCGTCCCGCCTTCGTTGATGCCGGCCAGCGCGCCGACGAAGCGCGAGCCGACGACCGTGAAGTTCGTCAGCGAAAGGTTCGATACCGAGCCGTCCTTGATGAGGCCGAACAGGCCGACGTCGTCGGTACTGGGCAGGTTGATCGTCAGGCCGCTGATGGTCTTGCCGTTGCCGTTGAAGGCGCCCGTGAACGGCGCGTCGACGCTGCCGATCGGCACGAAGCCCGCGCCGCTGTTCCAGTTCGCCGTGCCGCTCGCGTCGATCGAATTGGCGAGCCGGTAGGCATCCGCGAGCAGCGCCGGGGACGTGCCGATGCCCTGCAGGCCGTAGACGTCGCCGATCAGATAGGGATCGGCCGTGGTGCCGCTGCCGCTCAAGGCGCGCAGGAACGAGCCGCCCGTCACTTCGAAGTTCGAGGCGCTGAAGCTCGCGACGGAGCCGCTGCCGACCTGGACCCACTGGCCGCCCGTGAGATCGAACGTGCCCGTCGTGATCGACGCGTTCTGATCGGGCGTGATCGTGCCGGCGGCCGACAGCGTGAGCGTGCCGCTCGTCGAATTGAGCGTGACCGGCGCGGAAAGCGCGATGTTGCCGGTCGAGCTCGTCGCCGTGAGCGCAAGCCCGGTGAACGCTCCCGCCAGCGTTACGTTGCCCGTCGCATTGGCCACGAGCGAGCCGGTCGTGCCGGCATTGAGCGTGCCGGTGATGTCGATGTTGCGATCGGCGGTCAGCGTGAGCGTGTTGCCCGAGCTCCATGCGACGTTGTCGCTGATCGTGATGTCGCCGTTGCCGCCCGTGCCCGTGCTCGTCTGCAACTGGACGTTCGTGCTCGCCAATTGCGAAGCGAGGCTCGCGCCCGTCATGCTGCCGCCCGACGCCGCCACCGTGATGTCCGACGGATCGATGAGCCAGGTGCCGGTCTTGCCGCTCGCGGCGAGCGTCGTGATCGTCGCGCCAGAGAGAAGCTGGAACGCCTGCCCCGAGGTTTCGATCGTGCCGCCGTTGCCGCCGTCGGGCGCGGAGGCGTCGAGCGTGCCGCCGGCGAGCGTCGTGCCGCCGTCCGCCAGCAGCTTGATCGTGCCGCCCACGTTCGCGGCCGTGCGCGCCTGGATTTCGCCCGTGTTGTTGACGACGCCGGACAGCACGGCGTCGCGGCCTTTGCTCGTCAGGATCACGATGCCGCCGTCGGCGCGGATCAAGTCGCCGTTTTCGGCGAGCGCGTCGAGCGTGCCTTGGTCGATCGTCAGCGAAACGAGCTGATCGCCGGCGAGCGTCACGGTGGCTGCCGCGCCCGCCGCGAGTTCCACCGTGCCGTTGTCAGCCACGAGCGTGCCCTGGTTCGAGACGTGCGGCGCGATGAACGCGATATAGCCGCCGTTCGCCGTGATCTGCCCTTCGTTGACGATGCTGCCGGTGCCGCCGCTATCGGTGAAGCGATAGTTGCCCGCGAGAAAGTCGCTGTCGGAGAGGCTCAGCGTCGTCGCCAGCAGCCCGCCGACGTTGACCTGCGCCGATTTGCCGAACAGCACGCCGTTCGGGTTCAGGATGAACACCTGCCCGTTCGCGTTCAGCGTGCCGAGGATCTGCGTCGCGCTCTGGCTCGTCACGCGATTCAAGGCAATGGCGCTCGCGCTCGGCTGCGCGAACGTGACGGTGTCTTTCGCGCCGATGTCGAAGCTCGTCCAGTTGATCGCGAGCCGGTTGCTGTTTTGCTGGATCACCGTGCTGGTGCCGCCGGCGGAATTCGCCGTGGCATTGATCGCGCCCGTGCCGGCCGTGACTTGTCCGCCGGCCGGTGCGGCCCAGGCGGGCGGGCAAGTCGCGAGCGAGCTCGCCGCCAGACTGATTGCCGTCAGCTTCCCCGCCATGCGGTGGGCGTGGCGCATCGTTTCCCCGTGGAATATGATTTTTTAAGACGGGCACGAGTATAGGGATGCGGACCGATCCCTTCTGTAGCACAAACGTGCTACATCGGCGGGCCTCCTACTGCGCATAGAATGACGTCCCTATGGAACCCGCACGCGCCGGTCAAGAGCCCCTATCGCGCACCGGCCCCATCACGCCACTGCCGCGTCGGTACGGAGACATCCAAACCGCGGTCGTGAACCTCGTCGACCGCGTGGCGCCGCTTGTCCCCATAGCAAATCAGCCATTTGTCGCGCGAACCATCGCTGAAGTGATCGCCGGCGGACCCAGTTCCATGGCCAACGCCATGTTCCTGCGCCAAAGCATCATCCGCGGAGGCACGGCGACCGAGGAACATGTGATCGAGGGCCTGGCCGCGTGGGTCACAGTCCTCTTCGATCTCGGCAACCTGCAACACGACCGGCGCCGCGCGCTGGACCTCGAAGCCGGCATTCCCGGCGAGGCGCTGGCGAGTCTTGCCCAGGCGCTGTCGAGATCGCGCCACGGCTGCATCCTTGCGGTCCCCCACATCGGCAGCATCGAACTGTTCGCCGCTTGCCTCACAGATCGCGGATTCAACCTCGGCTTCGTCTATTCGATCGGCGATCGGCCAACGCCCACGGAACAGTGGATTCATGAAGGCCGGCATGCCACTCACGGAACACCGATCGCCTTCGGGCGAAGGCACACCGGGGCCGAGATATCACGGGTTCTCGAGAACAACGGTGTCGTGTTGATGGTCGTGGATGTCTACCCCAGCGCCCGATACAAAGGCATCGCGGCCCGGGTGCATGATGCCGAGTTCACCTATCCCCCCGGACCTGCAAGGTACGCGCGGTCCGGAACGCTGGTCCTTCCGGGCTTCGCATCGCGCCGGGACGCGACGGGTTTCTCGATGAACATTCTCGCCCCGATCGAATACGACCCATCGATGCCCGAGCAGGACGCGGCTGCCGATCTCACCCAAAGGCTCGCCATCCAGATCGGCAGGTTCACGGCTGAACAGCCGGCGGCGTTTTGGCTCTGGCATCCGATCCCCAATGATCCATTTTTGGCCGTTGCGCAGCGGCAGCGGCCCGACCTCCTGCACTCGGCGGCCGCGACGATCGCGGACGATGAAGCGGCGGCGTTGGCGGTGGAAGCGGTGCACTCGACGCTGACGGCGTGACGCGCGGACCATGAGCCGAGCGCTGGCCGTGATCTTCGCCACCGTCGCGCTCGATGCGGCCGGCATCGCGCTGATCTTCCCGATCCTGCCGGGGCTGCTCCGCTCGATGACCGGCGCCAACGAGGTGTCCTCGCTGTTCGGCGCGATGCTGGCGATACACGCGTTGACGCAGTTCGTTTTCGCGCCCGTCCTCGGTGTCCTGTCGGATCGCCATGGGCGCCGGCCGGTGCTGCTCCTGTCCCTCGCGGGCACGGCCATCGACTATTGGGTCATGGCGTTCACGCCGCATCTGTGGCTGCTGTTCGCCGGCCGTGCCGTGGCCGGGCTGACGGCGGCGAACACGGCGGTCGCCATCGCTTACCTCGCCGACATCACGCCCGAGGCTCAGCGAGCGCGCCGATATGGCCTGTTCCATGCCTTCTTCGGCGCAGGCTTCGTCATGGGTCCGGTGATCGGCGGCGCGCTTGGCGACGTTTCGGTGCGCGACCCGTTCCTCGCCGCCGCCGCGCTCAATGGCCTGAACCTGTTGCTCGCGCTGTTCTTTCTGCCCGAGTCGCATCGCCCCGAGCGCAAGCCGATCGACTGGGGAGCGCTCAATCCTTTCGTGCCGCTGCGTTGGGCGCTCACCTTCCGCGCGCTCGTTCCGCTGCTCGCCGTGTTCCTGCTGATCAGTCTCGTCGGCCAGACCTACTCCACCGTCTGGGTGCTCTTCGTCGAAGATCGCTTCGGCTGGACCGCAACCGAAGTCGGCCTTTCGCTCGGCGCCTTCGGCGCGCTCGTCGCCCTGGCGCAGGGTTTCGCCGTGGGTCCGGTCACGCGACGGCTCGGCGAGCGCGGCACGCTGCTCGTCGGCATCGTCTGCGAAGCGGCGGCCTTGCTCGTCCTCGCCTTCGCGCGGGCGGGCTGGATTGCGTTCGCGGTGATACCGCTGCTCGCGTTCGGTGGCATCGGGCTGCCCGCGCTGCGATCGCTGCAGACCAAGGCGGTCGATCGCGAACGTCAGGGCCAGTTGCAGGGGGTCATCGCGAGCCTCGTCAGCCTGGCCGCGATTTTGGGCCCGCTCGTCTTCAGTTGGATTTACGCGCTGTCGCGGCCGGGATGGAACGGCTTCGTGTGGATCGCGGGCGTGGCGATCTACGCGTTGAGCGTGCCGGTCGTGCTCGCCGTGGCGAGGCGGTAGACCGGGCGATATCCGCTGCCGGCTACGACGGATGGGACACGGCGTCTGTAGCACGTTTGGGCTACAGACGAGATCCGCCGACGGAAATATATTCGCGCAAATTCCATCTAGAAAGCCAAGACAGAACGGGGAATCACCATGCGCGGCGAGCATCGAAGGGCGAGGTCGTAACCATCATGTGGAGCGATTACCGCCTTCATCTGCGCCAACGCGTGGAAATGCGCGACGACGGCAGCGACAGATTGATCGTCAATACCGACGGCTCGGCAATACGCTGTCATGCCATCCAGCCTGATCAACACGCGCTTCTTGCCGCCTTATCGAACGGCGGAGGATTCCGGGACGACTTGATCGCACAGGTCGCCGCCGGCTGCCCAGATGCCGATGAAGCCAGGCTGCTGCGATTGCTCGACCGGCTGGCAGCCAAGGGATTTCTTGCGTTCACGCTGACGGCAGCCACCGCTCCACTCGCGAGCCTGGAACCTGTCGCGCCCGGTTTCGAACTCCTGCCGCCGGAAGATATGACGGCCGCATTCCGCCTTTCGCGGTTTGCCTGGCTGCGTCGCGCGGGCGATGCGACCCTGCTGGAATGCGGCCTGGGCCACGCCAGCTTGTCGCTCTTCGATGGCCGCATGGCGGCCTGGATCGGTATGTTGGCGCAGCCCCAGACGGCCAGTTCCCTGGCAGCCGCGTTGCCCGGCACGACGCCGCAAACGGCTGCCGGTTTCGTCTGGCTGCTAAGACACATGCGAGCGGTATTTCCGTGCGATGCCGACGGCCTGATCGCCGAGGATAGCGATCCGGTACTGCAGCACTGGGATTATCACGAGCTGCTGTTTCATACGCGTTCGCGTCTTCGTGGCGATAACCCCGCGTTCGGCGTCAGGCCGCGTTTCTTTGACACGCCGCCGCGCGTCCCTGCCATCAAACCGGCCGGCCAAGGGCAAAAAATCGTGCTGGCTCCCCCGCCGACGCGACATGCCGAATTTTTCGAAGTCCTGGAAAGCCGGTGTTCGATCAGGGAAAAAGGCGAGCAAGCGCTGGAGATCGGTCAACTCAGCGAGTTTCTCTGGCATGTGGCGCGCATCAAGTCTCACGTCCTGGCCACCCCCGGCCGTCCACAAGAATACGAGAGGACGCATCGACCTTGCGCGGGTGGCGGAGCCATGCATGAGCTGGAACTCTATTTGACCGTGCATCGATGCCAAGGCCTGACGCCAGGGATGTATCGTTATGCCCCGCTGAATCACGAACTCGAATTCATCAGCGATCCTATACAACCGCAGATTGCGTTGCTCAGTGATGCAAGAAGCGCGTCGGGTATGCAAGAGATGCCCGACATCTTGATTACCCTCGCCTCCCGCTTCGATCGCATCGCGTGGAAATACCAGGGCATGGCCTACGCTGCCACGCTGAAACACGTCGGCGTGATGTACCAGCAAATGTATCTGGTTGCCACAGCGCTCGGGCTTGCGCCTTGCGCCTTGGGCTCCGGCAACCCCGATAAATTTGTACGCGCGGCGGGCCTCGACGCTTTCGAGGAATCGTCGGTCGGTGAGTTCATGCTTTCCAGCAAGCCGTCATGAGCGGGCCGCGCGAAAAGTAAATGAATTTAACGCACGATTCGCCCGGAGCGACCGAGGACATTGCCGCGTCGACAGATTCTGTAGTTGCCGTAGACGCTCGTGCGCAAGCGCCAGGAGTCCACGCCAAAGGCTCGGCCCTCCCCGATGACGATGCAGCCGACTCGGCCTGCATCGTCGATGTATTGAATGGCCGCAGAGACCGTTTCACTGAACTCGTGATCCGCCACCAGCCTAGGGTGAGGCGCTTTTTGCTACGCCATGCCCAGCAGCCGGACGACGTCGCCGACCTGACGCAGGAAACCTTTGTCCAGGCCTATCTCAAGCTGCCGAGCTGGCGGGCGGAAGCGAAATTCTCGACCTGGCTGATCGGCATCGCCCTCAATCTCGCGCGCAACCATGCCAATCGCAACCCGCATCTGCGGCACGTCCACGGCACGCTCGATGAGGATGACGAAGCGACTGGCCCAAGCAACAGCCACGACCCGGAGCGCACCTTTGCCGAAAGCAGCCGCCACCATGCCTTGCTGGCCGCGCTCGGACAATTGCCCACCGAGTTGCGCCTGCCACTGACGCTGATCGCGCTGGATGACATTCCCTACGACCAGGCAGCGGTCGTGCTCGCGATACCGATAGGCACACTCAAAAGCCGCCTGAACCGCGCACGGCGGCTGTTGCGCAAGACCCTGGAACATCACGGCCTGGTTGACTAGCCATACCGGAAGCATCCGCTCCCATCAAATCCGACGAAATTTTCTGGTAATCGCATCATGCCCAGCCCCTTGTTTCGGGATGCCGCCCTGCAGAACCTGGCCTCGCCAGAGCAGTTGGACCAAGCCATCCGGATCACCCGGCCCCGTGCCTGGATCGTCCTGCTCATCCTGGGTCTCGTGCTCGCCGCCGTCTTGTTGTGGAGCGTGTTCGGTTCCCTGCCCAGCACGATCAGCGGGCAAGGCATCCTCATTCGCGAGGGCGGCACGTACAACATCGTCGCGACCGGCGGCGGCGTGCTGACGGAATTCGGCGGTTTTCAGGGCGGGCAAGCCATCCACAAGGGGCAAGTGCTCGGCGGCATCGCCCAACCTCTGCTGACCCTCCAGCGCGATGCCGCACGCAAGGAACTGCAGCAACTCGATCAGAAGCGCGCCGGCATCACCGCCCGCGGACCTATTGACCCGCTCACCCGGCAGATCGATGCCCAGGTTCTGAGCGCGCGCCATCGTCTGGATGAATTGTCGGCCCAGCTGGCGTTGAACGATAAGGTGGTCAGCCCGTACGACGGCGTCGTGGTGGAGGTCCTGGCCAATCAGGGCGATGTCGTCGCCGCCAACCAGCCCTTGCTGTCGGTGGAAGCCGCGCAGCACTCGCTCGAAGCGCTGATCTATGTGCCTCCACGCAGCGAAGCCGCGGCCATCCGCCCCGGCATGACCGTTCAACTGTCGCCCGCCACCGCGCGCAAGGAGCGCTACGGCTACCTGGTCGGCAAGGTCAGGTCCGTGTCCAAGTATCCAGCCACGGATCGCGGCATGCTGGCCGTCGTCGACAACCCCGGCCTGGTGCGCGAGCTGTCCCGCGACGGTCCGCCGGTTGCCGTCACGGTGGATCTGATCCCCGACGCCACGACGAGGAGCGGGTATCGATGGTCGTCGCGCGCCGCGAGCCAGTTGGACCTCAACAGCGGCACGCTGGCCTCGGCGACAGTCACCCTTGAAGTGCAAAAGCCGATCAGCCTGGTGATTCCCCTGCTCAAACAAGCCGGCGGCCTGTGAACCTCGGGCACGCCATGCAAACGACAAGCCACGCAAGCTCATGCCGCTAAGATCCTTCCTCGCCTGGCGCACCGGCCTGCGCAGACCCGGCAAAACGGCCGCCGCCAGCCCGCGGGTGCGCACGCCTACCGTCTTGCAAATGGAAGCCGTGGAATGCGGCGCAGCCGCGCTGGGCATCGTGCTGGGTTTTCACGGCCGGTACGTGCCACTGGAAGAACTGCGCATCGTTTGCGGCGTTTCCCGCGACGGCGCCAAGGCCAGCAGCGTGGTCAAGGCCGCGCGTACCTACGGCCTGACGGCGCGCGGCGCGCGCCTCGAAATCGCCGAACTGCGCAAGCAGACATTTCCCGCCATCCTGTTCTGGAATTTCAACCATTTCGTTGTGCTCGAAGGTTTCGGCAGGCGTGGCGTGTACCTCAACGACCCGGCCGGCGGCCCGCGCCAAGTCAGCTACGAGGAATTCGAAAAAGCCTTCACCGGCGTGACCCTGCTGTTCGACCGCGCCCCCGGCTTTGAGCCCAGTGGACGCACGCCCGGCATAATCAAGGCCCTTGGCGCGCGCCTGAGCCATGTGAAGAGCGCGTTGTGGTTCGTGACGCTGGCCAGCCTGGCGCTGGTCATTCCCGGCTTGCTCATCCCGGTGTTTTCAAAAGTCTTTGTCGACAACTACCTGATCGGCCGCATGGACGGATGGATCAAACCGCTGTTGATCGGCATGGCCGCCACCGCCGCCGTGCGCGGCATGCTGACCTGGCTGCAGCAAAAGTATCTGTTGCGACTGGAGACGCATCTCTCGGTAACCGGCTCCAGCACCTTTTTCTGGCATGTGCTGCGGCTGCCGCTCGAGTTCTTCGCGCAGCGTCATGCGGGCGACATCAGCCAGCGTGTCGAAGCCAACGACCGCGTGGCGCAGCTGTTGTCGGGCGAGCTCGCCACCAATGCCGTCAACACGGTCATGCTGGTCTTCTACCTCGCGGTCATGCTGACGTACGACTGGGGCTTGACGCTGACAGGCGTGGCGCTGACGACGCTCAACCTGATCGCCCTCAAGGCGATCGACCGGCTGCGCACCGACGGCAACATGCTGCTGTTGCAAGATCGCGGCAAACTCATGGCAGCCACGATAGGCGGCATCCAGACGATCGAGACCATCAAGGCCAGCGGCGCCGAGAGCGATTTTTTCACGCGCTGGACGGGCTACCGGGCCAAGGTCAACAACACCGAGCAACGGCTGGAGTTCCACACCCGGCTGCTGTCGGCTTTGCCCGGCTTGCTCAATGCACTGATCGGCGTCGCCATTCTCGGCATGGGCGGCGCGCAGGTCATCGCCGGCGCCATGTCGGTCGGCACGCTGGTGGCGTTCCAAAGCCTCATGAGCAGTTTCACGGCGCCCGTGAGCAAGTTGATGACGCTGGCCGGCAAGTATCAGGAAGCCAAGGGCGACATGGCCAGGCTAAACGACGTCATGCGCTATCCCGTGGATCGCGATTTTGCGGCGTCGACGCCGGCCGTCGATGCCGCGCCGCCGGCCCATGCGAAATTGCGGGGCCATCTGGAGCTGCGCAACGTCAGCTTCGGCTACAGCCGGCTGGAGCCCGCGCTGATCGAGGATTTCAACCTGAGCCTGGCGCCAGGGCGCCGTGTGGCGCTGGTGGGCGGTTCCGGCAGCGGCAAATCGACGGTGGCCCGCATCGTCCTGGGGCTCCATCATCCTTGGTCCGGCGAGGTCTTGTTCGACGGCGCGCCACGTCATCAGGTGGAGCGTCAGGTGCTGGTCGGCTCGCTGGCCGGGGTCGAGCAGGAACCCTATCTGTTCGAAGGCAGCGTGCGCGACAACCTCACGCTATGGGATTCGACGCTGCCGCAAGCGGAGATGATCCAGGCGGCCCGTGACGCCATGATCCACGACACGATCGTCGGCCGCCCGGACGGTTACGACAGCTACGTAGGGGAAGCCGGCGCCGGCTTCAGCGGCGGTCAGATCCAGCGGCTGGACATCGCACGCGCGCTGGCGCTGAGGCCCAGCATCCTGGTTCTGGACGAAGCCACCTCGGCACTGGACCCGCTGACCGAAATGACGATCGACGCCAATATCCGCGCACGCGGCTGCGCCTGCCTGATCATCGCGCACCGCTTGTCGACGGTGCGCGATGCCGACGAAATCATCGTCATGGATCGCGGACGCATCGTCGAACGCGGCACGCACGAGCAGTTGCTTGCCGGCAATGGCGCATACAGCCGGCTCATCAGGAGCGATTGATGTCGGATACCTCCATGCACGCACTATCCAGCCCCGCGCCGTCGGCGGATGCGGACCTCGGCAGCGATCAGGATGCGCTGGCGCTGCAACTTCGCCAGCGCACCGACCAACGCAATCTGAACCGGGCGCTGGGCGCGATGGCCGCCCTGCTCGACGCCGGCGCCGCGCCTGCGCCGGCCGACGGCGGCCCGGAAACGCTATTGGCCGCAACGTTGGCGCGCGTACTGGCGGCAAGCGGCGTCAATGCCTCCTTCAAGGCCGTCGATCCCGCGCTCGATGCGTTCGACAGCTTGCGGCAACTCGCCCGGCAAGCCCGCGTCGCCATGCGCAAAGTCAAGCTCGAAGGCCGGCACTGGTGGCGGGACGATGCCGGGCCCATGCTGGGCAGCCTGAAGGACGGCGGACGGCCGGTGGCGCTGCTGCCGCTGTCAGGCGGCGGCTACCGCATGGAAGACCTCGAGAGCGGCCGCGTGACCCAGCTCGACGCGATCAGCGCGGCCGAGCTGGAGCAAAACGCCTGGATGTTTTTCCGCACCTTTCCGGCGCGGGCGATCGGCATGCTGGATCTGCTGCGCTTCGGGCTGGCCGGCACGCGCAAGGACGGCTTGACCGTGATAGCTTGCGGCTTGCTGGGTGGGATGCTGGCCCTGTTCACGCCGATGGCGACCGGCGTCCTGGTGGATCACGTCATTCCGGATGCGCGCAGCGGCGAACTGGTGCAACTGGTGCTGTTGCTGGTCACGGCGACCTTGGGCGTGGCGGCATTCGAACTGCTGAGGGCCTGGTCTCTGTTGCGCATAGAGGGACGTCTGGGCGTTGCCGCCGAAGCGGCCATCATGGAACGCCTGATCAGCCTGCCAGCGCCATTCTTCAGGAACTACGCCGCCGGCGATCTGGCGCAGCGCGCGCTGTCGATCAACAGCATCCTGCACCTGATGACCCATGCCACCCAGTCCGCGGTGCTGAGCTGGATGTTCGGCTTGTTCAGCTTCGTCTACATGTTCCTGCTGAACTGGCAATTGGGCCTGGTCGCGACCGCGCTGGTGGCGCTGATCCTGCTGGTGACGGTCGGCTTCAATCTCTGGCGGCTGCGGATCGAACGGCGCATGTTCACCTTGCAAGGCGCCGTCGCAAGCCGGGTGCTGCAGATACTCAACGGCATCGGCAAGCTGCGCATCGGCGGCGCGGAAAACCGCGCCTTCGTCTTGTGGGCACGCGACTTTGCACGCCAAAAGCAACTCGGCATGGCGGTGCGCGCACTCGGCAATATCCTTGAAGTGTTCAACGCCAGCTTCATCGTCATCGCCTCGGGCATGCTGTTCGCGGCCATCGCGTTGTTCCGGGGCGGCGTCACCACGGGTCTGTTCGTTGCCTTCAACACCGCCTTCATGCAATTCCTCACGGCGACGCTGACACTGGCCACCGCGCTGACCCAATCGCTCGGCGCCATCCCGCTCTTCGAGCGCGCCCGGCCTATCCTGGACACCGCGCCTGAAGAACAAGCCTCGCAAACGCAAGCCGGCCCGCTGCAAGGCGGCATCGATATCAGCCGGGTCACGTTCAGTTATGCCAAGGACGGCCCGCCGATCCTCGACGACCTTTCCCTGCACGTGCGCCAGGGCGAATTCGTCGCCCTGGTCGGACCGTCCGGCTCCGGCAAGTCGACGCTGTTCCGGCTCTTGCTCGGGTTCGAAAAACCGGCATCGGGGGCGGTCTATTACGATGGGCAGGATCTGGCGGGGCTGGATGCCGGATCGGTGCGCAGACAACTCGGCGTGGTGCTGCAAAACGGCAAGCTGATGCCGGGCGACATCTTCACCAACATCGTCGGCTCCGCGCCGCGAACCCTGGACGAAGCCTGGGCGGCCGCGCGCATGGCAGGCGTGGAAGAGGACATCCGCGCCATGCCCATGGGCATGCATACGATGATCGCTGAAGGGATGAACACGATCTCGGGAGGTCAACGCCAACGCCTGATGATCGCCAGGGCGCTGGTCAACCGGCCCGCCGTGCTGCTGTTCGACGAAGCAACCAGCGCACTCGACAACCAGACCCAGGCGATCGTGGCCGACAGCATCGGGCGGCTGGGCGCAACCCGCATTGTCATCGCGCACCGGCTATCGACCATCCAGCAAGCCGACCGTATTGTCGTCATCGATGCCGGCAAGATTGTCGAAACCGGAAGCTACGACGAGCTGCTTGCCCTGAATGGCCATTTCGCTGCACTAGCCAAGAGACAACAACTGTGAACGATATCGCGTGCGAAGAATTTCTGGCGCTGGTTTGCGACCGGCTCGACGGCGCACCGCTTGCAGTCGATCCGGCGACGATCGAAGCCCACCTGTGTGCGTGCCGCGAATGCCGGGACGAAGCGGCAAAGCTGATGAGAGACGACGCGTTGCTGAAAGAACTGCGGGCCGCTGGCTCGACAGCGCTAGAGAAGTCGCATGCCGGGCACCCGCCGCTCAACGACCCGTTGATTCAACGCATTGTCGAGAAACTGCAAACGCTTCCGGGCTATTCGGCTAACCTCGACGGCGGCCGCCATTTGAGCGATCAGGAACTGGAGTGGTTGTCGGCCGCCGGCACGGCAATGCCGGCGGGTTGGCCCGTTACGAAGAAATAGCGCTGCCGCGACGGCTCAAATGAAGATGGGAATCGGATTCAACTCTTCTTCGCGCTGCGGCTTTTCCAGCCATCCCATCTGGACCGGCACATCGTAGAGACGGCCTGGCGCAAAACGCGCCCAGAAATGTCGCAGCCCCGGCACCACCACCTTGGCAACGGGCATGCCGACATCCGGCCGGGTCTGGTTCAGGACCAGCATTTCCATGCCCTTGCTTTCGACGATGCCGCGGCAATGGTGGATGTCCTTCAGGAACTCGCCGCTGTGCTGCACCGGATAATCGCTCAGGCGCTTGAGGGCTTGCCTGGAATCGGCCGCCATATACGGCTGGTTGGCCACGGTGGCGTGATGCAGCCAGTTCACGAGCTCCGCGTCCTGCGCGTGCGGGGCCACCCCGTCGACCGCGTAGGCCAACCCTGTCATCTGATTCATTTCGGCGAAGGCGCGCTGCAAGGCGATCCGCGCATCCAGATGACAGCCCAGGCCGAACAGTATCTGTTCCCGCTCGCCCCCCTCCAATTTCGACACCGCGACAAAAGCGGGAATCCCCAGGTCGGACGTCACATCCAGGGCCCAGATCTGGCGTTGGTGTCGTTGGCGGTAGTGATCTTGCATTTGCAGCAAGAAAGGCTCGCCGAAAGACGCGATGTCCACGCCGGGCCTGGATAGGCGGTTGTACCACCAGAGCGCCACCGAATCGCGTTCCACCAGTTCGAAGAAGCCCTGCAAAATCGCCTCTTCCAGCGTATTGCCGGATGCGTTCCCGTTCGAACAACTCATGCTGTAAAAGCGGGTGTCGCCCTCTTTTGCCGGCGCGCCGTAATACACCAGTTGCGTCGGCACATACTTGTGGCGCTGTGCCGTGAGCGACCACAACGGCGTCCAGTCGATGAGCGCATCGTCATCCAGGCACTCGGGAACGTTATTGAAACGCGAGTGTTTCCCGTTCCAGGCTGCGCGCTCGGCATACTGGCGCTGACTGTAAAACATGATGTCGCGAGGATGGATCGCGTCGCCTTCGGTCCAGTCGCTGAAGGCACGAGTACGGCGCAACTCGGAGCCGGTGAATTCGCCGCTGTAGCGTTCGATGGCCTCGCACAATGCACTGGTCTTGGCCTGCGCTTCCGATACGCCTTTGCCCGCGCTGGCGCTGCGCAAGCCCTGCTTGAGCTGCTGCACGTGTTCGAGCTTGACGGCACTGTTGTGACCCGCCATGTAGACATGGGCAATCCCATCTGCAAGCGGGACCGGCTCCAGCCGCGAGACCACACCGGTAATCGGACTGACCAGGTGTTCGTATTTCTTTAATGTCTCTTCCGGCGCAATGCTGCGATGGCCGCCGTCGCGTACAAAGTTGGCATTCCCCGGTCTGAGCTGCAACGTCCGCAAGACAGGCTCATCGGCCGCGCCGCAGGCCGCGCAATGAGGATGGCGCACGAGCGTGTGCGTGTGCGGGACGAACCCGCTCCAACGCAAACTGAGCATGCTGTCGCGCAATCCGGTGGCGGCGCCCGCCAGAAACTGCGCTGCCGCAGTGGCCGCCATGCTGGATGCGGCTGCCTGGGTTGCCGGCAGCATGCTTTGCGCGGTCAGCGGAAAGGTCGCCAGCTGGTTCTTCTGCGCGACGAAGCCGTGTCCGACGCGATTGCGTTCCAGCCGCTGACGCAGGCATGCCCAGCACGCGCTGTGGCTCGGTTCGAACAAGGGGCCCAGCCACAATTCCGGCCCCGTTACGCGCACCAGAAGCCAAGGCTGTTTTGCCGACAAGGCATTGGCATTGATGGCGGCCAGTTCGGGGCGAAGATAATCGTCCGTCAGCACGATCAGCAAATCGGCATGCGCGGGCGGCGCCATGGTAATCGCCATCGCTTCGAGCGCCGCGCGCAAGCCAGCGGCGTCCGCCAGGCCGAGGGTTTGCAGCGCCACCGATTTCTCGCGCAGCGCAGCCTGCGCCGCGGCGGCTTCGATGCCCGCAGCCTGCCAGAACGCGGCGACAGAGGGTGCAATCTCCGGCGTGGCCTCCACCACATACCCTTGGTCGCGCAATTTGCCGATGGCGTAGTACACCGTGGCCGCATCGACGGTTCTGGCCAAGGCGTCGACAATCTCGTCGGTACTGCGACGGCCGTCGATCAACGGGACAATTTTTTCGTAAGGAGTGCCGGTCAAGGCCCAGGTCTTGTCTTCCGAGAGTATCAGTGCTCCCTCTCCGGAAATGGATGCCGCGTGCAGGTTGGCTTTGAAAGCAGGCACTTTAATCATGGGACTTTACGCAAGACGATCGAGGCGGGCATTGACCGGGAAATGAGGACGCTGGGCGCGTATGCGCCCAGCGCGTCCTTATCTAGTGCAGTAATTGCAGGAGAGTCCGCCAGCCACGCTGTCCAGTTGCTCGTCGCTCAATTCCGCCGGCTTGGCCGGAATGACCAGGTGAAATGTCTGTTCCGTATTTTCAAGCGCCTTGATGGCAACGCCAGCAGGCAACGTCACGCCTTCGGCCTTCAGCGTTGCTGCCGGATCGGTCAACAGCTTCTGCTTGAATGCATCGTCCGACCAGCACTTAGCGACGATCTTTCCGAATTCCTTGGCTTGTTGCTCATTCATGATGGGCTCCTGTTCGTTTTGGATTAGTACAACTCAGGTCGATGTTTCGTGAGAGCCAAGACCGCGCAGGCACCCAGCGCGCTCTTATCTGAAACTACCAGCGATAGCAGCCGCCGTACCAGCAGAGTCCGCCAGCCACGCTGTCCAATTGCTCGTCGCTCAATGCCGTCGGCTTGGCGGGAATGACCAAGTGAAATGTCTGTTCCGTATTTTCGAGCGCCTTGACGGTAATGCCGGCAGGCAACGTCACGCCTTCGGCCTTCAGCGTCGCGACCGGATCGGCCAACAGCGTCTGCTTGAATACATCGTCCGACCAGCATTTGGCGATGATCTTTCCGAATTCCTTAGCGTGTTGCTCATTCATGATGTGCTCCTGTTCTTTCCGGATTGGTAAAACCTGGGGCCGTGCTTCTTCCGCTTGTGTCCAGCCGAATTCGGCCAGTGCTCGCTTATCTGCAACCACACCAAAAGGTGGGAATGCTGAATCCGCCAGCCACGCTGTCCAGTTGCTCGTCGCTCAATTCCGTCGGCTTGGCAGGGATAACCAGGTGAAATGTCTGTTCCGTATTTTCGAGCGCCTTGACGGTAATGCCGGCAGGCAACGTCACGCCTTCGGCCTTCAGCGTCGCGACCGGATCGGCCAACAGCGTCTGCTTGAATACATCGTCCGACCAGCATTTGGCGACGATCTTTCCGAGTTCCTTAGCGTGCTGCTCATTCATGATGGGCTCCTGTTCTTTCTGGTTGGGTAAAACTTGGGTCAACGTTTCGTGAGTAACAGACCGCGCAAAAAAGATCTTGGAACAAACGCAAAAACGATCGGCGCGATGCACCGGCCTTATCGTGTCTTCCTTCAGTCTTGGTCCGGAAATATTTTGTTTTTGAATAAGGGCTTAGGACGCTCGGCTCGGAGGTGGCATTTTACGGGCGGTCCAGCCAGGCCCGATGTAGCACGTTTGTGCTACAGATGAATTCGCCCCGCACCCATAAAATCGCCCCGATTCTGAAAAATCGATATACGGGGAAGATGCGTCGAGCGCACTGCGCGGCTGGAAAATGGCCGCGCCGCCAGCCTATGCATGGCCTCCGATAGCGATAGAAAAACTGACAATCATCGGGTGGAAGAGCATGCGCAAATCGGGACCTCGGCCGCAGCCGGCGGCAAGACGGCTGACGGCGATCAGCCTCGCGGTGACGGCGGCGCTCGCTGCGATGACGCCGCCCGCGGCGAGGGCCCAGGTGGCATGGACTAGCGGCGATTTCACGGTCGCCAACGGGGCCACGCTCCCCGCCGGGCCCGAAGCGGTGTTGGCGAGCGGGTCGTCGCTCGGTACGCTCACGAACAACGGCACGATCAGCGGCGGCATTTACGGCATCGACAACGCCGGCTCGATCAGCGCGGTCACGAACAACGGTTTGATCATCGGCAATAACGCCGCCATCTATAACAGCGGCTCGATCGGTGCGCTCACGAACGACGGTTCGATCAGCCCCGGCTTTGGCCTCATCGCCGTCCTCAACTACGGCACGATCGGCACGATCACGAACGACGGTCAGTTCATCGGCGGCATCATCATGAACGTCGGCACCATCATCGCGCTCAAGAACAGCGGCTCGATCAACGGCATCTTCAACGCCCGCTCGATCACCACGCTGAGCAATAGCGGCTCGATCACGAACAGCGGCTACGGCATCTACAACGCCGGCACGATCGACGCGCTCACGAACAGCGGCACGGTCCGTGCCACTAGCGGCAATTCCGGCATCCGGAACGACGCCGGCAGCACGATCGGCACGCTCACGAACAGCGGCACGATCAGCGCGAGCGGCTACTACGGCGTTGTGAACAACGGCTCGATCACCACGCTGAACAGTAGTGGCGCGATCACGAGCAGCAACGACGGCATCCATAACAACTCCGGCGCCACGATCGAAGCGCTCATCAACAGCGGCACGATCACGGGCAGCGGCTATTACGGCATCGTCAATGAGAGCGGCGGCTCGATCGGCTCGCTGGCGAACACCGGCGGCTTGATCAGCGGCGGCAGCATCGGCATCGACAACCTCGGCAAGATCGATACGATCTCGAACAGCGGCACGATCACGAGCAATGGCTACGCGATCTACAACGACACGAACGGCACGATCGGCCCGATCACCAACTCGGGCGTGATCGCGGGCAACATCGTGAACGCCTCGAGCCAGGCGTTCACGATCAGCGGCGGCACGGGCTCCGTCTTCGGCACGCTGACCGGCTACAACGGCACGGCGGGCGCGATCATCAGCACCTCGGCGGATCTGAACTTCGCTTCGGGCAACTTGCTGCTGAACGACACCATCATCGTCGGCTCGCACACGGTCAAGAACACCGGTGCGACGCTCGAAGTCGACAGCCTCACGACGATCACCGGCAATTACTCGCAGGGCCAGGCGGCCACGCTGCTGATCGGCGTCGCCAACGGCGCGACCTCCTCCGGCAGCCTGACCGATACGGGCTACGGGCGCCTCGTGGTGTCGGGCGATGCGACGATCGCGGCGGGCTCGTCCGTGCAGTTCAAGAGCACGACGGGCGGCTATGGCTTCGCGGCCGGTCAGCGTTTCGTGGTGGTGGATGCGGCCGGCGTCGGCACTTATAACGCGAACTCGCTGAACTATTCGATCGCCGGCTACACGTCGACGCTGACCGGCGTCACGGTCAGCACGAACGGTCACACCGACCTCGTGGTGACGGTGGACAGCGCCAAGATCAACACCCCGCCATCGAGCTCCACGGGTTCGTCAACCTCCGGCGGCGGCAACTCGTCCGGCACACAGTCCACTCCGCCCGCCTCGTTCGCTTCGCTCGCGACCCAGCCCAACGCCACGAACGCGCTGCGCG